>CAMHCS010000041.1 GCA_946183785.1 uncultured Selenomonadales bacterium | reverse complement strand
TTGCCGGGGATCATGCATCTGACGCTGGCATAACCACGAGAGTGCTGTGTGTCCAGATAGCTCCACTGGTACTCAGCAAAGGCGCGGTTCTCCGTTTTGAAGAAGAAGACCGTCACCCTGTCGCTGCCGTGGAAGTTGAGCGTCCGGCAGTCACTCCAGGTGATGCCATAGTTGTCGAGATCTGCCTGATCCTTGATTTCGATCGGCGCATCGAACAGGATTTCTCCGTTCGGTCCGATGCTGGTGTTGTGCTTGAATTCGGCCTCAAGCTGAGCCTTCTCAAATCTTGCCATTTAGATTGTCCTCCGTTCGGAATTGCGAAACGGAGACAACCTGTATGGCTCGCCAGTATTCTCATTCGGTCACCTCGTGGGGATGTCCCCGTTTCTCGAAGGTGACCAGCAGTTCGCTTGCTGGCTCCAGTCTTTTGTCCTACGCCTTCACTGTGACTGCGAAACATCCCTCGTGGCCTTTGAGGGAAGCCGCAGATCCGGCAGGCACTTTCACGTCATGCCCGGGACGGTGATCTTTAGCAACAGCTCTGTAATACAGCGTTCATAATCTATTTGTTGAATTCTGAGTTGGAACGATGTATAATGAGTGGGAATAAGCCGTGTTTGAGCTGATTAAGGCCAAATTCGGAATCCCTCTTGCTCACCACCTCTCTTGGCCATGTCTGCTTCAAATCACGTTTTCAGTATAGGGAAACTGATCCAAGTTTTCGGTGACCGCAAAGAGGACAATCGCGGACATGCATAGGACATTCACGGACAAGACGGACAAAGAAAAAACTCCCGTTCTGAGAGGAGATAGAAATTGAAATACTGCGATTTTTGCGCCCCATTCTACGCTCGAGAGCATGGCCTCTGTGGCTTAAAAGGACTGACGTCTCAGAAGAAGATAGGTGAATTTTTCGTCAGGGCTGCGCTCGGGACAAAGGCTGATGAATTTTTGGTGCATTCAGATGACACCTACAGAAAATGGTTTACAGGTGACAGGAATATTGCGCCGGAACTCTGGTCAGAAATATCAGATTCGTTTGATGAGATAGGCTTCACAAAGGCTCTTGCAGCAAAAATAAACGACAAGGCGCTCCCTCGCATGTTCTCTGCGTATGGGATAACCGTGTCGAAGGGCACGGAGCCGGACAAATATGTTTTTGTCACCACTCTGGCTGAACAGTTCAAATCGATCTGCGCCGGAAGCGGTGAAGGTGATGAGGTCGTTGCTTCGGCTTACCATAGTGCTTCCGTTCCGGAAGAGTTCCCGGAATATGTGGAAAAATCCTATGATAAGTTTTCAAAACTAAAGACGCTCCTCTACTCGAATGAGGAACGTCCCTTTGATGAATTCTTCGTATGTAATACGATCCGTACCGAGGAATACTATTTCCGGAAGAGAATGACCTCCTCCGATAAGGTGATAGAGAATGTCACTTTAGAGAAGATTCTGGAAAAAGCTCGATACTGTCTGCTCGTTGGAATGGGTGGCATCGGAAAATCGATGATGATGCGACACCTCTTCTTAGAGTCGATTAAGCAGTATAAAACCACGGGACTGCTCCCGGTGATGGTGATTCTTCGCGAGTATGGTGTTGAGACCGATGACCTTTTTGATCTTATCGTGCGGTCAATCAAACGGTTTGATGCATCTGTGGATAAGACCCTTGTAAACAAACTGTTGCTTCAGGGGAAATGCCAGTTGCTGCTCGATGGCCTTGATGAGATTAAGGCCACGGACATGAAGGCATTTTTGTCTCAGCTTGATTACTTTACCGACCAGTATCCCAATAATCAGATCGTCATTTCAACGCGCCGATTTGCATCCTTCGTAGGCCTGTCCAGATACAGGATTCTGTGGATGGAGCGCTTCTCTCATGAGCAGGCACTCGAACTGGTTGATAAGCTGAAATATCATGAAGAAGAAACCAGACTGAAGGAACGATTCAAACAGCGGCTGAAAGATGATCTGTTCAAGTCTCACGCTGAGTTTGCCACCAATCCGCTACTTCTTACCCTGATGTACATGAACTTCAGGATCTTCACTGATGTTCCGGAGAAACAGCACAAGTTCTATAAGCAGGCCTATGAAACACTGCTCCAGAAGCATGATGGCGATAAACTGACGCTTACAAGAGCGTTCCGCAGTGTGAAAGACACCTCGGATTTTACGGATGTGTTTGCCGAGTTCTGTGCCAGGTCCTACCGTAAAGGCGATTACGAGTTCGACGACGATAAGTTCAAGTATTACTTTGGTATTCTCCACAGCACAGAGAAGCTCGATGCCACATTGATGAAGGTGGATAATTTTAAGTTTGATGCCCTTCACAGCTCATGCCTTATGTACGAGGAGGCCCAACGTATTCATTTCCTTCATCGATCATTCCAAGAATACTTCTTTGCCGAGTACTATTCCCGACAAGATGATACTACAATGATCAAACTGGGGCTTTCGCTTCGGAAGCCCATGCAGACCAGGTATGACGAGAGTGAAGCCTTCAACATGTTGTATGAGCTGGCATCAGATAAAGTTGAGCGCTTTATCTTCCTCCCGCTTCTTGATGAAATCTATTCTGAGCCGGATAAAGAAAAATCCTATTGGATCTTCTTGAAGTATGGATTCGCCGACATTGGCTATACGATTTTTGAGAGAGATGTAATCGAAAAGTATTACAAAGGCTTTAGTATCGAAGGACGCGGCGATCTGATAAATGCACCATCCACTGTAATTCTGACCAAGATGCTGAGCATCCTCGGAATTCAGGCTGAATTCATAAAGGACTTTAATGGGGAGCCCGTCAATTATCCTGAATTTCAAATAAGCGTCTATCTCGCACAAGAGATGCCGAAGAAAAAGAAGGATGAGAGGCGTAGACTTTCAGTTCTGGCGATGCCGACAGAGTTTTTCAGAGACAGGACAAGGTTCGAAAAGAGCGCACTATTTGATTTTTCCGATAAAGATGAGAATGGCAATCCCCTGGAGATAGGACACGACTTCTCTGTAGATGTTTCTCGTATTATAGATGAGCCGGAGAAGTATGCTCGCATAAAGATTCTGCTGGAGGACGAAAAATCAGAATTAAAACAGATGTACCATCGTTTGGCGCAATATTATCTGGAACTGAAAGACAAGTATAAGGACAGCGATAATTTGGAAGACGATGATTTCTGATACTTGATGAAACCTGGAGGAGGAAGAACATGGCTGAAACCGAAAGATTGTATAGCGTAGAAGAAATTGCTAACCATATTGGCGTGAGCAAGGATACTATCCGAGCTTGGGTCAAGAAGGAAACGATCCCGTATTATAAGGTCGGTAGGCAGTACAAATTCAAACTATCTGAAATTGATGAGTGGATCGCAAGCGGCAAGAGCGCCGATGCTGATAAGTAATCATACGGAGGGAAAGACATGGCTGATAATAAAAAAGAACAAGAGCGGGAGGAACTCCACCGCGCAATATGGGCTATCGCCGATGAACTCCGAGGCGCTGTCGACGGATGGGACTTTAAGAACTATGTTCTGGGAACCATGTTCTATCGGTATATCTCGGAAAACCTGACAAATTACATTAATCGGGGCGAACAGGCTGCTGGAAACCTTGATTTTGATTATGCCAGGATGTCAGATGCTGATGCAGAAGAAGCCAGAGAAGGGCTTGTTGAAGAAAAGGGTTTTTTCATTCTACCCAGCGAGCTTTTTTGTAATGTCCGGGCGCGTGCCAGTATGGATGTAAATTTGAACGAAACGCTGGAGCGTGTTTTCCGTCACATCGAAGAGTCTGCTAAAGGAAGTCAGTCAGAAAGTAGTTTCGCTGGCTTGTTTGATGATTTCGATGTGAACAGTAACAAGCTCGGAAGTACGGTCGCTCGTCGTAATGAACGGCTCGCCAAGCTGCTCGATGGTATTGCACTTATGCGTCTTGGTTCTGTCGATGAACATGATATTGATGCTTTCGGTGATGCTTATGAGTATTTGATGACGATGTACGCATCCAATGCAGGTAAATCTGGAGGTGAATTCTTCACTCCTGCTGATGTTTCAGAGTTGCTTACACGACTCGGTACTGTTGGAAAAAAGAAAATAAATAAGGTATATGATCCTGCCTGTGGATCGGGTTCCCTTCTACTGAAAGCGCTTAGCGTCCTTGGCAAAGATGCTGTCATCACTGGTTTTTTCGGTCAGGAAATTAATATTACCACCTACAACCTATGCCGTATTAACATGTTCCTCCATGATGTTGGTTTTGATAAGTTTGATGTTGCCTGTGAAGATACTCTCACAAACCCTCAGCACTGGGACGATGAACCTTTCGAATTGATTGTTTCAAATCCACCATACTCTATCAAGTGGGCTGGTGATGATAATCCGCTGCTTATTAATGACCCCCGCTTTGCTCCCGCAGGTGTTTTAGCACCAAAGAGCAAAGCAGATCTGGCATTTATCATGCATGCTCTTTCCTGGTTGGCTCCAAACGGTACAGCGGCTATTGTCTGCTTCCCGGGTGTTATGTATCGTGGAGGTGCCGAACAAAAAATAAGGAAGTATTTGATTGATAATAATTTTGTAGACAGCATTATTCAATTGCCCAGCAATCTGTTTTTCGGTACCTCCATTGCTACTTGTATTATGGTAATGAAACGGGGAAAAGCGGATAACAAGGTACTATTCATAGACGCATCGAATGAATGCATTAAGATTACAAACAACAATAAGCTTACGAAGGCAAACATTAGGAATATAGTTGATGCTTTTGCAAAACGAGAGGACAAAGATCATTTTTGCAAATTGATTTCTTACGACGAAATAAAGGAGCAACGGTATAATCTTTCGGTTAGTACATATGTGGAACCTGAAGACACAAGAGAAATAATAGATATTAACCAGCTCAATGCAGAAATAAAAGAGGTTGTTGCAAAAGAACAAATACTCCGAGATGCAATTGATCAAATAATATCCGAGATTGAGTAGGTGTAATTCAGGAGGTTAATCTATGAAGGTATATCTGATTAGGGATAGAAGTGGAATCAATGCTTCAGGAGAATTTGACGCCATAACGAAAGCGCTTACTGTATTGGCTGGATCTATTTTGTCTGAAAAGATTGCCTATACAGAGAAATTTCGAGGTGCAAAAACAATCGAAAAGGCTCGAGATGGTATAGTTGTTAATCGAACTTTGAAAAAGGATATTACTTTTAAAAGCGCTTCTACTGCTGCCAATTTTGTTACAGGCAGCAGCACAAATGGGCTGATTGCTTGGAAGAACGAAACAGGAAGAACTATTAAAGACATCTTGATGGGGGTGGTTAAATGAGCTATTTGAATGATTTGATCTCCCAATTATGTCCAGAGGGTGTTCCATACATCCCAATCAGTGAGTTAGGAACACTCACAAGAGGGAAACGTTTTGTTCATGCAGACGCTGTGGATGCAGGAATACCATGCATACATTATGGTGAATTATATACCTATTATGGTGTTTATACTGAATCCACCAAATCCTTCGTACGAGAGGATCTGGCAGGGAAGCTGCGTTATGCAAAGAAAAATGACGTAATCATTGTTGGAGCAGGCGAAAATGATATAGATATTGGAATAGCGGTAGCTTATCTTGGTAATAAGAAAGTTGCCGTTCATGATGCATGTTATATCTTTTCGCAGGAAAACGATCCCCAATATATATCGTATTGTTTAAGAACGGACGACTACCACAATCAAATAAAGAAATATGTCTCTTCTGGGAAAATATGTGCTATTTCTGCTGAAGGTATCGGAAAAGCGAGGCTCCCCATTCCTCCAATGAGAGTTCAACATGAAATCGTCAGAATACTGGATAAGTTTACGTTATATTCTCAGGAACTTGCTTCAGAGCTCTCAAGGGAGATTGCTCAGAGAAAGCAGCAGTATGAGCATTATCGGGATAGCTTATTAGAATTAAATGGTGATGTTCCTTCTCTTAAACTTGGTGATGTTTGCACTATTAAAGGACGAATTGGTTTTCGCGGATATACCCAAAAAGACTTTGTTGCTGCAGGTGATGGCGCTGTTTCATTAAGCCCGGGAAACATAATTGAAAACCATCTATCATTTGATGGATGCCGGTATATTACATGGGATAAGTACTATGAGTCTCCTGAAATAATGATTTCTGAAGGAGATATTATATTATGCAAGACAGGATCAACTGTTGGCAAGGTAGCTATTGTTGACTCGCTACCAGAAAAAGCAACACTAAACCCTCAGCTGGTTGTGTTGAAAAAAATAAAATGTAATCCGCGTTACCTATTCTACCAGTTATCAAAAGGTGAACTGCAGGCAAGAATAAGAGCTTTAGCAGGCGTTGGATCGGTGCCAAATATTTCCCAGAAAGCTCTTTCAGAATTGGAGATCCCTGTACCAAGCATTGACGTTCAAGATAATATTGTCAACCTTCTTGACCGCATTGATTCATTGTGTAAAGAAATAAATGAGAAGCTCTCAACAGAGGTTGAATTAAGAGGCAAACAATACAAGTATTATAGAGATAAGGTACTTGCTTTCGAGGAGGCGTAGGAATGAAAACGATAGCGTTGCGATTTGGAGAACACTTCTCCCCGGACTGTGGAACTGTAGCAGCCCACCAACAACTGATCGACAGGCTGGGATACGTATGGTATGGAAAAATGGGCAATCCTATCGCATCGCGCATTATCGAGGAGTTGAATGACCAGTCGGACACGATAATACTGCTTATAAGTAGTGGGAAAGCGGATCGCTACTGGGCCCATGTCTCGGCTGTTCAAAAAGAAGTCCCTCCTTTATCAGACATTCCAGAATACTATCGCGATAAAGCAAGTAAGTTCAAAACGTGGTTTAAAGTGACAGCATTTGAGACCGCACCAAGGGACATCATGTCTAAGTGCTTGGTAACATCGTCTGGGAATACTCTGAGTTCGGTATCAAGGCACAGTATGAGCCCGTACTTTATCATAGAATACAAGGAATGAGGTGACTATAATGCCATATTTCAATATTGTCGCCCAGACAAGTGAGAATACCGTTGTAACAGAATACGAGCCGGTGAAGGCCCGATCTGACAGCTATCAAAGTGAAGCAGCCTTGGAGCAAGAGTTCATACGTATGCTCTGTGAGCAGGGTTATACATACCTACCGATCCATACGGAACAGGAACTGATTGCCAATCTTCGTATGCAGCTGGAAGAGCTCAACCACTATAAGTTTTCCGATGATGAGTGGAAGCGTTTCTTCGTTGAGTCCGTTGCCAATCCCAATGATCACATCGTTGAAAAGACACGGAAAGTGCAAGAAGACAATGTTCAAGTTTTGAAGCGTGATGATGGCTCTACAAAAAACATCACACTGATCGACCGACAGGCGATCCACAATAACCGGATACAGGTCATAAATCAGTATACCGTCACACAAGGTGAAGGAGCCAAGTACGATAACCGTTATGACGTGACGATCCTTGTAAACGGGCTTCCGATGGTCCACATCGAACTTAAGCGCCGTGGTGTTGCAATCAGAGAGGCGTTCAACCAGATAAACCGCTACCAGCGAGATTCGTTTTGGGCGGGATGTGGTTTGTTTGAGTACGTTCAGATCTTTGTGATTTCCAACGGTACAAATACAAAGTATTACTCCAACAGCACCAGGTTTAACGCTATCAAGGACGCCAACTCCGGAAAGACGAAGAAAGAAAAAACCAGCAATAGCTTTGAATTCACATCGTTTTGGGCTGATGCTAACAATCGCGTGCTGCCGGACTTGATTGACTTTACCAAAACATTCTTTGCTAAGCATACTATTCTCAGCATTCTGACCCGATACTGCATATTCACCTCCGAAAACATGCTCATGGTCATGCGTCCGTATCAGATTACGGCAACGGAACGAATTATAAACCGGATTGAAGTTGCGCATAACTATAAGAAATACGGAACTGTTGAAGGCGGCGGGTATATCTGGCACACTACTGGTTCCGGCAAAACGCTGACTTCTTTCAAAACCGCCCGCCTTGCATCTTATCTTCCTTACATCGATAAGGTGCTCTTTGTGGTCGACCGAAAGGATCTGGACTATCAGACCATGAAAGAGTATGACCGCTTTGAGAAAGGTGCCGCGAACAGCAACACTTCTACAGCTGTTTTGAAGCGACAGCTGGAAGATTCTAAAGCACATATCATTATTACCACTATCCAGAAGCTGGCGACTTTCATCAAGAAGAATCCTGTTCACAAGGTGTATGACAAGCATGTTGTCATCATTTTTGATGAGTGCCACCGTAGTCAGTTTGGAGATATGCATGAGGCTATAGTTAACAGCTTCAAGAAATACCATCTCTTTGGCTTTACCGGGACACCAATATTTGCTGCTAATGCCGGTGCGGTGAGGAATCCACATTTCTTCACGACGGCACAGACCTTTGGTGACCAATTGCATACTTACACTATCGTCGATGCGATTAATGATAAGAATGTGCTTCCTTTCCGAGTAGACTATATCAAAACCATGGAGGCAGACCCAGATATTGATGATGAACAAGTCTGGGATATCGATCGTGAAAAGGCATTCATGGCTCCAAAGCGCATCTCACTGGTAACGCAGTATATCTTGGAACACTTTGATCAGAAGACCTATCGCGGTGATAAGACCTATGTTTATAACACACTGATGAACATCTCTGATGTGGCATCGGCAGATCGCGGTGCTGTAGAAGAGATAAAAAAGAAGCAACGTATCAGTGGTTTCAATTCAATCTTTGCTGTTGCCTCCGTGCCGATGGCTAAGCTGTATTATGATGAATTCCACAAGCAGATGGATGCTGATCCCACAAAGCAGCTGAAGATCGCAGTAATATATAGCTATGGAGCCAATGAGGAAGAAACTGACGGTATACTGGATGAGGAAAACTCTGAAGATACCAGTGCACTGGACCAAAATTCCAGAGATTTTCTCGAGAAGGCCATCAAACACTATAACGAGATGTTCCATACGAACTATGATACTTCCAGCGATAAGTTCCAGAATTACTACAAGGACGTCTCCCTTCGTATGAAGTACAAAGAACTGGATCTATTAATCGTGGTCAATATGTTCCTGACAGGTTTTGATGCCACCACGTTGAACACGCTATGGGTGGATAAAAACTTGAAGATGCACGGGCTGATCCAGGCGTTCTCCAGAACGAACCGTATTCTGAACTCCATAAAAACCTTTGGCAATATTGTTTGCTTCCGTAATCTGCAAAAGCGTGTAGATAGTGCAATCTCTCTGTTTGGGGATAAGAACGCTTCTGGTATCGTTTTGATGCAGAGTTTTAAGGACTACTACTACGGATACGAAAGCGTCGATGGTACATACAAGCCGGGCTACGTGGATATGATTGAGGAACTCGGCGCAAAATTCCCGCTTACGGAGCCGCAGATTATTGGAGAACAGAACCAGAAAGACTTTATTGCTCTGTTTGGTGCACTGCTCCGGATGCGTAACTTACTTCTGTCCTTTGATGATTTCAAAGGGAAAGAGCTCATTACAGAACGGGATCTTCAGGATTACCTCGGTCGTTATCAGGATCTGCGTGATGAGTGGCGTAAACGCAAGCCTGGTGGAGAGAGCGCCGATATCACTGACGATGTGGTCTTTGAAGTTGAGTTGATCCGGCAGATTGAGATTAACATTGATTACATTCTCCTGCTCGTGAAGAAATATCACGATACGCACTGTGAAGATAAAGAGGTCTTGATTTCAATTCGGAAGGCCATTGATGCCAGCCCGGATCTGCGAAGCAAGAAAGCCCTGATTGAAACATTCATTGCTGGCATAAATGATGTAGACGATGTGATGACGGAATGGAACGACTATGTCGTCCGGCAACGCGAAGAGGACCTGAATACCATCATTCAGGAAGAACGGCTGAAACCTGCAGAGACAAGAGAATTCTTGGAGAACGCGTTCCGGGATGGCGAAGTAAAAAACACCGGCACAGATATCGATAAGATCATGCCTCCGGTATCTCGGTTTGGAGGCTCCGGACGGGCGGCAAAGAAGCAAACGGTAATTGATAAGCTGAAGGCTTTCTTTGAGAAGTATTTCGGAATCGGAAATCAGACCTTTGTGGCTAATCCTGAAAAGAAGCCCGAGGAAGAAAAGGAAGTCACGTATTACGATTTCTCGGCTCCCCCGTTGGGGATGGTAGCCGAGGAACCAGCACAATATGGTACAAAGAAAGACGATGGAGAGTAATGAGGTGGCAGCGTGAACAAGATTGACAAAACTGATACACTTACAAAAATCCTGTCGCACCGGCGCTTCACCGTCGATGTATTTCAGCGTGAGTATCGCTGGGGCCGAAAGCAGATCGAGCAGATGATTTCTGACTTTCAGGATACTTTTGAGGAGTTTTACGATCCGAACGATCATGATACCCCGCTGGAGGTCATGAACTACGGATATTATTACATGGGCTGTATCATCTGCACCGGTGGCTCTCCCAACAAGATCATTGATGGCCAGCAGCGTCTTACGTCCCTGACGCTCTTGCTGATTTATCTGAACAATCTGCAGAAGGAGCAGGCGCCGCAGGGATTCCGCAGCGTTCAGTTCGATGACATGATCTATGATGATCATTTTGGCACTAAGAGCTTCAACATCGATGTGGACGACCGGCAGCTCTGTTTGCACGCATTGATCGGTAATGATCTGACCTATCAGCCAGACAACGAGAGCGCTCAGAACATGATGGACCGGTACAGAGACATTGCGGATCTGTTCCCGGACGAACTCAAGGGTGAGGCGCTGGAGTATTTCATCTACTGGCTAAAGGAAAAGGTCCTGCTTCTTGAGATCGACACTCCATCCGAAGATGAAGCACACACGATCTTCCTGACCATGAATGATCGTGGCTTGAGCCTGAACAGCGCGGAGATGATGAAGGCGTATGTTATGCAGCAGATTGCTGAGATGGATCGTTACACGGTCAATCACAGATGGCAGGATAACATCAACCGCATCAAGAGTGCTTCCTCTTACGACACCAGCGGTGTGGTGAACACTGAGGATGTGGAATTCATCTCCACATGGCTCCGTGCAAAATACGCAGACACCCTTCGTGAAGGTAAGCGCGGTGCCAGTGATGAAGATTTCGAGTTGCTGGGTGAAAAGTTCCATACATGGGTCCGCAGCAATGCGAAAGCCAAGATGGGCCTGAATAAGTCGAGCGATTATAGAACGCTCGTCATGACCGAAATGTCCAAGGTGACGGATCTGTACCTGAAGCTGAAGGAATACAGCATTACCCTGACACCCGGTTATGAAGAGGTGTTCTATAATGCCAATCGGGATCTGAATTATCAGAACATGCTCATTATTGCGGCGATCCGCAGTGATGATTCTGATGAGGATGCAAAGCGGAAGATCCAGATGGTGTCGAAGTTTGTCGATATCTTCGCATCGATCCGTATCTTCAATTTCCGAAAGGTCAACTGGAACACGAACAAGTACCTGCTGTTCCGCGTAATGAAAGATATCCGAAATCAGGACTGCAGGTCGATTGGAATGGTACTGGTCAGAGCCCTTCGCCGGATGGATGCCAGTGTTGACGCCATCACGAAGTTCAGCCTGAATCAGTTCTCCGGCAGGTATATGCTGCACCTGCTTGCCCGGTTTACTTCTTACGTGAACGTGAGGATGGGTAACCCGTCACAGTTCGATATTTACGTGGATCGGAAACGGAAGGGCAATACCTATGACATTGAACACATCCTGCCGGATGATTATGCCAATTACAGTGATGAATTCCAGAATGCTGATGATTTCCAGACCAGCAGGCAGATGATCGGCAACCTGATTATTCTGACGCGGGATAAGAATCGTAGCTATCAGGCAATGAAGTATCAGGAGAAGGTCGTCAAATATGCCGGGGATAATGTTCTGGCGCAGGCTTTGAATGGAACAGCCTACGGAAGCAATCCGCAGTTCTTAGCAGTGGCGAAAGAGTACGGATTCGCTCCGATCCCGAAGTTCACAAAAGACAGCATTTCGGACCGCGCCAACATCTATCTGCAGATGGCAGCTGATATTTGGGACCCGGATACCATTAAGGAGATTGCTGGTGGCTGGGAAGAAGAAGCAGAGAAAGATTTCTTTAAGAGCGAAAAGGCTCGTGAATTCACGGTTGAGTATTATGAAAAGAGCTGGCCGGATGCACTGAAGTACGGTTTTCTCTCTGCGAACATCGGCGGCACTGGCAAGTTCCTGAAGAATATTCAAGATGGAGATATCGTGTATTGTCACATCGCTGGAGCAGGATTTGTCGGCATTGGTGAATGCACAGCGGCAGCGGTGCCTATGAAGCAATTCACAGTTTCCGTCGACGGCGCTGAGGTGCCAATCTCAGACGTTCCTTGGGTTGAACCTTCTTACAGGGCTAAGTTGGATGAAGACAAAGAAATATTCATCCGTGTAGACTGGAAGAGCTACGTTCAGGATCAGAGTGATGGCTATTGGGAAAAGGGCATGACCTCGGTCCCTATGGTCGCATATCAGCTTTCCGATCAGAGCACTCACAAAAAGGTCCGTGAGCATTTTGGATACAAGAATTAAAGCGAAGGGCAGCACTTACCACTACGGTAGGCGCTGCCCGTTTTTTATTGTTTCTGATAAAACCCGCACTCGTACCCATCGGCCCGGAGCTCGATGCCTGGTATCCACGGAGGGGTTCTTCCCATCTGTTCGCAGACCGCATCCAGCGATACTCCCGGACTGCATTCGATGATGAGCTCGTCATGCACGTGTCCGACGATCTGGCAGTAGCTCAGCGTCTGCATGGCGTGAGCCAGGATGTCCCGGCTGACGGCCTGCACGACGTTTTCGACGAATTTCGGGCCGTAACTTTCGATCCGGCTCCATTTCTTCTGGGCGTCGATCCCCATGTAGGTGACGGACTCACCTCCGAAAGGGTTCTCACCGATCCGGGGTTTCACGTAGGAAAGCCTGCGTCCGGACGGTAACGTGATAAACAGCATCCCGTTCTTCATTACAAAGGTGATGTCACCGACCTGGGTCTGGGTCCGTTGCTTGATTGCGTCCTTCACTGCGGCATCGACAGCCCACCAGAACGCAGTGATCTTCGGATTACTGCTGCGCCACATATCCACCAGAGGCTGGAGCTCGTCTTCGGTCAGGCCCATGTCGAGAGCCCCCATCGCTTTGAGGGCACCGGTGCTGCCGCCATAGCCGAGGGCCAGTTCGGCGATCTTGCCTTTTTGCCGGAGGTGGCTGTTCTGGCCGTGTTTCTCGACGACGCACCCAAACATCCTGCTAGCGCTTTCGCAGTAAATGTCCCGGCCTTTACGGAAGACCTCAGTCCGCCACTCCTCCCCGGCGAGGTGGCTCAGGACCCTTGCCTCGATCGCGCTGAAATCGGAGACGATGAACTTGTATCCCGGACGCGGGATGAAGGCTGTCCGGATCAGTTCAGAGAGCACACCCGGCACGCTGACGTATAGCATATCCATCATTTCGTAGTCACCTGCCTTCACCAAATCCCGTGCCTGCTCCAGATCGTCCATGTGGTTTTGCGGCAAATTTTGTAGCTGGATCAGCCTCCCGGCCCAGCGGCCACTGCGGTTGGCACCGTAAAACTGGAACATGCCGTGGCACCGACCATCGGCGCAGACCGCGTTCTGCATCGCCTGGTATTTCCTGACGGAGCTCTTGGCGAGCTGCAGCCGGAGCGAGAGCACCTCCGCCAGATCCTCCGGTGCGGTTTTGATCATGGCGGCGACGTCCTTCTTCCCGAGGCTGTCCACCTCCATGCCGTTCTGAGTCAAATAATCTTTCATCTGTACGACCGAGTTGGGATTGTCCAGCCCGGTCCTTTTTTGCATTCTGGCGGTCAGGTCAGCCTTTGACAGTTCGTCGATCCGCAGCGCCTGCGCGACCATCTGCTGGTCAATCATGATGCCGGGATCGTTGATTTCCTGATCGAGGTGATACTCATCCCATACGAAGTCCGGGACCGGGTAATTCTTCAGCCGCTCCTGTATCTGCATTTCCACCTGTACATCACGCTCATTGTATGCGCTCTCCGGTGGGAAACGGGCCATGAACGGGCTGTCCGATGAACAGATGCAGCTGCTGATGGAATACCTGGCTGCGGTCGCGTACTGCAAGTTCGTGATGGGCAGGCGAAACATCAAATACATCCGCTCCGCGATGGAGGCCGCCAAGCCGATGGTCGCGGTGGATCTGATTTACTGCTCCGATTGCGGCGACCTTTACCGGAGAACACAGTGGTACCTGAAAGGCGAGCATGTCCCGGTCTGGCGCTGCGTCAGCAGGCTGGAGAAAAGGAAGTCCGGCATCGATTGCCCATCACGCACCCTGTACGAAACGGATCTGCACGCGGCAGTCATCACGGCTTTTAACCAGATGATCGAGCAGAAGGATGAATTCCTGCCGGGCATGCGGCTGGCGATGGGCCGGGCGCTTGCTCAGAACAACAGCCCTCGGGTGGCAGAAATCGACGCACGGTCAGAGGAGCTACAGAAGGAGCTCCTGAAGAAGGCCAACGCCAAGCAGGGGTTTGAGGAACTGGCCGACGAGATTGATGCGCTCCGGGAAGAAAAGCAGGCGCTTCTTCTGGAGGACGCCAACCGCACGGCCATGAAGCAGCGGCTGGACGAGCTCGAAGCCTTTCTGGACGAGCGTCAGGAGCCGGTGACGGATTACGACGAAGGCATGGTCCGGAGGCTGATCGAGCGGATCACGGTCTACGACGACCACCTCGCCTTTGAATTCAAATGCGGCCTTGAGACCGAGGTCCAGAAGTAAACAGAGCCATCACGCGGGCGCTCCTTCGGGAGCGCCTATTACGTTTGCAGGGTAGAAAAGTTCACATTCCTGTGCTATACTTTTTAAGTCATTGGTTAAAAGTTTAAGGGAGACTGCGTGATGCTTCTAAACAATATAGAGCTGGATATTAAGACGAGATGTATCGAGGACGGAATCTCACAAACCGAAATTGCTGAAAAACTTGATGTCTCCGTCCCATACGTTAATCGCATCATAAAAGGCCGGGAGCAGATCGTGAATAAGACTTTCGTGAAGATAATGGATGAGCTCGGCTATGATGTGGAGCTGACATACAAGAAAAAGGGAGAGTGATGGGATGACTGAAAAAGAGTTTCACTCGCTTCTTCTTGAGATGATCAAAAGAGGCAATCACCCACAGAAGACGAAAATAATAGAACTGCTGAGTCGCTCATCGCTATCGTGTGATAAAACGGAAATCTTTACACGGAGAAAATGGAATCACTTTCAGGAATATATTTATCTTACTTTTGAGCCCGGTGATCTAACGGAGGCTCTTCAATTTAAGGACTACATTTCCAAATTGATATCGCAGATTTATCCGGTAAACGATGATTATGAGTATGAACTGTTTGGTGTTGAGTTTAAACCGGGACGTGTATCTGAATCTGAATTTACAAGCCAGGAGAGTCACTTCGACGATATTCAAAATCAGATCCTCGAGGAGATTCGGAAAGCCAAGTATACAATATGGGTGGCTATGGCATGGTTTACTAACAAGATTCTTTATGACGCATTAGTTGAAAGAAAGAAGCGAGGGGTCAATGTTCAGATAGTTATAGATGATAATGACAGAAACACCGACGCTCCATTCAGGCTGGAAGATGAGTTTGAAACATACCGGATTAACATTCAGTCGTACTACAAGAATATCATGCACGACAAATTCTGCATAATTGATCTTGCGACTGTTGTACATGGTACTTTTAACTGGACAAATGCTGCCAACTATAATCGCGAGACAATTAGCATTGATAAAAACTCAGTTACTGCAAGAACATTTGCGGATGAGTTTATCAAGCTGAAAACCAGAGTCTATGGGTGATGTGGGTTCCGCTTGTCGACATGTTCCCACGAACGTCCAATGGGCAAAAAACGGTGGATATGTTCCTTGCGAACCTAAAAACCGTGAATATGTTCCTGGAGTCAAAAGTGCGAACAGGCAGAATCGTGGATATATTCCTGACCGCGATTTTGCGAACAGGCACGGGAAATGACTATCTATTTCATTTCCTCGTGCCATATCGAAACTGTATCTCTGATTACACGGAAAGACAAGGCGTGAGTTGGAAGTGCAAGTTGTAGGATCCGGGATTTCTCTTAACGAAGGCTTGCTTTCGCCGATGATTTATGATTTCATATAGATACGCATTTTTAAGGAAACACTGATTAAGTCAATTCGTGCATCTGTCGAGGGATTTTTTCGACTGTCTAGGAAAAGCCCTCGAAGGCGTAGCATCGCTACGTCGAGAGGGATTTGACAACGACAGGCGGAAAAAGACCCGGCAGAGGCGCGGAGGGACTTATTCAGTGGTTCCTTAAGGCAAGGGCAACGAATTGATATTGGATGGTCTTTGATCGATAAGGAGCAGGAAAATGAAAGCCGTTGTTTTGCTGAGCGGGGGCGTCGACTCTACGACGTGCCTCGCCGTCGCTGTCAGGCGATACGGCGCCGATCAGGTGATGGCGCTGACTTCCTATTATGGGCAGAAGCACGCCAAAGAGATTGAGGCGGCGAGAAAGGTCGCCGCTTTTTACGGAGTCCGGCACGTCGAGCAGGATTTTTCTGCGGCCTTCGCGTTCAGCGATTCTTCGCTGCTGGCTTCCAGCGAAAAAGCGGTTCCGCATGAGTCTTACGCTGAGCAGCTTGCCGGCCGGGGCGGTTCGGGAACCGTCGACACATACGTCCCGTTTCGCAATGGAGTGTTTCTTTCCTTCGCGGCAGCGACGGCGGGCAGCGTGGGCGCGGAAACGATTATTTACGGGGCGCATGCCGATGACGCGGCGGGTAGCGCATATCCGGACTGCACGCCGGAATTTTTCGAGGCCATGAAAACGGCAATTTACGAAGGCAGCGGTCATGTCTGTACTTTGGCTGCGCCGTTTATTCATAAGACGAAGGCGGACGTCGTTGCCATCGGGCTGGAATTGGGCGCTCCCTATCGATTCACATGGAGCTGCTACGAGGGAAAGGAAAAGCCCTGCGGGAAATGCGGAACGTGCATAGACAGGGCGAAGGCCTTTGCGGCGAACGGCGTCAGCGATCCGGCGATGGAGGGGTAAAATGTTTACGGTTACAAAACGCATTGAAATTTCGGGCGCGCATCAGCTGTCGCTTCCCTATGAAAGCAAATGCCAGCTTTGGCACGGACACAACTGGATCATCATCATCAAGTGTCAGTCTGAGACGCTGGATGAGAACGGCATGGTCGTCGATTTCACCAAGGTCAAGGAAATCGTGAACCGGCTGGATCACGCGAGTATCAACGAGGTCCTGAACGAAGGCCGTACAGGAAATCCGGTCAATCCGACGGCGGAGAATATCGCCTATTGGCTGTGCGAGAGGATTCCGCACTGCGTGGAGGTTTCCGTGCAGGAAAGCGAAGGGAACGTAGCCGTCTATGCAAAGTGAACTGAAGGTCAACGAGATTTTTTTCAGCATTGACGGGGAGGGGAAACGAGCCGGGTGCCTCGCTGCGTTTATCCGCCTGTCCGGCTGCAACCTTCGCTGCTCCTATTGCGATACGGCGTACGCTTTTGACGAAGGAAGATTTATGCACGTAGAGGAAATCGCCGAGGCGGTCGAGGGCTGGAAGAATGTCACGATTACGGGCGGGGAGCCGCTTTGCCAGGACATTCACGGCCTGTTGGAAGCGCTGGGAGATCATTCCGTCAATATCGAGACGAACGGCAGCATGGATGTAACGCCGTATCATGGATATCCGCACGTTTTTATGACGTTGGACTACAAATGCCCGTCGTCGGGCGTGGAATCCTCTATGCTGGACAGGAATTTCAGGACGCTGCGCCGGAGGGACGTGCTGAAGTTCGTCGTCGGCGGCGTCGAGGATTTGCGGGCGGCGCGGCGGGTCTGCGAAAAGTATGAGCCCGACTGTCCGGTTTACATCTCGCCTGTATTCGGCAAAATCGAGGCGAAGGACGTCGTCGGGTATATGAAGGCGGAACGCTGCGGAGACTGGCGTCTGCAGCTGCAGCTGCACAAATATATCTGGAATCCAAACGAGCGCGGGGTATAGGAAAGGCGGTTCATCGCGAATGAAGAAGAGAGGCTTGGCGACGGCGGTACTGGCGGCGAGCGCAGTAGGAGCGGCCGGCTTCGGCTGGCTGGAGTCCGCGACGGGCGGCTTTCTGCCGGGACTGTTGGCGCACGGCTGTCTTGCGGCGACTATCGGCGGCCTGGCGGACTGGTTTGCCGTCACGGCGATTTTCCGAAAGCCGTTGGGGATTTCGTATCGGACGGAGATTTTGCGGCGCAATCGTCCGCGCATTATGCGCGCGCTGGCCGAGTTTTCCGGCAGCGATCTCCTGAGCCGGGAGCACGTGATGGAAAGTCTTTCTGGGCAGGATTTCTCGGAAATGCTGGCGAAATATCTTGTGGAACGTGGAGGGCGCGAACGTCTGTATGCGCTGGCGGACGCGGCGTTTACGCGCGGCATGGAAACGCTCGATATGCGATCTGTCGCGGCGGTGTTGGAGCCTTCGATTCGCCGCGTGTTTTCGGATATACGGCTGGACGAGATGGCGGACGACGCGTTGGCGTCGGCGCTGTCGCCCAAGACGCGGGAACGCATACTTCACGCATTGGCTCCAATCGCACGAAGGGTCTGGGGAGACGAGGAACTGCAGTCAATGCTGCTCGCCTCCATCGGAAATATCCGGGAAGCCTATATTGGCGACAAGACAATGCGCGCGTCGCTTTTTGATATGGAAGAGCTTTCGGACGAGAGGCTGCTCGCACGGCTGAACGAATACGTGGAGACGTGGACGGGAGAACTGGAAGCCGGTGAGGGTGAGCTTTACGCGCGATTTTCGGAATGGCTGGACGCCTTCCTGCGGGGCGGCGAACGGCGGGAGCAGTTGGCGGCGGCAGTGCGTCGCTGGCAGAATGAGCAGGTGGAGACTGCGGATGTCGCGGGCAGACTGACGCAAGGGCTGGAGCTTTTGCGGAAGAATTGCCTGCTGTCCTGGCGGCAGAAATTGCGCGCCTATCTGGAACGCCGCATAGAGAGCTTTTTGTCGGACGCTGAGGCAAGAGCGAGCTTCAACGCCTGGGTTCTTCGTTGGTTTGACAATCTGCTTGCCGTACATCACGCAGAACTGCCGCAGATGATGGAGCGGCAGCTGGCGAAAATGACGGACGACGAATTGGTGGAGCTGGTGGAATCGCGCGTAGAGGACGATCTGCAGATGATCCGTATCAACGGAGCTGTGGTCGGCTCCGTGGTCGGAATGCTCCTGTATCTTTTGACAATGGCGGCGGAAAGGGCGTGGGCCTAATGCCGTGGTCTGAATGGAACAAAGCGGATAAGACGCTGCTTTTTGCGGCGGTGCTGTTCGTTTTCACGCTGTGCCTGTATCTTTCGTTTCCGGGGAGCGTTTTCGCGCGCTGCGCGCTTTTTTGCGCCGAGGCGGCGCTGGTCGGCGGCGTGGCGGACTGGTTTGCGGTGACGGCGCTGTTTGAAAAGCCGTTGGGATTTCCATGGCATACGGCGCTCTTGCCGAGACGACGGGCAGAATTCATGGATGCGGCAGCAAAGCTGGTGCAGCGCGAATTCTTTTCGCGGCGGGAGCTCTTTGGACTTGCGGAGCGTTACGACTGGAAGGGGCTGCTTCTTCGCCAACTGGAGGATGACAAGGTGCGGAACAGCCTTTGTACGGCGGTGCGCGGCATGATCGGCGACGCGGCGAAAAACGTCGACGCAGCGGAGCAGTCGCGGGAACTGGCGGCGCGGATACGGCACGCGATTCTTTCCGTCCCGCTGCAGAGAGTCCTGGACGGATTGGCGGCGTGGCTGCAAAACGGAAACGACAAACGGCTTTTTGGCGCGGCGGTCTCATATTTGCGGACTCTGACAGAGCGACCCGAGACGAAAACGTATTTGGCGGAGCTTTTCGCGCGGATACGAGAGGAAAAGCTCGCGGGCGCGGGATTCTTGTTGAACCTGTTGGCAGGCTTTGCGTCGGCGATGAACGTGATCAATTTCGACGATCTGGCAGAATGCGCGCAGCAGGAGGCCCTGCGTATGCTTGACGAGGCGGAATGCGAAGATTCGGAGATCGGGCGGAGATTGCGCGAGACGTTTTACGATCGCCTCGCGGCGCTTGGACAGGACGCAAAGGCGCAGGAAGCGTTTGCGGCGTTGCGTGGGGAATTGCTTCATGCGATTCCGCTGGAGGACATGATAGGAAAAGGAATGGCGGGCGTCGTCGGCACATTGCGAAGCGACCTTCCGGCGACGACGGAGACCGGGCTTCGCGCGACGACAGACGAACTGGTGAAAAGCGAGGTCTCACGCTGGCTGTCGCTTTTCCGAACGGACGGAGCCATCGGGGCGACGCTGGACGCGCTGATAGAGGACGCGGTGCGCCGCAGCGCCCTGCAGGCGCAAATCATGAGCGCGTCGATCGTGCGAGAGGTGCTTGGCAATATGACCGACGAAAAGCTGAACGCCATTGTTTATGAAAAGGTCGAGCCGGACTTGCTCTGGATCCGAATGAACGGCTCCATCGTCGGCGCAGCGGTGGGACTGGCACTGTTTATACTGACGACGGCGGTCCGAGAATTGGCGCAATAAGAAAAGACGCGCAGGCTTCCATGAGAGTTGCGCGTCTTTTAATTTGCGAGTCCTATTCGTCGAGCAAGATTCGAAATTTACTTCCGGGACGGATACAGGAAATTAAAAATCGTTCCTCCTTCCGGATATGGGCGATGACGTTAGTGCGCGGGTCGGCGGGCTGGGGGCGCTTTATGATTTGAAGCTCGCCCGCATAGCGGAGATAGTCAATGTTGTCCAGCGTGACCGCGCCGAAGGGCCGGTCTTCCGTATTTTCCGGCAGGAGAGGGAAATCGAGCTCTTTCGCACGCGTTCGGCTTTCGATGGCTCGCACGGCGTCCCGAGCTTCGTCGGGGCGCGCGGTGAAGGGAGCGTCAAGGAGACGTCGGACGGCGTCATTCTTGACGGCGGGGACGGCGCGGAGCGCCACGAGATTCGGCGTTGCGTTTGCAAGAGCGGTCAGCTCGCCGTCTGTCGGCAGCGAGTCGGAGAGGAAAATATCGTCGAGCCCGAGGGCGGCCAGATGACGGGCGGCGAGATCGACGGAACAGTTTCGATGCAGTTCTGCGGTCGGCAGTCCGTCGAAAAGCGGGGCGCGTTTTTTGCCGTCCAGTGTTGGGACGAAAGCGCCGACACGGACGCCGAAGCGATGAATCAACGCGGTTTTTTCCATGAGAGCGTGGACGGAAAGACCGGTACCCGTGCGCGGATAGAAATTGTGCAGCGCTTCGAGGCGAGATACATCCGCGCCGGTTTTGGAAAGCTCCGCCAACAATTCTTCGGAAATTGCGGAGGCGTTGAGCTGAATTCGCGCGCCTGTTTTGCTGCGCGTGAACGCCGCGATATCAGAAGCGGTGAAGCCGTCGTCGAGGCGTAAGGTGTGAATGCCGAATGCGTGGAACGCTTCGGGCGTGCAGGCCGGGAGCCCTAAAATGTTGGCGCTTTCCGGCGTGACGTCGGCAATCAGGTCAAGGCGAGCGGCAAGGGCTGCGTCAAGAATGGAATGAAGCTCGTCGGCAAAAGCGGCCTTGTCATGCTCGGGAATGTGCAGCGAGGTGAAAAGTCTGGTAATGCCGAGACGCGCGGCGCGGCGAATCAGGGATACGTTCTCCGCCGGCGTGTTGTCAAGGCCGGGATATACGGATATGCCGAAAGCCATTTCATTTTTCCTCCTTAAGCATGGAAAGCGCGGCGGTAAGTTGACCGTTCGTTTCCCGTAAAAGATGGTCGGCTTCCTCTTTCGTACATTTCCCAACCGCGATGAGGATTGCCGGTTTTGCCCGTCCGTCGGCCTTTTGGAGCGCCGCCGCGCTTTCCTCGCGATTGCAGCCGGAGACTTCCATGACGATACAAAGCGCGCGTTCCCGGAGCTTTTCGTTGGTGGCGGAGACGTCCACCATCAGGTTTCCATAAACCTTACCCAATCGAATCATCGCGCCTGTGGAAAGCATATTCAGAATCATTTTCTGCGCTGTGCCCGCTTTCATGCGCGTGGAACCGGTGACAACCTCCGGCCCTGTGACGGCGGTTAAATCGAAATCGGCAAGGGAGGCAATCGGAGAGCCGGGGGAGCAGGCAATCGCAGCAGTGAGGGCGCCTTGTCCTTTCGCGTATCGGAGCGCGCCGACGACATAAGGTGTGCGGCCTGAAGCGGAAAGCCCGACGACTGTGTCAAGCTCCGTAACGGCAAGGTTGGAGAGATCGGCTTCGCCCAGCGAGGCGTCATCTTCTGCCCCTTCCTTCGCTCGGAACATCGCGTTCGTCCCTCCGGCGATAACGCCTATTACAAGTTCGGGCGGCGTCCCGTATGTCGGCGGACATTCGACGGCGTCGAGGACGCCGAGACGTCCCGAGGTGCCCGAGCCGCAGTATATCAGCCGGCCGCCGCTTCTCATTCGTCGGGCGATCTCGTCCGCCGTCTCTGCAATCCTCGGCAAGAGCGGCGTTACGGCGTCCACGGCTTTTTGATCCTCCGCGTGAATCACTTCCATGATTTCCAAAGGCGAAAGTTCGTCGATATGCGCGCTGGCCGGATTCTTTTTTTCGGTTGCCAATCGGTTCAAATCGATCATAACGATACCTCCACTCGTATAAATTGGCCGCTGTTTGAAAAAATCCTGCCGAAAACGGCGAAAAAAGATGTTGACAAAAAAGTTTCCGCGAGGTAATATAAACAAGCTGACTGACGGAGACGTCGGTCGGGGGCGCACCCTGAAAACTGAACAATGCAGAAATGAATCATCTAGATTCAAGCCAGATGTGCGGTTTGTGATTAACACAGACCTAACAATTTCTTTTACAACGAGATTTCGGAGCCAATCAAAAAAGGT
>CAMHCS010000040.1 GCA_946183785.1 uncultured Selenomonadales bacterium | reverse complement strand
GGAATAAAAAAATCTCTTCAAGCGCGGTCTCATGCCCGAGTATGAAGAGATTTTTTCTGTATAAAACTACTGATTGGAAAGCTCGATGAACTCGTCGAGTTTCTTCCTGGCTGCGCCGCTGGCTACGAGCTCTTTTGCCTGCGTTACGCCCTCGGCGATACTGTCGGCTTGTCCTCCGATATAGATGGCGGCTCCGGCGTTCAGCATGACGACGTCGTATTTCGGGCCTTTCTTGTTTGCGAGTATATCGCGGGTGATGGCGGCATTTTGTTCCGGTGTGCCGCCGATGATGTCGCTTTTCTTTCCGCGCGCGAAACCGAAGTCTTCCGGACAAATCTCATAGGTCTTGTACCAGCCGTCGCGGAATTCGCAGACGCTGGTCGGAGCGCTGATGGAAATCTCGTCCAGACAGTCCTGCCCGTAGATGACCATGCCGCGCTTCATGCCGAGGCTGATCAGAACCTTTGTGAGCGGTTCCAGGAGGTAGGCGTCGTAAACGCCGAGCAGCATTCGCGACGGGTGCGCCGGATTCGTCAGCGGGCCGAGAATATTGAACACGGTGCGGATGCCGAGTTCTTTGCGAATGGCGCCGACGTACTTCATCGAGCTGTGGTATTTCTGCGCGAACATGAAGCAGATTCCAATCTTTTTCAGCTCTTCAATGCATTTTTCCGGCGGCTGGTCGATGTTGACGCCGAGGGCTTCGAGGCAGTCGGCCGCGCCGCTCTTGGAGGACGCCGCGCGATTGCCGTGCTTGGCGACTTTGACGCCGGCTGCGGCGATGATGGGAGCCGCCGTCGTGGAGATATTGATACTGCCCGCGTGATCGCCTCCGGTGCCGACGATTTCGAGTACGTCCATACCGTGATCGACCTGCAGCGCATGGTCGCGCATAGCCGCCGCGGAGCCGGAAATCTCCGCGATGGTCTCGGCCTTCGTGCTCTTCGTGGAAAGCGCGGCGAGATAGGCGGCGTTCTGCACCTGCGAGGTTTCCCCGTTCATGATCTCGTTCATGACAGAGTAAGCTTCGTCGTAGGAAAGATCCTGCTTGCTGACGATTTTTTCAATGGCTTCATGAATCATGCTTGTCTTGCTCCTTTGCTTTTTTTCATATAGAAAAACTACGCTATAAAAGTATCACTGCGCGCTTACCTTGTCAATGAAAGTGTGCAAAAATAAATTTACTATTTGACAATGGCTTTTAAGTATGGTAGTATAACTCCGTTCAATCAAGCAGAGGCCACCGCTTCTCACCTGACGGCGCGCAGTCGTACGGGTTCGATATTGGGATTATTAAGGGTGGCGTCTGTGCCGCTCTTTTTTCATTTTTGTTGTTAATATATCATCGGAGGTGTGTTCTTATCAGTAAGGATAGTTTGAGAATCAATGAGGAAATCCACATCAGGGAAGTGCGCGTGACCAGCGCGACGGGCGAACAGCTCGGCATTATGCAGACGCGGGACGCTTTGCGTCTTGCGGAGGAACAGCACCTTGATCTTGTGGAGGTCGCGCCGAAGGCAAAGCCGCCGGTGTGCCGCATCATGGATTTCGGCAAATTCAGATATGAACAGCAGAAACGGGAAAAGGAAGCCAAGAAGAAGCAAAAGGTCATTACCATTAAGGAAGTCAAGCTGCGTCCCAATATCGAGCAGCATGATTTTGACGTCAAGCTGAAAAACGCCCTGCGTTTCGTGGAAGAAGGAAACAAAGTCAAGGTCACGATCATGTTCCGCGGACGTGAGATGTCCCATCAGGAGCTTGGTCGGGACGTTTTGCACCGCGTTGCGGAACAGCTGAAGGATCTTGTGTCCATCGAGCGCGACGTCCGGCTTGAAGGCAAGAATATGATTATGATTTTAGCGCCGAAGGCGTCGAAGGCAAAGCCAAAAGGAGGAGAATCTTAATGCCAAAGATGAAAACGCGTAGAGCCGCTGCGAAGCGCTTTACGGTAACTGGTACCGGTGAGTTCAAGCGCAACAAGGCGTATAAGCGCCACATTCTCGAGAAGAAGTCCCAGAAGCGCAAGCGCAATATGCGCAAGGCTGCGCTGATCACGGCTGCGGATCACGAGCGCGTGAGCCGTATGCTCCCGTACGCGTAAGGCGTAGGGAATTCATGATTGCAAATTCGATAGAGGAGGAAAAGTACCATGCCAAGAGTAAAAAGCGGCGTGACAGCGCATAAACGCCATAAAAAAATCCTGAAGTTAGCCAAGGGCTATCGCGGAGCGCGCAGCAAGCAGTTCAAGAAGGCCAACGAACTGGTCATGAAGGCGCTCTACTATGCTCGCCGCGATCGTCGCGCGAAGAAGGGGGATTTCCGTCGTCTCTGGATTGCCCGTATCAACGCTGCGGCGCGCCTGAACGGGATTTCTTACAGCCGTCTCGTCTGCGGCCTGACGAAGGCCGGCGTCGAGGTCAACCGCAAGATGCTCGCCGATCTCGCCGTCAGCGACGCCAATGCGTTCACGAAGCTGGTCGAGGTCGCGAAGGAAGCTCTTTAATACGAATCGTTTATGAAACGAGCCATACAGGCCAAATACCTGCATGGCTCGTTTATTTTTATAATTGTTCGACTCTGGGAATTGTCACGTTCACCACTGTCCCGCCTTCAGTTCGGGGCCGTATCGTCATTTGTCCGCCGCACATCATTTCCAGCCGCTGCCGGATATTCGCCAGGGCGGTATGCGGTTTGTCGCCGGGGGAGAAGCCGGGGCCGTCGTCTTCCACGACGATCACGCTGCCGGCCTCTGTCTCTTGCGTCCGAATGGAGATATGCAGGGGAGCGGCTTCCGGGTCCATGCCGTGCTTGACGGCGTTTTCCACCAAGGGTTGGAGCGTCAGCGGAGGCACGCGAAACTCTTTATACGGCGTATCGAAGTTTACGAAGAGGCCGTCTTCGAACTGCACCTGCTCCACGGCGAGATAGGCGCGGGTGTGTTCCAGTTCGTCGGAAAAGGGAACGGTGTCCTCGCTGGCAATGGCGGTGAAATTCTTGCGAAGATACGCGGTGAAATCCAGCGTGACCTGCTGAGCTTTTTTTGGGTCCTGCGCACAAAGGTAATAGATGCTCATCATGGCGTTGTAGATGAAATGGGGCCGCATCTGCAGCACCATGATGCTGGCGCGCTGATGGGCGATTTCCCGCTGCTGCCTCACATACTGCCCGATCTGGTCGTACAGGATAATGACGAACATCGAAAGCATGGAGACGCACATGCTCAAAAGGACGAGTACGAGAGAATAGAGAACTAAATTGACAAGCAAGGCGACAGTCAGCGGAAGCAGATGGAGCAGGAACGCGGCATAGTATTTTCCGGGCAGCTTGTCGCGCCTTTGGATCACGGCCGCTAAATTGAGAAACATGATCGCGATTACGGGAGCCACTAAAAGAGGATGCCAATCCCCGCGGATGTACAGGCAGTCCGGCGTGATGTAATACAGGAAGGTCGTACATTGGGCGATTCCCAGCAGGAGAAAGAATATACTCCACAGGAGGACGGCAGTGCGGAAAAGCGGGCTCTTTCTCCGGTCTTCTCCGCAAGTGTGCAGCAGATAAGCCGTAAACATGGGCAGTGTTATCGAAGGTAGCAGATACTCAAGATAGGCAGCGATTCTCTCCACCGTCGTCATGCCCGGATTGGCGTAAACCACAAGATCGACGATACAAGAGATGGTAAACAGCGTGAAAACGGCAAACATGGCGGTGATGAAGCGTTTGTTCCAGCGGTTCGTGCCCGGTATGATGACGGTGATCCACAGTATCAGCACCGCCAATACCAATATCGCGCCGCCTAAGAAGCAATAGAGTTCCTTCTCGTTCATTTCTCTGCACCTCGTAACGAAAAAGGATACCGGAGGTTCTCGAGCTGCGCCCGGAGGGTCTCCGGCGTGATCGGCTTGAGCAGGTATCCGCAGGCTCCGGTGCTCCAGGCGTCGAAGGAATACTCGACGTGCGCGGTCAGATACACCACATTGGTGCGGGGATTGATGGAAAGAAGCGTGCGGCAAAGGTCGAGTCCGTTCGTTTTCCCGATCTCGATATCCAGGAAGGCCAGCGCGATCCGATTGCTTTGCGCGTATTCGACGGCTTCCGACGGCCGGGTGAAGCCAGTGATGGCTGCGTCCGGCATCGCCTCTTCCAAAATCGGCAAAGCGCCCGAGAGAAATAATTTCCTGTCGTCCACCATGATGACGTTCGGCGCGTCTTCGCTTTCCGCCGCCGCCGAAAGCAGGATATTGACGTCTGTGCCGAGGCATTGGGAGAGCCGGGATATCATCACGGCGTCCGGCAGACGGCTGCCGCTTTCCCATCGGGCCACCGTGGAACGGTTCACATACATACGCTCGGCCAGATCCCGCTGCGAAAGCCCCTTTCCTGTTCTCAGCTTTTTCAAAATTTCTGCAAATTGTCTATTCATCTTTTCCGCTCTTTCCGTTTTCAGTGTATTTCCCTTTAGTTTACCCATATAAATCGGCAAAAGCAAGAAGCCGTTCAAAACAAATGTGACATTCTGGAACCCCCTTTGATTTCTGCAAGATTATATGAAATAATATTAATGGGAAAGTATGACAATTTGCTTATGGGGATCTCTGAACATATATTCCGCAAACCGCCTCCGCCCTGAGGGAAAAATACCCCGGAGTGTCAAAATTGACGCGGCTGTCTTGTATATATATATATATAGGGGAACCTCTAAAGTAAATGAGCCAATATGACGATATACCTATAACAGATTGGAGAATCACGATGAAAAAGTTAAATTCGATTTGCCTGGCGCTTGCGTTCGGACTGCTTACTGGAAACCATGCGACGGTCGCCGTCGCTGCGGCGGTGGACATGGACCCCGGTGCGCAGTTGGAGCGCGACCGCAGGGATATGGAACGGGAGCGGGTGCTGGAACAAATCGCGGAGGATGAGGCCGCCAAGAAAAACAAGGTGGAACAGGAAGAGGCGCCTCGCGCGGATGAGGCCGAGACGGAAATCAGTTTTGAACTGAAGCAGGTGAATTGGAATCCTTCGGAAATCCTGAAGCCGGAGGAGATCCAGGCCGTTGCGGATTCCTACATCGGGCGGCAGATAACCATAAAGGATCTCAGGGAGATGGCGGACCGAATCACCGATCTCTACCGGGAGAAAGGGTATATGACCTGCGGAGCGGTGCTGCCGCCGCAGCGGATCCATGAAGGCGTAGTGGAAGTCCGGCTCGTCGAGGGCAAGACGGGAGAGATTTCCGTTGCGGGAAACCGTCACACGAAGACCGGTTACATCACAGACCGTCTGAGCCTGAAGCCGGGAGAGATCGCCAACACAGACAAGCTGAACCGAGATCTTCGCTGGTTTCACGGCACCAACGACGTCCAGCTCCGGGTGGTGATGAAGCCCGGAGCCGCGGAGGGCACCACGGATTACGAAATCGCAGTCTTCGAGCCGCAAAATCAGTCCGTGACCCTCTATATGGACAATGACGGTTATGAAACCAGCGGCCGCTGGCGGCAGGGGATTTTCTACAACATCAGGAGTCTGTCGGGCAATCGGGACGCCCTTCGGGCCAGCTTTATCCGGAGCCAGGGCACTAAAGCGTGGTCTTTGGGATATAGTTTCCCGATTTCTCCCAAAGGCATGCGGCTGGATCTGGACTATGCGGGCAACCGGACGGAAGTGACCGATGGCGAACTGAGACCTTTGGGCGTAGAAGGAAAGTCGAATTCCTATTCCGTAACATGGCGGGCGCCGTTTCATGTGACGGAGAACTCCCGCCATGAAGCGGGACTCCAATACGTCCATCAGAGGGCGGAAACGGATCTGGGGCATGGAGAGGCGAAATGGGTGGATGACAAGATCCATCGGGTGATTCCCTATGTTTCTTTCACCCATTACGGGGATTCCACCGTGTTCTATCACAAGCATTCCTTTGTCTGGGCGCGGCGGAGCAATATCGACGGGGTTTCGGATTCGGCAAAGTTCTACCGGCTCACGTCCTTCTGGCAGAAGCGCTACAAAAGCGGGCAATTCTGGCAGGCGCGGCTGGACGGGCAGTTGTCTTCCGGCGACTTCATGGCCGCCTCGGATCGTTTCTTCGTCGGCGGCGTCAACAGCGTTCGGGGTTACGAGGAAGGCCTCATCGGCGGGGAAAAAGGATTGACGGCGGGGATTGAATACCATGTCCCACTGGACAAGGCGAGGCACATATTCCTCTTTCCCTTCTTCGACTGGGGGACCGTGAGCGGGGAAACGGCGCCGGAGCATCGAACCATGATGAGCGCGGGACTCGGCGTCGAAGCAAGGTACAAGCAGTTTTACGGCTCATTGACCGTGGGATTCCCTTTTAAAAAGGATTTTTACGACAATCAGGTGGACAGCACAAGGGTAGACTTCACCCTTTCGGCCACCTTTTAGGCTATAGAGCAAGAAGGTTTCTTTTGAGGCGTTACAAGGACGGAAAGGAAAAAGGTGACTACGATGGCATACGGACACAGCATCAAAACAAGGAACGGCAAAAAGCCGCTTGCCAAGACGCGGAAAATGAAACCTCGTTTGCTTCTTGCATCCCTGGCCATGGCGGCGGGGATTTTCGCCAGTCCCTTCAGCGTTGGCGAGGCGGCGATTGTTGGTAAGGACGGAAATACAATCAACCCTACGAATAACGTCTACAACATCGAGCCAGAAAAGGTTAATGGTGATTTTGCCTACAACCGTTTCCAGGTGTTTGCTCTGGAGTCTGGCTATATTGCCAACCTCAAATTCGGCGACGCTGCCACCCTTGCCAATCTGGTAAACAGCAAGGTTGACATCAACGGCATTGTCAATGGTATTAAGGGCGGAAAGATTGACGGCCATCTCATGTTCCTGAGTCCTGACGGTATCGCCGTCGGCGCGTCCGGCGTCATCAACGCGGGGCAGTTCACGGGCATCGTGCCGGCGAGGGCGGACTTTGACAAGCTGTATAACGCCGCCAACCCGACTGCGGATATTACGCTGGCGGCCATCGAGAAGCTGCGGGACGAAAGCGCCTTTGCGGTCAAAAACGCAGAGGGCAAGGCCGCGGGCATCGAAGTCAGCGGGCAGATCAACACCCACAGCGGCATCATGCTGGGCGCGGGCGTCATCGACATCAAGGACGGCGCAAAGCTCCAAAGCGTGAAGAACATCGATTTCACCAGCGTCGTCAATCTTCCCGGGGGCGCTGCGGGAACGGTATCTGCCGGCTCCGGCGGCGACATCATCCTGACGGCAAGGCAGACCTCCGAAGTCAAGGACACCAAGACTGAAAACAATGCGCAGACTGCCCATGCCATCCGCTGGAGCGAACGCTCCACGGACCTTTCCGCCGCCGTCAACATTGGGAAGGACGCAACGACAAAGGGCGTTTCCATCACCAGCAGCGACGGGGCGGTAAAGCTCACCGCGGAGAGCACCAGCACCTACGAGGACAGCACCCCCATGACCCTGACGAACACCTTGAAGGGTATAATCTTAGGGGACAAAACACAGCTTGACGGCGTTATCGACAAACTGGCGGGCAAAGAAGCCTCGGCGAACCAGTATCTCTTTGTCAACTATTCCAGCAAGAAGAACAAGTCCTCTATCAACATCGGGGAAAAGAGCAATATCGAAGGCAACAATATCGAAATTGCCGCGACCTCCACGGTGCAGATCAAGCAATCCATTGCCGTGCCTGCGGGAGCGGATAGCGAAGGCCATACGGTGGAGAACGACTCCAGGGCGATAGCAGCTGTGGCAGTTTCCCGCGTTAATAACAACGCGGACGTTGTCATCGACGGCAAGCTGACGGCTGCGGGAGCGGACGAAAACGGCAGCGGCATCAGGATTGCGGCCAACGCGGATACGAAAGCCGAGCTTTCCGCTACCGCCAGCGGCGGCGATCATAATAAAACCGCAATTGGCGTGGCGGTTTTGGCCGGCGACACCAAGTCGAAGGTGACGGTGAACGCTCCGACGAACGCGGCGGACCTGACCGCGTCACATGGAAAGGTCTCCGTCGACGCTGCCACGACAAGCGACATCGACGTCAAGGTAAACGCCGTAGGGTCTGCGAGTTATGTTGTTTCCAACGTGGGCGTGGCCAACTATGACACCGGCGCCGACGTCGTCATGGATCGCTCCATCACAGCAGGCGCCGTGGACATCAAAGCGGAGAACAATATTAGCGGGCTGAAGATGACGGTGGGCAACACGGTGGATCCGCCTACTCCGGGCAATGGCACCGAAACGCGGGACGATGCCGCGGACAATGCGGCTGCCAATAGTGAGAGTCAGAACGGCCAACAGTCCACGAATCCCACGGATGTAATCAATAATGCCTCCATAAATACCAGCGATACCTCCGAAAATCAAACGCAAGATGCCCGAAGCGGTGTCCAAAGAGTTCAGGATAACGTGACGGGCAATAATACGGGCGGCAACAACGCACAGCATACCTCGGCCTTCGGGCTCGGAACGAGCGTAGGCGTCGTTTCCAACAAGAACGACGCCAATGTGACCATTGGGAAGAACGTCGACATTAAGGCCACACCGGTCGCGAACGGGCCGGACGGCGCTGTCAACGTGTCGGCGAAGAGCTTGATGACAGCATCCTCGGAGAAGGAAGACAGCCTGCAATTCATGGTGAAGAATACGCTGTCCGGCTCTAATGTGGAGATCGGCGCGGCCGTTCTGGTCAGCAACGTGAAGAATGACGCCACGGTCCTAATGGACAGCGAGGGGAATAAGTCTGCCCAAATCACGGGCGGCGCGGTATCTCTTGACGCCGCGGCAGGCATGGGGACATACAAGAAGGGGAACGAGGATAAAACCAGCACCCTGTCCTACACGGTGAGCGCCGAGGGGACGGCGGAGGACGATGATCCCTCCAAGTTCGCGCTGTCCGGCTCCGTGGGCGTCAACACACTGAAGGACAACGCTACCGTTCTTTTGGGGCAGAACAGCAAAGTGACTGGTTCTGCCGTGAAGTTGTCTTCCGACGCTGTCACCGGCGCGGAGGGAACCTACGGCGCAACGGACAACAACACCACAGTGGGCATCGGCGCCTCGGTCGGCATCCAGAACATCCGCGGCAACAGCCTTGTCATGGCCTGGAAAGGCGTACGGCTTACAGGATCCGAATCTCTGGAAGTCTCGGCAAACAATTCCATGGACTTGAAGAACAGCGTCCGGAATGCCGGAAAGGGAGATTCCGTCGGCGTTTCGGGCATGGTGGCCCTCTCTTACGGGGACAGCAGCAGTATCGTGTCCCTGGACGATGAGGCAGTCATAAACGCCAAAGAGGTTTCCATAAAATCCGAGAATTCTACCAATGTTGACAACTCCGCCCGCAGCGAGTCGGAGGGAAGCGAAAGCTCCAAAGCGTTTGGTATCGGCGTGGGCATTGTCAACTATGATGTGAACAGCATTGCCATGGTCGGCGACAATGGCAGCGGGATTAGTGCGCCCTCTGGAAATTCAACGGACGAGCAAAAGGCCGCCCAAAAAATCTATCAGGATGCGACACTGGCTCGAAGCGTTGCAGGAAATAATCTCACTGGGAAACTGGGCGCAAAAACAACCGGCAGCGCGAAGGGCAGCATCACCACGGGAGATTTGTCCATTTCGGCTTCGACCACGGGTATGCTCAAGAACGACGCCAAAGCCAAAGCCGTCTCCAAGACCAAAGAGGACGAACAGGAGAATCCGGACGCCCGGAGCGCTTCCCAGAAATGGACCATGTGGTCCGCGCAAGGTGCGGATGGAGCCAATGAGGCCAGGACGGACACCCGAAACCTGGAGCAGGACAATGTGACTTCCCGGAATGAGAGCACTGCTCCCAGCGCGTCGGGCGCGGGGCGTGAAGCCGCTAGTGCGGCAAACCCAGACGAAGCACCATCAGTCCCTGATGACAACGCAGCCCCCGCTGCCGGATCTGAGGGAAGCGCGGGAGCCTCTATCGGTATCGAAGGCAACGTGGGCCTGACCTTCCTGGGAGGCCGGACGGACGCCGTGCTGGACAATGTGACGATAAAAAGCGGTACGGATTCTAATAGTTTGGCGGGTTTGGTGGATTCCATCTCCGTCTCCGTCGACGCCACGGATTTCCTTGGCTCCATAACCCTCGGCGGCACGAATATCAAGCATTCATTGAAAACGGAAGGCAGTTCCGCGACCAAGGTGGGCATTGGCGGCACCTTCGCCATGAACAGCACTAATCGGGACGTGGATTCCCTGGTGCGCAATTCCAGGCTGGAAAAGGTGGGATTTCTTTCCAACGCGGCCACCAAGATCGGCGTCGAAGTGGCGGCAGGCATGGGCGTCAGCGCATCCAAAGGCGATGGCACAAATGTCAATGGCGCCGGCGTGGTTTATTACAATCGGGCCAGGCAGGATGTCCATGCCCTCCTGATTAAGAATACCGTAACCTCAGATTTCTTGGGCAACATTTTAGGCTTAGGCATGCTTTCCAATGAGGCCACCAGCACGGATTTCCAGATCGCCGGGGGGCTTGCGGTCAGTTCTGGCAGCGGCGCCAATACCAATGTGGGCGTGGGCGGCGCCGTGGCCATCAGCAATCTGGAAAACAATCTGTCCAGCGGTATCATCGGCGGCAGCTACGAGAATTTCTCCTCGATCGATGTGGAAGCCCAGAAGGGCACTACGCAGATCAACGGCGCCGCGGCCGGTGCGAAAAGCGGCTACGGCTTCAATGGCGCTTTTGCCCATGGCAGCGTGAAGAACACTACCCATGCCTATATTTCCGATGCGAACGTAGGGGGCGTCCTGACGGGAGCGGTCAATGTCAGGGCGGGAGAAGTCCCTGTTGTCAAGACGCAGGAAACGCTCAACAAAGAAAGCACCGAACTCAAAAACGAGAAAGCGAAGGTTGATAATAAATCCATTCTTACCATGGATGCAAAAAAACGGATGAAGGGTGCATTGGAGAAAGATTCGGAGGAAAGCAAAAAGAACGCAAAGCAATCTGCGGACAACGAAAATAACCTGAAAGGCACGGGCATAGATACCACGGGGAAGAGCTATCTCTTCGACGGCGAAGAGCAATCCTCCCTTGACGATGACGTCAAGAATACTGAGGGCGGCAAGATCGCGGACGAAGCTGCCGGCGATGAGAACGACGCCAAGGGATTATTGGGCCAGAACCATAGCATTACCATCACCGCCGCCATGGCCGGTGGATTAAGCAGCGACGTCGGCGCGGGCGCGGGTATTGCCTACAACTATGTAAAAAACGACATCGCGGCCGACGTCAAAGGCTCCACCATCACGGCGGACGCCGTAAACGGCGAGGCGGCCACCGACTCCCTGATCGTCTCGGTGGGCGCTGGCGTCGCCGTTGGCGGCAAGGCGTTCAACGGGGCGGGCTCCGGCAGCTGGAACGATCTCAAGAACGATACTAAGGTCACCTTTGCGAACAACACCATTCACACAAATAAAATCAGCGAGGAAGCGGACAATAGCTCCTCCATCATCAATATTGCCGGAGAGGTTGCGGGAGGAAAGGGCATGGCCATGGGCCTGTCCCTTGCCTACAACTCCCTGAACAACACCACCGGGACGTACCTGACGGGTAATGACGTCGACATGGAAGATATCCTGAAAGGCGGCGAGAATTCCGTCAAGCTGTCGACTGTGAACACGGGCAAGACGCTGGCCGTAGCCGGCGGCGTGGATGTGAATATCAGCCAATCGGCTGTGGGCGCTGTCGGAACCGTGGCCATCAACCGGGGCGTCAGCAACACGGAAAGCGTCATCGACGGCAAGACGAACGGGACAAAAACTACGCTGGATGACTTGAAAGCACTTTCCGTCACGGCTGAAGAGCTGACGAAAAAGACCACCGTGGCGGGCGGCGTGTCCGTAGGCGGCAAAAAAGTGGGCGTCGGCGGCGCCGTGGCCTATACTTCCGTCGGTTCCTCCAACAAGAAAGAGAAGCTGCGGGCGGAGGTCAATCATGCCGACGTCACGACCACCGCTGACGGCACGATTACCGTTTCCACCAAGGACAGCAAGACGGAAGGAAAGACCACGGAGAAATCCCGCGTCACCACCGTGGGGGCCGGTTTCGGCGTAAGCTGGGGCACTAATTTCTTCAACCTTCAGGGAGGAGCCGCCGTATCGGATATCTTTAAGGACAGTCTGGCCGCCCTGAACAACACAAATATTAACGCAAGCAACGCTTCCAATCATCCCGCCATCGACGTTATGGCAGATACCATGAGCAAGATCAATACCGTGGGCGCCGGGGGCACTGTGGATATAAAGACTTCGGTGAAGGGAACCGCGGGCGTCGCCATCAACCGCATGGATCAGGATACCACGGCGGAAATGGCAACGGACAATGGGAAAACCACTACGGTCAACGCGGGCCTTACACGGGTGCGCGCCAAAGGCGACGGAGACATCCATTCCGTGGGCGTAGGGGGAACTGTCGGCATCCTCGGTCAGGTTGCCTTTGGCGGCTCCGGCAGCTACAACTATATCGGCAACGACGTCAACGCCATTCTCAAAAACCAGAATTTCATCTCGAACAGAAGCGTGGGCGTAGTGGCTCAGAGCGACGACCGCCTCTACAACTTCGCCGGGGGCTTTGCCATTGGCGCGGGCTCCAAGGCGGGGATCGGGGCGGCGGTCTCTATCAACAAGATCACCGGCAGCACCAACGCGCTGGTGAGCGGCGGCTCTCTTACGGCGTCGGGTACGGATGACATTAAGGTTTCAAGACCCAGCGATGATAAGGTCTTCAAAGCGGAAGCGCTGAATGTTTCCACGACGAGAGACGGGCTTAGCGCCAGTCGCAAAGAGGAAACGAAGTCCGGCATCGTGGTGGACAGCTCCGCCACCCATACGCTCATTTCCCAGCTGTCCTCCGGCGGCGTGGCGGCCTCCTCCAGCGTGGGCGTCAGTCTCGACGGTACGGTGAACCTCAATACCGTCGAAGGGGATACTACGGCCAAAATCCAGAACGCCAGTCTCAATTCCGCCGGCAAATATTCCAATGTGAATGTGAACGCCCTGGATTATACGAATTTCGGCTCCTTTACCGGCACGCCCTCCATCGGTGCGGCGGCTGCGGCGGGGGTCTCCATTGGCGTGTCCGCAAACTGGGAGACCCTTGACCGGAAGACGATCGCGGAGATTTCCTCTTCCGGTACGAAGAAGAACCTGTTCGCCAACAATCTGATCGTGGACGCGACGACCAAGCATGGCTCCTCCGCCCTGTCTTTCGCGGCGGCTGGAGCGGGCGGCAAAGTTGGCGTTTCCTCCGGCGACAGTATTATGCGCCATAAGTACAACAGCACCACCAACGCGATCCTCAGCAATGTGAACGCGATCTTTGACGGCAAGGCGGAGATTCTGGCGGATCATCTCGGCAACAGCCATTCGCAGAATGTCTCGGCCAGTTTGGCTGCCGGCATGGCCGGAGTCGCGGTGGGCGCCGGCGTGTCCGTCATAGATGATACCTCCACGGTAAAGGCGGAAGTGGCCAGCAGCGACCTGAAAGCAAAGAGCAGCACGAACGGGAAGGATATTTCCGTTCTCGCAAAGAACGAAAACAACTGGAAGAGTACCCTGGTAACGGCCAGTGCATCGGTGTCCATTGGCGCAGGGCTGGCAGCCAATGTGAGCGTCAACAACACCACCGGCGAGACGGCGGTTCTGGTAACCAACAGTAATCTGGAAGCGCATGACGTCACCGTGAAGGCGACGGACAAATTGACGGGAAACTCCACGGGCGGCGTGGGCGCTCTCGGCGTCGGCGGCGTCGGGGTCTCCGTCGCCCTGAACAACCTCAACAGCAGTGTCAGCTCCCATGTGACGGACGGCTCTGTCAAAGCGTCGAACGACGTCAACGTGGCGGCGGAAGAAAAACGCAAATTTGACAGTAGCGTGACGGGCGTTGCCGTGGGCGGCATCGGCGTCGGCGTCAATGTGGCCGTCACTTCCATCAACAAAGGCATCACCGACGCCCAGCTTTCGAGCGCCACTAATGAAAACGGTCAGACCATGGGCACCGATGCGGGCACCAAAAATGAAATCAACATTCATTTGAACGGCACGAAGGTGAACGACAAAACCTATAGCGGCGTGAACGGCGCGAAAGGCGCCCTCGGCGTTAAAAATGCAAAGTTCTTCGGCCTAAGCGCCGCGGATATGAACGACAAGAAAGGCGATATCTATGCGGCAATGCATTCGAGCGTAAGTCTTGCCACGCCCAATACCAATAAGCAGGGCTCCCATACCGAGGTCAGCGGGGAAACCGTGACGGCCGCGGGGAATGTCAATATAACGGCGAAGGACACCAGTGATATTTTCGAGAAAAATCTGGACGTCACGGTGGGCGGCGGGCTCTCTGCCAGTGTCGCGGACAACATCATCCATACGAACTACGACACCGACGTGACCATGAACAATGCCTCCGTCACGGGCAAGAACGTCGCCATCAACGCCACGCAGACGCAGGCGGGCAAAGGCTCCGAGATTGAAGTGAAGGCGGGCACCGGCGCCCTCGGCATCGGCGTGGGCGTCGGCTACGCGGGCATCGTCAACAGGGGCGCCACGGACGTCAATATTACGGGCAGCACAATAAAAGGCACGGAGAATGTCAATATCAACGCGCTGGACGAGAGTGCGCACAAAACCAATATCCTCAATGTGGGCGTCTCCGCGGTGGCCGTCACCACCACCTTTGCCAGTGTGGAAAATAAGAGCAATGTGGGCGTCACGCTGGCCGGAACGAACAACATTTCCGCCACAGGGAACATCGCCATCGACGCGAAGAAAGCCAATGCGCTGGAAGCCCATACCCAGGGCGTCGGCGTCGGCGGCGTCAATGTCGCGGTGAACCATGCCACCATCGAGGACGGCGAGAAGGACGAGAATGGAAAGATAAGCACGGGGAACGCCACGGCCAAAATCACGGGAACGAACGGTACATTCACAGCCAATTCCTTCCATCTGGGCGCGTCCAACGACACCACGGCGAAGCTCAGCGCGGGCAATACCGCCGTCTCGGTTCTCGGCGTCAGCCGGATGCGGGGCAAGGGCGACATGATCATGGGCGCGGACGTCGACGTGGCGGGCGGCAGCTTCAACGCGCAGACGGTGGAGTTCACCTCTCAATTGGGGACTGCCAGCGGACGCACCCTCGAGGGCAACGTGAAGGGGCACAACGTCTCCGCCGTGGCCGTTGCCCCGGACGTGGTGAAACTGAACACCGACGCCACGGGGACGGTCAACGTGGCGAACAGCACATTTGGCGGGAATACCGACCTCCTCCTGGACAACGCGTCCTATGTGGACCGCAAGGCGTATATCTACGGCGTCACCGCGGGCGCCGTGGCGGTGGGCAACACCAGCGCGGACATCTACGGTAAGGAAACGCTGACGAGCACCCTCACGGGGAAGAGCGGTACCTCGAACAAGCTGAACAGCCTGCAGGTCTGGACCTATGGACAGAACAAGGGCAAGGCGTTCGCCGACGCGGGCGGCGGCGGCCTCGTGGGCTATGTGGGCGCCCATGTGAGGAACGACTCCATCAACAATGTCACCAGCACCCTCGGCGGAAAGTGGGACGCAGCGGGTGAAGTCTACCTTGTCGCCGGCCAGAGGGACGAGACGCGCCTGACGGCTTCGGAAGGTCATGGCGGCGTCGCGGGCGTGGGCGGCACCAGCGTGGACAACTATATCCATACCACCACCAACGCCACGGTGGCAAACGGCACGGTCATCAACGCCGACCGTGCCCATATCGGCACGGTAAACGCTGCCGTCACCGGCGCCTATGACGATACAGACTCCAAGGGCGTCACGGACGCGCAGACCTACACCATGAAAGACCATTTCGGCGGCGCCATCTCCGGCAACCGTCTGCGGAGCCTCGTGGACCTTACGGAAAACGGCGCCGTCACCATCGGCAAAGACGCGAAGATCACCACCAACAGGCTGCAGGAATACATCGCGGCCTCCGAAAACGACCTGACGAACCTTGTGCAGGCCAAGGGCGGCGGCGCTATCGCCGTCACGGACGCCGTCAGTGAATTTGATATCGACGTCCATAATAAAATCAACGTGATGAGCGGCGCGACTTTAAGCAACGAGAAGGCAGCCTCCACGGAGAATATCATCCTCGCCGCCTATGACGAGCAGAAGCTCAAATCCCAGGTGGACGGCACGGTCTATGCCGGCGTCGTCAGCCCCATCGTGACCAAGAACAACATAGACATGAACCGCATCAGCGATGTAAATGTCGCGGGGAATATCGAAAGCGGCTCAAAAGTGGGACTTTACGCCGGAGCCAATCAAGACGGCGCCCTGTCTAACCTGAACGCGGACCTCAAATCCGGCGCCTACAACTACTCCGTCATTTCCATCACCACCCCGCGGGTGAATTATAAGATCAGCGACGACCGGGGGAAGGTGGACGTCAGCGGCACGGTGCGCGCCGCCGGGGACATCAATGTCATCGCCAGCGGCGGCAAGGAAGAGGTCATCAAGGACCAGAGCCTCTGGAACTGGGCCCTGGGCGGCTCCAGCACCAATAAGACCTTCCTGACCTCCGACGCGGTGGTGGCGGAAGAGGCATTGCCGAAAAACAGCTACGTCAACGTCACCGGCTCCCTGATCGCCGGCACGGCCGACCCCATCAATCTGACCATAGGCGGCAGCGTTGCAAACGGGTTGACGATAACGGCGCCCGACAACCGAGCCAACAACCGCGTAAAGAGCGGCGTCAGAGAGGGAACCTTTGATTATGCCAATACGTTGGCTGCGCGTTGGGAAGAACTGGATAAAATGATCAAGGCCTACGACGGGGCGGATGCGAATTTGTTGGCGGCCTATATCGCCGAGCGCGAAAGAATTCAAAACGACATGATACGTCTGGGGCTGGCGGAGAAGAATGATCAAGGGAAATACGTCTATACCAGCACCGGCCGCCCGGTTTACTTTGTGGAAATCCCGGACATCGCCACCGGCGGCGGCAACATCAACGTGACGACGAACGACTTCACCGGCACTGGAAATCTTCGCGCCAATTCCGCCCCCGGCGTTACCATCACGAACAAATCGGACGCCTATCTGAAGCTGAACAACATCCTCATGGGCGAGCTGGGAGGCAAGATTGTCTATAATCAGGATACCGTTCCGTCGAATACGTCCGAGGGCAACGCCAAAATCAACAGAATCAATGTCCAAACTAACGGGGCGAAGTTCAGAGAGATTTACGGCGTAACGAACGGCGAAGCGGCAGGACTCCTGGTGGAGAACAAATCGTCCGGTCCTCAGACGACCACCATTCCTTTGACAGCCGCCAGAAAGCAACAGATGCGGGCGGAGGTGAATGCTGACACAACGCTCTCGGCAGAGGAAAAGAACCAGTGGCTGAAAGCGATTGACGAGCAGTCGAGTGTCACCTATACCTCCCTCCCCGATGTGGAGGTCAACGGAAAACTCAGCAATTTCTACGGCAACGTGACCATCAACAATACCGGCGGGGATATCCGTATCAACGGCGGCACCACGAGTCGCCCAACAGGCGTGGAAGGGAACACGGTCAAGCTCATCGCGCCCAAAGGCAGCATCGCCCAGGGTTACAAAGCGGGCATCGTCAACATCAACGGCGATCCGGAGAAATTTTTGGCGGATAATGCTAATACCTTGAAAAATAGTGTACCGATGAGTCAGAAGGTGATTCAAGGTAAAATTATCAACCCATTTACCGGTAAGGAAGCGTGGGGGACAATAACCTATCTTAATGAACGGGTTGGCACCAAAACCGATTCTTACACGCGTTCCGATTCGTCCCAGACGGCCACCGGTTACATCGCCGGACGGGACGTCTATGTGTCCGCCGCCAATATCAACGTGAACGGCCTGATCCAGAGCGGCTACAAGAATTATTCTGCTACGGTGCAGAGTTATGATGTGGATTATGTGCAGAAGTTCAGGCCCGCCTCGAAAGCGACCGTCGTTCAGAACCGCACCATGTTCAAGGTCAACAACGGCGGCCCCAAGTGGAACAATACGGAGAAGTGCTTTGACTATGTGCCGCAGGTCTATTGGGATCCATCCACAGACAAACTGGTGGTGGAGGACATCGACACCCAGGGCGGCAAGGTCTATCTGACGGGCAAGATCGCCAGCACCGGCGACGGTCGGATTCTGGCGGCGGACGGCGCGGCGGACATCTCCTTGACCTGTTACTCCGATTTGGATCTGAATGTGGGGAAGATCCTCAACAATCAACGGGAGGGCGTCATTACCATCGTAGACATGGCAGATGACTCTTGGCTCGAGTACAGAAGAGGGCAGACCCGCGAAATCAGGGGCTATACCGAATATATGAGACAGCACGGAGCGGAAGACGATCCTTATCGGCACGCCACCGTGCGCTCCAATACTCTTTCCGTCAATCAATCTATTGCCTTCAGCCCCGCAGCGAATCAGACCTATAACTGGGCGAAGGGCGAGATAGAAGGCCGGTCTGTAACCAAGCAGCACCATGTACGCTACGGTATGTGGGGCTTGGTCAAGACCAAGGATATGAGCGAGATCAAGGGCGACACCAAGAATATATCCCAAATCAGTAGCCAGGACGGCGGAAAGTACGGGCTGCCCGACGGGGCTACCATTCAGCAGAACAGCGCCAATGTCCCGGAAGCAGGAAAAATCCGTGTTGACGCTCATTCCAAAATTCTCAGCAACGAAACCACCGGCGAAACAAGATGGCTGGAAAAGACGGGCTTCCTGGGCTGGTTCAAGAACTACTATACCCGTTGGACAGAACAAACTACTACCCTCAGGACGTACAACTATTCCATCAACGCCTCCCAGCCCATCACCATCGGCCTGATTGGTGCGGAAAAGGGCAGCATCAACATTAAAACTGACGCTTACAGAAACGGCAACATCAACCTGACGGACAACGTGGCTAACTCCCATAACGAGGCCACGCTTACCATCAGATCCAACAAGGGCGGCATTACCCAGTTTGACAACACCACCCTGAAGAGCGAGATCGTGACTCTGCAGGCGAAGAACGACATCAAGAATATCCATCTTGCTTCCATCGGCACGAAGAACGGAAGCAATGTGACGGACAACATCAAGCTCAGCGCCGTTTCCACTGGCGCGGGGGATATCGACATCACCGCCGTGGGCGGCATATTGAATAATCGCTCCCTGCCGGGGAACGTGGAAATCAAAGCACTGAAGAGCCAAAACGGTAACGCCGATATCAAGAATTCGGCGCTTGGGGACGTGACCCTGAACGCTACGGGGAATATCACCCAGTCGGGCAACGGTACTACCGTCGAAGGCCGGGGCATAAACTTAACCAGCCAGAACGGCGGCGTCGGTACGGCAAATCAGGCCGTCAACATCGCCGGCTCAGATCTCGTCTACGCTACGGATCGGAGCGGCGCGCAGGTTAATACCAGCGCCAGGGGCAGCATCTATCTGACCGAAGCGGCAGCCGGTGGCGATATGCGCGTGGGCAAGATCGAATCCAGGACAGGGGACGTGACGCTGACCGTCGCAAACGGCGCCTTCATCGACGCGCTTCCCGGCGACGACAAAACTGGCTCCACAGACAGTGTGGACGAAATGGTGCATCGCTGGATCGATGCCGGACTCATCGACGGCGAAAAGGACGCGAAGGGGAACTATACTTATAAAGGCGCGTATATCACGGGACTGGAGAAGAACCGCGACGACTACAAGGCGAACGTGGAGCTTGCCTATACGGGCAAGACACAAGCACAGTGGCAAGCGGAGTATAATGTCCAAAAGACGGCAGTCGAGGCGATTTATGCTTCTGCCGATTATAAAAACTTCAAGGCGGGCACGGGCACGTATGCGGGACTTACCGACGAGCAAAAGGCGGCGAAGCTGGTAGCGGACGGCCACCAAAACTACGTCGTTTACGCGAAATATGCGAACGCGGACGCGTATCTGAAAGATACCGCCGCTTATAAGTATTCCCGGTACGCCAACGCAAACGCTTATCTGGCAAATGACGCCACTTATAAGGATCTGGTGGCCAAGGCGGCGAAGCCCACCTTTGAGTGGACGAAGGAAATGATGCTCTATGCCGTCAGCGACGCGCTGGTGAACCCCGCCAGCGGCAGCAGCACACAGACGACGCGGGCGGCCAATGTCTTGGGGAACAATGTCACCTTGAACGCGGCCAAGGGTGCAGTGGGTACCATTTCCGACCAGACCGTCACGATTACCGTGGCTGATCTGACAGGCAACGATAGTATTGCCAAGATGAAGCAACTCATGAATGCGGGCGCTTCCGACATCACTATCAAGCGGGATGCAAACGGCAAAGTGACGGCCTTTGAGATCAGAGGCAAAATGCCGTTGGGCGTAAAGGCCAGCGGCACTCTGAACGTACAGGCGGGCGGCAATGTCTACGTGGCGGGCCGCACCGACAAGGCGGGCCAGCACTCCGCCATCAACGTGGGCACCATCGACGCCACGCAGAACAGCGCAAAGGGCGACGTGCGTCTGTATTCCGAAAAGGGAATCTACAATGCAAAGACTGTAAAAGATACGAATATCACGGGCCGCAACCTGATCCTCGCCGGCGGCAAGGAGAGCATCGGCACTTCTGATAAGCCCCTGACGGTTCGTCTTTCCGGGGATTTGACCGAGGCCCGCGCCGACAAGAACGTGTTCATCAAGAACATAAGCAACACCGATTATCTCCGTCTGGGCGCCATGTACGCAGGAGACACGATTTCCCTTTCGAGTCCAAAGGGCTTACTGATGAGCAGCGCCAATGGGGACTTTGCCGAATCCTATATCAACGCGGGAAAGCATCTGGATTTCGTGACGGATTCCCATTACGGCGTCGTGGGCAAGGCGAATAATCCTATCCGTATCCTCAATGATCGCGGCCAGTTGGATATCTTAGCGAAGTCCGCCTATGTGCGGGGTATGGGAAGCCTTGCCTTGGGAATCCAAAACGGCACGTTGCTTCTCGGGAACATCAATACGGTAGATGATTTCGTCGCGGAAAGCGACGGTTCTCTGGCCGTGGGACGGAAAGAGGAAAAGGCCGGCGCCGGAAAAGTTGTGAAAACGGCGGTGACGGGTACCGTCAACACCGGCGGAAACGCAACGCTTTCCGCCAAGGACAATCTGACGCTGGACGGCACGGTGACTGCGGCCAACAAGACGGTGACGCTAAAAGCGGAGAACGGCAGCATCACCCAGACGGGCAAAGGTGCCATCACAGCCGATACGGTCAAGACTGTCAACGGGAAATCCCTGCTGCTTGAAAATACGGGAAACCAGTTCAACAGCATCATCGTGGACAGCGGCAGCACCAAATCCATTGCCGGGAATGTGCGAATCGTGGACAATGCCAACGCGCTGACGGCGAAAATCAACCAGAAGGTGACGGGGGACATCGCTGTCCAAAATCTCCGCGCAAACGGCACTCTGACCAACGTCGGCAATCTCACCGCCACGGGTAATATTTCCCTCAGTGCGAAGGGCAATCTGACGCAGGCGGCGAATACGGTTCTTGCGGCAGGCAAAAATATGAGTCTCGCATCAACTGCAGGTGACGTTTCTATCAACGGCGACGTTTCCACAGGGGCGCAGATGCCAACCAGTATTGATTTTGATAAGGGTGCGCTGCAAGGAACGTACAATTCTCTTGTCATCCACGCGGGCGGTGCCATTCAGGAAAAGAAGGGCGTGAGCATCGCTGCGCCGGTGGTGGAGACTTACAGCGGAAAAGGCGTCTCCATGGAAAGCAAAAAGAATACGTTTGGCGTTTTCCTGGCCAGCGCCTTGGACGGCCGCACGGAGATTGGCGGCAGCGTCAAGGCTGCGACCAATCCCGCCGGAGGAAACCTTGGCTTCACGGTAGGCTTGGAAACAAGTGTTCGCGGAGACGCGGAGTTTTCCAATCTCCGTCAAGGCGGCGGCTTGGATGTTCTGATATGGAATCCAAATGACGATAATAAAGAAATCAAAGTCCTGGGCGGAAACGGCGCCAAAGGCTCCCTTGTCCTGAAGGCCGACAGGGACGTAAATTTGCTTGGCGACACCAACGCGGCCCATGATATTGTAATCGAAAGCGCGAACAGCTCCTTCTCCGGTATTGGCCGGGGCATGAAGGCAGGAAACGATGTTCGCTTGTCCGGCAAGGGGGCTGTCTATTATGTTGGAGGCACGATCGAAGCGGGGCACGACATCCAGATTCTGGCGAAGGACGCTATTTCCCCGGAATACAGCGGCCTTTACATCGGCGCCTTGCCTGAAGGCATAGAAGGTGCGTCGTCGGGTAAAACATCCCTCACGGCGGGACACGACGCCCGTTTCAATGTGCAGGGCAATGGAAATATCGCGCTTGAAGGCAATGTTGTTGCAAAAACCGGGGATGTTGTTGCGAATATTTCCGGCAAGGGCAATGTTCTCATTACCAAGTCTGTCTTAGCCGAGCAGGGAAGCGTTTCGTTACAGTCGGGCGAAGGAGATATCGTCGTCGGAGTCGACAACAAGAAGAATGAGAGAACGGTGAAGGCGCAAAAGAATGTTACCGTGGGGACCGGCCTTGGAACCGTTATCATTCAGGGAGAAACTTCCACGGAAATCGGCGATATCACGATGAACGCTGGAAGGGATAGTTATGTGCAGGGTCTCAGCAACTTTATCATCCGGGATGACGGCAAGCTGGTCTCCGGCGGCGGCATTATCCTCAATGGCCGCAACGGTGACATCAATATTACGGACGACATGCAGGCCAAGAAAAGCCTTACGGTTAATATCGCTGGACAGGGCAACGTCGATTTTGGCAGGAACGTGACTGTCACGAATGATGTAGCCATTTCCACGGACAAAGGAGACGTCAAGATTGGCAAGGTCATTACCTCCGAGAATGGAAGTGTAACTGTCAATACCCGGAACGGCGATATCTCGATCGGCGACAACGGGCCGAATGTGAAAACGGTGTCGGCGAAACAGAACATCAACCTGA
>CAMHCS010000039.1 GCA_946183785.1 uncultured Selenomonadales bacterium | reverse complement strand
CGAAGGTTCGCCTTCGCGCTCACTAGCGAAAATGGCGTCAAGACGGCGGAAGGGGGCGGTCGGAATGAAAATTCTTTTTGTGGAGTTCTTTTTGTTGCGCGATTGCGTTTCGATAGCGGCGGCTATCCTTTGTCTTGCCGCGATTATCTACTCCGCGCTGACGTTCCCGAAGTCCAGACGAGTTCTCGCCGCCGCATTTGCGGTTTGCGTATTTTGGACGGCGATTGCGTCGGCTGGAAAACACGTCGAGAGCGGCGACTCATTTTTTTATGAAGGGAATTATACAAGCGCTCTCGCCGAATACAACAAAGCCGCTGAAAGCGAGCCAAAGGACGCGATGGCGTATCTCGGGCGTGCGCGGGTTCGTTTCCTAGCCGAGCAGGACGAGATGGCGCTAGCTGATGTAGACAAAGCCATTGAACTCAACCCCAATTCCGTCCCTGCTTATGAACTCCGGTCTTGGCTACGGTGTGCCTCCAAGGACTACGAGGGCGCTCTCGCTGATATAGATAAAGCGATAGCGCTTCAGCCCGAAGACGCCACATTGTACATCTCTCGTGGCGAAATCTACCGCGAGAAGGGAGATTCTACGCGGGGCTTCGCGGATATCGAAAAAGGAATGAAAAGCCCTCGCGCACAAGCAAAAATCAATGAGATTTCCCTTTATGGGCGTATGCTGATTCACGGTGACAAAGCAACCGAGGAAAAAGAATTCGCCCGCTATTGCCAGATTCTGGAAATCAACCCCGGAGCAGTGCGGGCGCGGCGCAATCGCGCTGGCATTTACGCTGAGCAGGAAAACTTCGAAGCGGCGATTGCTGATTATACGAAATTGATTGAGCTTAACTCCGAAGAGTCGGATTATTACATCCAGCGTGGGTGGTGCTACCACAATCTCGACTGGAGCGAGGAGAAGGCAAGAGATAACGAGAGAGCGAGAGCGCTTTAACGGGATTCAATGAAATGGATAGCCAAGGATTCCCCGTCGATAATAATATGGCACAAGTTGTAATATTTACGCTCAGCGAGCAACAAAAGGAGGAGATATGTATGCGAAAAAAGATTGCGATCGTGTTGGCGGCTGGGGTTGCTTTCGGGACGATGTTCGCCGCGCCGGCTGCGGTTCCCGTGGCTGTGGCGGCAGAGAGCAACGTGACAAATAGAACCTCGGCGGCAGCCTATGCGGAACAGGGCGACAAGTTATTTACTGAAGGGAAATATGTGGAAGCGGCGGAAGCCTGTGAAAAAGCCGCTGAGTTAGCCCAGAATAACGAGGAGTATTGGACCAGCGCCGGATTCTGCTATTTCAAGGCGGAAAGATGGGACAAATCGGCGATTTGCTACAAGAATGCCATCAAAATCAATCCAAACAACGGGCTGGCACATTTCTACTGCGGGATGGCATATTACCATCAAGTCGAAGTGCCTCATCAGTTGAGTACGCGGACTATATATGAACGTGCCGCAAAATTCGGGGATCGCGCGGCGGAGTTGCTGCCCGATGATGTGAGTGTGCGGATGGCGGCGGGGCTTATCCAGGAATCTCTCGCAATGTATGTTGGCTCTGGTCGTGAAAAGCATTTGGATAAGGCATATAAGAATTATTGCAAGGCAGTCGATTTAGATCCAAACAACGCGAGCAACGTGGGCACACTTTCACGTTTTGTCCAAAGTTGGTCAAGATATGGCTTCCAGCCATATACCCCCGCAACGCAAAAAACGGACGTGACCGGTCCACGAAGCAACACCCCGATAGACCCAGCGCCTGGAGTTGACAGACAGCCGGGAACGCAGACACAGCCGGGAGGAAATGTGGACGTGACTGGCGCAACGAACGCGCCGAGACCCGTAAGTGCGCCGAGCGGCTCGTTAGATAATGTTATGGACAATTTTGAATATGAGGTGCTGGATTCTGGCATGGTAAGGTTCACGGGGCGTTGTTCAGACTCCAATAATTATATATTTACCAAGCCTGAACAGTTCAGCTCACATCCGGGCAAATATATGCTTGGATGGCTTAATCATGGGACGTGGATGATTACCTATCATAATATGGGTGACGCGTTCGATTATGACCCGCAAACCCAAACTTTTATATGGTACCGATACAATCCAATGGACGGGAAGGATTACAACGACTATCGAATGCGATTCGTGGACAAAAACACCGTTTATATAGAGTGTTTCGATGAAAAAGGCCAATTATATGCCGCCAGAATTTACGGTTATATGCCATATACTGCCGCCCCGGCCGAAATAAGACAGTCAAATGCAATCGCAGTTTCCTATAAGGGAGTAGGCACAGCGGAATTTGATGAAAATCAATGTGTGTGGTGGTCCAACGGTGGAGGTCTCTATCCCGATGGAAAGCCCATTGATGAAGATGTTCGGGATGGTAGTATTAGAAGTAGTGATAGTCTTAACGTCTTAGTGGATATGGCGCGAGCGTTTCTTGCCGTAAACGGCAATATCGGAGCACTTTCTGAAGAATACGAAATCGAAGAGAATCTGTATGTCAAGGTGAACCTCTGAAATTCACTTATACGCGCAGATAACAACAGAAGGAGGATGATTTTGGTGGAAATGATAAAACATGGCATGCGAAAGGCTTGGTTAAAGATTGTTCTGTTGTGTGTGGCCTGCATAATCTGTACGAGCGGGCTGTGCTTGGCGAAAATAGCACCTGACGAAGTGTTGACAGGTATAAACACGGCAAATACGACAATCAACGGACTGGTTGGCGAAAAGCCAGTGTATATAAATTTCTGGGCTTCATGGTGCGATCCCTGTGTCGGCGAAATGCGTGCAATTGCGGCAATGTACCAAAAATATGGTGACCGTGTGCGTTTTGCAGCAGTTTCAATAGATGACGAAGCGGGAGCACCTGCCTTTGTCAGAAGCAATGGCTTGACGTTTCCTGTCTACATGGGGGATTCACAAAAAATTAGCACAGATTACCAAATGGACGCTATCCCTCGCTCAGTTTTTATTGGCACGGATGGTAATATTTTAGAAGAACATGTAGGAGCTATGACTGAGCAAGAATTGGACCGCTTTCTCGCGCGCAATCTGACTGCTCCGAAGCCAAAGACGGACGTGACAGGACCACGGAACAGCACGCCGATGGACCCCGCTCCGGGCGTAGACAGGCAACCGGGGACGCAAGAGCCACCTGCACCACGAAATACACCGCAGTCGAATTATTCCCCAGCGGCAGAGAAACAAATCCCCGAGAACGCGCCGCATTGGGGGAACAGCAGCTACGCAATTTACACGTACAACGGCGACAGCTTTACATGGGAGCAGGCAGAACAATACTGCGAAAACATGGGTGGTCATCTGGTCACGATTACATCGCCGCAGGAACAGGCGTTTATCGAGCAACTGAATTCGGATCACCGCCGTTTGTGGATTGGAGCCCATCGTCCCGATGGAACTTATTTCGCGTGGGTTACGGGCGAGCCTTGGAGCTACACAAATTGGGACGAGGGAGAGCCGAGCAACAAAGGTGTCGGCGGGTATGAGAATTGCGTGGTGCTTTGGCCGAGGAAATGGAACGACTTGAGGAACGACAACAGTTGGGAACAGTCCGGCTTCATCTGCGAGTGGGACGATTGATTTGCAGGAGGAAAAAACCTGCCCGCCAAGAAGTATTATCTGTAAAATAAGAGGCGGCAATCTTCCGCGCAAGCCTTGGCTAGTATAAATGAATTGGAGGCGATACTGTATATGGACATATGGAAAAAATACGCGGCGGTGGCGTGTACGGCGCTAACGCTTTACACGCCTGTCGCCGCAGAGGCGCATTTTCTTTCCTCCGCACAGGAGAAAGAAATCGGGACGCAGGCGGCGAACGACTTTGCCGCCGAGTATCCGGTGTCTCACAATTGGGTACTGGATCACATCCAGAACCGACTAATGGCGTACAACCCTGACAAGCTCTGGATGTATGGAACGCCAGGGAAAAAACGTGGTCTTGAGCCGGTGCTCATGGCTAAAAACGACTTAGCAAACGCCGTATCTTACGGAGGCGGGCAAATCTTTGTCTATGAGGGCATGTTCGACCATCTTGCCTCAAAAGTTTCTGGAGCTTTCTCTTCAAACAAGAACGAGCAGACACCTTGGAAGAAAGCCAACATCTACCAGATGTCCGCGATGGCGGCAGTTGTTGGGCACGAAATCGGGCATTGGGAAAACGAGGATATGCTCGACCAATATGACGCCGACATGGCCTTGCGCTTCGTCGCCGGGGCGGTTCCTATCGGTAATGCATGGACGCTCCTGGGGGTCACGGCTGGCGCGAACCTCATTGACGCCTTCAATTCTCGGCAGATGAGCTTCGATTCGGAAAAACACGCCGACGAGAAATCCATGGAATATGCCATGTATGTACCAGAATACAGCGTCGGCGGCGAGGCGATTGTAGAGTTCCGCGAATACAATTTCAAGACTATGCGCGGGCAGGAAGACAAGGTCACGAACTGGCTCAAACCTCATCCCACGTCGGCAAAGAGGCTCGAGAGAGCGCTACATTATCAAGAGGTGCTTTCCAAAGGCTTCATCAAATGGGAGGACTTAGGACCGATTTTTAATGAAGTAACCAAATGCGGACCTGCGTTCCTGTACTCCCCAGCTAAACAAGACTTTGACGCCGTCGAGCGCGGCTTCTACGTAGTTGGGCAAATTGCCACGGCAATCCATTTTGACTTCTGCAAGACGCGCCATCTGGTAGTCAGAAGAGAAGACGAAGTCTTCTCGGACGGCTCTCCGTATAACGTGGTGCTTCTTTTCGAAGGGCACGGGAATGATTACAAGGACCATGTAAAAATCATAGACACATACTATAATGTATCGATGAGGGACGCGAAATATTGGGTGGAAACACCGTGGGAAGTTATTCAACCACAGTATAATGAAATCATCAAGCAGACTTCTGAACTGGCGAATCTTGCTTACACGCGCGGAATTATTGAGGAATACGAGAGAAACCGCGCCAAGTATGTCCATAAGCCTGTCGAGTAATCAAGGGAGGGATACGAAAATGAAACATGGCGTCAAGAAGCTCGCTCTCGCGTTGACGATAGTTTCGGCAGTGACTGTTGGCGGGTATGTCAGCGCGAGAGCGGTCGACGACGCGCCGCAGCAGGAGAAGCAACAGGCTTTTGAGGAACATCTTGCGCAGAAGGAAGCGGAGTTCGAGCGGAATTTCAATGCAGTCAAACAGCAGAACGATGAGCTCCGTCGAAAATTCGATAACCTTCCGAATTCGAGCGAGGCGGAAGTGCGTGCCGCTATCGCGCAATCGCTCAACAAATCTAACCGCAAATGAGCATAAATTCTTGAAGTCATCACACAATCATAATCCAAACGCCGCTATCGCGTTACAAATCAGCGATAGCGGTTTTACTTTTTCAAAACCGCCTCGCAAGCAGAACTCAAAAGAAGCCCCTGCGACTCGATGGAGATGGTGCGAATAAGGGAGAAGCGATAGCGAAAAATGGGCGCACTTCACCAATGAGTAGCGAGAGCGCACGCAAAGAACGCTTTCAGATATAAGGATATCGCGAGAGCGGTGGAGCCTTTTGGCTAGCATACCCCCCGCGAAAAAGGGCGCGTTCGGATTCGGAGACAACGCGAGAGCGCCCAGAACCGCTTGGCTAGCAAAAGGGCGCACTTATCCTCCAGCCGCTTTCTTTTTAAGGCGCACGGAACCAAGCGGGGGTTTTCCTTCCGCAACCTTATTGGCTAGCGTCTCATCCTCGCGGTTGTTGTCTAATAGTTTTTCCATGAGATCTAGAAACGTCACAAGGTCGAATTCCTCATCTTCCTTGTAAACGCCATCGCTCACCTCAACATAGAGTTTGGCTTCTTCCTTCGAGTAAACCTTGTCAAGTCCGTGTTTCATAAACCATTCCGAGATTGGTCCGGCGAGAGCGGCTTCCCCTTCTTCCTCGATGGCCTTCTTGACATTTTTCCAAGCAAGCCGCTTACGAACGAAGCGGCTCTGTCTTCTATCAAACCCGCCGATGACGCGAGCGTGAGCTGTTTCAAGCGCGCAAATCTGCTCGTCAGTCATGCCCTGTCCGTCCTTATCTTCGTAAAGCCCAGCCCAGGAGCGCAAACCACGAGAGAAAACAATCTGCCTGCGCCCGAACATCGCGCACGAGTATTCGATAAACAGCTCGCAGGCTTTATTAAACTCTTTAGCAGAGACCAGCCCTAGCGCTACCCTTATAGCTAAATCCGCGACGAACCCGAACGGCGTCAGGCCGTTTGAGTCCAAGTCATATTTTTCGCCAGCGAGGCGCGGGAGGATTGTCCTTCGCATTTCTTTTTTCCATTCCACAGACTGTTTTGTTAAGTAGCTGTAATTAAAGCGACGTTTTAAATCGACGCTCTCGCTACGGAATTCCTTGACCTGCTTAAAATTCTTTGGATTCAAAAGTTTAGCTTTAACGCAAGACTTTTCCCACTCCTCTAAAATGATGTCCTTCATCTTGGCTAGCACTTCGTCCGTAATTTCGCAATCGAAAATCAGAAAATGGTGGAAGTGGTTGTGCGCTCCGTTGTCCCCGCCGATTTTCGTTTCCATGCACCGTATGCCGCCGATACAGTTGAAGCCTTTTTGCAGGTGGTCTTTCCACGCTCTCGAGTTTTGCAGATAGTAAAGCGCTCTCGCCATACCCTCGCTCCGCGATAATACCGAGTCCCGCTTAGAGTGAGGACCCGTGAGCGTCAGCATAAGGATTGCGTGATTATCTTGGAGTGCTTTTTTCAGAATTTTTTGGATTTCAAGATTGCGTCTCACCGCGATTTTTTGCCCGCAGACGGGACATGACCAGACTTTTCCACAGCGCTGAAGTCCGCCAAGGAAGGCTCTGCCGCTGTCCGTCAGGAATATAGGTATGAATCCTTGGCTCTCCCAACCGCAAAGGAAGGACGATTTAAAACTTACTTCTTTTGTTTTTCCGTTCGTGTCGTGCGGAAAATATTTTCGGTAACGATTATTGCCAGCTTTCTCGGCTAGATATACTTTATTCGTTATTGCCCTAACTGCCGACGCGAGAGCGTGTTCGTCCGTGGGGTTCTGCAACAATCGCCGCCCCGCCGCGCCGACGCGTTCCATTGCGTCGGAACCGCAATCTGTCTCGAGCAGATCGAGCGATTCCAGAAGCTCTTTATCTGTTTTGCTTTTGCGCTTTTTCGCGAGAACGTGCATTACCGCGTGGATTTTTTCCGCTTCCGCGCTCTCGCGTAATAATTCCTCCGCGCGGTTCGAGTATTCTAGCTTCGTTTCCGCGAGGGCGCTATCGCCTATATTTTTTAGGTAGTTTGATGAATGGACAATCGAGAGCGCTTCGATGTTTTTTTCCAGATTTTTTCTCTTGATAGTTTCGCAAAGTTCGCACATAATAAAAACCTCCAAAAAAATTTTTCGGAGGTTGTCCATTTTTCCACTGTAATTGTTGCCGTTTTTGCCTCTTTTGTGTTATACTCTTATTAGACGCGAGGCGGCGTGGGCGGTTCGTTGTGGTTTGGACAACTTCCGTTCGACCGATACTGTTTGCAGACGGTATCGGTCCTTTATTTATTTGTCTTATTTTCCTACGATGATGTTTGCATAAAAAAGCCTCCCGACCGGGAGGTTATCTCACGAATATCTTTGCCGTTTTTATGTTTATATGCTATAATTCTTTTAACGGCAATGGGTTATGGTGAGATAACCTGTTGGCGGAACCGCTCCAAGCTACCAACTCGGGGCGGCTCTTTATTTTTTTCTCTCTTATAAAAGAGTATGACAGAAAACATTTTAAAAACCAAATTTTGTACGATAAATTTTTTGGCATTATTTTTATAACCGCGCTCTCGCTTTATTGTTAATCGAGAGCTTTTTTGTTTGATTGCGCGATGGCGTTATTCTATTTGATTTGCACGCCCGCGCTTTTCAATTATGCGAGGGCGTTTTCTTTTTTTCCGCGCTCTCGCTTATTTTTATGATTCCGCGAGGGCGCTGTCGCATATCTTTAATATATGTTCCTTTGAGCTGATTTGCGAGAGCGTTTTCTTTTTTTCTACGCGCTCTTGCTTTATCATTATGCGATAGCGTTTTCTTTTCTATGCGCTCTCGCTTTTTTATGATTCCGCGAGGGCGCTATCGCTTTATTGTATTGTTTAGCGATGGCGTTTTCCTGTTATCGTGATTATTGTTTTAGCGCTATCGCCTTTTTCTTATTATTACTGTTGTTTTTGCTACCACGCTGTCGCTCTTTCTTTAATATTGTTGTTTTGATTAGGCGAGAGCGTCTTCTTATTTTTATAATTCAGCGATAACGCTTTGTTTTTTATTCAGCGCTCTCGCTTATTTTTATGATTCCGCGAGGGCGCTCTTCCTGATCGAGTTTGTTTTTGCTCTCGCTCTTTCTTCTATGCCTGCGCTTTCGCTTTTCTGCGTTTTACCCTACCTGACCAAACCCTACCCGGACTTTATGATTCCGCGAGGGCGCTCACGTATATGTTTGGCTCGTGGTTTTATGATTATGCGAGGGCGCTGTATTTCCACGTTTTCTTTCGATTGACTTTCCCTACCCGACCCTACCGGGGTAGAGTTACTTTTTCTTTATGTATGAGCGAGAGCGTGTTTTCAAAAATCTATCCCGAAAAATTTTCGTTTGATGTACTTTTATGGAATCATATTTCAGGTAAAGATGTACAGAAAATTACTCTTTATTCTGAAGAGCAAGCCGGGTACGCTTTCGCGCAATCACTCCATCATTTTTTCTCGCGTTTTCATCCCTAAAAAAACGTCAATTATACCCCATGACTGAAGAAGAATGTCAAGTAGAAATGACAGATTTTTTGAAATTATAATGTCGCGAGGAAGGCAATTTTTTTGTAATACTTTTTCTACATTGTAACTCGAGATGGAATTGTTGTGTTGTTCTCTCTCGAAAAACTGCTAAACAAAGAAATTCTCGGTGGAGAATATACAGCGAGAGCGCGAAAATACATAGTCTTTTCATTCGTCCGACGCTAAAGGAAGGACGACAACCCAGGCGCGCAATCCTTGCCATATAACTTCTCATTTTCATTCGTCCGACGCTATATGCGGGACGACTGCAATACAGCGGCTCGCTGTTTAGGGGACTCGTTCGACTTCATTGTATCTCAAGAAGGAATTATTGTGTGCTCCTCCCTATAAAAAAATCGCTCTCGCGTCGTCGTTGCCCATGTTGCTAGCCAAGGCGGCTACGTTTTGGACTCATCGCTAAAAGAAAAACGCTCTCGCTCCGTCATATGACAATGCGAGGGCGCTTGTTCTGGTTTGGATTTCTGCCAGACCCCAAACCACACGAACCGCAAAAAGGGGGATTCGGGAAGATGATGAGGCGAGGGCGGCAGAACCTCTTGGCTAGCATTCCGCGCAAAAAGCCCCTCGGTTCGAGGGGCTTTCCGTTGAGCGCTCAAAAAGGGATTTCATCATCTAAGCATAATGGTCCCCACTTTTTCGCCTTGCGCTTTTTCCTCCTTTGTTTTTTGTGTCCCGATTCGATTCATGGCTGGCGACCTCGGCGTGAATCTCAAAGTTGTGTCCCACGAATCCGAATCAAACTGCATGGCCATTGACGCCGCCTCATCAGCGCTGGCCGCCCTGATGAGAATATCGCCAAGGCGCGCAATCCTCACCACATAATCTTTCAACGCAACTGCTCCTTTCCTTCGCTTTCCTTGGCAACCTTTTTCTGCTCCCTGCGAGTGTCTGTATTGTAGATCAGGAGGAGAGAGCGGCGTCGGGATTTTAAAAGGAACGCTCTGTTGGCGAATAGTGTTGGTGGGGTACAAGAGCCTGATTTTTGTCAGGTTCTTTTTTTGTCGCAACAAAAAAGCCGCCAAGATGACGGCTTTTAATCCATATTTCCTTAGAACATGAACGCCACACTCACGCCGCCGGTGAAGCCTTGCTTTTTCCCCGCGAAGCCGCTCACATTCAAATCGAGGCTCCACGGGGAGTTGTCGCCCGGTTTCATCGTCGCTCCGATTTCCCCACGGAAACTTCCGCCGCTGGTGTCCGCGCCTCGAATCGCGAAGCCGTCTACCGTGCCTGACGCTTTCCCGTCGAGCTCATGCTCGTAAGCGACGCCGCCGTAGAAGTTCCACTTGTCCTGTTTTACCGTGTACCGTGCGCCCACGCGCACCACTTGGCTAGTCACCGCGTCGAGGTCGTAATGACCGCCCGCGTCAAAGGAGACGCCGTTCCTGCGGTTGTAGAAGTATTTGCCGTACACGTCGAGGGAGTGGATATCGTCGAAGGCGATTTCCTTTCCGACGCCGAGATGGAAGCCGATATACGGCGCGTCCGTCTCGTAACTGTAAGGCATGCGTGTGACCTCGTCACGGAGAACGTTTCGAGCGTCGTCGTGAACCGTGCCCGCTCGGAGACTGCCCTCGACGTAGAAGCCGTGGTCGTTTGTCCATTTAGCCAAGAGACCGCCACCTGTGTACTTCGTCGAGCCGTCGCCGCGCTCGTCGCCGTTAAAGGTCGAATAGTTGCCTGTGCCGTACTCGAAGAACGCGCCATATTCCATCGTGCCGCGTTCTTTTTTGTTTTGGTGTCCCAATGCGAGGATCGCGTTCCATGTGTGGGTGTCGACGTGGCTTCCCGTCTCTTGGCGCATGGAGCCTCCGCCCATCTGGGCGAAGGACGAGACGCCGTCCGCGCCAACGTTCGAGGCGAGGGAAAGTCCTTCCGTCGCGCTTCCGATGAAGTCGTTGCCCGCCGAGAGCGCCGCCATACCGACTGTCGCGCCCATGACAGTGTTGTGGGACTGCTCGCTCGCGCCCATCTCGCCGACCGTGTAGACAACGTTTCCGTTCTCCTTGTCGAGGGAAAGATAGCCTTTGCCCTGCACGCCCGAACCGATGGTGAATTCGCTCTTCTCTTCGACGGTCGTTGCTTTCTTAGCCGCCCTGCTTTGGTCGAGAAGCGTCATCGAATCGCTCTGCTTCAGCGAGTTGACGTTCGTGAAATGGACCTTCGTCGCGTTGACCTTCGACATCGAAAGGTCGGACGCTGTTCCGTCCGTGATTGTCACCGCCGCCTTGCTCTCACTCCACGGTACGACGGCGAAGCTGATATTCTCGAAGTTCGAGATATTCTTGACGGTCTGCTTGACGGTCTGCTCTCCGCCCGTCCACGGCGTATTCGTATTGCCCGAGGACAATCCGATCGTGAGCGTGTTTCCGGTCGCCTCGCGATTGCCGCCGAAAATATTCGCCGTGTGAACGTCGGCTTCCCCGTAAAGCAGGACACTGTTGTTCTGCGTCTTGCCGCTGATGCTGTCGCTCCATCCGCCGTAGACGGCCTGCTTGACCGTTCCGCCGCTGAGGATGACATGGTTCTCCAATGCGTCCTTATCCGCCTTGCCGCCATAGACCGATTCCTTGACCGTGCCGTTCTCGACGGTGACAGTGTTCCCGGTAGCCGTTTCGCAGCCGCCGCCAATCAGGTTGTTCACCGTTCCGTCCGTGCCGCCGTTGAAGGTGACTTCGTTGTTGTTGGAGGCAGTTTTGCTCTTGCCGCCGTAGACATCGCCCTCGACCGTCGCGTTCTCGATCTTGACGTTGTTCGCGGCAGCGGTTTTATTCTCGCTCTTGCCGCCGTAGACGTCGCCCTCGACGACCGCGCCGCCCGAAAGTTCCGCCTTGTTCGCGTTGGCTTCGCCGTCCGTTGAGACGCCGCCGTAGACGTTTCCGCCGACGTTCGCGCCGGACACCTTTGCCTCGTTGCCCGTGCTGACCGTACCGCTGGTGCTCTGCGCGCCAATGACGCTTCCTTCGACTTTCCCGCCTGTGACATTGGCGATATTGCCCGTAGCAAGCCCGCTGTCCGTCTTCGCGCCGATGACGTCGCCCGTATGGGTCTGGACATCGCCGACGTTCGTGTTCTGGACGATGACGCTATTGTCCGCCGCCGTCCCGCTTCCGTTCACTGCCGCGCCCGTGACGCTTCCGCTCACATGCGCGTCCGTGACCTGCGCTTCGTTTTTCTCCGACGCGCCGTTTACGCTGATTGCCGCCGTGACGCTGCCAGAAACGTCGCTTCCCGCCAAGACTTCCATCGTATTATCTTTAGCAACGCCTGTGTTCTGTGCGACACCGCCGATGACATCGCTTGCGATCTCCCCGCCGACAGGGTCGCCCGCCTCATTGATGGCGTTGTCGTCGCCCTTCGGGTCGAAGTTGACGCCCTGCGTGACGACATATTTGAGGTCGTTGCTCTCAAGATAAGCGTGCCCTTCGCCTTTCCCTTTCCCGACGGAGAACTCCGTGCCTGTGACGGTCCCAATGGACGAGCCAAAGGAAGAAACGAGCGTCATCTTGTCTTCGGACGCGGCGGTCTGGAGATTTTGGAACTTGATGTTCGTCGTGTCCACGGCAGCGCCCTCGAAGGACACGTTCGTCAGCGTCGCCGCGTGGTCGATCAGAGCGCCTTCCTTCATCCAGCTCACCGTGCCGAAGGTCAGTTTTGACGCTTTGTTTTCCGTTGCCGTGTAGACGATATTGTTCCCGCTCTTCGATACGCTTCCGTTCAGCGCACCGTCCACCGTGACGCCAGAGGTCGGGGCGACGGAGTAGGAATAGTTCTTCGAGACTGCGGTGAAATCAGTGAGGGTGTCGTTGGCTAAAAGAAGAATGGTGGAGGAGTTCGCGGCAGTCTCTTCGGGCTTCCAGTTCGCGAATTTCAGTCCGCTGGCGTCAATTGCCGCGCTCGCGTAGTTGTATCCAGCGCCGTTTCCGTCTCGGCTAACGCCCCAAGTCATCTCGCCGAGGGTGATTGCCGTCGTATCCATCGTCTCGGCGTAGTAGGTCAATTTCGCGTTTGCCGCCTCGCCATAGTTCTCGACCTTGACGCCGCCGAAATTGTGACCGGAGAGGGTGACGCCCGCCTCGCTGTTCTCGAAGGTTTCGGAACGATATTTTCTGTCGCCCGACACCGTGCCGAAGAAGTTAGCCGTGGAGGTCGTGAGAATATCTATGCTCTCGCCGACAGCCAATTTCGTCGGGACGTTGAAATTCCCCGTGGAGACAGCGACCTGCGATCCTGTCCAGTTCTGCGGAACGCCACTGGCCGTGCCGTTCCAGTCGCCGAGATTGACGTTGCTCAGCGCTACGCTCTTCACGACATACTGCACCATGTTTTCCGCTGCTTCCACGTCGCCCGTCGCCGTCGCTTTGAAATTGATGTGGCTCTCGCCGTTGGTGTAATCGATGGGGACGGTCTTATTCCTGCCGCCCGTGACGGGGCTGTCCGTCGTCAGACCCGGCGCATTCAGGATCGTCGCGATATCGCGCGCAGCTACCGCGGTGTCTGCTGTGCCCTCATACTTGAAGTTTGTCGCGTCGATGGTCGTAGCCGCCGAGACCGTCCAACCCTCGGGTATGCTGTCCGCTTCCGCGCCCCATGCGAAGCCGCCCAGCGTCGCCTTATTCAGCGCCGTGTCCGTTGCCTTGTAGCCGAGCGTCCCTGCCGTCGTTCGAATCACGTTGCCCGAGAGCGTCGCAGAGAGCGTCGTGCCGTTCACTGTTTTCGTGAAGTTCTGAGTATGGGCGATATTGTCTCCTGCCGCAAGGTGCGTCGCGCTGGAAAGGAGCGTCGTCGTGGTGTCCTTTGCGATATCTTCGGGATTCGAGAATTCGAGTTTTGCCACGCTGATATTCGCGTCTGCCACATTCTGAAAATTGCAGCTCGTTGACGCTTCGCGCGCTGTGCCCCATGTCATATTTCCAAGAGAAATACCGCTGACATTAAATTCGCTCCGCGTGTAGACGAGGCTCTTGCCGTCCGCCGACGCTTTGACCCCCTTCGATTCCGAGCCGGTCAGCGTTACGCCGTTCTCCGTGTCCGAGCTCGTCGTCGTCGCGTACTTCATTGCGCCCGTGATTTGGTTGTCGTTGAAGAAGTTGTTGGTCGTCGTGGTCAGGATGTCCTTCGACGCACCAGCGCCAATCGACGACGCGTCGAAGCCCGCCGCCGTGATGGAGTTTGCGCCGAGATTCGCCGTCCAGCCCGTCGGGACGCTGCCCGTGGTTCCGTTCCAATTCGCGAGGTTCACGCTGTCCAGCGTCATGCTCGTCGCCATATAGCCAATCTGCCACGCCGTTGAGCGAATCACGTTGCCCGAAAGCGTGGCCGAGAGCGTCGCGCCGTTCACCGTTTTCGTGAAATCCTGCGTATGGGCTATATCGGTTCCCCAATCGAGATTCGTCGCGCCCGAAAGGAGCGTCGTCGTGGCGTCCTTCGCGATACTTTCGGGATTCGAGAATTTGAGGTTGGCCGCGCTGATATTCGCGTCCGCCACATGATCGAAATCATATCTCGTTGTCGCTTCGCGCGCTGTGCCCCACGTCATATTCCCGAGGGAAATACCGCTGACCTCGAAATTGCTCCGCGCATAAACGAGGTTCTTTCCGCCATTAGAAGCCTTGACGCCTTTCGATTCCGCGCCGGTCAGGGTGACGCCGTTCGCCGTGTCGGAGCTGGACGCGGCTGCCTTGTACTTCAGCGCGCCCGTGATTTGGTTGTCGTTGAAAAAGCCCTCCGTGTTGGTGGTTATAATTTCCCTCGACGAACCCGCGTCAATCGATGGCGCGGTGAAGCCTTCTGCCGTGACGGAAACGTATTCTCTCCCAAGATTCCTTTTTAGCCAGCCGTCAGGAACTGCAAATACCTCTTTCGTGCCGTCCCAGCCCGCGAGATCGACGCTTTCGATGTCAACCTCGTCGATTTTATAAGTCAGCGTATCAGTTTCTATTTTCACCTGCCCCCAAACCTTGGTATTGAGGGTTGCGTCGTTTGCTATCGTATAATCAAAAGTCGGGTTTGCGCCGGTGCTTGCCCCTTTTATCCCTGTCGCGTTGCTAATCAGCGTCATGGTCTTGTCTTTCGCAAGGCTCTTATACGCCGCTTCATCGGCAAAAGTGAGGGCGAAATCTTTAACATTATCCCAGCCCAAAGAAAGACTATTGGCGCTGAAATCATACGCCGAGCCGTCCCTGACCGTACCGCCAGCGTTCCACGCTATGGAGCCAAGGGTGATGTTGTTGACAGTGAAATCCCGTTCATAGATGAGGTTCTTTCCGTCCGTGTTTGCCTTGACGCCTTTCGATTCATTGCCAATCAGCGTCACGCCCTTGTCGGTGTTGGATACTTCTCCATAATCCTTGAATTTGATCGCGTCAGAGATATTGGCGTTAGAGAAAAATCCATTCATTCCCGTTGTCAGGATATCAACGGAGTTCCCAGTCGTAATCGAGGGCGCAGTAAACCCGTCCCCCGTGACCGAGACGCCGTCCGTCTTTGCCGTCCAGCCTTCGGGGACAGCGGAGGTCGTGCCGTTCCAGTTCGCGAGGTTCACGCCGGAGAGCGTCACGTTGTTTATGGTATAATCCACTTTATCCGTACCCACGGACACTTCGCCGCTGGCAGTAGCGGTAAAGTTTATATTTTGATCATTGGTGTAGTCGACGGCAATCGTGCCCTTGCCCGCAGACGGCTGGGTGATGTTGGCGGGGAGGACATTTTCCGCGCCCTTCGCGCCCGACAGCAACGTCATGGATTGTTTCGTCGCGTCGTTCAGCGGGTCGCCCGAAATCAGGCTTATATCCGTGAAGGTCAGCCCGCTGGCGTCGATGGCGGTATTCGCGTCGAAAGTATACAGCGCTTGTTCTTCCGTCGTCAGCGTCCGCGCTGCCGTGCTCGTATCCCACGCGATTTCGCCGAGGGTGACGCCCGTCACGTAATTCCCGATGGTGTACCTGACCTTCGAGCTGTCGGCGATGGAGACGGAATGCTCATTGGCACGCAAGGCAAGCTTTATGCCGTTGGTTGCGGCGGATTCCTCGGTGGCGGTGCCTTGCCTGACGACACAGCTCGTGGGATTGTCGCCGCCGAGGCTGGTTGTCGCCGTGCTGTCGCCGCTCTTGTATGTCAGGGCCAGCGTGGAAAAATTGCCCGTACTCCCTTGCAAAAGGTTCATGGTCCCCACTGCCGTGTCATTGGCGAAGGACATATCCGAAATGTCTAGCACACCGCCAAAATTCGTGAGGTAATACGTCGTCAAAGCAGGGGTAGATGTATCCCACTTGACCTGATGGAGCACGATTTTTTCAAAGTTTTCGACTTTAGCAATGCTATTGGTTGAGCCATACGTCCACGGGGCAAAAGGAATATCGTTGACCGTTTGACCGTCCGCGGTGCCACCGAGATGCAGCGCATTGCCCGTATTGGCTTTATTGCCGCCGATTACCTTAAGGTAAGGGGACTGAACCGTCCCATACAGGTTTACTATATTGCCGGTGGTGGAACCGTCGTCACCGGGAACATAGCCGCCATAGATGATTGTACTGACCCCCAAAAGCGCACTGTTGGCTATCGTAACGATATTGCCGGTTGCGTTGATGCCGTTGTTAAAAATAGTATTGACACCTGCATAACCGCCATATATATTTACATTATAAAATTCCCCAATGGTGCTGCCCGTTATAGTCACCCGGTTTCCGGTCGTTCCTCTATCCCCTTCACCGCCTATAAGGGTCAGCTCCGACTGCCACGAATATGCGTCCAGCTTCAGGTTTTTGATATTCAGCGTGTTGGAGTTGGCCTCGTCCTTTGAAACTCCTGCTCTAATATTTGTTATTCCCGTGAAGGTAGCATTACGACCATCGACGGACAGAGTATAACCTTCCGTTCTCGAAAAAGAAGGAACTGTATATATCCACGCAGGATAATATGTATTATTGTCGGTCAAACTCCAATCAATCGGATTTTCGGCGTTTTCCTCCGCAGTTATGGTCATGATTGGAACTGAAGCGTAATCTATTTCTGCCGTGACACCAGCAAGGGAAAACGTTTCAGTTGTTGTTCCCGTGTTGTGCATTACACCGCCACTCATATAGTATTCATTTTTCGTCGCCGCCTCCGCCGCCTCCGTCCACGGCGTCCCGCCGGTCGCTATCCACAGCGATACGGCGAGAGCCAGAGAGACGCGGGATTTTTTGCCCTTCAGAGTAGAGCCTGTAAAACGGGGGGCTAAAGAAGAGACTGACGCGGGGCGCGCGGTGTTTCTCTTTCCGTGGACGTTGGTGTTCATGAAAAGTTCCTCCTTTGTATTGAACCGTTGCGTTTTTCCTTCCCGCAAAATTGTTTCTTTCATTATCTTATTTATTATATCACGACGCAGCGAAAGCGTCGATGATTTTCGGGCGGAGAGAGGCAGTCAGGGCAAATAAAAACAGCGGCGGGTTGCGTACCCGTCGCCATCTTTTTATCCTCCAACACTATTCGCCAACAGAGCTAAAAGGAATGATTGATTAGGCGACAGGGATAACGCGATGGCAGCAAAGTTCCTTGGCTAGCGCTCCATGCAAAAAGCCCCTCAATCGAGGGGCTTTTCGTTCCGCTGGCGGCTCAGCACTCAAAAAGGGATGTCGTCGTCGAATACAACTGCAGTCCTGTGCTTTTTCTTACGCTTTTTGCCACCCTTGGCTTCATTGCCGTCCTGATCCGACGCACATCGGTTGATTTCGACATGAAGCTCGAAATTGTTCGAACCAAAGCCATATCGGCCGGCCATACACGCAGCCTCCTCTGCGCTCTTGGCTCGGATATGCAGTTCGCCTTGCCGAACAATTTTCACAACATAATCTTTCATAACTCTACAGCCTTCTTTCTGCGCTATCCGTGCATGTTTTTTGCTCCTTGCGATTACATTTTACAATGTGCGGAATGGTCAGCGTCGGGATTTCTAGGATTCGCTTTCCTTATGCGTTTTGCGAGCCAGAAAAGGAACACCCCTAGTTTCTGGAAAAACAAAGCCCCGAATAGCGCTAGTACCGCTATCGCTAAATAATAAGCAGAGCGTAACATGTTAAACACGCGTAGGCAAACGATTCGTCCAACCCGGCTACTAAGGAAAATGAGCAGAATGCCGACACACAGAAGTAAATAGCGAGTTGACTCCAAATCCACACACACGTCATCACCTCCTTTTGGGGGAAGCTTATCAAAAAGAGACGCGATGGCGCAGAGATTTTTCGATTAATCCGCTTGGCTAGTTTGCATTATTATTAGCCAAAGGCCCTCCTCAACCACCGTTAGGTGGTGAGAGCGTTCATTGTTGCTCCAAAAGAAAAAGACGATGAGGTTCGTAGCTTCTTCCCGAAGCGACGCTTTCTCACCGTCTATTATTCATTTCGAATATCTTGGAGTCAGAACATGAACGCCACGCTGACGCCGCCGCTGAAGCCCTGCTTCTTTCCCGCGAAGCCCGCCACGTTCATATTGAGACTCCATGGGCTGTTCTTGTCCGGCTTCATGGTCGCGCCAAGCTCCAGCCTTGCGCTCCCGCCTCTGATGTCGGCGCTGCGGATCGCGAGACCGTCCACCGTGCCTGTCGCTTCTCCGCCGAATTCGTGCTCGTAGGCCAGGCCGCCGTAGAAGTTCCATTTCTCCCGCTTCATGGTGTACCTTGCGCCGACGCGCAGTATCTCGCTCCGCACCGCGTCGAGGTCGTAGTGATTCGGCCCCGCGTCGAAGCTCACGCCGTTCCTGCGATTGAAGAAGAACTTGCCGTAGACGTCGACGGTGTCGCCGTTCGAGACCTCTATCTCCTTGCCTACGCCGATATGCGCGCCGAAGTAGCCCGCGTCGGTCTTGTAACTGTAGGTGTTGGCATTATCGTGGAGCACGTTCTGCGCGTCGTCGTGGACCGTGCCCGCCCGCAGGCTCCCCTCGACGTAGAAGCCGTGGTTCGCCGTCCATTTCGCCAGGAGACCGCCGCCGGTGTAACGCATGGAGCCGTCGCCCCGCAAGTCGTTTTCATGAGTCGTATAGTTACCGGAGCCATACTCGAAGAACGCGCCGTACTCGAAGGTGCCGCGTTCTTTTTTGTTGGCGTGGCCGAGGGCGAGAATCGCGTTCCATGTCCTCACGTCCACATGGCTGCCGGTTTCCTGCCGCAGGGTTCCGCCGCCGAGCTTCGCAAAGGTCGATACGCCGTCCTTCCCCGTGTTCGCCGAGAGACCGAGGCCCGCCGTCGCTTCGTTGATGAAGGCGGTGCCCGCCGCCAATGCCGCCATGCCCGCGGTCATGCCCATCAGGGTATGGTGGCTGGCGTCGCTGGCCCCCTTGTTGACGCCCGTGATATACCAGTCCGTGCCGTTGTTCGTCGAAACGGTCGGCAGATACGTGACGCCCGCGATTTCGCTTTCCGCGCCCTCGAAGGTCGCCTCGCCTTTTTCCACCGTGGCCACTTTTGTATTCGTCGCGGAAACGGTTTCTTTATTCGCCAGCGTCGGGTCGTAATTGATCCGGATCGTGTTCGCTTTTTCCGCTTTTTCCGCATTCTCAATCACGATCAAGTCGCTGGTGTTGTTTTTCAGATCGGTATTGACGATGAAATTCGCGTAGCCGTTCATGTTTTTGATGGTCAATATGTTGCCGACAGGGGAGGATTCCTTTGCGTCGCCCTGACCGAGGATCACCGTGTCGCCCTGCGCGTTCAGCGTGTCGAGGCTATAGCTTCCAGCCGCCGTATCTGAGACGGCGCCGAAGATCGCCGTGGCGAGACCGGTGTCGAGAAGTTCCACCTTGCCGCCCTCGGCTTTGTCGATCTGCGCCGTGGCGTAGTCCTCCACGGTAATCGTGCCACCAGAAAGAATGGTGCCAGTAGCGTTGCCGCCGCTGAAGATGTGCTGGAGGCCGCCGCTGTTTACGGTAGCATTCGCTGCTATGCCGTAGACGTTCTGTGTACCACTGTTGTTCAGCGTCAGTCCCTGCGCTTTGCCTCCCGCTTCAACAATTTGCAGCGCGCCATCCGAGAAAGACCCGCCGGTGGCAAGGGCACCGTCCTCGACGGTCTGGGTGCCACCCTTGACGGTCGTGTCGCTGACAACCGCGCCCGCTTCGATATTCTGCGAGCCGCCGCTGACAGTCATGCCCGTGACCGTGCCGCCGGAAGCGACAATCTGGGCGCCGCCCTTCATCGTGCCGCCCTCGGCGACACCGCCGTTCTCGATATTCTGCGTGCCGCCCTCGATGGTGGCGCGGGTGACCGTACCGCCGGAGGCAACGCTTTGCGTACCGTTTTTCAGTGTGCCGCCGGAGGCGACGCCGCCGTTTTCGACATTCTGCGTGCCGCCGTTAACAATCACGCTCGTCGCTGTTCCGCCGTTCTCAATATTCTGTGTGCCGCTTCTCAGCGTGCCGCCTGAGGCGACACCGCCGTTTTTGACGTTCTGCGTGCCGCCGCTGACAATCGTGTCCTTCGCCGTGCCCTCGACGTTCTGCGTACCCATTTCGAGCTTCGTGTCTGTAACAGTTGCGCCTGTGCTGACGTTCTGCACACCGCTACTGACGGTAGTGTTCGTAACGGTTGCGCCTGTGCTGACGTTCTGGGTGCCACCGTTGACAATCGTGCCTGTGGCTGTACCTTCGACATTTTGGGTGCCCGCGATCAGTTTCGTGTCCGTAACAGTCGCGCCAGTGCTGACGTTCTGTGTGCCGCCGCTGACGGTCACGTTCGAAGCCTCGCCCGAGACATTTTGTGTGCCTGTCAATGTACCACCGTTTGCCGAGCCGCCTGCCTCGATTGTCTGGGTGCCTGCGAGAATGCCGCCGTTCTCTGCGGTCTGACTGCCGCCGTTCTTGATGGTCGTATCTTTTGACGTGCCGCCATTTTTGACGTTTTGCGTACCGCCCTCGATGGTGGCGCCTGTTGCCGTACCACCCAAGGCGATGTTTTGCGTGCCGTTTTTCAGCGTGCCGCCAGAAGCAACGCCGCCGTCCTCGACGTTCTGCATGCCGCCGTTGATGGTGGTGTTGTCCGCCGTGCCGCCCGAGACGACGTTCTGCGATACACCTTCGTTGACGGTCGTATCTGAGACCGTCGCTCCAGACAAGATATTCTGGGTGCCTTTTTCGAGTACTGTGCCCTCGACGGTAGCGCCAGAGACGACATTTTGCGTGCCGCCGCTGACGGTGACGTTCCTGGACGTGCCGCCGGAGGCTATTTCCAACGTACCGCTGGAAACGGTATAGCCGTCCACCCCCGCGCTGTCGGTGAGCCGCATGGTGCCGCCAGACAGGGCGTAGGTGTTGTAATTCGTGCTGCCGTTCAGCACCGCGCCGCCGTGAAGTTCCAGCACACCGCCCGCGTCCGTCGTGTCTGTTGCCGTGCCGCCCGAAGCGACAGACTGGACGCCGCCGCTGTTGATCGTCGTGCTTATCGCCGCGCCGCCGTTCTCAACATTCTGTGTTCCGTTTGTCAGTGTGCCGCCAGAGACGACGCCGCCGTTATTGACGACCTGCGTCCCGCCGTTTATCGTACCGCCAGAAACTACGCCGCCGCTCTCGACGTTCTGTGTCGCCCCGCTCGCGACGGTGACACCCTGCACCTGTCCCGAGACGTTCTGCACGGCTTTGATGGTCGTCCCGCCGACGGTGATTTCTTTGAGGGTGCCGCCAGAAACGACACCCTCGTTCTCGACGGTCTGCGTGCCCGCGAGGATTCCGTTCGCGTCTGCGTGCTGCTCCCCGCCTGCCTTGATTGTCGTGTTCAGGGCAATGCCGCTGTTCGCGATAGACTGGGTTCCGCCTGTGCTTACGATTGTTCCTTTAGCCGTGCCTCCGCTTGCGACCTGCTCTGTTCCGCCGTTCTGGACGACCGTGTTGGAGAGGACGCCGCCGTTCCCCGCTTCGAGGATATGGTCGGAGACGGTCAGGTTGTTCCCCGTGCCGCCGCTCGCGATACGATGAGTGCCGCCAGAAGAGAAGGTCACGTCGGAGACGTTCGCGTTCCCGCGCTCTTCCAGTACGCCGCCGCTGACCGTTGTGCCGGACAGGGTTGCGCCAGCCGAGGCGATTTGCGTGCCGCCGCTGTTGACGACGGTATCCTTCGCTGTTCCGCCGTTCGCCACGGTCTGGTTGCCGCCGTCCGCGATGGCGACGCCCGTTACTGAGCCTTTGACGTTCTGCGTTCCTGTCACGGTTCCGCCCGAGGCTACGCCGCCCGCGTTGACGGTCTGCGTGCCAGCCAAGGTAGCGCCTGCCGAGGCGATCTGCGTTCCGCCGTTGTTGATGGTCGCACCAGAGACGACGCCGTCACTTTCGATTTTCTGCGTTCCGCCGTTTACGGTCGTGTTTTTCGCACTGCCGCTTGAAATGGTCTGTGTTCCGCCACTAGAAACAACGACATCCAAAGTCGTGCCGTTGCTTTTGATGATTTGTTCGCCGCTGACGACTGTTCCGCTGGCTACGCCGCCCGAAATGTTCTGCGCCGCGCCGGCGATTACCGTTCCGCCGTTGGCTGTTCCCTTGATTACGTTGCTTCCGCCGCTGATGATTCCGCCTGTCTCGAAGTTCTGCGTACCGCCCGATTCGACGGTTATATCCGTAGCCGTGCCGCCCGATTCAACGTGCTGTACGCCGCCGTCGGCAACGATAGTCTTGGAAGTTTCAGCACCGCTTCCGACGTTCTCTTTGCCTCCGCTCTGGACGGTGGTCGCGGAGACCACGCCGTTAGCCAGCACGTTCGCCGTGCCGCCGTTATTGATTGTCGTGCTCGTCGCCGTGCCGCCGCTTGCGACTTCAAGGGTATGTCCAGAGACGGCTGTGCTGTTTAGCGTCGCGCCTGCTTCGAGACGGTGCGTGCCGCCAGCAGCAAAGGTGACGCTGGTGACTACTGACGAACCGCCGTTTTGTATCAGCAGACCGCCATAGACTTTGGTCTCCAGCGAGGTTCCGCCGTTTCCGACAAACTGCGTTCCGCCGCTCATCAGGGATTCGACAGTGCCCGTAGCGCCTTGGCTAATATTCTGTATGCCGCCACTGAGATTCGAGACCATGCCAGAGCCACCAGAGATGGTTTGTACGCCATCCTTCATGGTCGCGATTTTTCCAGAGCCGCCGTTTCGGACAAGTTGTCCGCCATCGTTCATGGTCGTGATTTCGCCAAAGCCGCCGCTGCTGACTTCCTGCCAACCGCCGTTCATGGTCTCGACCGTGCCCGTGCCGTTGCTGTGGACGGTCTGTCCGCCGTCGTTCATGGTCGTGACCGTGCCTGTGCCTTCG
>CAMHCS010000038.1 GCA_946183785.1 uncultured Selenomonadales bacterium | reverse complement strand
TTGTGCAGATGCAAATGCACGTTAAACATTCTTGCAAAACTTATTATACGAGGAGATGAGGTTATGGAGTGGAACGCGCAAAGAGCGCGGGATGCGATCGAGGCCTTCACATTCGGCCCGGAGGAAATGATTGCCGCTGTGGAAGTGTTTCGCAGCGAGATTGAAAAGGGACTCGCGGGGCATGATGCGTCGACGATAAAGCCGCTGCCGTCGTATCTCGGTCTGCCGACGGGCGACGAGCAGGGGGAGTATATCACGCTCGATTTTGGCGGGACGAATGTGCGGGCGGAGCGCGTTCGGCTTTTTGGCGGCGGCACCTATGAGATGGCGGCTCGCGTGGCGAAGCCGCTGATTGCGCATGGGCGCTACAATTACGCTGGGAGCGGCGCATCGGCGGAGGGTTTGTTCGGCTTCCTCGCTGAGATTATCGACGCGGTGCTCGTCGGCGACCATGAAACGCCCTATCGCCTCGGCCATACCTTTTCGTTCCCGTCGGCGCAGGAGTCTCCGCGGGACGCCAAACTGCTTTCATGGACGAAGGAATTGGCGGTTCCGGACGTTGAGGGCCGCTGGGTCAACGAGCGTCTCAGCACCGCGCTGAAGGAACGGGGGCTTGTCAACGTGCGCCCAACCGCCATATTGAACGACACGGTGGCTGTGATGCTTGCGGCGTCATATCGATGGAACGACGTGGCGATTGGCTCGATATACGCGACGGGCTTTAACGCCTGTTATTTGGAGACCTTTGGCGGAGAAAAGGAGCCGACGGTCATGAACCTGGAGGCGGGGAACTTCAGCTGGCTCGACCAGAACGAATACGACCTGGCGTTGGATGCGGCGTCAGAGAAAAAAGGCGCGCAGATGTTGGAAAAGATGGTGTCGGGACGATATCTTGGCGCGCTGTTTTCAAGAGCCTTCGGCGATATACTCGGCGAAACGTTTCCCGCCGTGACGGGGGAAGACATGGTTGCAATCATTCAGGGGGAAGGGGCGGCGCTCCTGCAAGGCATGGTGGGCATGCCGCTGACGTCCGCCCAACTGAAAGAGGCCGCCGCGCTGGCGGAGGCCATCGTGCGCCGTTCGGCGCGGATAGCGGCCACGGTTTACGTCGGTACGCTTCGTCATATTGTCGGAGGCGATGCGATCGGAGTGAGGCACATTGCCGTCGAAGGGTCGTTCTTCACGCATATGGCCGTCGCACGCGTCGCGCTTCGCGACGCGCTCAAGGAACTTTTAAAGGACGAAGCGAAAGGCGTTCAGATTCTCCATGTAACGGATGGAGCCTCACTCGGGGCGGCTCTCGCCGCGGCGATGATCGGGGACTGATACGAATCTTCGACCAAAAATTTAAATGAAAATTTTGGTCGAAGAAACGCGTGCTTAACACGCTTCCTTTTGCCAGGGAATGAAAAGGCGATCCTCACGGTACGAGCGTCGTGCGGGATCGCCCTTATTATAATAAAAATTATTATAAGGGAACCACTGAATAAGTCCCTCCGCGCCTCTGCCGGGTCTTTTTCCGCCTGTCGTTGTCAAATCCCTCTCGACGTAGCGATGCTACGCCTTCGAGGGATTTTCCTAGACAGTCGAAAAAATCCCTCGACAGATGCACGAATTGACTTAATCAGTGTTTCCTAAGAAATTTTTTCGGGGCTCGACGCTTGTCCGCGCGTCGGCTCCGCTTGCTTTTTTCGGTAAATGTGATATACTAATGCGCGGTGTTCGCCGTTTCCTGCGGCGGATTCACAGAGGATACAACGGGTTCAAAGAGTAAGGGATTGGTTTTTTCATGGCAGACACAAAAAGACCGCATATCGTCGTCGTCGGCGCGGGGTTTGGCGGCGTCAAAGTGGCAAAGAAGCTGGCGGAGCTTCCCGTCGACGTCACGATCATCGACAGGAACAATTTTCACGTATTTCAGCCGCTCCTCTATCAGCTTTCGACTTCGGAGCTGGACGAGAACGAGATCGCGTATCCGATTCGCGCGTTTTTCCGCAATACGAAGAACGTCCGCTTTTTCATGGCGCACGCCGAGGATTTCGACGCCGAGCATAAAGTCCTGATTACCGATCGCGGCGAGGTTTCTTACGACTACCTCGTCCTGGCGGCGGGCGCGACGACGAATTTCTTTGGGATGGAAAACGTCGCGAAACATTCCTTCGGCATGAAGACGCTGCAGCAGGCGGTAGCGATTCGCAATCACGTCTTGCGGATGTTTGAGACGGCGACCAAGTGCGACGATGAAGCGGAACGGCGGCGCATGTTGACCTTTGTCTGCGTAGGCGGCGGCCCAACGGGCGTCGAGTGCGCGGGAGCGCTGTCCGAGCTGATTTACGGCGTAATGGCATATGAGTATCATGATCTCGATTTCTCCGAGGCGAAGGTTATTCTCGTCGAAGCGATGGATCATGTGTTGGCGATGATGCCCGATTCGCTTCAGCAGGAAACGATTCGCGTACTGCGAGACATCCGCAAGGTGGACGTCCGAACCGCGACACAGGTCATGGATTATGACGGCGAGGAACTGAGACTGAAGGATGGCAGCTCGATCCCGACGAAAACCGTCATTTGGGCGGCAGGCGTCAAAGCCGTCTCTTTCATCAAGAATCTTGGGGCGGAAACCGACCGGGCGGGCCGCGTCGTGGTGGAAAAGACTTTGCAGGTCAAGGGATATCCCAATATCTTCGCCATCGGCGACTGTGCGAATTTCATGCAGGACGGCCGGCCGCTGGCGACGGTGGCGCCGGTGGCGACGCAGCAGGCGGAGACGTGCGTTGAAAATCTCAAGCGGTTGATGAAAAATCCCGACGCGAAGCTTGCCGAGTTCACATACAAAGACGTGGGCGCGATGGCGACAATCTGCCGCGGGCACGCCGTCGTGGCGATGGGCAGTATGAAGATGCGGGGCTTTTTCGCGTGGGTGGCTTGGATGGTCGTTCATCTGATGCGCCTCGCGGGCACCTATACGAACCTGACGGTGGCCTATAAATGGTTCTGGAATTTCCTGTTCGGTCTGCGTCTCGGCCGGGTCATCAGCGACACGGAAATGCGGGACGGCTGATCTTTGCTGAAAAGTGGGCAAGCCTCGGCATTTTTCGCCGGGGCTTCCTTTATATATCTTGTCTGTCGCTTTTCGTTGATGTAAAATAACTTGAATTGATGATTTGGAGGTTTTCATCTTGACCAGAGTACGCACACGTTTCGCTCCGAGTCCAACGGGGTATATGCACATCGGCAATCTCCGCACCGCGCTTTACGCTTATCTTTTCGCAAAGGCGCAGGGCGGCGACTTTCTGCTTCGCATTGAGGACACCGATCGTGCACGCTATGTCGCCGACGCGGTGAAATTCATTCAGGACACGCTGGCGGCGGCGCATATCGTGCCCGACGAGGGGCCGGACATCGGCGGCGACTGCGGGCCTTACGTCCAGAGCGAACGCATGGAGATTTACAAAAAATACGCGGAGGCGCTTATCGAGAAGGGCTTTGCTTATCGCTGCTTCTGCTCGCATGAGGACGCGAAGGACGGCGAAGAAAAGGCTTTCGGCGGCTACGGGCGCCATTGCCGCGACCTCGCGCCGGAGGCTGTCGAGCGCCATTTGGAGAACGGCGATCCCTATGTCATTCGCCAAAAAATGCCGCTGACCGGCACGACCACCTTTTTTGACGTCGTGCATGGAAATATCACGATTGAAAACAGCGAGCTCGAGGATCAGGTGCTCTTGAAGCGCGACGGTATGCCGACTTACAATTTCGCCAATGTCGTCGACGACCATTTGATGGGGATTACCCATGTCATTCGCGGCACGGAATTCATCACCTCGACGCCGAAGCATGTGCAGCTTTATCAGGCCTTCGGTTGGGAGCCGCCGGTGTTCGTTCACCTCGCGCCCGTCATGGGCAAGAGCGAGGACGGCTCCGTTTCGAAGCTGTCGAAGCGTCACGGCGCGACCAGTTTCGCCGAGCTTGTCGCGGCGGGCTATCTGCCGGAAGCCATCACGAATTACGTCGCGCTGCTCGGCTGGAGCCCGAAGTCCGAGCAGGAAATTTTTTCGATGGAGGAAATGGCGAAGGTCTTTTCTCTCGAGGGGCTCAGCAAGTCGCCCGCCGTTTTCGACTACGCGAAGCTGGACTGGTTCAACGGCGAATATTTCAAGGCCATGACGGACGAGAAATTCGCTGCCGCCGCGCTGCCCTTTGCCGGGGATCTGACGGACGAAGTGAAAAAGAAATGGCCGTACCTGGCCGCGATTCTCCGCACGCGCGTCGCTCGTTACGGCGAAATCGAGGATAAGATCGCGTTTTTCCGTGCGCTGCCCGAGTATGGCGTCGATCTTTTCCCGAACAAGAAAAACAAGGTTACGCCGGAGCTCGCCGCGACGATTTTGCCCGCGGCGAAGGACGCGCTTGCCGCGGTCCGGGACTGGGCGCCGGAGGCGATTGACGCCGCGCTGCACGGATATATCGACGCCAGCGGTTACAAGCTCGGCACGGTCATGTGGCCGCTCCGTATCGCGCTGTCCGGACAGAAGGTCACGCCCGGCGGCGTCACCGAATTGCTGTACCTTTTGGGCAAGGAAGAATCGCTGGCGCGCATTGAAACGGCGATGGGAAAATTGAGGAAGCACTGAAAAAATCCCTCGATAGGGCCATGACTTAACGTAATCAGTGCTTCCTAAAAAACGCTTGACATTTCATAGGAAGCCGTGTAATATAATGAACGGCTCCTTCGTCAAGTGGTTAAGACACCGCCCTCTCACGGCGGGTTCAGGGGTTCGAATCCCCTAGGAGTCACCAAATCGAAATGAAACCCGAGGCTTCGGCTTCGGGTTTTTTGTCACGTAAAAAGGAAATTCTCGCTTCATGTCGAAATAAACATCCAATGATTGTTTTCCAAGCTTTAATGAAGGAGTGATATTTCATGCCGGAGGAAGTCATCAAGTACGAAAAGGAAAGCGGTATCGCCGTTCTCACGCTGAATCGGCCAAAGAGCCTGAACTCCATGAGCCTCGAACTGATCAATGGGTGGATTGCGAAGCTGCACGAAGCCGAGCACGATCCCCAGGTGCGCGTTGTCGTTCTGACGGGCGAGGGCCGCGCGTTCTGTGCGGGCGGAGACCTCGGCGCGCTCGACAATCTAAAGACGACGGAGGAGCGTCGCCGCTTCGTCGCGCAGGCGGGCATGATCGTGCGTCTGATTCATGCCATGTCGAAGCCCGTCATCGCGATGGTGAACGGCGTTGCCGCGGGCGCCGGCTTCAACATCGCCATCGCCTGCGACCTTTGCTATGCCGCCGAGGGCGTGAAATTCATCCAGAGCTTTGCGAGCGTCGGCCTCGCTCCCGATTGCGGCGGCTATTATTTCCTCGCGAAGACGGTGGGATTAGCAAAGGCGAAGGAACTGATGTTCACAGCGCGCCCGGTGGAGGCGCACGAGGCGATGTCCATCGGCCTCGTCAACGGCGTGTTCACTCCGGAAGCCCTGCGGGAGGGCGTCATGGGCGTCGCGAAGCAGATCGCCGCCGGCGCGCCGCTGGCTCTTGCGATGATGAAGAAGGAAATAAACAACTACGGCGCAAGCCTGGACGACACGCTGACCTACGAGGCAATGGCAATGTCCGCGCTCTTGGGCACCGAGGACTTCAAGGAAGGCGTTAAAGCGTTTTCGGAAAAACGCGCGCCGGTGTTCCAGGGGAAGTAATCATTATAGGAATCCTTAAAAAGAGGGCCGCAAGGCTCTCTTTTTTAAGGAAAATGAACATAAATTTTACATATAACAAGAACTGCAATTTGCCTATTTATCTATAGGTGTAATCACCCCTTGTTCGAACGTTGCAATAGTGTTAAAATATTATGGGATAAGATGGGAATATTGTATTGCTTTCACCCAATGGAAGCGGGTGAGAAATATTATGAAAAGGGGCGATGTTTGGACATGAGGAAGATTCGAGGCGTCAAAAAGGCGGCGTTGCTTGCGCTTGGGCTTTGCGGCCTGATTGGAGGCATGGCGTCCGCCGCGCCGCAGGAAAATGCCAAGGAAGAGCTGGCACGCGAACAGGGGCGCATCTATCAGGAGGCGTCCAAAGAGGCGGCGGAGGTCAAAAGCCCGCAGGACATTTCTGTCAATGTCACTGAGGTCGTCTTTACCGGCAACAAGCGGATGAGTGAGGACGAGCTTAGGTTTCTCCTTCCGGAACTGAAAAAGGACAAAGTCAATATCCGTCGACTCTCCCGCCAGATCCAGATGGCCAACGATACCGGCAGCATGAAGCTTGGAGCGGACTTCAAGCCGGATGGCGCGGGCGGCTATCGCGTGACCGTCAGCGTCGAGGAGAAAAAAAGCGAGCATGTGAACGTCACCGTGGACAACACGGGCAACTACTACAGCGGCGACTGGCGCGCCACCCTCAGCTATCTCGCCACGAACGCCACGAACCACGCCGACAGCTTCGGCGTAGCGGCGGTAAGCTCCCCCGGTCACTGGGACGATGTTAAGCAGGCGGCGGTTTCTTATCGGATGATGTTCCCGAAAGACGCGGGGGCCCTCTCCGTTTTCGCGAGTTGGTCGGACGTCAATCTGGGCAACGTCTCGGGAAATGATGTGTATCAATATCTTGCGGGCGGTCGAGGGGTGGCCGTCGGCGTCCACGGGCAGAAGTTCTTCTCTTATACCTCGCGGAACAAGGACATTTTGGATATAGGTATTGAGCATAAATCTTACGAAAACGACAACCAGATTGTTTGGCCTGGCGTCCCACCCATCCGCCCTGATGGCGACTATCAAGTGACGATGCTTTCGGCGGCTTACATTCACAACGACCGCAGCACGCACCATTCTTTCACCTACAATCTCGGCCTTGCGACGAATCTCAACGCGGGGCATGAGCAATATTATCAAGTGAACAACTGCGACAAGAATTTCCTGCTCTGGAAGGGCGGCGTGGCCTACCAGTACAAGACAAAGGGCGACTGGCTGATTGGGCTTCGCCTGCATGGGCAGTACACGAAAGACAATGTGGTGCCGAGCGAGCAGCTTGGCGCGGGCGGCCTCTACACAGTGCGCGGCTTCAACGAGCGAACGGTCAGCGGGGACACGGGACTTGTCGGCAGCTTCGAGATCTTCACACCGGAGTTCTTCCCGAACAGTCGCTTCTGCATCTTCACCGACTATGGTACGCTCCACAACAACAATGAGAGAATAAATTGGGGCAGTGAGACGCTGGGCTCGGTGGGTCTTGGTTATCGTTACACTGACGTGAAGAACGGATGGGCGTTTAGACTGGAGTACGCGAAGATTGTGGACGACGTTCGTGAGGATTTAATTGGAAAGCAGGGTCACAAAAACTGGAACGTGAGCCTGACCAAGAGTTTTTAATTTAGAAAGGAAGGGATTCTTATGAAAAAGTGCAGGAAGTTTTTCAAGAAAGCGGCGTTGACGGCGGCGATCTGCCTCGCGATGTCGCAGGTCGCGATGGCGGGAGACGGAATGCCGACGGGTGGCACTATAACTGCGGGCGGTATGCAAATGCAGTACCCCGCTGATGCTGCCGCTACTGCTTTCGTGAGTGGAAGCGATGTGCCGAGCGGCGCGATTCTTTCCGTGACTGGAAATACTATCGTTGATTGGGCTACATTCAACATTCTGGCCGGAAACTCGTTGACGGTCAATACGGATGCGGGCGCGATGCTGAACCGCGTGACGGGAGGCGATATTTCGCAAATCCTCGGCACGTTGACGCAGACGGGCGCAAATCCGATGCTCCTTGTGAATTCGGCTGGAATCGTTGTCGGCAACGGTGCGATTATCAACGCGGATAACCTTGTATTGTCGACGCTGAATCTGGGTATGACGGATTCGGATTTTGTGGCTAATGGGATTGACCCCTACGGTAATACTTCATTTGTCGCGGAAAATAATAAAACGGCGGCGTTAAAGATTTCGGGAGCGAATACAGCGATTAAAATTGGAAATGGATTTTTCGCCGCTATCGGCAAAACGGTGACGGTCGCTGATGGTGTCACGTTTAGTCCTCCGGATGGGAAAAATGAATCTAATGCGAATATTCTTTTAGCGGCGGCGGACGGGGTAAGCGCTAGCTTAGGCAATGCCGCAGTTAGCAGCATGAATGAAGGAAATGCGTTGTCTTTCAGCGGTAATGCTCAAAATATGTATGGCCTTTATGCGTACGGCGGCTCTGTCGATGTCTCCAATGCAAAAGTGAATTCTCACTATTTCAATGCGATCGCGCAATCTGCTTATGATGGTGCAACCTCTACGGCAACCCTTTCCGGTCCTGTTTCCATCAAGGAATCGGAAATCAATGCGGATTATGATGTCAGTGTGGAAGGAAGCACAGTTCAATTGGATCAATCTACCCTTTCGGGAACGCAATATGGATTTACGATTGCCGCCGCAGGGACGGCTCAGGCGACGGATCAGTATGGCGAAGAAAAAACATATACTGCAACATCCTCTAATACCTTGACGATCCAAGATTCGACGATTGATGTTACAACGGCGAATATCGCTGGTGGTTCTGTTTCCATCATAGATGGAAGCACGATTAAAGCAACTAATGCGAGCATCGTTGCGAATACTGCGTTTGACGTCGGATATGATGAAAGCTACAAGGTTGCGAAAGGCAAGGGCACGGAGGGTGACATCGGCATCAGTGCCACGTCCACGATTCCCGCTACTGCAACCCCAGACGGCAATCAAAAGGTAGTCGAGGATACCGCACAAGTGAACCCTGATCCGGTCAACCTGCCGACCGGCGGCAAGCTGACGAGCGGCAATGTGACTGTGAACGATGCCGCTTGGACTGCGGGTGATCTGGCAGACAAATCCGTCGTGGCCACGAAGTCCAATTCCATCATCGACTGGGAAAAGTTCAACATCGGAACGGGCAAAGCCCTGACCTTCAACACGGACGGAGGCGCGCTGCTGAACCGCGTTCCCAATGGGCCTATCTCGAACATTTACGGCACGTTGACTCAGACGGGCAGAAACCCGATGTTCCTTGTGAACCCGGCGGGCATTCTCGTCGGTAGTACTGGCGTCATCAACGCCAATGCTCTTACGCTTTCGACATTGGACATGACTCCTGAGCAGTTTGCTCTTACCGCGACTGGCGAAGTCTCATTTGGCGGCGATAGCAATCCGGGGCCTTTGACGATCGAAGAACGCGCGAATATAACCGCCAACACGCTGTACGCCCTTGGCGGCACCGTCAGCGTGGCGGACGACGTGGCCTTCTCTGTAGACAAAGATTTGGTTCTGACGGCCGCGAAGAATGCCAAAGCGTATGTAGGGGATGCCGCCAAAAATTCGGATTATACGGTAGGATCGGAGTCCTTCCGTCCGTTTGGAATGACTGCCACCGCGGACAATGTCCTTTCCGTGGAGGCAAGCACAATAGAAACGAAAGACCTCGCGTTCCTGGCCGGAGGGAAAGTGAACATTACGGGAGCGACCATAACAAGCGACAGTGTAGATGTGTTGTCGGCGTCCTCCGGTAAAACAGTGGGCTCCACTCGTATCCCGGATAGAGTGGACTATATCTACACCGCCGGAACGGACAACGCCATTACAATCACAGGCGCGACCCTGACAGGGACAGGTGACTTGGATATTCTTGGAGGCACGGTCAATGTGGAAAAATCGACGCTTGCAGGAAGCGGCGTTGATATTGCTGCGGTTGGCGAATATACGGCATTTGCCGACGGAGATGCTGCCAATCGTCCGCTGGGCGCGGGCCATACCCTGACGCTGAAAAATACGACGGTCACCGATACTGACGGCTCCAATATTTTCATGGGCGGCGGCAAGGTGGTGTTGGACAAAGCGACAGTGACGAGCCCGAAGGGCGGCGTTTTCATCGCGGCATATAACGACGACCGCAACGGGACGATAGTGAGCGGCAATACGCTTACGCTCAAGAACGGCTCCGATATTCAAGCGGGTGACGGGGTAATCCTCGCCGGGTATTCGTTGTCCGCTTCGGATTCGAAGCTCAGCAGCGACAAAATCCAGCTCGTGGCGGGAAAATCCGGTACGAAAGGGAAAGAAACCATCAGCCCCTTTACATCCGCGACCATGGGCTCCGATAACAAAATCACGGCGACGAATTTGGAGGTCGCGGCCGTGGGAACGGTTAAAGTTTTTGGCGGCAGTGTTGAAATGAACGGCTCCACAATCGCAATGACCGCCAACGCGCCGGAAAAAGACGATCTGGAGATTCGCGCGCTTCCCGGCATTAAAGATGGGGACCCCGATTTTACGGGGACGACGGAAAATTCGTCGGCTTTTGCGGTGAAGCTGAAAGATACGCAGATTATGTTGAATGCTGCGGGCAGCGAGGGCGACCCGAGCATTGACATCGGCGCGGGCAAGGTGACGCTGGACCACTCGACAATCACGCTGGCGGCCGGCGACGACAACGGCATCAATATTTACGCTATCGGAGGGCAGTCCGGTGAGGCGTTGACCGCGACGAAGGACAACCTCATCGCGCTTACGAACGGCTCGAAGCTCGATTCCAAGGGACAGCGCGTTGAAATGACGGCGGGTCAGATCTCCGTCGACGGCAGCGAGATCAGCGCCAACAAATCCTTGTTTGTCGCGAATGAAAAGATTGGCTTCAAACATAGCGCGGAATTTGACAACGATATGCCTTATGGATTGGATTCGAAAACGCAGGGAAATATTGCTATTACCGGGGGTTCAAAAATCCCTGCAAATGCGATTTTTGACGGGATTCAGACGAACACCCCGGTGAACCCCGATCCGGTAAATCCTGATCCGCAGCCGATCAATCCGCAGCCTGTTCCTGCGAACTTGGAGGAGAGCCGCCAGGCTGGTGAGGACGCAATGAACAAGGCTCTGGCGGATAGCACTGACAAAGCGTCGCTGCAAAGCAATACGTCGAAGGTAGTGGAGGGAATCACGAAATCTTCGGATTCCTATGCGGGACAAATGGCGCAACTCAACGGCGTACTGGGCGCCATCAACGACTCCAACCTGACCAATGATGAGAAGGTAGCGTTGCAGACCGAGGCGATCGAGGTATTCGTCAAGGATTTCGAGCCGACGAAGCAGGCGAAGGCAACTACGGACAACACCGTCTCGAACGCGGTGCAGGAAGCGGGCAACGCGACGGCGAATCAGTCCGCTGTAGCGGAGACTACAGGAATCAGTAACACGGCCACCGACGAGTCTACGGTCAGCATCAACGGCACGGACAATTCGGGAAGCACGGAAGAATAAGCCGGAAGACTGAAAAAATCTACAACTAACAACTATCCAATGAAAACGTCCCGACATATCGCCGGGACGTTTTCATTGCAACAAAAAAGAGAGCCGCGAGGCTCTCTTTTTGTATCGGTTTTATTCTGCCGTGAACGGCAGCAGGGCGATGTTGCGCGCGCGCTTGATGGCGAGCGTCACCTGGCGCTGATGCTTGGCGCAGTTGCCCGAGATGCGGCGGGGCAGGATCTTTCCGCGCTCCGTGATGAAGCGGCGGAGCTTGCCCGCGTCCTTATAGTCGATGTGATCCACCTTGTCCACGCAGAAAGAGCAGACCTTCTTGCGCGGGCGACGGCTTCTGTCACGTCTGATCACGATTCATTCCTCCTTCAGAACGGAATATCATCGTCAGCGATTGGAGCATTGTCAAAGGGTGGCGGCGCGTCCTGCACTGCCGGCGCGGCGGCTCTCGGCGTATATCCGCCGCCCGTGCCGCTGTCGCCCTGCGGACGGGAGTCGGCAAACTCAATGCGTTCGGCCACGACGTCGGTGGTATACTTCTTCGTGCCGTCCTGCGCTTCGTAGCTGCCCGTCTGGATGCGTCCTTCTACCAGGATCTGGCGCCCCTTCGCGAGATATTGTCCCGCAAATTCCGCCGTGCGATCCCAGGCCACCAGGCTGATGAAGTCCGCCGTCTGCTGCCCCGCCTGCGCTTTTGCGCGGCTGATGCGGCGGTCGACGGCAATCGTCATGCGCGCCACCTGCAATCCCGATGGCGTCGTGCGGACGTCGGGATCGCGAGCAAGGCGGCCCATCAAAATCACTTTGTTCATGGAAATGCCCCTTCCTGACTGTCTTACGCTTCCTCGGCCGTCGTTTCGGGCGCGGCTTCGGCAGTCTCTTCAGCGACGCCTTCGGACTTCACGATCATGTGCTTGAGCACATCGTCCGTGATCTTCATCACGCGGTCGCATTCTTTGACGCAGTCCGGCTCGCATGTCACATAGAACAGGCAGTAATAGCCGTCGGCGCAGTCTTTGATCGGATAGGCGAGCTTGCGCCGGCCCCAGCGATCTTCTTTATCGATGGTGCCGCCGTTGTTTGCAATCAGCTTGGAGAACTTTCCGATGACGGCTTCCGTCGCCTCGTCCTCCAGCGGCCTCACGATAAATATGACTTCGTACTTTCTCACGAAATCACCTCCTCTTTGGACTTTTGGCTTGCTTTCCTGGAGCAAGCAGGGAAGGCTCAAAATATCGGATAACATTTTAAACCCTGGAAAACAATCGTTTTCCACTCGACCAAAGCATTATATCATTGCCGCATTCGTATTGCAAGGAAAAGTTGAAATACTAAGCGACAAAAGGGGAAGAAACATAGACCGGCGATGATAGACGTGATATAATATGAACGCTTGGCGGAAGCGAGTCGAGGGCGCTTTGGGCGTTTAGCGAGAATATAGGGTTTTATGGTATAATGAAAAAATGAACGACGAGGCGCGATTATGCATGAGATGGCGATTGCCGAGGGGATTCTTGACATTTCGAAAGAGCACGCGGCGCGGGAAAATTCAGCCAGGATCACGAAGATCGGGCTTTTGATCGGCGAGATGGCGGGGGTCGAGGAGGACGCGCTGCGGTTTTGTTTTTCTTCGTTGGTACGCGGTACTTTGGCGGAGGAAGCGGAGCTTTCCATTGTGCGTGTGCCGCTGGTTGGGCGTTGCGGCTCTTGCGGCCATGAGCGGCCGATCGAGAATTATAATTTTATCTGCCCAAAGTGCGGCGGCGGCCTTGCCGTTGTCAGAGGCCGGGAGCTTCGGGTGGAGTATTTGGAGATGGACTAGATGGAAGTCAATGTGATGCAGGATATCCTGGGAAAGAACGACGCACTGGCAGAGGCGATGAAGGCGGATTTCGCGGCGCGCCGTATTTTCGTGCTGAACCTGATGGGGTCGCCGGGTTCCGGAAAGACGACGCTCCTTGAAGCGACGCTTCGGGTGCTTGCGTCCGAGCTGCGGATGGCCGTGATCGAGGGCGATCTTTTTACGTCGAAGGATGCGGACCGTATCGGCGCCTGCGGCGCGCAGGTGGTGCAGATCAACACGGCGGGCGGCTGCCATCTCGACGCGCCGATGGTGGAAAAGGCGCTGCAGTCCCTCGATCTCGACGCGCTCGATTTGATCGTGATCGAGAACGTCGGCAATCTCGTCTGCCCGGCGGAGTTCGCGCTGGGAGAGGACGCGAAGGCGGTGGTGCTGTCGGTGACAGAAGGCGACGACAAGCCTATGAAATATCCGCTGATGTTCAAGGAGTCCGCCGTTGCGCTGATCAACAAAACCGATCTGCTGCCGTTCACGAATTTTGACTTGCCGCAGGCGACGGAGGATATAAAAACGATTCATCCCGGCGCGGAAGTACTGGCCGTTTCCGCGACGAAGGGCGACGGCATGGAAGCGTGGTTCGATTGGCTGCGGGAGAAAGTCAAGGCGAAAAAAGAGGGCGCGGCATGAACGGCGCGGCGGATTTATCGGGCAAGTGCGGTAGCCTGATTCAAAGGGACGAGGCACCGGATTTTCTGGGACCGCCCCGTGTCACGGTGCTGGGGGTCGGGAACGTGCTGCTTTCGGACGAAGGTTTCGGCGTGCGGGTTGCAGAGGCGCTGGACGCGGCTTATGACTTCCCCGACGACGTGCAGGTCCTGGATGGCGGCGTGCTCGGCATGGAGCTTTTGCGGTTCGTGACTGGAACGGAGAAGCTGCTGATCCTCGACGCGCTGAGGGAAGGCGGCGCGGACGGAAAATGCCGACGGCTCTCGGACGAAGCGGTCAAGGCGCATTTTCGCGAGAAGCTGTCGGCGCACGAGATTGGCGTGCAGGATGTATTGACGTTTTTGGAGGTCACGGGAAAGCCCGTCGGCGAGGTCGTAGTCATCGGCGCGGAGCCTGTAAGCCTGGAAGCGGGGCTGTCGCTTTCGGAGGAGATGACCCCGCGTGTCCGGGAGGCGGCGGCGATGGCAGCGAAGGAGCTGTCCCGATGGGGCGTGGAACTGAAACGGAAGGAAGAAATCAAATGAAGCTGGATTTTTTGACGATGGATGAGAATTGGCTGGCAAATTTCAAGGGCGGCGAGAAGGGCCTGCTGGCGAAAATGTTCGTCGATGAGCAGAACCGCATCATTCGCGCGCGGCTGATTGTTGGGGCGACTGTGGGAGATCATACGCATGAGACGGGCAGCGAGATTATTTTTGCGTTGTCGGGCGAGGCGACGGCGACAACCGACGGCGTCGAGGAGCATCTTGCGGCGGGCGATTGCCATTATTGCCCGAAAGGGCATAGCCATACGCTTCGGAACGACGGCCCGGAGGACTTCGTTTTTCTTGCAGTTGTGGTCCAGCAATAAGGGGGCGGCGGTATGTGCTTGGCGGTGCCGGCGAAAATCGTGGAGATTCGCGACAGCCTTGCGACGGTGGAGCTTCGCGGCGTGACAAGGGAAGCGAGCCTTATGCTGCTCCCTGAGGCGAAGGTCGGCGACTATGTCCTTGTCCATGCGGGATTCGCGATGCAGGTCATCGAGGAGACGGACATGGCGGAAACGGAAGCGCTTTGGGCGGAGATGAACGGCGGCCCGCGCACGGTGCATCTGGAACTATCGAGGGAGTAAACGGCGTGGAAGAAAAAAGGGGAAGCGATTGTGCGCTTTCGGCGCGTTTGCTTGAAGAGATAAAGCGGCTGACCGCAGGACGCGCAAAGCCCATGCGGCTGATGGAGGTCTGCGGCACGCATACGGTGTCAATCTTTCGCGCGGGATTGCGCCAACTTTTGCCTGCCGAGGTTGAGCTTGTGTCCGGGCCGGGGTGTCCCGTCTGCGTGACGCCGGACGGCTATATGGACGCGGCGATTGTCTATTCGGGTATGGACGATGTGATTGTCGCGACCTTCGGCGATATGCTGAAGGTGCCCGGCTCCGCGTCGAGTCTGGCTGAGGCTGCAGCACAGGGCGGCGACGTGCGGATCGTCTATTCGCCGCTGGACGCATTGGCGATGGCAAAGGAGAATCCGGAAAAGAAGATCGTGTTTCTGGCGGTGGGGTTCGAAACCACGGCGCCGACGGCCGCCGCCGCCCTACTGACTGCGGAGCGGGAGAACGTCGGCAATTTCTTTCTGCTTCCGGCGCAAAAGCTGGTGCCGCCCGCAATCCGGGCATTGCTCGCCGACGAGGACGCGCGAATCGACGGATTCCTTTTGCCGGGACATGTGGCCGTCGTCACCGGCAGCAACATTTTTTCTTTTCTCGCGGAGGAATACCATTTGCCGGGCGTTGTGACCGGTTTTTCGCCGACGGAGCTCTTGCGGGGGATTTACCGTCTTGTGCGTCAAGCGACGGCGGGAGATGCTCGGATCGAGAACGAATACAGGTGTGTCGTGCGTGCCGAGGGAAATCAGGCGGCGCAAAAGGTGATGCATCAGGTTTATGAAACCTGTGCGGCGGAATGGCGCGGCTTGGGCGCGATTCCCGCGTCGGGGCTTCGTCTGCGGGACGCATACCGGCACTTCGATTTTTCAGAGGCGCGCCCATTGGATTTGCCGCCCGTGCCGCCGAAAAAAAGCGGCTGCCGTTGCGGCGAGGTCTTGCGGGGGAAAATCACGCCGAAGGAATGTCCGTTGTTTGAAAAGATTTGCGTGCCGGAGCATGCGGCGGGGCCTTGCATGGTATCCGCCGAAGGTGTTTGCGCGGCGTGGCACAAATACGGCGGAGGGATTTTTCAGTATGAATGAAACGATACAGCTTGCGCATGGCGCGGGTGGGCGTATGAGCGCCATGCTGACGGAGGAAATCCTGCGTCCGATTTTGGGCAATCCGATCCTCGACCGTATGCACGACGGCGCGGTTTTAGATATAGGCGGGAAAATCGCGTTCACTACGGACAGCTATGTCGTCGCGCCGCGTTTTTTCCCCGGCGGCAGCATCGGGCGCATAGCGGTCTGCGGCACGGTCAACGACCTGGCGATGACCGGCGCGGAGGCGAAATATCTTTCTCTTTCGTTGATTTTGGAAGAGGGATTCGCCGTAGAGGAACTGAAGCGCGTCCTGCAGGACGTGCGTGAGGCGGCGGACGAGGCGGGCGTCTCGATCGTCACCGGCGACACGAAAGTGGTCGGTCACGGCGCCTGTGACGGAATCTATATCAATACGGCGGGCGTCGGGGCACTCATCGAGGGCGCGGACGTCGCGCCGCAAAATATCCGTCCGGGCATGGACGTCGTCGTGTCGGGTTTTCTTGGCGACCACGCGGCGACGATCACGGCATCTCGGCACGGGCTGAAGCTGCCGGAAGCGATCAAGAGCGACGCGGCCCCACTGAACGGCCTTGTCAAAGAAATGCTCCGCGCCGTGCCGGAAATCGCCTGCATGCGCGATCCGACCCGGGGCGGCGCGGCGGCGACGCTGAACGAGCTGGCGGCGCAGTCGGGGACGGGGATCTTGCTGGAAGAGGAATTGCTTCCCGTGCGCCCGGAGGTCGAGGGGGTCTGCGAGCTTCTGGGCTTCGAGCCTCTGTACCTTGCCAACGAGGGGAAAATGATTGTTTTTGTTTCCTCCGAAAAGACGGAAACGCTGCTCACCGTTATGCGCGCGCATCCGTGCGGAAAAGAGGCGCGGCGCATCGGCGCCGTGACGGATAAAGCGCCGGGGCAGGTTGCGATGAAAACGGCGCTGGGCGGGATTCGGATTGTCGATATGCCGACGGGAAGTCTCGTGCCGCGAATCTGTTGATAAAACGGGAAAAGCCTTCCAGTCCGAAAAATTTTCGGGGTGGAAGGATTTTTTTATGCGGAAAGAGAATATTTTTAATACGCTTTTCATAGAGAAATTTTATAATGAAAAAAAGAAAGGAAGGGGGGATCGGATAGGATGGATATGTATGTGGATTATTTCTCTTCCGCGGGACAAGGTTTCTCGCTGCCTTTGCTGGGGCAGCTTCACGGCTTGCTTTCCACGTTGAGCGCGCTGGATATTTTAGACATTTTGCTCGTTGCTATTATCCTTTATAAATTATATGAGATGCTGGAAGATACGCGCGCCATTACGCTGGTGCGGGGCATCATTTTCCTGCTGACGCTTACGCTCCTTTCCAACATATTTAACTTGCACGCTATTTATTGGCTGTTGTCCAAAACGGTGACGCTGCTCTTCGTGGCTTTGCCTATCGTATTCCAGCCGGAGTTGCGGCGGACGTTAGAGCATTTGGGCGAAGGTCGGTTTTTCAGTCACGCGCCTATGTTGAACGACGAGGACGCCCGGTATGTGATCCAGGAGCTGGATTCGACGCTTCGCGAACTTTCTGCGGTAAAGACCGGCGCGCTGATCGTCATCGAGCGTACGATGGGACTGAACGATATCTGCCGGACCGGCGTGCAGGTCGACGGCCTCGTGTCGAAGGAATTCTTGCGAAATATCTTCTTCGTGAACACGCCGCTCCATGACGGCGCGGCGGTCATTCGCGGCAAGCGCGTCATCGCAGCGGGCTGTCTCCTGCCGCTGACGGAGAACCGTTCACTCTCTACGGAGCTCGGCACGCGCCATAGGGCGGCCATCGGCCTTTCAGAGCAGTGCGATGCGCTGGTGCTCGTCGTCAGCGAGGAGACGGGAATTATCTCGGTGGCGGAAAACGGACACATTCATCGGAGAGTCGATTCCGACCAGCTCAAGGCATATCTGAAACCGATTTTTGAACCGGAAAAGATGAGCCTGAAGGAAACGGTCGCGACTTGGAGGAAGAACTGGAGGAAAAAGAAGAAATGAACAGCCTAAAGGGATTTTTTCTTCATAATCTGCCGGTGAAGATTGTCGCTCTGCTTGCGGCTTGCATTCTTTGGGCCTTTGTGATGAACGATCAGAATCCAGCCATGGAAAGCGGTTTTTCCGTTCCGCTGACGGTGCTCAATCCCCCTGGGGAATCCCGGATAACGCAGAACGCGGAAACGGTGAAGATCAAGCTGCGCGCGCCGCGGTCGATTTTCGCGGCCATCAGCTCGGACGAAATCAAGGCGTTTGTCGATCTGGCGGGTTTGGAACCGGGCACGCATCCGATGCATGTGCAGACGGTGATTCCCCAAGGCGTCGAAGTCCTTTCCGTCACGCCGGATTTGGTGAAGTTTACCATCGATCCGATCATCCAGAAGCGGATGGGCGTTCGGATTGTTCGTTCCGGCGAGGCCCCTGCGGGTTGGACGGTAGCCGGCATCGAACCGGAGACGAATACGGTGACGGTGGTCGGGCCGCAGTCCATTCTCGGAACGGTCGCGGAAGTCGTGGGAACGGTTGACGTCGCCAACGCGACCGCAGGCGATGCGGATATTGAGGTGTCTTTGCAGGCCGTGGACGAAGACGGGGTAGTCGTTGAGTCGGTCCGCATCGTGCCGAAGGTCATCTCGGCGCGTGTGCGGTATGCCCGAAGCCTTGCGCGCAAGGTCGTCGACGTCAAGCCGACGGTGGAAGGCACGGTTGCTCCCGGGTATACGATTTCGGAAATCCGCGTGGAGCCGGCGCGCGTCGAGTTGGCAGGAACGGGTGCGGCGCTGGATGCGGTGAAGACGCTTTCAACGGAGCCGATTTCCGTAGCCGACTTGACGGAATCGACGAGTCGGACGGTTTCCCTGGTATTGCCGGAGGGTGTGACAGTCACGAACAAGATGGTGAACGTGCGCATTGCAGTGAAGAAGAAATAAACGGTTTGCCTGACGGGGCGCGGGGGATGGAAGTTTCCTTCGCGCCTGCGTCAGCTTTTTTGTTGATGGAGGCTGTATGATACGGATCGAAGGGCTGTCGGTGCCTGTTTCCGATGTGCGGTCCTGGGAAGAGATTGCGGCGGAGCGTCTCTCGATTCGCCGCGAATCGGTGCGCTGCGCGGAACTCGTGCGGCGGGCAGTGGACGCGCGGCGGCGGCGTGGCGTGCCTGTTTGTTATTCCTGCGTGCTGGATGTGGAAACGGAGGAAAATGAAGGACGCGTGCTGGCGCGGTTTCGGCGGGATAAAAGAATCTCCGCCGCGCCGGAAAAAGCGCCGTCTGTTTTCGCGCGCCTCGCGGAGGAAAAGCATTCCATGCCGAGGAAGCGTCCTGTCGTCGTCGGCTTTGGGCCCGCCGGTATGTTCGCGGCATTGGCGCTTGCAGCGGCCGGTTGCGCGCCTCTCGTCTTCGAGCGCGGGCAGGACGTGGACGCGCGTCACGCGGCGATTGCACGGTTTTGGCTGGGAGGTTCGCTGGATGAGAATACGAACGTGCAGTTCGGCGAGGGCGGCGCGGGGACGTTTTCCGACGGCAAATTGACGGCCCGGGGCGGCGACCCGCTGCAGCGGGATGTGTTGGACGCTTTTGTGCGCGCGGGCGCGCCGGAGGAGATTCGCTATTTGGCGAAGCCGCATATCGGCACCGACCGGCTGCGGGAGGTCGTTAAAAATATTCGCGCCGAGATTTTGCGGCTGGGCGGCGAAGTCCGTTTCGGGGCACGGGTGGAAGCCATAGTGATGGAAGCGGGGGAAATATCGGGTGTTCGTCTCGCGGGGGGCGAGCGGGTAGTGGCGGACGCGGTCTTCCTGGCCATCGGGCATTCGGCTCGGGACACGTATCAAATGCTGTATGAGAGCGGCGTTGCCATGGAGGCGAAAGCCTTTGCCGTGGGCGTCCGCATCGAGCATTCGCAGGAGATGATCGACCGTGCGCAGTATGGGGATGAAGCGGGAAATACGCGCCTCGGCGCGGCGGATTACGCGCTGACGTTTCAGGATGAGGCGACGGGGCGGGGCGCCTATTCGTTTTGCATGTGTCCCGGCGGCCAGGTGGTTGCGGCGGCGTCGGAGGCAGGGCGCGTTGTGACAAACGGCATGAGCCTTTACGCGAGGAATTCGGGCGTTGCGAACGCCGCGCTGCTTGTGCAGGTTCGTCCGGAGGATTATGGCGGCGGAGTCATGGGAGGCGTCGCGTTCCAGCGCGAGTATGAGGCGGCGGCGTTTCGGCTGGCGGGCGGCGATTATCGCGCGCCGGTGCAGAGTGTTGGCGATTTTCTGGGCGGCACTGCGGGCAGCCGCGATTTCTGTGTCGCGCCGACTTATCGTCCCGGCGTCGTGCCTTGCCGCCTTGACGACTGTCTGCCGCCCTTTGTTGCGCGGACGCTTCGGGACGCTCTGCCTGTGTTTGGCTCGAAGATTGCAGGCTTCGCCGCGTCGGACGTGCCGTTGACGGGCGTTGAAATGCGCTCGTCGTCACCCTGCCGAATCGTACGGGATAAGGAAAGATTTGATTCCATCTCAACGCCGGGACTCTATCCTGCCGGCGAAGGCGCGGGCTACGCGGGGGGCATTATGAGCGCGGCGGTGGACGGGCTGAAAACGGCTCTTGCCTTTTTGCGGAAAATAGGTACAATATAGCAAAGAGTTCGTTGAGAGTGAAGATAAAAACGCAAATAATTCCATATTTCACTCTGGTTGCTCGATTATCGTATCTGGGGAAATTTTATTAAATAATGAAGATATTGTATTGGGGGAGCACATAATCATGGCGAGAATGTTTGGGACGGACGGCGTGCGCGGCGAAGCGAATCTGGAACTTACGCCGGAGCTTGCGTATCGGCTGGGCCGCGCGGCGACGCTTTTCTTTGGCAAGAGAGGCACAGAGAAACCACAAATCCTGATTGGGCGCGACACGCGAATCTCAGGGGCAATGTTCATTTCCGCACTGGCGGCAGGCGTTTGCTCGGCGGGCGGCCATGCGGTCATCGCAGGTGTGATTCCGACGCCGGCTGTCGCGTACCTCGCGAAAAAGCATGGTATGGCGGCGGGTATCGTCGTCTCCGCTTCGCACAATCCTTTTGGCGACAACGGCATCAAATTTTTCGGCGGCGACGGCTACAAGCTGCCGGACGAGGTTGAGGATGAGATCGAGAAACTCGTGCGCCATATGGAGGAAGTCGATCATTATTATCGTCCGTCCGGCTCGCTTGTCGGTTCGCTCAAATACCGGAAAGAGCTGTTGAAGGAATACGTTGATTATGTGCTGTCGACGACTGACACGCGTCTCGACGGTATGAAGATCGTCCTCGACTGCGCAAATGGCGCTGCCTATGAGGCTATGCCGACAGTCTTGCGCGCGCTGGGCGCGGAGCTCACGGTGATTCATGACGAGCCGGACGGCGTGAATATCAATGATGCTTGCGGCTCCACACACCTCGAATCCCTTATCCGGAAAGTTAAAGAGTCTGGCGCAGATATCGGCGTCGCTCACGATGGAGACGCCGACCGTTGCCTCTGTGTCGACGAGAAAGGCGAAGTCATCGACGGCGACCGTATGCTCGTGCTCTGCGGCCTTGCACTGAAAGAAAAAGGCGCGCTGCCGAAGGACACTATCGTTACCACGGTTATGGCGAATATCGGATTCCATAAAGCCGTTCAGGCGGCGGGCGGTCACGTCGAGGTCACGAAGGTCGGCGATCGTTACGTTCTGGAGGAAATGCGCGCTCATGGTTACGCACTGGGCGGCGAACAGTCCGGCCATATCATCTTTAGCGACCTGGCCACGACGGGTGACGGTCTCATCACTGCTCTCCAGGTGCTCGGCGTGCTGAAGCGGAGCAACGGTCCGGCCTCGAAGCTGACCGCGATGATGAAAAGCTATCCTCAGCTTCTCGTCAACGTGACGGTGAAGACGAAGGAAGGCTGGGAGGAAAATCCGCGAATCCAAAAGTCCATCGCCGATGAGAGCGCGCTGCTTGGGGACAACGGGCGCATCCTCGTTCGTCCTTCCGGTACCGAGCCGCTGATCCGCGTCATGGCGGAGGGTCCGGAGCAGGGGCAGCTGGAGGAAATCTGCCAGCGTATCGCGGACGTCGTCCGCGCCGAACTCGGGTGACTCCTATAAATGATAATAAATCTTGCAAACAAAGCAAAAATAAACGCATCAACAGACAATTTATCCGCGTTGCCCGTAAAATTAAAGGCAGCGCGGTTTTTTTCTTTTTTTCCTGCCGCTGAGCTTCGATGATTACGGAAAATGATTATTTCGAAATAAAATAATTTCATGTGCTTTTTTGGCATAGAATACTTGAATAGTAATAAGCTCTTTTAAATATGGATTTCAAATCGGGAATAAATATTCCGAGAAAAATCCCTAGATGGATAAACTGGCTGAACGCCTGTATTCCAGGCTTTCATAAATTTTTCATTTTCGGAGGAGAAATCCGGCGCGGTTTGACAGAAGAAAGCCTTATGGGGTACGCTTTCCGTCAGTACGGGGAGTCTGTCCGATTTCTCGTACCGATTTTGAAGGAAGGCTGGCATGCCTTTTTCGAGAGGGAAGCGTCGTACTGTGATGCGCGCCCCGACGAAGGAGCTGCCGACCGGGGAATGCGGCACGCATAGAGAGGGCGACCGACGCGCAGGCGTATCGGCATCCTCGGTGCGGGGCGCAAGGCAGTGGAAGCGCCGCTTTTAGCGCTTCGCCACAGTGCCAATACGAGCAGCTTCCCGGTGGCCTTGACGTTTTCCGCAAGGATGGCGTGGAGGCCGGGCCTGTGCGGAACTTGAAGGAGAGGTGGGGCGTCGGCACAGAAGGATGTAGGGAATATTTCATCGGTGTTTTTGGGAAGGCGGCAAAGCCGTTCTTCTACAAAAGGAATTTTGAGGTGATTATCAAATGCATCAACCGGCAACTACGAATCCGCTGATTATCATGTGCATCAACATGACGATCGTTTTCGCCGTGCTGATCGGTCTTTCGTTCATGATTAAGTTCATTCACATGATCGATCCGACGAAGCCGAAGGAAAAACCGGCGGAGGCCCCGAAGGCGGCTCCTGCGGCAGCACCTGCGGCGGCTCCTGCGGCTCCTGCCGTTGACCCGAACCTGAATATCGCGGTCATTGCGGCGGCTGTCGCGGCCTATGGCGGCGACGCGAAGATCGTTGCGATCCGCCCGATTGAAAGTGCGGGCTGGAAGAGCGTCGGTCGCGCGAACGGCGTCCAGAACACGGTCTTTTAAGGAGGAATTATCGGCATGAATGAATTTATGACAGCATTCAGTGTCTCGCTCCAGTCGGTATGGAACGACTCCGGCTTTTCCGCTATCACGAGCGGAAACATCATCATGATGATTGTCGGCTGCCTGCTTCTGTACATGGCGTTCGTCAAGGAGTATGAGCCGCTGCTTCTCTCGCCGATTGCTTTCGGCTGCATCCTCGCGAACTTCCCGAAGACGGGGTTCAACGATGAGATGAATGTCATGATGGCGATTGGCTTCGGTATCAAGTATGAAATCTTCCCGCCGATTATCTTCATGGGCGTCGGCGCGATGACGGACTTCGGCCCGATGATCGCTGACCCCGATACGATGCTTCTCGGCGCTGCTGCACAGTTCGGCGTGTTCATCGCTCTCGCGGGCGCGATGCTCCTCGGCTTCAACGTGCAGGAAGCGGCCTGCATCGGTATCATCGGCGGCGCGGACGGCCCGACGTCAATTTATCTGACGGTCAAGATGGCCCCGCACCTGCTCGGCGCTATCGCCGTCGCGGCGTACAGCTACATGTCGCTGGTTCCGCTGATCCAACCGCCTGTCATGATGCTCATGACGACGAAAGAGCAGCGTGCTATCCGCATGCCGCAGCTCCGTCCGGTGACGAAGTTCGAGCGCGTCGTTTTCCCGGTGGTTTCCACGATTGTTATTTCCCTGCTTTTGCCGCCGGTCGCTTCTCTGATTGGTATGCTGATGCTGGGCAACCTGTTCCGTGAGTCGGGTGTGACGGATCGTCTGTCCGATACGGCGCAGAACGCTTTGATCAACATCGTTACAATCTTCCTTGCGACTGGTACCGGTCTTACGATGGATGCTGACAGCTTCCTGAACTACAAGACCATCCTGATCATCTGCCTCGGCCTCGTCGCTTTCATCGGCGGCACGGCTGCCGGCGTTCTCTTCGGCCAGATCATGCGCGTCGCGACGGGCGGACGCATCAATCCGCTGATCGGCTCGGCAGGCGTCTCGGCGGTGCCGATGGCGGCGCGCGTCAGCCAGATGGTCGTGCAGAAGT
>CAMHCS010000037.1 GCA_946183785.1 uncultured Selenomonadales bacterium | reverse complement strand
ACTAATGCCTGTTTCATTTATCGTGGTGCCTCGTCAGAGGCATGACAATTACTTCAATTGCAAAAACCGTGGACCAGACCAACGCATCCATGCAATCGGTGGCGGAGCGGCAGAATCAAATCGCCGCTTCTTCGCAGAATATCCAGGAAACAGTGAGCAAAACACTGGAAATCATCAGTATCATTCAAGGCATCGCGAAACAGACAAACCTGCTGTCCCTGAATGCTTCCATAGAGGCTGCTCGGGCCGGGAAGCCGGCCGAGGTTTTTCCGTCGTGGCGGAAGAGGTACGCAAGCTGGCGAATGAAACCAGTGAAACCAGCGAAAAAATTTCTTCAAGCCTCAATACTATGAGTCATACCATCAATGGCGTGATTGAGCATATCCTGTCGGTGAACGACAACATGCTGGAGCAGAGTTCAAACATGGAAGAAATCAATGCGTCCATAGAAGAGCTTCAGGCACAATCCACACAAATCAGCGAGATGCTGGACGTTTTCATGAAAATGAAATGACCAATAACAAAACGGCCATGCCGCCTGTACAATCTCTTGTACTCGCCGCATGGCCGTTTAATTTTTCTGCGTTCAACCCTGTTGACGTTCCTTCAGCGCTCTCTCCACGTCGCGCTTCATTTCCTTATCCGCCAGCGTGCGCCTTTTGTCGAAGGTGTGCTTGCCGCTGGCCAGCGCGATTTCCATTTTTGCGCGGCCGCGCTTGAAATAGACGCGGAGCGGAACGAGCGTGAAGCCCTTTTCCCTTGTCTTGCCGAACAGCTTCATGATCTCCGACTTGTGCATCAGCAGCTTTTTCGGACGGAGCGGATCGCGATTGAAGATATTTCCCTGCTCATAGGGACTGATATGCATGCCCTCTATGAACAGTTCTCCTTTTTTGACGGCGCCGTACGCGTCCTTGAGGTTTGCGCGGCCCGCGCGGAGCGACTTGACCTCCGTGCCGAAAAGCTCGATGCCCGCTTCGTATGTTTCATGGATGAAATAATCGTGCCGCGCCTTGCGGTTCTCGCAGACGGTCTTTTCCGCCGCGTTCTTCTGCCCCATCGGCTTGCACCTCCCTTGCTTCTTGCTTTACTTCTTACGCTTGGACTTCGGATCGGGCCAAACGGCGCGGCTCGGCAGGTCGTCCTTCTTCCCTGCTCTCGCGGCGCGACGGCGCGCTTTTGCCGGTTTTTCCGTTTTTTTCGCAGGTTTCGCCGATTTTGTCGGCTTCGCCTTTTTCGCGTCCGCTTTCTCTTTTATGCCCTTTTTAGCCTTCGCCTTAGCACTGCCCTGCGCCTTTTCTCCGCTCTTTTTCTTCGCGGCGTCTTTTGACGCGCCTTTGCGTTTCGCCGCCGGCTTCGCTTCCTTTTTCGCGACGGCTGCTTCCGCCGCCTTCGCGCCCCGCGCGGTTGCGCCTTTCTTCTTCGGCGCGCCCTTTCCCTTCTTCTCGTCCGCCGCGACATAGACGCCGTTGTCCTTCAGGATGAAGTCGATATTGCGCTCCTCGACGCTGGCGCGCACCAATACGACCTCCACCTCGTCGCCGAGGCGGTAGGCTTTCTTCGTGCGCTCGCCGATCAGCGCGTACTGTTCCTCGACGTACTCATAATAATCGTTGACCATGCGCGACACATGGACGAGCCCCTCGACGCCGTTTTCCAGTTCGACGAAAATGCCGAAGGCCGTGACTCCGCTGATGACGCCGGGGAACGTCTCGCCGACGAACTGCGTCATGTACTCGATTTCCTTCATCTCCGTCGTTTCGCGCTCGGCGTCCACCGCCACGCGCTCGCGCACCGACGAATGCTGCGCGATATCGGGCAAAACGCCCCGCAGCTTGTCCTGACGTGCCATCGGGATTGTCCCCGTCGCGAAAGTCTCGCGAAGCAAACGATGAACGATCAAATCGGGATAGCGGCGAATCGGCGAAGTAAAATGCGTATAGTACCGTGCCGCGAGTCCGAAATGTCCGAGGCTCTTGTCCGCATACCGCGCCTGCTGCATCGAGCGGAGTGCCACCGTACTGACGATGCGCTCCTCCGGCCTTCCTTCGACTTTTGCCAAGACCTTCTGCACATCCATCGGCTGAATCTCGCCCTTGTCATTCGGACGGATATGCTGCCCGAAGGCCGCCAGAAGCTGGTTCAGCCGCTCGATTTTTTCTTCGTTCGGCTGCTCATGCACACGATAGACGAACGGAAGCTCCTTCTTCTCCATGTGCTCGGCCACCGTCTCGTTGGCCAGCAGCATGCATTCCTCTATGATCGACTCCGCCACCGAGCCGGTACGCTTGATCAGCCCGATCGGATGCCCCTCTTCATCAAGCTTCACCTTGACCTCGGGAATGTTGAAATCAATCGAGCCGCGCTTTTTACGAAACGCCTTGCGCACGTCGCGAAGGTCTTTCAGCACCGAAATCATAGGCAGGATTCCGTCTTTATCCTTCATCTTGCCTTCCAGCAATGCGTTGACGCCGTTATACGTCAGACGACGATAGACGCGGATCACCGCCGGGACAATCTCGTATTTAGTAACCTCGCCCTTCGCGTCAATCTCCATCTCGCAGGCCATCGCGAGGCGGTCCTCCCCCTGGTTCAGGCTGCAAATGCCGTTTGACAGCGCAAAAGGCAGCATCGGGATGACGCGGTCGACAAGATAGACGCTGGTCCCGCGCTCATACGCCTCGCGGTCCAGCGGACGCCCCTCGCGCACATACCAGCTCACATCAGCGATATAGACGCCGAGAAACCAGCCGCCGTCCGCGCGACGTTCCGCGTATACCGCGTCGTCGAAATCCTTCGAGTCGTCGCCGTCCACCGTCACTACCGACAGCTCACGGCGGTCCCGGCGTCCCCGATACTCGTCCGGCTTCACTTTCTGCGGTACGCGATCCGCCTCCGCCTGCACGTCATGCGGGAACTCCTGTACGAGATCGTATTGCCGCATCACGGACAGCACGTCGACGCCTGGGTCGCCCGCGCGTCCCAAAAGCTCGACTACCGCGCCCTCGGCGCTGTGACGCCCCTCAGGCCACTTCGTGATCTCGGCGACGACCTTCATGCCCGTTTTCGCGCCGCCGAAGGATTTCTTCGGGATGAAAATGTCCTGTCCGATTTTTTGGTCGTCCGGCGTCACAAAGCCGAAAGATTTGGACGAGGCAAAGGTGCCGACGATTTTCGTATTCGCCCGCTCCACGATGCGGATAATCTCGCCCTCGCGGGAACGTCCCGGAATCTCAGACGGCGTGACGCGCGCCACCACGCGGTCGCCGTTCATCGCCGAGGCCAGCATCGCCCCCGGCACGAAGACGTCCGTATCCGTTTCCTTCTGCTTCACATCGGGAATGATAAATCCGTAGCCCTTGCCCGACATGCTGAGTTTTCCGACCACGAGGTTCATGCGCTCCGGCAGGCCGTACAGTCCGCTGCGGTTGCGAATGACCGCCGCCGTCTGCTCCAGCTCCGAAAGCGCCTCAAAAAACGGCTCCAACGCCGCGCCCTTGACGCCCAATTCCTCTGCCAACGCTTCTGCCGTAATCGGACGGCGGACCGTATCGCGCATATAGCTTAAAATTTTATCTTTCATTTCCATTTCCATCGTTTCACTACTCCACTACGGCCATTTCCGCCGTTCCTTCCGCCGTGACCGTTCCGTCGGCCAGAGCCACGTTTGCTCTCATCTTGACGAAGCGGCCGCGGCGCGAATCAATTTTCCCCTCAATCCTGAGCTGTTCACCGATTGGCGTCGGACGCCGGTAACGAACCGAAAGCCGCCCTGTCACCGCTTTTTCCCCCAGCGCGACGAGATACCCTCCCATCGCCTCATCGAGAAGCGTCGAAACGATACCTCCATGCGCCACGCCCGTATAGCTTTGATATTCGCGAACGAGCGTCGTCTCCGTCACAAAACGGTCGCCCTCGATCCGAAAATCGAGCTTCAGCCCATAGGGATTGTCAAGCCCGCAGGCAAAGCAATAATTATCGCCCAGCGCGCGCCCGTTGTCCTCATATTTTGTTCCCATCTATACCTCCGACTGCGCCGCAAACATGAAAAGCGTCCCCGGACCGAAAGGCGGGAACGCTTTTGTACCATCATCGCGCCGTCCATCACATCGTCATTTTCGCAATCGCCAGCGTAATGACCGCAAACAAGGCGGCAAATACCATCGTCACGCGCGCCAAAAGCGCGTCCATGCCGCGCACCTGCCCGCTGAAAACCGTATTTCCGCCGCCGTCCATGCCGCCCATGCCGGCAGACTTCGGCTCCTGTCCAAGCACCGCGGCAATCAGGACAATCGCGACCAACGCGTCGAGTACCATCAAAGCAGTAAGCACCAAACATCCTCCTCTATTAAGCCTGCCCCATATAATATCATAGAGATTCATGAAAATCAATCGCTCTTCATTTTTATCGGAAAGAAAATCATGGCCTTGACACATGCGATGATTTGTCATACACTATACCTAGTATTGCGCTATGATAAGGAGGACTTGTTATGAGCTATCGTCTTTGGGAAGTTTTGAAAGAACTGCGGTCAACGGAATACGAATGGGTCGACCTCACCCACCCGCTGGACAACAGCAGCCCCTATTGGGCTGGAATCCCGGAAGGTTCGGTGGAATTGGGGAAAACCTGCTTCGACTGGGGCAACGAGATGCTCGACTGCCTGATCCAGACCTTCAAGTTTCCGGGACAGTTCGGCACGCACATCGACTTCCCGGGCCATTTCATCAAGAACGCGCCTCTTTCGGAAAAATTTGGCGTAAACGACATGATCTGCCCGCTCTGCGTAATCGACGTCACCGAAAAGGTGAAAAAAGACGTCCATTATGCGGCGACGGCGGAAGACATAAAAGCCTACGAAGCGAAATACGGCGCGATTCCCGACGGCGCATTCGTCGCGCTGCGCACGGACTGGAGCAAAAAGTGGCCGGACATGAACGCGCTTTCCGGCGCCCTTCCGGACGGCAGCGAAAATTTCCCCGGCTGGTCGCTGGACGCGCTCAAATATATTTACGAAACGAAAAACGCCGCCGCGAACGGGCATGAAGCCCTCGACACGGACGCTTCCGCTGAAGCGGCGAAAGCGGGCGATCTCGCCTGCGAGCGCTATGTGCTCTCAAAAGGGAAGCTCCAGATCGAAGTGCTTCAAAATCTTGACCGCGTCGCTCCGGCAGGCGCGCTTCTCTTCGCCGCATGGCCAAACATCAAAGGCGCGACCGGCCTTCCGGTGCGCGCGTTTGCCATCACGCCGAAAGCAAAATAAAATGCTGCATAAAAAAATCCCGAAGGTTTCCGTAAAAGTGAACCTTCGGGATTTTTCCGCCAAGATCATTACGTTTCATGCCTCGGATTTTTGCTGACGATCTCGATTGCTTTGGCAATCTCCTCCACGATTTTGATGGAGTATTCCGGGGACAATGTCTGAAGCTTGTCGTACACGCTGCCTTTGTGCGTCGACGTATACCTGGGCGGCAAATGATTCAATGCAAGAATAGCGATGTCCTGGCGACATCTGTCGCATTTGCAGCAATTCGGATATTGGGCGAGCACGCCGTCCAGGTACTCGAGGACGGCCTGTTCCGTATTATTTTTCAATTCCATCGGACGACACCTTCCCTGTCCGTTTTCGGATAATTCATCTTATTATAACACCGCATACGTATCGACGCAATGCCTCAAACAATCGCCGCGCAGGAAAAGATTGACATGCTGCCGCAAGTATGTTACATTATATATCGTCGCGTGCGGGAATATTGCCGACGCGGCGAATGCACAATACTGAGTAAGGTATGTCATTCAAGCCTTGGAGAGTTGTCCGAGTGGTTGAAGGAGCACGCCTGGAAAGCGTGTGTACGGCGAACACTGTACCGAGAGTTCGAATCTCTCACTCTCCGCCATGAGATTTCGGCGCATTGCCTGGCAATGCGCTTCTATATTCTTTTCAACGTCATTCTTTTCAACGTCGGACCGCAGTGCTTGGGTCCCGCGCAATGGAGCCTCGCGAACCCCGTCAGGCCCGGAAGGGAGCAGCGGTAAACGAATCGTTTCATGTGCCGCGGGGGCGCCTGGGGACTGCGGCCCGACGTTGGAAAGAAATGCAACAAAGGAGGCAGTACGCGAAAGCATTTCGTGTGCCGCCTTTTTATTTTTCTTATGGAATCACTGCATAAGTCAAGTCGTGACCCTGCCGAGGGATTTTTTCGAATGGCTAGGAAAAGGACTCGAAGGCGTAGCATCGCTACGTCGAGAGGACTTTGACAACGCCAGTCGGAAAAAGACCCGGTAGGGGCGCGGCGGGACTTGTTCAGTGGTTCCTTATGGAAGGAAGAACGCGATGGCGCAGAAAAAAGTCTATGCGGTAAAACGGGGCCGCACGCCGGGGCTGTTCGCCACCTGGGACGAATGCAAAGCCCAGGTCGACGGCTTCCCGGGGGCGGTATACAAAGGATTTGCTTCGAAGCAGGAGGCGGAAGCATGGCTCTTCGGCTCGAAAAGCATGGATTCGCTGTTCGACGACGAACCGCCGAAAAAAGCCCCCGCCCGTAAAAAAACCGTCCCCGGAAAAGTCCCGTCGGCCGGTCTTTCTTCCGCCGACTATATCGTCTACACAGACGGCTCGTGCCTTCGCAATCCCGACGGCCCCGGCGGCTACGCGGCGGTGATCGTGGAGACGAAAAGCGGAACGGCGCGCGAGCTTTCCGGCGGCGAGCCGTCGACGACGAACAACCGCATGGAGCTTCGCGCGGGCATTGAGGCGCTGCGCTCCCTGCCCCATCCATCCGTCGTCGATTTCTACACGGACAGCCAATACATGAAAAACGCCTTCACTAAATATTGGCTTCGAAACTGGAAGCGTCGCGGCTGGGTTACGGCGACAGGCGAGCCGGTGAAAAACCAGGATCTTTGGCGGGCGCTCGACGAGGAATTTCAGCGACGCACGGTGCGCTTCCACTGGGTCAAGGGGCACGCAGGCAACCGGTGGAACGAACGATGCGACGAATTGGCCCGCGGCGAAGCGGGGAAATTTTGATGACGAATGAATTTTTTTCAAGAACCGAACTGCTTTTGGGAGCGGGCGGCCTTGCAAGACTCGCGGAGGCACGCGTAGCCGTTTTCGGTCTCGGCGGCGTCGGCTCATTTACAGCCGAAGCGCTGGTTCGCGCCGGCGTCGGCCATTTCCTGCTCGTCGACCACGACACGATTTCCCCGTCCAATCTGAACAGGCAGCTTCACGCCACCAGAAAGACCGTCGGACAAAAAAAGACGGAAGCCATGCGCGCGCGCATGCTGGAAATCAATCCCGACGCCGAGATCGAACGCATCGATGAATTTTACGAGCCGAATCGAGCGGACGATTTTTTCCCGGCCCCTTTGGACTATATCGTCGACGCGATAGACACGGTGACGGCGAAGCTGAGCCTCGTCGTCGAGGCGACGCGGCGGAATATCCCCGTCGTCAGCTCCATGGGCGCAGGCAACAAGCTCGACCCGACGCGTTTCGAGGTCGCCGACATATACGAGACCAGCGTCTGCCCGTTGGCGAAGGTCATGCGGAAAGAACTGAAAAAACGCGGCGTTCCCTGCCTAAAAGTAGTCTATTCCAAAGAAACGCCGATCCCCGCCGTCGCCCTCGAAAGCGATCACGGGCGGCACGCCCCCGGCTCCATTTCCTTCGTACCGTCGGCAGCCGGCTTGATTCTCGCGGGCGAAGTTGTCCGCGATCTTACGGGAGTGAAACGCCAATGAATAAAGAAAGTGTCTCCGTACTCGGCTGCGGCCGCTGGGGCTCGTTCCACGCATGGCACGCCGACAGGATCGGCTGCAACGTACTGCTTTGGGGCCGTCCCGACTCAAAGCGGCTTGCCCGACTGGCGTCGGAACGGAAAAACGAATATCTGACGCTGCCGGAAAGCGTCCGCCTCTCCGACTCGCTGACGGAAGCGCTCGGACACGCCGAGACCGTAATCATTTCCGTCGGCGCGCAGGGCTTTCGCGCGCTCTGCAAAAATATCGCCGCCCTGTCCCCGTCCCTTTGGCGAAAGAAAACCTTCGTCCTCTGCATGAAGGGACTGGAACAGGAAAGCGGCAAACGGCTCTCCCGCGTGTTCCGAGAAGAGCTGGGCGCCGATCCCGCCGCGGCGGTCTGGGTCGGGCCTGGCCATGTGGAGGACTTCGTCGCCGGAATCCCCAACTGTATGCTCCTGGCCTCCGAGGATGAAACGCTCCCGCCTCGCCTCGCGCAGCTTCTTGAAAGTCCCCTGATCCGCTTTTACTATGGAAGCGACCTGCTCGGCGTGGAAATCGGAGCGGCGGCAAAGAACGTCGTCGGCCTCGCAGCCGGCATGCTGGACGGGCTCGGCCTTCCAAGCCTCAAAGGCGCGCTGATGGCCCGAGGCGCCGCCGAGCTTTCTCGTCTTGTCGCCGCCATGGGCGGAGATTCGATGACCGTCTACGGCCTTTCGCATCTCGGCGACTACGAAGCCACCCTGTTTTCCCTCCACAGCAACAACCGCCGCTTCGGCGAGAACCTGATTCGCGGCCTGCCGTCGGAAAAGCTCGCGGAAGGCGTCTACACCGCCGACGCTTTGGCCCTGCTCGGGCAAAAACACAATGTGGAGCTTCCCATCACCGACGCGGTCCGAAGCGTGATCCGAGACGGCGCGGATCCGAAACAGGTATTGCTTCACCTTTTCCTCCGTGAACAGAAAAGCGAATGATTTTCCGTCCGCTCCGAATTTCGGGGCGGATTTTTCTATCGCTTTTTCCTTTCCCGCGCTTGTTGGCTTGTTGTCTTTTCCCCTCGCTTGCGCTACAATGAAGAATAATAAATAACGCCGTACCTTGCGGCGAATGGAGGCTTGTATTGTGCGAAGGCCTGATGGACGCGAAGCGGCGGAGCTTCGCCCCGTGCGTATCCGAAAATATGTGCAGCAGGGGCCGCAAGGCTCGGTGCTGATCGAGACGGGAAAAACGAAGGTGCTGTGCGCGGCGACCGTCGAGGATCGCGTGCCGCCTTTTCTTCGCGGGACGGGAACCGGCTGGCTCCACGCCGAGTACGCGCTGCTTCCCAGCGCAACGGCGACGCGCACGCCGCGAGAAGCCGCTCGGGGCAAACAGAACGGGCGCACGCAGGAAATCCAGCGGCTGATCGGACGTTCGCTCCGCGCGGTGACAGATACCGCCGCCCTCGGCGAACGGACGATCATTCTCGACTGCGACGTGATTCAGGCGGACGGCGGCACGCGCACGGCCTCCGTCACAGGCAGCTTCATCGCCCTCGTACTGGCCTGCGAGACATTTTACACTCCGGGACGCACATTCCCGGTCAGGGATTTTCTCGCGGCCGTTTCCGTCGGTCTCTCCCAGGGCGGCGAGCCGATTCTCGACCTTTGCTATGAAGAGGATTCTAAGGCTGCCGTCGACATGAACGTCGTCATGACAGGCGCCGGGCATTTCGTCGAAGTACAGGGCACCGGCGAGGGGCGCCCCTTCACCCGCGCGGAGCACGATGCAATGCTGTCGCTGGCGGAATCGGGAATCGACAAATTGATTTCCTATCAGAAGGACGTGCTGGGAAATTTCCTCGACTGGCGCGTGGGGCGGGTCAAATGAAAACCAAACTGACGAATATCGACGAAATTTTCGCCGCCTATGAAGAAGCGCTGGCGGACTGGCGCAGCGGAAATCTCGATGAAGCGCGGCGCAAAACCGGACATATCCGAAAATTCGTCGCCGGATTCCCGAAGCTCTCACTGCTGGAAGCCTTCATCGCCCGGGACAAGGGAGAGTTCCTGACCGAACTCGATATCCTGCGCCGCTGTCTCAATGACGAAAAGCAATGCAAAGAGCGAAACGCGGGACTCGCGGCGGAAGCCTGGAGCATGATCGGCTCGGCCTGCCACGAACTGGGCAACGTGAAAGAATCCATCGACGCCTTTGACCGCGCCGTCGCTCTCGAACCCGACCCCGCGCAGCGGCGTGTGGAGGCGAGCAACCTGATCTTTGCCGCGAACAGCGCGGCGGCTTTCACTTCGGAGGATTTTCGCGCGCTGTACAACAGGTACGAAGCGTTGCTCACACCTATAATGCCTTTTCCCCGACGAAAGCTCTCCCATGAGCGGATTCGCGTCGGCTATCTGTCGGCGGACCTTTGCGGCCACCCTGTCGGCAAGTTGATACTGCCGCTGCTTGAACGCCATGACAAAACGCGCTTTGAAACCTTTTGCTACGACGCGAGTGAAAAAAACGACAGCGTGACGGAAAAACTGCGTGCGGCGTCGGACGGCTGGCGAAACATAACTTCCGTATCCGACGAGGAAGCGGCCCGTCGGATATACGACGACGAGATCGACATTCTCGTGGAGCTCGGCGTCCATACGAAGGGAAATCGCCTGCCCGTGCTCGCGTACCGACCGGCGGCGGTACAAATCTGCGGTATCGGCGATGTACGGAGCAGCGGCCTTTCCTGCGTCGATTACTTTTTGTCGGACGTCTGGTGCGCGGGAGACGAAACCTCAACACGGGAAGATTTTACCGAGCGTGTGATCCGTCTCCCCCATACGCATTTCTGCTATACTCTGCCCGAAAATCTGCCGGCGCCTGCGCCGCCGCCCTCTCTCTCACGCGGCTTCGTCACCTTCGGCAGCTTCAACAACGCTTCCAAGATCACGGACGAGATGCTTTCCCTCTGGAACGAAATTCTCCGGCGCGTACCGGAAAGCCGCCTGCTCCTGAAGCATAAGCTGTTCGGCGTCGAGGAGGGACGCAGATTCACAAAAGAGCGTATGCGCCGGCTGGGCTTCGACCTTTCCCGTTTAGAGCTGCGCGGATTTTCCCCCGGCCACATCTTTGAATACGCTGACATGGACGTCGCCCTCGACACCTACCCGTATACGGGCGGCATGACAACCTTCGAAGCGCTCTCGATGGGCGTTCCCGTCGTCACACGGTACGGCGCCAGGCATGGCACGCGCTTCGGCTACAGCATTTTGCAAAATCTCGGCCTCGGCGAGCTCGCCGCGCCGACGGCGGAGCGGTATATCGAGACTGCTGCCGCGTTGTCGGCGGACACAGAGCTCTTGACCGCCCTGCGCTCACAACTGCGCGGCATGCTTCTGGACTCGCCTCTGACGAACGCGAAACTTTACGCCGCCGATATGGAAACGGCATACGAAACGGTATGGAAAGAATCTGGCAAAGGGGACGACGCACATTGAAAACCATCGTAATCGCGACGAAGAACAAAGGGAAGATCAGGGAAATGACGCAGGCCTTCGAGGGCCTGCCCGTGAAGCTCGTCCCGCTCTCGGACTTCGGTGAGCTGCCGGACGCCGTAGAGGACGGAACGACTTTCGAAGATAACGCAAAAATCAAAGCGCGTTTTTATATGGAGGAAACGAAAACGGCCTGCCTCGCCGACGACTCCGGCCTCGAAGTCGAAGCGCTGGGCGGCGCGCCCGGCGTCCACTCCGCCCGCTTCGCCGGGGGACACGCTTCCGATGAAGCGAACAACGAAAAGCTGCTCGCCGAGATCGTCAGGAAAGGGCTTGACTCCTCCCCCGCCGCCTATCGCTGCGTGCTGGCCTTCGTCGACACAAACGGCGCGGCGCTCACTGCAGAGGGAAGCTGCAAGGGCGTCATTCGCCCCAAAGCAAAAGGCAGCGGCGGCTTCGGCTACGACCCCTATTTTTATATAGAGGAAAATAAGACGATGGCGGAGCTGACGCTGGCAGAAAAGGATGCGATCAGCCATCGGGGCAAGGCGCTCCGCGAAATGGCAACACAGCTTTCCGCATATCTTGCGCAAAAAAGTGAACGCCATTCATAAAAAAATGAATATTTTTTTCCGACATAGCAGGATTTTTCTTTTTTTTGGCTAATATATAAATAGATGTAATTGTGATTCGACAGATACATAAATGGTATTCCGAATCTCGTTCATCTTTGCGAGGGTATCGACATGAAGCCGCGGCGAAACGCAGGATGCTTCGGCCCATGTTTTCATGCTCCAAAATTTTAAGGGGGGTTTATTGTGCGTACTATCAAGACAGCCGAAATCACCGAGGCCGTTGCCAAGCTCTGCAAGCAGGCGGCCTACTATCTGCCGGAGGACGTCTACGAGGCGCTGAAAAAAGGCCGCGAGACGGAAAAATCCCCGGTGGGCAAGGACGTGCTCGAGCAGATCATCAAGAACGCCGAGATCGCGAAGGCCGAGGATCGTCCGTACTGCCAGGACACGGGACTGACCATCGTTTTCGTCGAGATCGGCCAGGACGTCCACATCGAGGGCGGACTTCTCGAGGACGCCATCAACGAGGGCATCGGCAAAGGCTACACGGAAGGCTATCTGCGTAAATCCGTCGTCGCCGAGCCGCTGTTCAACCGCAAGAACACCGGCAACAATACACCGGGCGTCATCTACACGCAGCTCGTCGCGGGCGACAAGCTGAAAATCACGGTCGAGCCGAAAGGCTTCGGTTCGGAGAACAAATCCGGCCTCGCGATGCTGGTTCCGGCGGACGGCGTCGAGGGCGTCAAGAAAGCCGTACTCGATATCGTCAAGCATGCGGACTGCAATCCCTGCCCGCCGACGGTCATCGGCGTAGGCGTCGGCGGCACGATGGACAAAGCTGCGGTTCTGTCGAAGAAAGCGCTCCTCCACCGCTGCGACGAGCATAACCCCGACCCGAACTACGCGAAACTCGAAAAGGATCTCTTTGAGATGATCAACAAGACGGGCATCGGCCCGCAGCTCGGCGGCACGACCACGACGCTGGCCGTCCATGTCGAGTGGTATCCGACGCATATCGCCGGTCTACCGGTTGCCGTCACGATTTGTTGCCATGCGGCTCGTCACGCGGAATGCGTACTGTGATAGGGGGAGAGAAAATTATGGCTGAGAAAATTCGCATCCAAACACCGCTGACCGAGGAGCAGTCCCGGAAACTCAAAGCGGGAGACAGCGTCCTGATTACGGGCACGATCTACAGCGCGCGCGACGCCGCGCACAAAGCCATGACCGAAGCCCTCGCCCGCGGCGAGAAGCTGCCGATCGACTGGCACGACCAGATCGTCTACTATCTTGGCCCGTCGCCGGCGAAACCGGGCGATCCAATCGGCTCGGCAGGCCCCACGACCTCCGGCCGCATGGACGCCTACACGCCGACGATGCTGGATCAGGGCATCAAGGGGATGATTGGCAAGGGCTCCCGTAAACCGGAAGTTGTCGAGTCCATGAAGAAGAATGGCACGACGTATTTCGCGGCTGTCGGCGGCGCTGCGGCTCTGATTGCGAAGTCCATCAAGAAGTACGAAGTCATCGCCTATCCGGAGCTTGGCCCGGAGGCGCTGGCAGCTCTCACCGTCGAGGACTTCCCCGCCATCGTCGTCATCGACACCGAAGGCAACAACTTCTATGAAATCGGGCAAAAACCGTATCGGGAAATCTAACGAAGTGTGAAGAGTGAAGAGCAGAGAGTGGAGATATTACCCCAATATAAGGAGTATATATGTCTTCACTCTTCACTCTCAACTCTCCACTCTCTTACTAAGGGAGGCTTAGCATGTATAATGTGACGTTTTATCTGCGGCGGCTTCATTCGATTGCCGGTCTCGTCTGCCTCGGCGGCTTTTTGCTTGAGCATATCCTGACCAACGCCCGCGTACTCATCAGCCCCGCGTCTTTCAACTCGGCGGTCGACCTCCTGGCGTCGATCCCGTGGTACATCATGCTGCCGCTGGAAATCGGCCTTGTGGCGACGCCGTTCCTGTTCCATACGATTTACGGCATTTACATCGCGTGGCAGGCAAAGAACAACCCGCAGCATTATCCTTATATCAACAATATTCAGTTTTTCCTCCAGCGTCTGACGGCCTGGTTCCTCGTCGTCTTCCTCGCGTGGCATGTGTTCTACCTCCGCATTCTCGTCAAGGGCGGCGGCACGCACATTTCCTTCCAGCTTTTGCAGAGCTATTTCGAGAATCCGGTTTACTGGGTGCTCTACCTCCTCGGCATGTGGGCGGCGATTTTCCATTTCTGCAACGGCATCACGACCTTCTGCATGACATGGGGCATCGCCAAAGGACCGCGCATCCAACAGGTCATCAATGCGGGCGCGATGGGGCTTTGCGCTTTCCTGTGCCTCGTGTCATTGGCCTTCATGGCCGTCTATCTGATGTAAAGGGGGAGGAAAACAAGTGGCAAAAGCACCGAAAGTCAGAATTGCAGTCGTCGGCGGCGGTATCTCCGGCCTGATGGCGACACTCAAAATCTGCGAGGCCGGCGGCGAGGTCGATCTCTTTTCCTATTGCCCGCCGAAGCGCTCGCACTCCCTTTGCGCCCAGGGCGGCATGAACGCCTGCATGGACACGAAGGGCGAAGGCGATACGATTTATACGCATTTCGACGATACCGTCTATGGCGGCGACTTCCTCGCCGACCAGGTCGCGGTCAAAGGAATGTGCGAAGCTGCGCCGGGCATCGTCGAGATGTTCGACCGCATGGGCGTACCGTTCACCCGGACGGCTGAGGGCGTCCTCGATCTCCGCAATTTCGGCGGACAGAAAAAGAAACGCACGGTCTTCGCCGGTTCCACCACGGGCCAGCAGCTTCTCTACGCTCTGGACGAGCAGGTGCGGAAATGGGAGGCCAAGGGCCAAGTTCATCCGTACATCTTCTGGGAATTCATCAAGATCATCAAAAACAAGAACGGCGTCTGCCGCGGCATGGTCGCGCAGAACATGAACTCGATGGAAATCAAGGCTTTCCGCGAGGACTGCGTGATTCTCGCCACCGGCGGCCCGGGCCAGATCTTCGGTCTCTGCACGGCGTCCACCATCTGCAACGGCTCCGCCGTCGGCGCTGTCTATCAGCAGGGCGCGCGCATCGGCAATCCGGAGTTCATTCAGATTCACCCGACCGCGATTCCCGGCACCGACAAGAATCGCCTGATGTCCGAAGCGTGCCGCGGCGAAGGCGGTCGCATCTGGGTTTACAAAGACGGCAAGCCCTGGTACTTCCTCGAGGAAAAATACCCGGACTACGGCAACCTCGTCCCGCGCGATATCGCGTCCCGCGAGATTTACGACGTCTGCGTCAACCAGGGGCTCGGCGTCGACGGCGAAAACAAGGTCTACCTCGACCTTTCGCACATTCCGGCGGATTACCTCGAAAAGAAGCTCGGAGGCATTCTTGAAATGTACTCTGAGTTTATGGGGCAGGATCCCCGCAAAGTGCCGATGCTGATTTATCCGTCGGTCCACTACTCCATGGGCGGCATTTGGGTCGACCGCGAGCACAATACAAACATTCCCGGCCTGATGGCTTCCGGCGAATGCGATTACCAGTACCACGGCGCGAACCGTCTCGGCGCGAATTCGCTCCTCTCGGCGGCGTATTCCGGCACGGTCGTCGGCCCCGTCTCCATGGCTTGGGCTGGCAAGTGCGCGAAGCTCAAAGAGCTGGAAGAGTGGAAAGTGAAGAAAGACCACGGCGAATCGCTGATGCCCGCGCAGGAAAAAGCCCTCGAAGGCATCGACGCGCTCCGGCAGGAGCTGGGCGCCGACCTGACCGACGGCGAGCTGGAAGCGGCCCGCAAGGAATGCGCCGACGAATTCGAGCATATCCTCTCGATGAACGGCAAGGAAAACGCCCACGAACTCCATCAGGAGCTCGGACGTCTGATGAACAAGTACGTGACCATCGAGCGCGTGAACAAGGACCTCGACTTCTGCTTCGACGAAGTCAAGAAAATCCTCGCCCGCTGGAACGACATCGGCCTCACCGACCACGGCCACTGGGCGAATCAGGAAGCTCTCTTCGTCCGTCAGCTCCGCAATATGATCCTCTATGCGCTCGTCATCACGAAGGCGGCGCGGATGCGCGACGAAAGCCGCGGCGCCCACTTCAAGCGCGAGTTCCCGAACCGCGACGACGAGCACTTCATGAAGATCACCATCGCGGACTTCGACCCGAAGACCGAAGAACCGATCATCACATACGAAGACTTCGATCATTCTCTGATCAAGCCGCGTGCGCGCACCTACGGTTCTAAGTAAGGAAGGGAGGGACGAAAATGGCAGAACAAAAAATGGTCACCTTTATCATCGAACGGCAGGACGGCCCCAATGCAAAGCCGTACACCGAAGAATTCGACGTCCCGTACCGCCCCGCTTTGAACGTGGTCGCGGCGCTGATGGAGATTCAGAAGAACCCCGTCACCCGCGACGGAAAGCGGGTCGCTCCGGTCGTCTGGGAATGCAACTGCCTGGAAAAAGTTTGTGGCGCTTGCATGATGGTCATCAATGGACAGGCAAAGCAGGCATGCTGCGCGCTCGTCGAAGATCTGGAGCAGCCGATCCACCTTGCTCCGGCGCGTACCTTCCCCGTCATTCGCGATCTCTTGATCGACCGCACGGTAATGTTTGAGAGTCTGAAAAAGATTCAGGGCTGGATCAACGTGGACGGCTCGTGGAAAGTACACGAGGCTCCGCGCCAAAACCCTAACACCGCAGCCACGGCCTATGAGATTTCCCATTGCATGACCTGCGGCTGCTGCATGGAAGCCTGCCCGAATGTCGGCCCGCAGTCTGACTTCATCGGCCCGGCTCCGGTCGTTCAGGCGTATCTCTTCAACATCAACCCCCTCGGCGAGTACGACAAGCCGAAACGCCTCGAAGCGCTGATGCAAAAGGGCGGCATCACAAGCTGCGGAAACAGCCAAAACTGCGTCCGCGCCTGCCCGAAAAACATCAAGCTGACGACCTACCTCGCCCAGCTGAATCGGGACGTCAATATCCAGGCGATCAAGAATATCTTCAACAACTAAACCAAGTATGTCAAACCGCCCCTTTGCGAATCCGATAAAATTTGCGAAGGGGCGTTTTTTTGTTTTCGCACGCTCCATTGACAATCTTGTGGCGTCGGCCACTACATTGTCAATAGGGGAATTTTTATTTAGGGAAGCACTGATTAAGTCAAGTCGTGGCCCTGTCGAGGGATTTTTTCGTCAGGCAAGGAAAAGTGCTCGAAGTCGTAGCAGAGCTACGTCGAGAGCACTTTGACGCAGCATGACGGAAAAAGACCCTCAGGGGCGCGGCGGGACTTATTCAGTGCTTCCTTAGCGAACGTAAAACTGCACTTTGGCATACGAAAACAAAACGGCCGTGGAATTTTAAGCTCCACGGCTGTTTTGTAATGCACTGTGATCAATTGGGGTTTCCCGTTGAATCCTCAATAGCGAGATTCCGGAGGGATGCTTTTATCACCACCACCCGGGGCCTTTCCTCCCGCAGCACGTTCGAGGTCACCGTCTCTCAGCTCAAACTCCGACAGTTCGGCAAGATACGCTTCGGCTTCTTCCTTAGTAATGTCAATGCCTTCCGTTTTGGCATATGCCATCAGTTCTTCCGCAGTTTCACACTGTATCGCTTTTTCCAGCATTTCTTTCGTGAGTTCGTTTTTGTTCATCGGCATAGTAGAAACCTCCCTTATCTGTTAATTATTTAACGCCTTTAAGGAAGCACTGATTAAGTCAAGTCGTGGCCCTGTCGAGGGATTTTTTCGTCAGGCAAGGAAAAGTGCTCGAAGTCGTAGCAGAGCTACGTCGAGAGCACTTTGACGCAGCATGACGGAAAAAGACCCGTCAGGGGCGCGGCGGGACTTATTCAGTGCTTCCTTAATTATATATACAAGTCATGGCTCCCAAAATTGACGCTGATGAAAAAAAATTATATAAAATATGTTATTCCAGACTTTTTGCTTCCTCGTCCGCTAACGCTATTTTGAACGCTTCCAGGGTGACGTCGTTGAGTGGGTCCACATAGACGTCTTCGTATCCGCCGTCGCCGTCCGGCTTCCTCGAATGCGCAACAGGATACACGGCGCGCACTTTATCGGCGCATTCGCCGCAGATTTTCCAGTTGTCCTTCAGCACAACGAAGGCAGGGAATCCCTCCTTGACCGATTTTTTGACGTCGCCCCAGAGGGAGCCGGTCGATTTTTCGGACACGTCGCCCCCACAGACGGGGCAGCGGTCCTGCTCCATCCGAAGCGCCTTTGCCTCATGCTTTTTCTCTGCCAGAGCGAACAGATCTGACAGTTCCTTGATCGTCATATCCTCAAGCGCTTTTTCCGTTTCTTTCCGGTCCTCCAGATCGCTGAATTTTCCGAAGCAGGCGTCGCAAATATATCCGTCTTTTGTTTCCATGGTCATGAATTTCGGCATCTTGCCTCCGCAAATCGGACAGTTTTCCGGCTTTTGCGCTTTCGCGCGGCTGATGGCGTCCTGCTCCGCTTTTTTAGTCTGCACCGCCGCCTGGATCGGCGCGATGAAAAAATCATCCTGTTCATCCAGTATTCCGCTCTCGAAGTCGTCCATCACGATTTCCCAGCAGGAGAGGCAGATCGTTCCGTCGGATACGTCCATGCCTTTATCGGAGAACTCCATGCCGCATACGGGGCAGACTTTCCTGCTCACGGCGTCTTCTTTCTTTTTTCCAAACAGGCTGTCAAAAAATCCCATACCTTTCCCTCCCGACTTGGTGATACGAAAGCGTACTTTCTCCTGCCCATAATTTTACACGAAAGCACGCTTTCTCACAACCAAAAAGGCTTTACAAGAACATTTGTTCCTTATATAATATGGAAGGAACATATTTTCGGGAGGACGGAACTCTATGGACACGATGGAAAAGCTGCGCATCTTGAGCGACGCGGCGAAATACGATGCGGCCTGCACGTCCAGCGGCGCGCAAAAATCCGCGCGGCGCGGCGGCATAGGAAGCGCGGAAGCCTGCGGCATTTGCCATTCTTTCGCGGGAGACGGCCGCTGCATTTCGCTGTTGAAGGTCTTGCAGACCAATGTCTGCGTTTACGACTGCGCCTACTGTGTGAACCGCCGCTCCAACGACACGCGCCGCGCTTCCTTTTCCCCACGCGAGCTGGCGGAGCTGACCATCGCCTTTTATCGACGGAATTATATCGAAGGATTGTTCCTGAGTTCTGGCGTCGCCGGTACCCCCGACGCCGCCACGGAAAAGATGATCGAGACGCTGCGCCTGCTCCGCGAGGAGTACCGTTTTTCCGGCTATATCCATGCGAAAGCGATTCCCGGCGCAGACGCCGCCCTTGTCCGCCGTCTCGGGCTCCTCGCCGACCGTCTCAGCGTAAACATCGAGCTTCCCTCCGGCGCAAGCCTCCAACGCCTCGCACCGGACAAGACGAAAGCCGCCATACTCGCCCCCATGTCGCTGATTCGCGGCGGCATCGACGAAAACCGACGCGATCTCGTCCGATTCCGGCATTCGCCCCACTTTGCCCCCGCAGGACAGAGTACGCAGATGATCATCGGCGCGACAAACGAAACTGACCGCCAAATCCTCACGCTGACCGCCGCCCTTTACGAACGCTATCGGCTAAAGCGCGTCTTTTACTCCGCTTACATTCCCGTGAACGACGCCCGCGCCCTGCCGCCCGTCAGTACGCCGCCGCCGCTTTGGCGCGAGCATCGGCTCTATCAGGGAGACTGGCTTCTGCGCTTTTACGGCTTTTCCTCGGACGAGCTTTTCGACGGCACGGAAGGACGGCTGCACCCGTATCTTGACCCGAAATGCCATTGGGCGCTCCGCCACAAGGAAATATTCCCGCTGGAAGTGAACCGCGCGCCCTATGAGCTTTTGCTCCGCGTGCCCGGCATCGGCGTCAAGAGCGCGTGGCGCATTACCCGCGCCCGCCGCGCCGCCGCGCTGACCTGGGATGCCCTGACAAAAATCGGCGTCGTCACGAAGCGCGCCCGCCATTTCCTCGTCGCGAACGGGAAACGCTATTTTGACGCGCCTGCCGCTAAGGAAGATATATTGCTCGACTTGATGTCGCCCCGGGAACGCGCCCTGTATCGCGCGGAAACCGCTCCCGTGCGTCAGCTATCCCTGTTCGAAGAAGAAACGCCGACGCTTTCCCCCATAGAAAGGAAGGAGCTTGCATGTCTCGCCGCCCCGATTTGAAAACCGCCGCGAACTCCGCGCTGACCTACCGCTACGACGGCAGCTTCGAGGGCTTCTTATGCTGCGTCTTTGAAAGCTACACGGCGCACGAAATGCCGACGGCCATCGTCGGACCGGACGCGCCCGAAATTTCCCTTTTCGACGTCAAAGACATTTCGACAGACGAAGAACACGCCGCCCGCGTCGCCTGCTCCATTCCCGCGCGCATCTCCCCCGCCGCCGACGAGCTTCTCCGTCACGCTTTTTTGACCTGCCTGCCTGAAAAGGAACTGGTCATGCTGCGCTTTTTGCGGCAGGGCTACCGCTACGGCGCGCGTTTTCTGTCCTTTGCGGGCAACGAAGAAGTCTGGCGGCTCACCGAAGCGGTGAAGCGGCTGCTGCACGAAGCGCATCTTCTGAAGGGGTTCATCCGCTTCTCCGACCAAAAGGGCGTCCTCGTCACCACCATCGGGCCGAAGAATTTCGTGCTGCCGTTCCTCGCCCATCATTTCGCCGCGCGTTTCCCCGAGGAGCACATTCTGATATACGACGAAATTCACCATGCCGCCCTCGTCTATCGCCCTTACGAATCTGCAGTGATTCCAATGGACGCTTTTCTCGCCGCGCCGCCCGACGAGGAGGAACGAAAATTCCGCGCCCTGTGGCGGTCCTTTTACGATACCATCGAAATCAGGCCGCGCCACAATGAAAAATGCCGGATGACACTGCTCCCGAAACGCTATTGGAAATACATGACCGAATTCACCAAAGACGAGCCGCCGGAAATGAACATGATCGGCGCCGCCACATAAAGCCCCCTGCAAAAAACCCTCCCGCTATGGAATTACCAAAGCGAGAGGGATTTGTTATGTCCGCCCCTGTGGGAAAAGAGATCAAAGCGACCACATAGCTTGCAATCCGGCGGTTACGCCTCGTTGCTTCCCGATCCAGCCTGCCACGCCAAGGTCGATAGTGACGGGATCTGCCCCCGGCTTCACCTGCCACCCGAGCTCCAACATGCCGCTGCTCCCCTTCACACTGGGGCTTGGAGTCATGTTGCCGTCATAATGCGCCCTCGCATCGCCGCCGAACTCATACTGATAAGCGAGACCGCCATAGAAGCTGTTTTTCTCGTTGATTCTATGGGTGAGTCTTGCGCCGAGGCGAACCCGATGGCTGTCTACGCTGTCAAAGCTCATCTTTCCGTCGATCGCCAGGCCCGGGAACTGCACCGTAATGTCCTCTCCCGCCTGATGACTGTAAAAATATTTCAGATAACCGTCCAGCGTGTTTTTCGCGTTGATCTGAAAAGCCTTTCCCACGCCAAGATGCGCCGCCCAATAATTCGTGCCGCTGTCATAGCGCGTTTCGCCAATCCCTTTCATGGCACCTTTGTAGTCGGAGGTCACCCGGCCGCCGCGCACGCTGCCCTCATAATATAAACCGTCGTGGTTCGTCTGCCGCGCCATAAGACCGAATCCCCAATAATGCGCGCCGCCTTCCCCATGGGTGCCGTCGTCCAGATAGCTGTCATAGTTGCCGCCGCCATACTCGACCACCGGGCCGAAAAGCAGACGCCCCTGCGCGTTCGGAAGCTCCCGCGCAAAACCGATACTGGCGCTGAAGCCCCTGGTATCTACATGTGATCCGCTTTCGGCCCGGATACTTCCGCCGCCGAATGCCGCAAACGGCGTAAAGCCGCCGGCCTTTTGCGTTTCCGCGCCGCCGTTTTTCCCATGCTCCGCCGCGTCAAGAGCCACGGCGTTCGCCGCTTGAGCAAAGCCCTTTTCCGCCAGCATATCCGCACCGCTGTTCAGGAGCGTCAGCGTCGCCGCCCTTGTTTCCACGATGGACTTTGTGCGCTCCGTCTCCTCGGTCTCGCTCTCGCCGTCCACGATAGCGACAAACGTGTTCGTGTTCGCGTCCTCCGGCTTGATCAAAAAAGTATATACGCTGTCGGTGTCGAGATCTTCCGCGATGGGATCGGTAGTCAGAGTTTTCGTTTCTCCCCCTGTAATCTCGACGCCACTTTGAATCAGATTCACCTTATCGCCTTTTTTAAGAGAAACGCCTGGTTGAACACTCATGCCGATAGTCACGCCGGAAAGATTCACAGCGTCCTTCACCGTCAATATATTGCTTTCATCTTTGACCGTACCCGGAAGCCTGAAATTGATGTTCTGAAAGGCGTCCATCTTGCCTGTCGTAACGTTTTCCGCGTAAAGATTGAGTGTGTTGCCGGAAGAGACGCATCCAGCATTGACGACGCCGCCACGCAAGCCGCCCACCTCCAACGGGGCAAACACATTGACCGTATTGTCTTTGGCTTCTCCCGTTCCTGCAGCCTCTCCCGTTGCTGTAGCGTAACCTCCTCTCACTTCAGTCCCGCTCACATCCCCGCCAATAAGGTTTACCGTGTTTCCGACGGCATTACCGTCTACAGAGACGCCGCCGGCAATGTACTCACTGGTGAACGTTCCGCCCGTAATATTGACAGTGTTTTGATTCGCATTGCCCTTCTCCGTGCTCTTGCCGCCAATCACGTATACGTCCATGGCGAAAACGCCGCCGCTCACTGTGATACGGTTGTCCGTCGCGTCTTTCGACGCCCGTCCGCCAATGACCTCCAGCGGAGACAACCCCCCCGACAGCGACGCGCTTTCGATGATGACGGAGTTACCCGTCGCGTTCCCGTCAGCGCTGACGCCTCCGGCAAGAAACCCCGGCGCGGATATTGTACCACCTTGGGAATTCGATTGGTTGTCCTTTGTCGTTTTGGTATCGTAGTCCACAATATCCACATCACCGCCCCGGATAATCAGTTGATTGTCCGTAGCGTCCCCGCTCGTCGTGTACGCTCCCGCCAGATTGCAACTCCAAAAATTCTTGATTTCCGTCCCGTTTTCCAGCGTCAACGTATAGCCGGACGCCGCGCCGGAATCTCTGTACCCCCCGTTAAAATTGGTGTCAATGCCGGGGCTAGTGTCAGAGTATATATAATTACCACTTACCGAGAGCTTTTTCTCGGCATTAGAAGGATTTAGATAATATTTAACTATCATGCTATTGCTTTCCTTGACCAGCGTGCCGCTCGCAGCAAGCGCGTCGGCCTCCGCCTTGCTTGTGACAGATACCTCCGCCGAAGCGACAGGAGAAAACATCGTCCCTCCCGAAAACAGCATTGCCCCAATCATCAATTTTGCCAAATTTCTTTCCTTGCCTGACGCTTTCATTCCATGACACTCCATTCCCAATATAAATATTCGCGTGCGCTTGATTCTCCGGGCATTCACTTTCCTACCACGAGATTCGCTGTTACAACATCATGCGCCAAAGCGCACATTTCAATCTTTTATATTTTACACGAAAGCGAACATCCTGACAATAACCGAAAAAATCCCTCCCACCATGGCATTACCATAGTGAGAGGGATTCAACTTATGCGTTTATCGTGCGAATCGGCTTACATCATGCCCGGCATTCCGCCGCCCATGCCGCCGGCCGGAGGCATCGCAGGAGCCTTTTCCGGCTTGTCCGCGACGAGCGTCTCCGTCGTCAGGACCATAGCCGCAATGCTGGCCGCGTTCTGGAGCGCGGAACGGACGACCTTCGCCGGATCGACGATACCGGCCTTGATCATGTCCTCAAACTGGCCCGTCAGCGCATTGAAGCCCTTGCCCTTGCCAGCCTTCTTGACTTCCTCGACGACAACCGAGCCTTCGAGACCCGCGTTGTCCGCAATCTGGCGAACCGGCTCCTCGATGGCGCGCTTGACGATGTTGATGCCCGTCTGCACGTCGCCTTCAGCCTTCAGTGCATCCAGCGCCGGGAGAATGTCTACGAAAGTCGTGCCGCCGCCGGCGACAATGCCTTCCTCGACCGCAGCGCGGGTCGCGTTCAGCGCGTCCTCGATGCGGAGCTTCTTGTCCTTCATCTCGACCTCGGTCGCAGCGCCGATCTCGATGACCGCAACGCCGCCCGACAGCTTCGCAAGGCGCTCCTGGAGCTTCTCCTTGTCGAAGTCGGAGGTCGTCTCAGCGACCTGCTTCTTGATCTGCTCGACGCGAGCAGCGATAGCCTTCTTGTCGCCGACGCCGTCCACGATCGTGGTCTCGTCCTTCGTGGCGCGAACCTGGCCCGCATGGCCGAGGTCGGCAATCGTGACGCTGTCGAGCTTGCGGCCCAGCTCCTCGCTGATGACCGTGCCGCCCGTCAGAATCGCGATATCCTCGAGCATAGCCTTGCGGCGGTCGCCGAAGCCCGGAGCCTTGACAGCCAGAGCCTTGAACGTGCCGCGGAGTTTATTGACGACCAGCGTAGCAAGAGCCTCGCCGTCGAGGTCTTCCGCGATGATAACGAGTTCCTTGCCCTGCTTGACAACCTCTTCGAGAATCGGCAGGATATCGGAAATCGTGGAAATCTTGCGATCGGTGATCAGGATGTACGGATCCTTCAGAACCGCTTCCATCTTGTCTGCGTCGGTGACCATGTACGGGGAGATGTAGCCGCGGTCGAACTGCATGCCTTCGACGACCTTCAGCTCGGTCTTCATCGTCTTGGACTCCTCGGAAGTGATGACGCCGTCCTTGCCGACCTTGCTCATGGCGTCGGCAATCAGCTTGCCGATCGTCTCGTCGGAGGAGGAAATCGTAGCGACCTGCGCCACGTCGTCGCCCTTGACCGCCTTCGCCTTCTTCTTGATCTCATCGACCAGCGTGTTGACCGCCATCTCGATGCCCTTCTTCAGAACCATCGGGTTCGCGCCCGCAGCGACGTTGCGCATACCCTCGCGAACCATAGCCTGCGCAAGCAGCGTAGCCGTCGTGGTGCCGTCGCCGGCCACGTCGTTGGTCTTCGTCGCAACTTCCTTCACAAGCTGCGCGCCCATGTTCTCAAACGGATCCTCGAGCTCGATGTCGCGGGCGATCGTCACGCCGTCATTCGTAATCGTCGGTGCGCCGAACTTCTTGTCCAGCACCACGTTGCGGCCTTTCGGGCCCAGCGTCACCTTTACGGCGTCCGCCAGCGAATCGACGCCGCGACCAAGCGCGCGGCGAGCTTCCTCACCAAACAAAATCTGCTTTGCCATATCTCGTTATGCCTCCATTATTTCCTAAAATATAAGCGTCTGCGTAATGATTAAAGAACCGCAAGGATATCCGACTGACGAATGATCAGGTAATCCTCGTCGTCAACCTTGACCTCGTTGCCCGAATACTTCGCAAAGAGCACACGGTCGCCCTTCTTGACCTCCATCGGCGCAACCTTGCCGCACTCAAGCATCTTGCCCGAGCCGACCGCAACGACTTCGCCTTCCTGCGGTTTTTCCTTCGCCGTATCCGGCAGAACGATGCCGCTCGCCGTCGTCATGTCCTTTTCCTTAACTTTGACCACAATACGCTCGCCCAATGGCTTAATCATGTTTACCTGCCTCCTGTTTCTATCCTGACTCTCTGATTTTGTTAGCACTCAACTTCAACGAGTGCTAACCACAGCTCATATAATAATCGTTCCCGAAAAAAAAATCAAGTACTTTTTTTGACTTTTTGCCATTTTATTATAAAAAAATGGTCTAAACCCGTTAACTTATGCTCTGCTTGCTATGACTGCGTTTCGGACAAACGCTCAAATGAAACACAAGTGCTTAAAATGCTTGAAATTGGTAAAATTGCATCATAATGGTCCCTTGAATGTTCCTTATTAGTGCTGGGCTTTCATAATCCTATATGAATTGCGAACCCTTAGACGTGGCGCTATAAGTTAAGCTATATATAAAAGACCATTACGATACAATATTTTTCCGTTTTCTTTACTGTGAAACATTTATCCACACCTTGTAAAAAGGCGCAGACTTCCCCTACAT
>CAMHCS010000036.1 GCA_946183785.1 uncultured Selenomonadales bacterium | reverse complement strand
GTCGAAAAAATCCCTCGACAGATGCACGAATTGACTTAATCAGTGTTTCCTAAAGAATCAACGCAATTAAAGACCGGCCACACTTTGTGCGGCCGGTCTTTAATTGCGTTTTTTCTTTAATTAAAACGGTCATTCCTTCAGCGTGAACTCGTCAGCCGCGAGCACCAACGCGAAAGAGCCAAATCCTGTATCGATGCACATCCGTAACTGATGGCTTCCCATCGGATGCGTGTTCTTACCGACTCGAGGCGTCTCAAGATCGAGGTCGAAGTCGCGCTTGCCGAGATCGACAACGAAAAGACCATTGACGACGTTCAGGAACTCCGCGACACTGTCCTCCGCCATTTCGTCCGCTTCCTCGATTGGCTCGCGACTATATCGCTTTGCCATCTCGACGAAGACCTTGTCGTTTGCGTATATCCCCGAAACGAAACTCACCGCGCCGGAAAGCCTCTGGGAAACGGTATGAGAGGCAAACAGTTCCTCACAATCAGAATCACAACTATCCACTACCGCTGTAGTATCCATAAATCGCATCAGCGAACGCATGAAAAGTTCTGTAAAGTCCGCATAGTATTCAACTTCCGCAGCCAGCTCCTCATTGTCTTCCGCAAAACGACGAACCGCATCCTTAATCGGACTTCCCTCCGAAGAACCGCAGGTTGCCATTTGTCGTCCCAGCTCCACGAAATCCATTTTTCCGCTGTCCAAAAGAGCCTGCGCGGGCTTAAGTCCATCCGTTGAACGCACGCCCTGCAGTTTTTCCACTTGAGAAGCGAAAAGCACGCCTTCCGCCACCGCCAGCTTCGGAAAAGAGTCCTTCTCAAACGGCATCAACTCAGCGAGCTTAGACGCGGACACTGCACCTTCCGCCAACGCAATAACCGCCAGCCCCGGTTCCGTCTTCTCGGATTGACAAAGCAACTCTTTAACCTCTTGCGACGAAAGAGCGCCTTCGTTGACCAGATACTGGGCAAAATACAGGCTATTCATTGCTCGCCGCCTTCTTTCGGATGCACTCAAGCGCTTTTTTAATCTGAATGCTCGTATAAGGCTTCTGAATGAAATCAAGCGCGCCCAGCTTCAGTGTTTCCATCAGCTTTTGCGGCGTTCCGGCCGAGGAAAGCATGACGACCGGCATCTCCGGGGACACCTCCTTGAGTACGCGGAGGGCTTCGATGCCACCGACCTCTGGCATGACGATATCGAGGAAAACGCCGTCCGGCTTTTCCTGCAACGTCTTCATGACCGCCTCTTTTCCGTCTTCCGCTTCGAGAACTTCGCAGCCGCATTTCTCCAGCTCCACGCGAAGTTTTTTCCTGAGCAGTTTCGAATCATCCGTTATCAATATCCGTAAAGCTCTTCCATCCACGTTAAACTTTTCCTGCGTGTTTTCCATTTCATTGTTCTCTTCCACTTTGGAACGCCTCCCAGCACCCGGAAACAAAAACATTTTCGTTTCCCATACTACGCAACCGTATTATATCACAATTCATGTTTCCTGAAAAGGAAAAATCACTCTTCTTTTCGGGAAACCTCGACCGCCGTGTGGATTACGTTATCGATAACATACTCAGTCGCGAACTTCGCTCTGGGTGGCGCTGCCGGCTCCGATTTTTTGCCGCTGGCTTGTTCCTCTTCCTGACGGCGAATGGCCGCCTCGATTTCCTTTTTCTGCTCCTTCTCGCTGAGCGTTGGCCCGACGCCCGGCTCAATCACAATCTCGTTGTTCGCGTCGGTTTTCCCCATCTCGTTCAGACGATCCGAGACCGTCTTTCCTTCTTCCCCGGCGTCCGGCGTAATAATACCCGCTTCAGCTTGGGCGGCCTGAAGAAGCTTATCGAGGGAAACGAGCCCCCCGCCGTGCACGTCAAGATTCATCGTCCCGTCCCGGCGACTCTTCGGCACGGTGAACGGCACCTCCACAGTTATCGGCTCCGCGCGGTAAGGACGGAGAGTCACCTTAAACTTCACAGTATCGCCGGGCTTCACTTTCAGCTTGTCCGGCGTCGCCGATACAAGGGAGGCGGTGCGCCGCTCCGCCTCGGAGGAGATATTGACCTTGACGTCGTAAACGTCCGCTTCGCCCTTCGTATCGCTGGAAATCAGGGCCATCGCCTGCGCCAGCTCCGCGAAAGCAATTTGCCCCGTGTCCGCCGCCGCATAAAAAAGATTTGTCCGCTCAAAGACGCCGTCTTTCGCCGCGTCGGTACGAATGGCGAAATCCACCTTGACCGTGCTTTCGCTCATGGTGTCCACAGTACGGCCCAGCGCCGCGTATGCGATTGCCTGGGTCAGCACAGGGACGAACGCTTCATCGTAAGCCATCGTCGCCGCATAAGAAGCGGTGCGTCCCAATGTCTTGTCCTCCACTGTCAGACGAATCGGAACCACCGTCGGGAACATGCCCACGGTTCCGGCAATGCCCGCCGTGCGGTCCTGGTTGATGCGCCCGATGATGCTGCCGGTATTCACCAGCTTCATGCCGTCGGTCATGCCGTTGACCATCGCAAATACCGAAGCGTCCGTCATGAAATAATTGACGTTGCCGCGATGCAGGAACGGATGGCCGAAAGCCAGGAGGCGCCCGTCCTCTTCTATCGCCGTGACCGTCCCCGTAGCCGCGAAGGAAAAGTCGCCGTAAGCCAGCGCGGCGCCCACCGGACTGCCCGGACACAGGATTGCCTCATAATCCGTCGTGTAGCTGGCGGCGGACATACCTCCGAAAGCCGACGCCTGATACCCCATCGGGTCAAGCTGCTTTTGCAGGAAGCGCATGCCCGCTTCGCCGAATCCCGCGGCGTAGACTAGCGCTTTTTCCTGCTTCTCCCCGGAAGGAGCGGCGTCTTTGGAATCTTTATTATCTTTATTATCTTTGTTTTCCTTGTTTTCCTTAGTTGCCTCGGCTTCGTTCGTAGCTTTTGTTTCTTTGGCTTCCCCGGTTTTGGCGTTTTCAGTTTTTGCAGCCGCCGGTCCCTGTTCTTTGGAGCCCTTGTCCTTTGTTTCCTTACCTTCCTTATCCTTCGCAGCCTCAGCCGCCGGCTCCTTGTCGACCTTTGCTTCGTCCTTCTTTGTCTCCCGCGCATCCGCCTTCTGTTCTTCCTTGTCCTTTGCGTCGCCGTCCTTCAGCGGCTCCTGCGGGACTTTCTCCTTGCCGTCCGTCTTTATGCCTGCGCCATTCTGCCCGAGCGTGAGAATCAGCCCTTCGTCTTTCTTCTCTCCCTGCTCCCCCTCGGTCTTTTCGTCCGTCTCGGGCTTTTTCAGGTCGACGATTTTCGGGCGATTATTGTTCTTCGTGTCGGGCATTTCCCAGATCGGCAGCATTTCCTCGATCGGCGTGATCAAAAACGTATGAGGATCCATCTCCTTGACCGTCGCGGAGCCCGCGCCCAAAAGCCGCCCGTCCACATAAACGGGGCTGCCGCTCATGCCCTGCATCAGCCCGCCGTCCGTATCGGCAAACGCGCCCTCGCTGCGCGCGATGATATACGGCATAGATTTTCCATTCTGCATGACGCCGAGAATCGTCACCTCAAAGCTCTGTATATCCCCGGACATATCGACCACCGTATAAAGCTGGCCGACCATGCCCGCCTGCACTTCCTCCAGCGGCATGATCTCATCCATCGCATTCGCCTTGGGAGCACCCCCCAAGATCATGGCTCCGGCAGCCATTGCCGCCACTATCGCTCTCACTCGCTTGAACACCTTACTCAATCCGTCCACCCCGTTATATTGCAATAATAACACTTATTCTTTCCCGATTTTCGCCACGACGTCGCCTTTTTTCAGGCTGGCGCCCACAGTCGCCATTGTCTCCCGCACGACGCCTCTGTTTTTTGCACGCGCCGCTGCCGCCTCGCCGCCGGACAGCGCCGCAACCTTCACAAGCGCGTCTCCTTCCTCAACGCGCTCCCCCTTCTCAATCACCCATGTGACTTCGCCGCCGATGGCTGCCCGCTGAACGGTCGACGCGTCGTTCAAAAACGCCACCCCTGAAGTCAGCAGCACGAAAGCGGTCGCCGCGAGAATTTTCCTTTCCACGTCGCGCCGCCTCCCTTTTCAATACTTCCATTATACGAAGCGAAGCCCTCCTTCGCAAGAGGCGGCTTCATTTTTTTCTCTGTGGTTTTGAAGACGGAACATTCTTCCTTGGCATGACCGCCAATGCGCTCCCAACGCGACGTTCTTCGCCGTCGGAGGGGGAATTCAGCAACTCTCCGCCGACCACCATCGCGCTGGAGCCGCCGCCGTCAAAATTCACGGCCTCCTTCGCGCCGTACTTCACGAGCAGCTCGGCGAATTCTTCCAGCGTCGCGCCGATACTCGCCTCCTGGCGCCCGTCTACCACCGCGAGAAGCGCGTGACGGTTCGGCAACACCGCGACGCCCGTTCGCGGCGCGCGCCCCCGCGCAATATCGGAAGGGAATTCCTCCTCTCGCGCCGTCACATGCACCTTGCCGCCTTTCACCAGCGTCGGTCCGGCGCCGACAATTACGGGCACCCCGGCAAAGTCCGTTCCCAAATCTTCCTCCAAAGTAACCTTGTCGCCAACACGAACTTTCGAAAAAGCGGCCTTCGCCTTACCGTGCACCGAAACGACATAGCCGTTCTCAGGAATGATGGAATTACCCTGCGTGATTTTCGTCACCTTGCCGTCCTGCACCACAAATTCCCGCCCATACTGGTTCGTATTCGTGCGGACGTCGTACGCGCGGTTGTAAATGATCAGCGTATCCTCGCCCCGCTCCGCGTTCACCCCGGAAACGAGCTGCGACTTCTTGCCGATTGTCACCCGCCCGCTGTAATAGACGGGCGCGACGAAAGCCGCTCCATCCTGTCGCACGCCGAGCGCGCTGCGGGTGAAATACGTCGTCCCCGCAATCTCGCCATCCATGCGAAGCACCCCGAGAATCTCCCCGGACGGCGCAAAATAATTGGAATTGATGGCTGCCACCGCGTCCACCTCGTCGGACATGCGTGACACCGTCGTCCGCCCAAGCACTTCACCGTTGGCCAGCACCGGAACGAGATCGTACTTTTTCAAATCCACGTCGAGCAGGAACGCCCGGAAACGTCCCCTTCCGTCCCGCCGCGTATACACCCGCTGCACCAATCCCGGCGCGGGCTCCGTTTTCTGCTCGTATTCATACTCCTTCTTGATATCGATAAAGACGCGGTTCGGATTCTTCAGCGTCTTGACCACATATTCCGCCGGTTCCGTAAGGTCGATGGTCATGATTACGCTGTTTTTCAGTTTTGTAAAGGAAACGCGATGAATCACGTCGCTGTGGATGATCGGCTTCAGCTTTGCCGCGTCGCCGATATCCGTCAGCTCCAGTATGATCCGCGTGCCGTCCTTTTCCGTCCGCGCCGCGTACTTCGGCAGCGTCGTAACGTCCAGGACGATCCGATCGTGATCGGTCCCCTTGCCGAACCGCACGCTGGTGATCGACGGCGAAGCGGCAAACGCCGCCGACGACAAAAAGAAAAACAGCGCGAGCGTCAACCCTACTGCGCGCCGTATCAGGTTCTTCCCTAAAAACATACCCAGCCTCCCGCACAACGCCGCGCCCGAAACGCGGCAAAATGAAAACCACAGGAGAAGTATACTGCCTTTCCCTGTGGTTTTTATGGAAAACCTTTTCGCGTTCCTTTACGAATTTCCGACCTTCCCTTTCGCAGCCAACGTCTGCGACGTCACCTGATCAATCAGGTTGTCATACATCATATCCGCGATGCCTACGCCGCCGGATTTTGCCACGTTCTGCATCAGCTCGGTGTCGAGCATGGAATGCCAGATCTTCTCGCCCTGGCTCTCGCCGAACAGCGTATTCTCCGGCACGGTGTTCCGCATTTCCCTGAACATGATATCGAGGAACATCGCCTCAAAGCCCTGACAGGCCTCGCGAAGTTTTGTTGACTCCTTTTCGACGGATATACCCGACGCGTCGACGGAGAGCTCTGCTTTTTCAAGGGATTCCTTCGCCCGCTTCAGCGACTCTTCAAACCGCGCCGCATCCGTCGTCGCCTGCAGCGCCTCTTTTGACGTATTTCGCGCCCCCCAGTTTTGCGCCCCCTGAAGAGCATTCATCCCCGCCATTCCGTTTACCATGACGCCACCTCATTCACATCGTAAAACCTTGAAAATGCCGTAAATCCATTTTTCTCCGAAGGAGAAAAATCACTCTGACAAGCATTTCAACAAGGCGTGCCTTGTTAAATAATCTCCAGCTCCGCATGGAGCGCCCCTGCCGCCTTGATCGCCTGCAAGATCGAGATAATGTCGCGGGGCGTCGCGCCGACGGCGTTCAGTGCGCCCACGATATCGTTGACGTTCGCCGTGGCATCGAGAACGATGGTGTTCGCCTGTTCTTCCGCGACGTTGACGTTCTCATTTTTCGTCGTGACCGTCTTCGCCCCGCTGCCCATATTGAACGGCATCGGCTGGCTCACGTCCTCCTCGGTCTCGATGCTGATGGAAATACCGCCCTGCGTAATCGCGATATTGTCCACCGCAACGTCGCCGCCCATGACGATCGTTCCGGTGCGCTCGTTCATGACCACCTTCGCGATATTGTCCGGCATGATTGGCAGCTCTTCGATTCCCGCGACAAAACTGACGAGATTATTGCGAAAATGCGGCGGAATACGGACGTCCACACGTCCCGGATTCGCAGCCGTCGCAACGCCTGCATAACGCGCGTTGATAGCCTGCGCGATCCTGGAAGCCGTCGTGAAATCCGGCTGCGCCAACGACAACGAAATCGTGCCGTCCTTGCCGAGATCCTCCTCCACCGTGCGCTCAACGATAGCGCCGTTCGGCGTCAGTCCCACCGTCGGGAAATTCTTTTGCCGCGTATTTCCGCCGCTGTTGCCCGCCGTAAAGCCGCCGGTGGACACCGCGCCCTGCGCCACCGCATAGACCTCGCCGTTACCGGCCTGGAGCGGCGTCTGAATCAAAGTTCCGCCCTGGATACTTTTCGCGTCGCCCATGGACGAAACCGTCACATCAATGGTGTCGCCCTCGCGGACGAAAGGAGGAAGCGTCGCCGTCACGACCACAGCCGCCACGTTTTTCGTTTTCAACGAAGCCTGATCGATAGTCACACCGAAACGGCGCAGCATATTCGCCACCGATTGCAGGACTTCCAGCGTCTTGTTCGAGTCACCGGTGCCATTCAAGCCCATGACGAGACCGTAGCCGACGAGCTGGTTCGCTCTCACACCCTGCACCTTTGCGATGTCCTTGATTCGCGTGACTGAGGATTCCGCGAAAGCCATCCCCGAAAGGGACAGGCAAAGAACCGCCGTCAAAAGCGCTATCCATCTTTTCATTGCTTCACGCCTCCGTCAGAAGAGGATATTGAAAATCTGCGTCAAGATGCCCTGCCGCTGCTTGGAATTCAGCGGCCCCTTGCCGTCAAAGCGAATAGTCGCGTCGGCCACCTGGGAGGACGGCACCGTATTGTTATAGGACACGTCGTCGCGCCGCACAACGCCCCGCAGCGTAATCTTGTGTTCGTTCTTATTCTGCCAGATGGACTGTGTTCCTTCGACGACCATGTTGCCGTTCGGCTCCACTTCCACCACCGTGACCGATACGCGTCCTATGGCGCGGTTTGTGCTTGTGGCATTGCCGTCCGCCTTGAAGGAATCCGAACCGCCGGCCGACGCCGGGAATATACTGTTCAGGAAGTCGAAGACGCCGACGCCCGCGTTCATCGAAACACTGCCAGACTTGGAATTGGAGCTACCTTTCGTTGCCGCGGTCGTTGCAGTCTCATTGATCACGATGGTCAGAATGTCGCCCACGTCCCGCGCCTTGCGGTCGGAAAAGTATGTGCCTTCGGTATGCCCCTTTCCGTCCGTCCACAGGGATTGAGCCGACACGGGAACCATCGATGCCAGCAGCAAGACCAAAAGTCCCGCGACCGGCAGAAGCCGCCAATTCTTTTTCATGCTCTCGCCTGTCCTTTCGTTATTTATGCACAATCTCTACGGTAAATTCGTCTATAATCCGCCCGCGAAGCACTTTTCGGGAAGCGTTATTCCGTACGCGAATAATCTTTCCCGCACCGCCCGCCTCCAGGGCAATCCCGTCCATCTTGACCTCAACGCCGTTCAGCCGCGAGATAAGGGTCACCGGCGCTCCGGCTTTCAGAAGGTCCGGCGTTTTCAGCATCGACCTCAGAATCGGCGTTCCGATGGCCAGGGGGCGTGACAGCGTCTTCCCGACAATCTCGTTTCCATCCGTCAAAAAATTTTTCCCGCGGGAACCAAGCTCCTGCTCCTCGAAGCGGAAGTCCGATTCCGTGAGCGGCTGGCCCGGCGCAAGCGGTCGAGCCGCCACCGCGATCCTGTCAAACACATGAATCTTGAACTGGCATTTGACCTGACGAAACGGCGCGCCGTCGACAAGGATGTCCATGTAGACTGCCGTATTGCCCCAAAACCGAAGCCCATAAGGCATCGACGGCGCAAAGCTGACAGCGCCTTCCGGTGCGCGAACACTGCGCGGGATATGAACCATTTCTACTGTATACCGACGCGTATCGCCCGAGACGCGTATCATTTCGTCGATAAAATCGGCGGCGCGCTGCCGTAATTCCTCCCGGGTTATCTCCTGCGGAAAAATGTCCTCCGGCATTTTCCCATAAGCAGCCGAAGCCGAAGACGCGAACGACATAAGGCAAATTGCCGCCAGCAGGCAGCACAGCCGCCGCATCATCGCCGTTACCGCTTCAGACCGTTGGCAATTTCCAACATCGAATCTGAAGTCGTGATCGCCTTCGCGTTCGATTCATACGCACGCTGGGCAACGATCATGTTGACCATTTCCTCGACAACCTGCACGTTCGACATCTCAAGCACCGACTGTACCAGCGTCCCGCGTCCTTCCTCGCCGGGATTGCCTTCGAGCGCCTGCCCGGACGCGTCAGATTCATACAAAAGATTGTGCCCGCGGGAAATCAGTCCGGCGGGATTGACAAAGCGCGCAAGCTGAATGACGCCGACCTGCTGCTGCACATTGTCAATAATCTGCGACACGCGCCCGTCGGAAGAAATCGTAATCGCGTCGTTCGGCACGCCGTCATCAAAGGCGATATTGTCGGCCAAAGGATAGCCGTCGGTGGTCACAAGACGGTTGTTCGCGTCACGCTTAAACGAACCGTCCCGCGTATAAGCGATAGTGCCGTCCGGCATCTCGATCCGGAAGAAGCCATCGCCCTCAATGGCAACGTCCAGCGGATTGTCGGTGGACTGAAGATTACCCTGCGAGAAAATACGCTGGGTCGCCGCGAGACGGTCGCCGAGACCAATCTGGAGGCCCGTCGGATACTGAGAATCCGCGCCGCTTTCTGCGCCTGCCGGACGAAGCGTTTGATACAAAAGGTCATGGAACTCCGCACGAACCTTCTTGCCGCCATACGTGTTTACGTTCGCGAGGTTGTGCGCCGTCACGTCCATATTCTGCTGCTGCGTCTTCATGCCCGACGCCGCGGACCAAAGCGATCGCATCATAAAACATCCGCTCCCATCTGTCAAAAATGGTCAAACTATTCTCTGTCCCGTATATCGGAAAAACAACTGAAAAACTTAACCCTTTAGAAAAAATTAGGGCTTACAGCCTGCCGACCTCGTTCACCGAATGGTCGAGCATCGTATCCTGTGTCGTGACCGCTTTGGAATTCGCCTCGTAAATGCGATAGTTATCGATCAGGTCCACCATTTCGTTGATGACGTTCGAATTCGACCGTTCCAAAACGCCCTGCTCAATGGTACCCGTCGCCGGCTGCGGCTCGGCGCCCTCCTGTGGGTAAAACAGGCTGTCCCCCTGCTTCAGCACCGCCCGCCTGTCCTCTCCGAATTCCACAAAGCCCAGCGTGTCCACCAGCGCGCCGCCCGCGTAAATGCCGCCGTCGGGCGTCACAATGATCTCCGGCGCGTCCGCCGGGATCGTGATCGGACGTCCCTGACGGGAAAGCACGGCCTGCCCGTTCGACGTCACAAGCTCGCCGTTCGCCGCACGGTAAAAATTCCCGTTTCGCGTGTAGCGGAGCCCTTGCGGCGTGTCAATCACAAAATACCCGTTCCCACTGATGGCGAGATCGAACGGATTGCCTGTCGTCATCATACTGCCCTGCACATGGTCGGTGGCAATCTCCGAGGTATAGGCGCCAAGCCCCAGCGTCCCCACCACAGGCGGACGTCTGTCGAGTGAAAAGCCCTTGAAATCCGTCACCTTAATCGGCACATCGTCGTTGATGCGCCGAATCAGCATCGGACGAAATTCCTCATTCAGCGCGCGGTCACGCTTAAAGCCCGTAGTATTCACATTCGCCAGATTGTTCGCGATAACCGCCGTGCGCTTCTCCTGCGTAATCATGCCCGCCGCTCCGGTATAAAGTCCACGCCACATAGTTTATCACCCCATAGTTATTGTTCCGCTATTTCTTCCCTGGAAATACGCTGTCCATATCCTGTCCGTCCTTGAACTGATCGGCAAAGTCGAGAGCCTTGCCCGTGCCGATTGCCACGCAGGACAGCGGATCGTCCGCCAGCATCGTGGGAATCCCCGTTTGACGGTGAAACCGCGCGTCCAGCCCGTACAGCATAGAACCGCCGCCTGTCAGGACAATCCCATGATCCATAATGTCCGCCGCCAGCTCCGGCGGCGTGTCCTCCAAGACCTTCTTGACACACTCCACGATGGCCGCTACCGGCCCTTCCAACGCCTCGGCGATTTGCGCCGTCGTCACCATGACGCTCTTCGGGAGCCCCGTGTACAAATCGCGGCCCTTGACCTCCATTTGCAGGTTCCGCGCCTCCGGATAAGCCGCGCCGATTTGCATCTTCACGTCCTCCGCCGTACGCTCCCCGATAAGCAGATTGAACTGTTTTCGAATGTACGCGATAATCGCTTCGTCAAACTTGTCGCCCGCCACGCGCAGGCTAGCCGAAAGCACGATGCCGCCGAGGCTGATGACAGCCACGTCCGTCGTACCGCCGCCAATATCGACGATGATAGAGCCCGTCGCCTCGTCCACCGGCAGCCCCGCTCCGATCGCCGCCGCCATCGGCTCCTCGATCAGCTGCGTGCGTCGCGCGCCCGCCTGCTCCGCCGCCTCCTGCACCGCGCGCTTCTCCACCGTCGTGACGCCCGACGGCACGCAGATCATGATGCGCGGACGAAACACGAAGCTGTGGCCGATCACTTTTTCTATGAAATAGCGGAGCATGGTCTCCGTGACGTTGTAGTCGGCGATAACGCCGTCCCGAAGCGGCCGGATGGCCGCGATATTCCCCGGCGTGCGCCCGATCATTTGTTTGGCCTCCTCGCCAACCGCGAGGACCTGTCCCGTATCGCGATCCACCGCCACGACCGACGGCTCGCGGAGCACGATCCCTTTTTTCTTCACATACACGAGGACGTTAGCCGTCCCAAGGTCGACGCCGATATCAATCCCAAACATTCAAAATGCCCTTTCCAGCGCACAATACGCCTAGTATGAAATTTGTATATTATCCATTTAATATTAAAACGTCGCGCGCCGTTTGTCAATTCTTGTGTTAAAACCGAAAAAAGAGCCTCCGCACGTCTCGCTCACATGTGCGGAAGCCCCATGATATCAAAATCCGAGACCAAGCCCCTTTAAATATTTCGTATCAGTGAAATCCACGAACTCCGACTTTGAATACACCAAATTGTAATTATCCGTAACATACTTCTTCTCATAATCAAAACGGTTATTCTCTTCGCCGCCTCTTTTTATGGCAACCAAAGTGGACATCGGAATCTTTTGGGAAGTGACGAATTTACGACCGCAGGGGGTCTTTTCGATAATCCGCCGTGCGGCTATAAAGCCATGAATCCTTCCCGTCCCTACGATGGTAACTTGACTTAACGGAGCGAAAATGACGCCGTTGAACACATATCCTTCCGGAATGTTTACGACAATCGGCCCCGGCGTCGTACGCGAGGTCTGCACCATTACTTTGGGAATGACAGAAGTATCACGATTAAGCCTTCTGAGCAACGGTTCGGCGCTGGAATTTATTTGTCCTGGCCTGAAATCTTTACTAAAGTCATCTTTTTTCACAGTTATCTTCTCTGTTGCAGTTGATACCCACGGCGCGTCAAAATCCGTCCGATTCTGGTCCGGCCCGTCATATGCAAGCACAAAGGGCTTGACCTGCCCGGGAACAAAATCCTCTGCCTTCAAATTTACATTGATCGTAATACCGTGTACTGTTGTAAGCGCGGGCCATGCCATGTGGATAGGCTCGCTTTCAATTCTGGCATAAATCGGCACGTTAGGATTATTCCCTTTAATGAGCCCGAGATTAATCTCGGTGAACCGCTCTTTCGAGCCGTACCATATTGTATCTTTGACTACTTCGCCTTTATTGTTATATATTAATGCATTATTTGCATCACGCCGTTCTTTATTTACACCGTTGTTGATATTATCCCGATCGAGAAAAAGTCCGATAATATCCTCTCCGCCGCTGGTAATGAAAGATTCATTAATAGTATATTGCAACGTTCCCACATCGGCGTTGACTTCAGTTTTTCCCGCCGTAAAAAAGTTTGGGTCGGTAATTTCAGAATAAATAGGATCGGCACAAATTCCATTTTTATCTTCAGGCTCTTGGTAACCGATAATCAGCCGATCTTTACCTTCAACATTAACTTTGATTGCCCCCGGAATAAACTTTCCTTCCGAATCCACCTGCTCTGAGGATGTCCGATACAAGCGATTATTGGGGCCATAATTTTTGGCCGTTACTACCAAATCCTTCCCATCCGCTGTCTTTTTGGTTCTGTCTGTAATCTTGCTGTCTTTTTGCTCAACAATGGTTTCCCAATAATAATTGGGAATGATATCATCGAGGTGGCCGCTGATTGCCGGCAACAGTTCCTCCACCGTAACGCTCTCCGTCCCGTCCAGCATCGCCATGGCCGATACCTTCACGTACAAGGTCTCTACCCCAAAAATGCGCGCAAAAAACGTGGTGACAGTATCCTCAAGATCGACTCGATAGCAATACTGTTTCTCCATAGTCGTCGTGGTTTGGACAACTCCGTTCTCCGTCGTATTTTCTGTCGTCGATTGCTGAGTTGCGCTCCACACGCTGTCGTCCTTTATGTCCATATTGTCGCGATAGTTTCTTTGAACATACGCTTTCCCCTGATTGTGTATGTCGTCAGGAACGCCGGCAAGCTTAGTAAATGTGTAAGCCCCAGAAGAAAAGGTATCTGCCTCCCCATCCTTTCCCTCCACTACATCCGTAGGAATTTTAACAAGACGTCCTTTTCCAATAGTTGTCGCAGATTCAGTAAAATCATTATCGGCATATTTTGCTACACCGGCTAAAGCCGCGGCGTCGGCGGCGTTCTGAAGACGGGCGCGATGCTGGTAATAGTTTCCGAAATCCACGGCGAAAGCGACGAACATCATTAAAAACCATATTGCCAGCGCAGTAAACACGAGAAAAGCGCCGCGCTGCTCGCCCGCCAATCCTCTTTTCCACCACAACTTCATCGAACTCGCCTCCAAAAGATTTGCCCAGAAATATATAAATGTATTTGGATGTACTTACATAATAGTCGTTACATCGCGAAACCTCATCCACCGCCTACGGCGGTCCCCATTCCCCTTAGGGGAAGGCTTAGACGAGCGGGATTCGAACTATATTTCTTCCCAAACGTTTCCCGGCTCTATGCCGATGCGCTTCACTTCGCCCTGCCCCAACTCCAACGCCGCATCTGCCAACCTGCACACGCTGAAACCGAACCACGGTCGGAGCCCTCGCGCCACCTCGATTACTTGCCAGCTACCGTCGTCCCCCTGTCGCTTAATATAAGCCACATCGATTGGGAACCGCATAAAGCACATATGAATGCTGGAACAGGGATATAGCAGCAACGCTTGAGACGGCGCGATGTTCTTTCTCCCCATCAGGCCGAGAAAACGCCGCCAAAACGTATCCGCAATCTCTATATGCAAAGGGGGGGCGTCTGTAGACGCCCCCCTCGGTTTCCATATAGCCGTCCGTCCCGCCACGAGGAAGAGCCCCTTTTCTGTCTTAAAAATTCTTCAATAAGAACAACAATGACGGCAAGAGCACAATCACAAACAACGCCGGAAAAATGAACAGAACCAACGGGAAGACAATCTTTACCGGGGCGCGCAAGGCCTCCGCCTTCGCCGCCTGACGGCGTCGCTCCCGCATATTATCCGCCTGGTTCACCAGCGTATTAGCGATACTGGTACCAAGACGCTCCGCCTGGATAATGGATGTCGTAAACAGATAGACTTCCTGTACATCGCAGCGGCGTGCCATTTGCTGCAGCGAGTGCTTCCGCATCATGCCCATGCGGACGTCGCGCTGCATGCGCTCACACTCTTCGATAAACGGCCCTTTCATTCGACCCACGATCTTCGCTATCCCGCTGTCAAAAGACAATCCGGCCTGCACGCTGACACACAGGAGATCGAGAAATTCCGGAAGCTGCCGGATGATCTGCTTCTGCCGCTCGCGGATAATCGAATTCAAAATAGCGAAGGGAAGCAGCGCCCCTACGACGCCGCCCAGCACCAGCAGAGCAACCCGCTGGATAAACGGCAAATCGGCATTCGACAGAAGGAAGAACGCGACAAGCAGACATGCGCCCACGGACAATACCCAGCCGCAGACAAAAGCGGTCACGCTCCAGACGCCCTGCTTTCCTGCCAGCATGATCCGATGCTCCAACCGATCATGAATGCCCTGCGGAGCGAAAAACAGCAACATCTCGGAAATCGAGCGAAGTAATGGCGAGATTGTGCGCTCTACGAACGGAATATCCGAGAGCGTTTTTGCAGTCGCCCGTTCCGTCTGTATCTGCGAGCCGTATTTGAGTTTTCGCAGCCGCTGATGCATCTGCGTCTCCGGTACCAACCGCGTCTTCACGATAAATCGGAGCAGCAGGAAGACGAAGAGCGCTCCTAACGCCGAAATCGCCAATACCAACATACGCTATCTGCTCCTCCTCACAAACTTACCTTTCAAAAAGGGCTGAAGGATGAGGTCTTGTAACGCAAAGGCTGACATAAGCGCCACGGCCACAAAACCTCACCCACCGCAAACGCGGTCCCCCCTCCCCATAGGGGAGGGCTTTAAGGAAACACTGATTAAGTCAATTCGTGCATCTGTCGAGGGATTTTTTCGACTGTCTAGGAAAATCCCTCGAAGGCGTAGCATCGCTACGTCGAGAGGGATTTGACAACGACAGGCGGAAAAAGACCCGGCAGAGGCGCGGAGGGACTTATTCAGTGGTTCCTTAAGTTACATATAATCCTGTGCGCCCTGAGGCGACTCATTGAACAGGCTTTGCGGAACCTCCACTCCATGCAGCCGGAACTTGTCGATGAAACTGGGCTGCAGTCCTGTGGACACGAAATTCCCCACCGATTTTCCGTTCTCGTCAATATGGGAATGCACATAGCGGAAAAGATCCTGCAGGACGATGGTGTCGCCCTCCATCTTCTGCACCTCGGTAATATACGTCACCTTCCGGCTGCCGTCCTGAATGCGGGATTGCTGAAGGATCAGGTCGATCGCCGAGGATACTTGCTCGCGGATGGCCCGCACGGGGAAATCCATGCCTGCCATCAGCACCATCGTCTCCAAGCGGGACAGCGCATCTCTCGGGCTGTTGGCGTGAGCCGTAGTCAGAGACCCGTCATGGCCGGTGTTCATGGCCTGCAACATATCGAGCGCTTCACCGGAACGGACCTCGCCCACGATGATGCGATCGGGACGCATACGGAGCGCATTCCGCACGAGGTCGCGAATAGTGATCTCGCCTTTTCCCTCAATATTCGATGGCCGCGCTTCCAACGTCACCACATGCTGCTGCTGAAGGCGGAGCTCCGCCGCGTCCTCAATCGTCACAATACGCTCGTCCCCTGGAATGAACGACGAAAGCACGTTCAGCGTCGTCGTCTTGCCGGAACCGGTACCGCCGGAAACGAGGATATTAAGCCGTGCCTTGACGCAGGCGCGAAGGAACTCCGCCATTTCCTCGCTCAATGTCCCAAAACTGATCAGATTATCCACCGATAGTGCCGACTTGGAAAACTTTCGAATCGTCACGCAGGGCCCCACCAGCGAAAGAGGCTGGATGATGATATTGACGCGGGATCCGTCGGCCAGACGCGCGTCCACCAGCGGTGACGCCTCGTCCACACGACGCCCCAGCGGGCTCAGGATACGCTCGATGATATTCATCAAATGGGGTTCGTCATGGAACTGCACCTTTGTCAGGGACAGCTTGCCCGCCCGCTCCACGAAGATCTGCTTCGGCCCGTTTACCATGACCTCGGTGATTGTGTCGTCCTTCAGGAGCGGCTCCAATGGCCCCAATCCCAGCATCTCGTCGCAGATATCCGCCACGATGCGCGCCCGGTCTCCTCTCGGCACGGCGAATGGGTTGTCGTCGAGCACTCGATTGCAATACGATGTAATCAGTGACTCGACCTGCTCGCGGGAATTGTCACGTCCCGTGAGCATTTGCCGCTCTTCGGCATTCATCTCGTCAACGATTCGTCGATGAATATCGAGCTTGATCTCCTGATAAGCGTCCTCCGTCGCTTTCGAGCGCCGCCCGGCAAAAATCGGCCGCTGCCGGAGTTTTTCCCCTGCAGGCCGTCCCAGACGTTCCAACAATGCTGACATCTATGTCCCACTCCATTTCCGCCGCACGGCGGCAATAAACTACTCCGAAGAAGCTTCTTTGTACATAGAATACCTGATTTCGAAGCTATCTGGCAACATATATTTAATGAAGCCTACCCCCGGAAAGTTGTCGTCCCGCCTTGCGGTCAGCTTCGCCGTCACCATCTTGGTATCTGACTGTTCTTCATTAATGGAAAAACAACTATCGTCGCTGTACGTCCATGTGTAAAGACTCGTCACTAACCGTATCTGCTCCCCATATTGATCCCGGATTTTTTTATAATTCTTTTCTCCGGTATCGTCTGCCGTCATGCCCTGGATAGCAGCAGCACGCGCGCTTTCGCGAGCCAAATTGGACAAAGTCAGATAATCCGAATAAAAAAGCCCCGTATAGACGATTCCAAACAGCAACATCAAAAATAAAGGCAGCACCAGAGCAAACTCCACGACGGCCTGTCCTTTCTGTTTCCCCATGGTGCCCCCCCCAATGGAAAGATTGCCTCCCAGAACCGAGAGGCTTTCTAGATCGACTGCTTAAATCCGCTGATTTATTAAGGATTACTCACCTGTTTTTTTCCCATTAACTTGATCGGTCACTTTGGTAAAGACAGCTGTAACTGCCGTCGTCAAACCTCCTGAACTTGAGATAGCTACCGCGACCGCTACGACAAAAGCCAAAATCAACGCGTATTCAACAATCCCCTGTCCCTTTTCGCCGAGGTAACGCATCAAGCGCTTTTCCTTGACACATTCTTGAACTTTCTGCAAGAACATACGTATCTCCCCCTTGATAAATAGATGATAAAACGACTATATTCAAGCCCCACGGCTCAAATAACAAAAGATTATATCTCAATATCCACAATCCGCTGAATCACAAAGAATCCAATCACTTCCAAGACTAGCGCCGCGCCGATAGCGATACGCCCAATCTGTTCCTCCCAAAGCGGTGCAAGATATGACGGATTCAAAATGGTCAATATCGCCGCCAATCCCACCGGCAAAAGCGCCAACACCCAGCCAGAGGCCCGCCCTTGGGCGGTCAGCGCCAGCACCTCTCGTCGCATACGGATGCGTTCGTTGATGGTACTACTAATCGTGTCGAGAATCTGAGCCAGATTTCCGCCCACTTGATGCTGGATCAGGACGGCAGCAACGACAAGGGAAAAATCGGGACACCCGACCCGCACGTCCATATCCTCCAATGCTTTCTCCAGACGTGCGCCCAATTTCATATCCCGGATGGTCCGGGCAAATTCCTCGCTGATCGGCGGCTCCATTTCCTTCGAAATCAGTTCCATCGACTGCAGAAAACTGAACCCTGCACGCAGGGCGTTGGCCACAGTCGTCAGGCAATCGCTGAGCTGATTGACGAAATCCGTGCGGCGTTTATCAATCCGGTACAATACATAGCACCATTCCCCGATCAGAGCCGCTACCGCCACGAGTATCGCCACCAGCGGCTTCATGGTCAGCAGGAAGACGACAATGCCAGCCAGCACGCCCCCAATCGCTGCAATGACAAGGAACTCGGAGCCGAGGATCGGCAGCCCCGCCTGCTGCATCTTCAGGTCCAGCGTTTCCGCCTTCCGAATTTTGGCCAAATACTTTGCCGTTTGCTTGACAAAGTCCATGGCCTTCGTGCCAGACTTTTTTTGCCGCTGCGCGGATTCGGCAGCCGACTCCGCGGCATACGCACCGTCGGCATAGTACCGCATACGCTGCCGAAGAGCGGAGCGGCTCCTTCGCGTGTACTCGATGAAGAACACGAACATCAGGAAGACCAGAATCCCGCAGCCGACGGCAATCATAATCGTCATGGCTCACCCCACTGAATCCGGCGGCCCATGATGTCCTTCGACAGTCGACTGATTTGCTTCGAAAGCGGCGTGTCGGGCTGGATATCCACCGCCATGCGCCCGCTGTTGGCCGCCGCCGAAACGAGCAGATATTCATTCGGCAAAATGGCGCTGACCGGATATTCCAGCTCTTTTTCCAGGACTTGACGTTCCTCGTCCGTACACGGCGACACCCGGGTAAAAATCGTCTTGACCCGCGATTCGTAATCCGGCCACGCCTTGAAGACCTCCAGGGCCCGCTTCATGTGAAGCACCTCAAAGCCGCCGCCGACCATCGTCACAACATAGGTGGTATCGGCCAGCTCCGCGGCCGCCAAAGAAATCGGATTGAAGCCCGGCGGCAGGTCGATCAGGATATATCGAAACAGGCTCTGCGCCATACGCACCATGTCCTGGAACGGAGCGATCTCGACCAGCTCCGCAAATTCCGGCATCTTGGTCCCGCAGAGTACGCGAATATTCTCCGCCTCCGGCACCGCCACGAAATAAGAATTCAGCGTGACCGGCGAAAGGAACTTGACGTCGCGGGTCGCTTCCACGATGGTGCTCTTCGGCTCCAGATTGAAAAAGACGGCCATATCTCCGAACTGCAAATCCGCGTCGATGATGCCCACAGGTTCGCCGCTCTTTCCGGCAAGGCTCATGGCCAGATTCGCGATCAGCGTCGTCTTGCCGCTCTTGCCTTTCGGGCTGAAGAAAGCCAGCACTTCCGATCCGCGAGCCATGCCGTTCTTGCCGAAGGTTTGCACGGCCTGGATCAATTCCTCGCTGGAAAACGGCTTGACAAGGAACCCCCTGGCGCCCGCCTGAACCATCTGCTCGGCGTCTTCGGCATCCCAATGACTGCTGGCGCAAATCAACGTCGCGTTGGGGAATGCGGAAGCGAACTCCGGAATCAGTGCGAGATTCCCTTTGACGTCGATATCCAAAAGAACGACGTTCGGTTTGAACATCGCCGACTGTCCCAGTGCGTCCCCGGCGTGCTGATACCGCGCCGCCAGCGTGAACCCCTGCGTCCCGCTGATTACGCCAGACAACCGTTCCAGCGTCGGCCGATCATTCTCGATCAAAATTACCTGATAATCCACTTGCCAGCACCTGCCCTAATCAGTTGAAGATGCGTTTGAACCACGAAGACACGCCGGTATCCGAGGCGTTCTCTTCCTCCACCTCAAGATTCGTATACCTCGCCACCAACGCCCGTAAATCCCTCGCCAGCGCCGTATCTGCGGAACGCACCAACGGAACGCCTGCCATCGTGGCGTCCCAAGCCGCCCGAAAATCATTGGACAGGATATGGTAAAACGGCTCCCCGAGGATATTTTCCACGTCCTGCAAATCAATCTTTGTCTTGGAATTGCTGCGGTTCAGTACGAGCCGAATCCTGCTGGACTCATAACCGAGGCTTCGAATCGTGTCGCAGCCGATTTTCATATTCTTGATGGTAGGAATGAAATCCACGATGCCCAGGAACGTGATGATGGTGCTCATGTCCATGATCATCAGGTTCGTCTCGCTGAAGGCCGACGTGGTATCCACCACCACAAAGTCAAACTGGAACTGAAGCTGCTGCAGGATATGCTGTATGGCTGACGCCGACATATTGTAAGCCTCGTCGAGACGTATAGGCGCCGCCATCACCGAAAACGAAATATCGTCGCATTGGTAGACGTCGAGGAATTGCGTCACGTCAAAGGCGCCCGCATTCGTTTCCACAGCCCGCTGCGCATCCGCAAGCGTCCGCTCCGGCACGAGATGAAGATAATTACAAACGTCGCCAAACTGCAGATCGACGTCTACGATACAGACGCGAAAACCAAGACGCGCCAACTCAGCGGCCATATTGATGGCGACCAGTGTCTTTCCCACAGCCGAAGCCGTGCTGAAGACCGTGATAACGCTGCCGCGACGCCCTATCTCCTCCATACGCTACACTCCTTTCCAGTTTTTCTTTCGCGACGTTTAATTCCCGCTTTGCCCTGCTTCAGCCGCTGCCTGCGCCGCTTCTTCCGCTGCGGCTTCATCGGGCGGCGGATACAACCGAGCCCAGGCGTTACCCGGTCTCACGCGAGGCACGGAGTTTTCACGGGCGCGCCACTCGGCCTCGACAGCCTCCCGCTCTTTCTGAGCACGATCCTCCGCCTTCGCTTCCTCGGTTTTACGATCGGCGTTGACGTCAACGTCCTTCCGCTTCTGCTCCTCCTCTCGGCCCTTATTGTAATAGTCCTGCATTTTTTCCGACATGCGAGCCGGCGTATCCTCATCCACAACAACAGGTGTAATCAAGATGATCAGCTCACGCCGCTCGGTGGACGACTCCGTATGCTTGAAGAACTCGCCGATGATTGGGATATCACCGAGCAACGGCACTTTGGAAACAGTCTTCACATCCTCCGAATTGAGCAGGCCGCCGACGACCATTGTGGAGCCGTTGTTCAGGTGTACGATGGAATGCGCCTCCCGTGCCGTGATGGCGGGTACAGTGGTAGAACTTGTCACTACAGAGTTGGACGGATCAAGACGACTGACGCCCGCATGGACTTCCGCCGTAATCATGCCGTCTTCATCTACCGTCGGACGGATATGGAGCCGGATACCGTAATCCTTCCACTCGATGGTCTGGCCGCCGTCGCGATGGTCGACCGGCACTGGAAGCTGGCCGCCAATGAAGATTTTCGCCTTGGCGCCGCTCATCGTAGACACGCTCGGACGGGAAAGTACCTTCGCCCGCCCTTGCTGAATCAAGAGATTCAGCGAGGCATTAATTTGCGAAAAATGGTTCCACGGCCCGAAGCGTGTATTATGGTTTCTCGGCATGGACTCGCCGCTGTAAAACTGTCCGATAGTCGAAAACGTAATGCCGTCCGAGAAATCCGTCCCCGCGTATTTGACGCCGATATTCTGTGCGTCATCGCTGGAAATCTCTATAAGCTGCGCCTCCAGACGAATCTGAGATGGATGCTCGACGGTCAGCAAGTCGATGACGTTCGGATAAATCCTGCTTGAACGGTAATCAAAATCGTATTCGAAATCACTGCCGCTCGATATGGCGCTCGCCGCGGCTGAGGAACCCGAATCCGTACTGTCCTTTTCTTTTATATCGCCCGTATAAAGGCTTGCCACCTGCAGCGCCATATCATGCTCGGCTTGATTGCGAACTGTGCCGCGCAAGAGTACGCGCCGACTGGAGCCGTCCCCAAGGGATACCACCTGCACCTGCACCCGCGGCAAGCCAATGGCGTTCTTGATAGCCCGAGCCTGCCCCAGATCGTCGATACCCACGGTGACGACGTATTCCTCCACTGTGCCGTCCGCATACCAGACAAACAGGTTCGTAGAGCCGGAACCGGCGCCTACGATCAGCACCTCAGAATCAAACCCCGAAGGCCGGACGATATCGGCGACCGCCGGATTTGCGATGGCGATATTGGTAATCGTCCCGCCGCCCACGAAACGGTAACTGCCGTTCAGGTCAATATCAATATATTCCGCCGCATGCACCGCCGGAGACAAAAGCATCGTCCCCATGAAGCCAAGCGCCACTGCGCCATATTTCCATCGATTCATGCCTTATTTCCCCCTGCTCGGTTTTGTCCCGCGAATGATCTCCATGTCCCCGCCCGGATCGGACGATCCACCCGACGGCGGGGAATACGACGCCTGGGAAGCAGGCGCTGCCGGAGGCGTGGAAGTCGTCGCCCTGCCCTTGAAGAAGCTGTATTCGGTGTCCAGCATATACATATTGGCAGGTTTATAAGGCCGAAGCGCGAGATAGAGCTGTCCTGCCCGAGCCGCCACGGCAAGCCGGAGCTCTTCTTCGGGGCGGATAGCCAGCGTGGCCGTCATCGGTGAGCCGCCGAAAGCCTTGGCAGCGTCCGATTTTCCTTTTCCGTCCCCGTCCTGCTGTCCGTCCGCGCGTTCCGCCGTGCTGTTGACGCCCAGAAGCAGCACGTTCTGCAGGATGACTTCGCCGGAGATTCTCGTATTGTCCATTTTCTCGGTGATGAACATTACATCCACATAATCGCCCGGCTTCATGAAGCCGGAAACGCCCGTCACATCGGTGACGGCGACGGACATAGCCCGGCGATCCGGCGGGATGACGCCGGTGAAGCCGGAATCTTTGATATCCTTATAGAGCTTCCGCTCCGTGAGTATATCACCCGCCATGATAGCGACGCGTGTGGGCCGCCCCGCAAGTCCCTGAATCTCCGTGAACGCGCCGGCAGGGAGCATCGAAGCCGGGACCTCGACGACCTGAAGCATGCTTTCCTTGATCTGCTCCCGGGCTTTGATGTCGGTCTTCGCCTGCACGACCTTGACCATCTGCACGACCGGTTGCTGCGGCTGCTCCAGTTTTTCGCTGCTCCCGATCAAACGCGACAGCCCCCAGTACAACAGCACAAACGTCAAAAGCCCGGCCACCCCGGCCAGCATCAAAAGCTGCTTGGGCGAAAAGCCCTCCATCAGAGAAGATATCTTCTCGTCAAACCTCACCGTGATTCCCCCTTGGGCTGCCATGTCCCCAACAGCAACCGCATTCTATGATTTCTCCCGTTTCCCATGAAAACGAAGCACCAGCTCCAAAAGGTCCAACGTCGTTCCTATGAATATAGGACGTTGGACTTTTGCAAGAAAGCACTGAACAAGTCCTTCCATTTTTTCACCGAGCCTTTCCCGTCACGCTGCGCTCCCGCGGCTTTCCCTTGCCTGACAAAAAAACTCGGCAAGACCATAAATTGACTTGCTCAGTGCTTTCTCGAGGTATTATAGCACAAACCTTTCATGATTTCCATACAAAAGCGCACGCTTTTTCTCGCAAATCATTGATTTTATTGCAAAATATGTTATGCTGTATAATATGGATATGTTAGACACTATATTTTGTGCTGACAGGTGCGTCAAATGATAAAATTTAGTCCTTTTTCTCTATGCCTGATCGCTTTTGTGCTTTCTGTTCCAGCAGCAGAGGCAGCTTCCCGCTGCATTGATTTCCTGTACAGGAAGAATACGGGGCTGCTCCTGACGGTTCCGGCACGACGGCCAAAGCTTCGCCGCCCATTCTTCGCGCTCGGTTTTCTATTCTGCGCGTCTTTTTTCCTGTCGAGAACCGAATCCACACTCTCCACTGGAACCGCTTTGCTGTTCCTGGCGCCGTGCGTCTTCCTGCTGCTGATCATCACCGTCACGGACGCAGAGCAACGCCTGATTCTGGACGACACGACGCTCCCCCTCGCCATTTTGGGGCTGGTACAATCTATCGCCGCCTCTGTCGCAGCGGCCGGCTTTACTCCACTGTTGGAAAATCTTTTGGCCGGCGGCGGCGGCGGTCTGGCTTTCCTGATTTTGGCCCTGTTGACGCGAGGCGGGGTCGGCGGCGGTGACGTAAAGCTCATCGCCGCATTGGGGCTTTGGCTCGGCCCCGACCGCTTGCTCACAGTCGTCTGCGCCGGGCTTTGCCTTGGCGGGCTCGTCGCCCTCTTCCTGCTTCTGACGGGGCAAAAAAAACGAAAAGACGCTTTTGCTTACGGCCCCTGCTTCACCCTTCCGGCAATCATATTTCTGCTCATCGGACAGTAACAAAAGCGGGCGACCTCGAATTTTTCCGAAGCCGTCCGCTTTTTTGTTGTCTTTTTACTATTTCTTTTTCGCCTTAATATACGGGATCAGCCCGCCTGCCTTCGCGATGTCCTGCACGAAGCCCGGAAGCGGGTGCGCTTTGAACGTGTCTCCCGTCGTCAGGTCCTCGATCGTCCCTTCCGAAGTATCGATGCGGAGCACGTCATTCGCCTTGATCTTCTCCACGTCGTCGCCAATCTCAAGGAGCGGCAGGCCGATATTGATGCCGTTCCGATAGAAGATCCGCGCGAAGCTCGCCGCGACCACCACCGGAACCCCCGACGCTTTGATAGCGATCGGCGCGTGCTCGCGAGACGAACCGCAGCCGAAATTCTTTCCGCCGACCATAATATCGCCCGCTTTGACCTCCTTCGCGAAGGTCTCGTCGATGTCGACCATGCAATGCGACGCCAACTCCTTCGGGTCGAAGGAGTTCAGATACCGCGCGGGAATGATGACGTCGGTGTCCACGTTGTCGCCGTAGCGCCAGACCTTTCCTTCCGCCTTCATCTTACTCCACCTCCTTCGGCTCGGCAATACGCCCGAGAATCGCGCTGGCCGCCGCCACCTGCGGCCCTGCCAGATAAATCTCGCTCTCGATATGACCCATGCGCCCGACGAAATTGCGGTTCGTCGTTGAAACGCAACGCTCGCCCTTTGTCAGGATGCCCATGTGTCCGCCCATGCACGGCCCGCAGGTAGGCGTCGAAACGGCGCAGCCCGCGTTGATGAACTTGCGGATATAGCCCCGAGCCATCGCTTCCAAATAGACGCGCTGGCTGCCGGGAATCACGATGCATCGGACGTCGGGATGGACCTTGTGCATGGAGAAAACCTCCGCCGCTTTCGCCAGGTCCTCGATGCGCCCGTTCGTGCAGGAACCAAGCACGACCTGCTGAATCAGGATCGGCTCCACAATGTCCATGATGCGCTTGACGTTCCCCGGCAAATGCGGGAACGCGACCACCGGCCGCAGCGCGGAAAGATCGATTTCCACCGTGCGCGCATACTTTGCATCCGCGTCGGAAGACACCGGCTCGTAGTCCTTGATGCGTTCTTCCAGATAAACGCGCGTCTTATCGTCAAACGGGAAAATACCGTTTTTCGCGCCCGCCTCGATGGCCATATTCGCAATCGTGAAGCGATCGTCCATGCCGAGGGACGCGACGCCCTCGCCCGTGAATTCCAGCGTCTGGTACAGCGCGCCGTCCACGCCGATCATGCCGATCAGCGTCAGGATTACGTCCTTGCCGTTTATGTCCTTCGGCTTCTGTCCGTGCAGCACCACCTGAATGGCCGACGGCACCTTGAACCACGCCTCGCCCGTCGCCAACGCCACCGCCAAATCAGTAGTGCCGACGCCGGTGGAAAAGCCGTTCACCGCGCCGTAGGTGCAGGTGTGCGAGTCCGCGCCGATGGTCAGCATGCCAGGCCCGACAAGCCCTTGCTCCGGCAGGATCACGTGCTCGATGCCCGCGTCGTGACCGACCTCGAAATAATGAACGATTTTCTGTTCCCGCGCGAAATCCCGCACGATTTTCGTCAGCTCGGCGGTCTTCATATCCTTGTTCGGCGTGAAATGGTCCGGCACCAGCGCAATCTTCGCCGGATCGAACACGTCCCCGCCGATCTTTTCAAACTCCTTGATGGCAGGCGGCGCTGTAATGTCGTTCGCCAGTACCATATCGAGCTTGCAGGTAATCAGCTGCCCCGCCTCGACGGATTCCAGCCCCGCGTGCCGCGCCAGAATCTTCTCGCTCATATTCATGCCCATATAATTCCCCCCTGAAATCCGCAAATATCGCGGAGCCAAACTTTCACCGTACAAACGGCTATTAGAAGAATTCTATTATGAAGCGTAGATTTTGTCAATTTTCACATCATCTTTTCTTGTGTGTACCAAACATTTATTCTATAATTGTTTCGAAAAGGTGTTTGCCAATAACGGTAGCGGTCGGTCCCTCTGCGGAGGGCGCTGATGCCCTCTAATCACGAAGAAAGGAGGGCTGCCTATGAGCGTGATTGATTTTTTATCTGTGGCGAGTTTCACTGTCGCAGTTTTTTCGCTCGGCTATAGGAAACACTGATTAAGTCAATTCGTGCATCTGTCGAGGGATTTTTTCGACTGT
>CAMHCS010000035.1 GCA_946183785.1 uncultured Selenomonadales bacterium | reverse complement strand
ACAGATTTGTGTTGGTAAATGAATTTTGACATCTGAACGCTTATTCGGTGTTTCCCTAACGGACTTTCGAGCCTCTCGTTTTCAAAAGGCTGTTGTCCCCCTCCGTCGCTTTCGGCGTCATCTGTTCTATCGTCCGCACCATCGAGATTCGTGCTTTCCCTTTCATCGTAGCTTTCCATTTCCGGGGCTTGTTCAACATTGTTTTCATTTACCTTCTCCTCCTCCTCATTTGTTTGATTTTCGGCTGTCGTTGACGCATCCGGCTGCATTTCGGCATCTTCCGGGTCTTTCTGGGTTGCGGTTTCCGTAACTACGGCCTCCGCCTTTACCGTTTCTTTCGGTGAATTCTCTTTTTGCTCCGCCAAAGCGCGGGCTTCCTTGACAAAACGAATTTTCTCCGCCGTCTTGATGCCCTCCGCTGCATGTATGGCAAAAAGCTGGTCGAATGTCTGCACCGGCGTGCAAGTGTCGCTGAAAGGCAGCGGCTTCATGTTGTTTGTCGGATTGTCCGGATCGTAAACACGCCGCTTAAAGAAAGGCTCCTTCCACCATCGGATTTTCCCCGCGTAAACGGGTGTATCGCCGGTAAAAACGATTTCCTTGTCCTTCGGCATGGTCATAATTTCTTCCGGCTTCATCAATTTCCGACCCGTTTCCGAATCCGACACATTCTTCTCGAATATCTTCCCGTTGCGGGAAATGCTGTGCGTCGTAATCGTCCGATCTCCAAGACGATCAGAAATGGCTTTCGCCGTATCCAAATTTGTCGGCGTGTAATACACCTGGGTTTGCGTATTGCCCATAATACCGTTTTCTTTGGTGTAAATCTGATAGATCTGATTGAGATCCTGCGCCACGATACAAATCTTGATACCGTACGAACGACAGATGGCTAACGTATTTTCAATATCCGCTAGTTTGCCAAGCTGAGGGAATTCGTCGAAGAGCATCAGGAGCCGTTGCTTCTTTTGTGCAGGAGAATCATAATCCATATCCCGTACAAGCTTCGACAACATCATATTGACAAAAAGGCGCGTCAGCGGCTTAACCTTCGGAATGTCGTTTGGTTGGACGACATAGAAAAGAGAAACTTCCTGTGACGGATCCAGCAAATCTCGAAGAGCAAAGTCCGAAACCGATGTGTTTTCCCGTACCAGCGAATCCTGATACAATCCTATCGCTGTTTGCACGGTTATAATAATGGATGCCCTCGTTTGATCCGGACCATAGAAAATATCGGAAATACAACTAATAACCATCGGATGCACTAAAAGTTTGTACCACGGCTCTGGATACATATTCAGTGCTGCCTGGATTTCCTTCTTGTCTTTTGCCAAGCTGATCGGCGGAGCGTCCCAGTTGATAATCTCGCCGTTTTCAATCGCTTGCAGAATGCATTCCCGTAAAATGCCAAGAACGGGCGCGTTCTTATCCAGTTCTTCGGCAGGAATTTCCCCATCCCGATACGCTTTCAGCCGCTCGCAGAACGCGGTGAGTTTTTCGGCAAACGGCGCAAAATCAAGGATATAATCTCCGTAAACTTCCTTCAACGGATTGCGCCGCTTCTTTTCGACAATTTTTTCCGTACCGTCCGTCTGCTTAACCGTTTCCACGTATGCAGTTTCCAAAAAGTCCTCCGGGGAAATATGGGGATAAATCATCATGCCGGCATATTTATGATCGATATCCTCGGCAGAGGACATAAAGCTCATCAGGTCGAAGGGGCAAGGAAGTCCTCGTTTATCCCTCCAGTAAAAATACAAGAGGTGTAAAATGACGCCGCCAATCAATTTGACTGCCGAATTGTCCCAAAACGGATCCCCTTTCCCTTTCGCCCCTCCATCTGGAACCGCCATTGTCAACGCAACGGTCTTGATGTCCGTAAGCTCTTCTTTTGTTTGGAAATTGATTTCCGCAAAAGGATTCCACCTTGCTCCCGAGCCGTCCACACAGAGCGGCTCGAACTTCATTACGCATTGCTTGTGATGAATTTTTCGCCATCGACTTGTTTTTATATAGTTCTCTTCCTTGGGATCGAAGACGAATAGCGAATGTTGCCATACAATGCAAGTGGGGATAATCAAAGAAACGCCCTTGCCGCTTCCGGTCGGTGCGACGAGCAAATCATGCTGCGGGCCGTCATCCAAGAGAATTGCCCCCGTATAGGGATTCGCACCGATAACGACACCGTTTTCTTTCGCTGGAAAAATCTCATCGAAGTCGGTCTTGTCGGCAAAACGCGCCGTGCCGTGGGAAGTTTTCTCGCTCCCGCCGTGTTTCGCAACCAAGAAGCAAAGCGCAACGCCAACCGCGAGGAATCCCCATACATATCGTTGATTGCGCCTTAGAATCTGCGGAATGGCGGCAGCAATATCCGCGTCCTTGCGCCAGCCTCGAATGGCAAAGGGCTGATAGACATGGATGCTTCCGATTTGAAAACCGCCGAGAACAGGATTATACCCGGCATCCGCAGCCGCTTTCTGCGTGGCAAGCCAATTTCCCGAAAGATACATTGCCGCCATAATTGCCAGCATCATCAGCACATTTTTTATCCTTGCCGTCGATTGCTCGTTTTCCATGTGAATTTACCTCTGCTCGAAGGAAATGGCTTGCACGACGCAAACATTGAACTCATATCCGGGTTTGATGGTCACTGTTGCCTCGATACTTGCCGCATCCTTGAAAATGTCCGAGGTGGTGTTGATGAGATTGGCCAATGCTCCCTGCATCGCAAGCTGGCCTCCAGTGTACGTATCTTTCGTGGAGGTATTGCCGGAGGCATATGATCCAAGCGCGGCAAGCCCCGCTGCCAACGCGCCGCCGGAAAGGACGCGTCCCGTATGGCGGTTCACATTACCGGAAATACCGTTGTATCCGCCGCTATCCGCAGCCACCAGGCTCTCCCCGAGTGAATAAGAACCGCCATCAGGCAAGAGCAATGTCGAAAAAACCACGCCGACGCGTCCGCTTCCTTTTGTTTTCGACGATGTGTCCAGCTTTCCGACAATGCGGCTTCCGGCGGGAATCAAAAGCGTGGAATGCGTGGCGGTATCGTAAACGTCCGCCATGATCTGCGCGATGACCTGCCCCGGCGCGTCCGTATTGATACCGGAAAACAGCATGGCGGGGATCATCGTTCCTGCTTGAATCACGCGATTGCTGGGAGCCTGATAGGATGCTGCGGAATTGCCTGATTGCGTCTGTTGCACCGCAGGATTGGCGTTGCCGATATTCTCTCCCGGTTCCGAAGTGTTCTTTTGCCCGGAAATGCCTCCAATGGAAAACGCGATTGCCGAAGCGTATCGCTCTTCTATTGCTTTTGCTTCGCGATCGGCTTCGCTCATTGCGGGCGCTTGCATCGGCTGCGGCAAGGAATATCCCGACGACGGAAGCGTCGGCACTGTCGGAATCCGGCGAGCCGGTTCCGAAGCAATATTCGCGTCCTGCCGGGGATTATGTGCTTGGGACGACGGGCGTTCTCCGTTGGACGGCCTTTTCGCGTTTTCCGCTTCCCGCAGCTGCGCCATATACTGTTTGTAATTATCCGGCCCGGTATTTCCCTGCGCCCCGCCTAATGCCACGTTGGACGGTTCTTGGCTTGCCGCCGTCCCCATGTGCGGAGGGCGTTCTTCTCTCGCCCGTTTTTCCGCATGGCGGTTATAATACGCGAACAAAAAGATAAGCACACCCGCAACGACGACAAAGACAGTAACGCTTCGCTTGAATCCGAGAGCTTTTCGATGCATTCCCTCATTCAGTCGATGATCGCCAGGTTTGTCATCCTCTTCATCTCCGGAAAACATTTCCTCATCGTTTTCAGGGGTGTCTTCCTCGTCTGCTTTGCCGCGTGCGTCCTTGATACGTTTGAATATTTGAAAGTCGCGAAAGTATTTTTTTATCTTTTCCATCATGCCGGAGTCCCTCCCGCGCCATTATTTGTGACGAATCGTCACTGTTTCATCGGAAAACTTAAGCTGCGCCACCTCAAAGACCTTCTCGACAATGTAATATTCGTCTTCTATTCGATAGCTGACCAGCGCCATCTCCTTTTTCCCACGTTCCCTGACAAACAGCGGCACTTGCTTCGCTCTGGCCCGCTTGAATTTGATATAGGTCTGCGCCCCGTCGGAAAAAACCATCACCGGACGGTCGCCTTCGCTGCCGCCGGACACGTCATAATTGAAGTCCAGGTCGTCCACGTTGGTAATATTGAGATTCCCCGTCGTGATACGGGCGTCTTTTTCTTGCCTGAGAAGGTTTGTTTCCTGCGTTTCTGCATCATAAACCCATTTCACCATTGGATTGTACCATTCCGATGTGTTCAGAATGAGCTGGTAACTGTGCTTGTCTGTGGCGACAATCAGATTTGTCGTGGAAGATTCGACAACGGGCTTGACGTAAAGATGCGGTGTGCCATCAATTTCAGCGGTGCTGACAGCCCAGCCCGCCGTGTCACCTCCGCCAACAAAAGTAATCTTTTCTCCTTTCTTGAAAGCGAGATCCGTCAGATATCCACGGCGGCAGTAAATTTTGTAAAGCTGATCCGGCGAATACACAAAAGTCATAGTAGAATTGCCTTGGGAATTGATTGCGTCCTGCGTATAACTGACCTCGGAACCGCTTCCGGGTCCGGGATTTACGAGATAGTTGCTGCTGGCGGGAGCACGTCCCATGCGGACTCTTGGAACAGGTTCCGCTTCGTCCCCGCCAGTGGAAACAGACGAAGCCGGAGCGGCGGGTTGCGTGTCCAATCGAGCCTCCAGCTTTTCCAGTGTGGAAAGAATCTGCTGCTGAACCGCAGCGGTGGAGTCCAGCTCCATGCGAATGTCATTGATTTGCGCCGCCAAAGCATCGATCGCGCCTTGGGCGTCGTAACTCGCCTTGGATCGAATGGCCGACAACGTGCCCTCCAATTGATCCAATCTGTCGCGGAGAGCCTGCTGATCTTGGGCTGCCCTCTTATCCCTAAGATTTGCCAACGCTTCTTCCTGGGCCTTGATTTCCGCGTCAATATCAAACTGCTCGGCAGCATCCGCATATTGGTTCGCCGAAAACAGAGCAGCCGCGCAAACCAGCGCTGCAATCGTACGACGTGTCTTAATTGAAGAAATCATAATCGTCATCGCCTTTCTTATCTCTTGTTGATGGAAGCCGTTTCACGGCTGAAATTCAGATCGGAAATGTACATGCCCAGCGGATTCACTAAAAGCGTCTCGTCATCCTTGACCGGAAGCATGGTAATGGTGAATACGCCCTCGTAAGACACCGTCTTCTGTTCCCCGTTTTGGATGGTAAATTCTTCCTCCGTCCAGCTCGCGTGATAAGATTCCGTGTCCGGGATTTTTTGGATGGACTTGATCCGCGTTTGCACGGTTGTGTGAGCGTAACGGCTCGTGAAGTGTTCGCTCTCCTGCATGGAGAGATATTTCTGCGCTGCTTGGCGCGTTAGATAAGCCAACGCCTTGTTCTGCGTTTTGGTCTGCTGTACCGCATCAAGCTGGATGTTTCGCGCGTTCTGGATAAACGTGCTGAGGAAATATTTTATTTCCGCTTCCTGCGGCGTGTAATCATTATTAATGACTGCCCCCGCTTTCTCGACGATCCCCGTGGCTTTGTCCACTGTAACCACATATGGAACAATCTGCGATTTGGAAGATTGATAGACTATGCCCCCGGCAAGCACGATGTTTGCCGCAAGCATTCCCAACGCGATACGCCGCCAGTTATAGCTCTGCACGACAACAGAACCGAGCCTGGTATCCATCACCGCCCTCGCGCGTTCCGCCGGAGTTGCAGGACTTCTTGTCGATTCCGGCGAGAACCGTTCCGGCCTTTGAAACATCTCTCTTATGGACATACCCTATCTTCTCCCTTCCGTGCAAAACAACGAATAATACCATATCGCAATAAATGGATCAGCAAAGCTCCTGTATAAATCAATGAAAACTCGGCCCATCCAAAAAAGGCGATGAAAAGAGGCAGGACGAGGACATCCCCGAAACCAATACCTTCAACAATCGCATATTTTTGATCCTTGTGCCAAATGTAACGATACCCATGAAACAGATACCAGCCAATCAAAAACGCGATGCACAAACAGAAAGCTCTTGGCGCAAAAGCCCAAAACAGCAAAAGAAAAGAATTTATCTCCGGGAACAGTGTAGTATCGAACGCATATCCAAAAAAATGAATCAATGCTGCTACGAAAAGCGCACATGCAAAACTTGGCAAAAAAGCCAACGCGAGAGATGTATCCCCGTCTAGCGAAAAATCTTTGGAAACTCTGTCTCGTGAAATGTAGTGCAACGCTCCGGAATAAAAGGCCGTAAATACGATTAGGCCGCTGCCCCAGCGAAGAAGCAGGAGATAAAGCGGTTGCGTGGAAAGGTGAAATAACAATAAGCCCAGAACAGCGACCTTTCGGACATCCACTGTCTGCCGAAAATAATCCTCGACGACCATGTTCAACAGAACAAGAGACATCGGTATGATGCGCCATTTCATATCCGAAGCAACGGCATCCTGTAACCAAAGCTGCATCACAATACTCCATCCGACAACCAACGTCAGCCAACCGAGAACGCGTTTACCGCTGACCGCTGCCAGGACTTTCATAATATGTGCCATTCGGCATCGTCACCCCCAGCCGATAAATCTGCACGTCGTCTGCTCCGGTACTGACAGAATAAGTAAATTTGGTCAAGTCTATAAAACGAACAAAATACCCTTGTTCCGTTCGAACCGTCCCCAAGTCCGCCAGAGATGCAGGATAACGGCGAGCTTTACTGTAAGAAAGCCTCTTGCTTCCGGATGCGGTTTCCTGCACCGCAACGGTATTCGGGCGAACCGCAGTATGCATCTCTGCCCAGCGAAACAGTGCATGATCGATTGCCCTGCATTCAGCCATCAGCATATCCGCCCGATAGTTTTGAATCCACTCCCTGCCATACGATACGCCGCTGCAGAGCAAGACGATACAAAGAAGCTTGATTACAAGTCTGGAAATCCACATACGCTTACCTCCCATGAATCACTTTAACACAAAGAAGACGTAAAAAACTTCCGTTTTTATGACGGATTCAAGAAAAGAAAACGCCCTCCTGCTATCATGGAAATACCATAATAACAGGAGGGATACGTCATGAATGTCGGAGATTTTGTCGAATATTGGTACACTACCTACAGGATCACACGCCACGCGCCGTCCACAGCAGCACTGGCCAAGAACTATATCCATATTCATATCCAGCCATCCACGCTGGGCCAGATGGAAATCACGGAAGCGCGGACAATGCATTATCAGATGTTCCTGCGCGATCTCCTGATGCACGGGAATAAATGCAAACTGGCGAGCCTCAACACTTACGGGCAACCTCTGTCTGCATGGACGGTCACGAAAATCCGGCAAATTCTTATCGCAGTCGGACGCTGGGCCGTGCGGGAGGGAATCATCCCGCGCAACTACGCGGAAGATACAGAGCCGATCCCCATCGTGCAGAAAAGCGCCTCCGTATTCACCATGGACAGCCAACGGAAATTCCTGCAATATACCCGGAACCATCGTTTCTACGTCGCCTACGTACTCTTCTTCTTCACCGGATGCCGACGCGGGGAAATCCTTGGCCTGTCATGGGAACATATCCATCGACGGGAAAACTACATCGTCATTGACCAAACCCTCGTAATGGAAAACGGCGAGCCAAAGCTGAAAAAGAAGCACGCGAAAACGGAAAAATCCCTGCGCTCCATCCCCATCCCGAAAGATATCCGCCTCTTGTTCCAAGAAGTAGAAACGAGGCAAAAGAAGGAGCGGTGCGAAAACGCCGACTGAAAGAACCCAGACAACCTCGTATTCACCAACAAAGACGGAAGCCCGGTCAACCCAATGTACTTCTCCCGGAATTTCAAGAACGTATGCAAACGTCTGGGGCTGCCCGCTGATATGCATCTGCACTGTACGCGTCACACCTGGGCAACAAATATGCTCCAATGCGGCGCGGCAATCAGCGACGTGCAGGCTCTAGGAGGCTGGACGACTCCGGAGATGCTTCTGAAGATATACGCACATACGGTACGCGACTCGCAAAGGAAAGCTGTGATGAAGCTGTATCGGCATGTCTTACAGTAAGAATAATTGTTCAAAGGCCCGCTGCAGAACCGGCGGGCCATCAATGACAGGTGATCTTGTAAATAATATCTATTATCTTCCGCAGGTTGTAGTAGTGTAAATAATGGAATTGGATTCCCTGATTGGGAACATGGTATTAAATGGTCATATACTACTGCATATAATAGACAAGAATATAAAGCTCCTGCAAATGGTTTTTTTGTATTTTATGGAAATACATATACTGCATCAACTTGGAATGCTGTAAAAATCAATGGTAAAAATATTTCTTGGGGTTCAAGAGTAGACGACACTGTTATGGGACATTCTGGAATGATTCCTGTCTCTAAAAATGATATTATTTCGGTGGCCTTTTGTTACGAAGGGAATAGCAATAATTCTCAAAGTGAGACTCAATTATTCTTTTATCCTTGTAAAAAATAGATATAGAATTAATATTTTAGACTATATAGTCATATAAAACCAAATCATTTTTTTGCTAGTTTATAAATTTTTACCCTAAATGGAAGTGGGGTATAAACTGTTGTAGGATAGGTTGTTCCAAATGGATTTCCAACCATTGAAGAAATTTGAATAGTTCCTGCATTTCCTACTTGTACCACTATTTTATCATCATTATATTGGGTGGCATACATGCCCCATCCATCAGCACCGACACTGTAATATTAATCATTTGGAATATAATATGCTCCATTTTTCCTTTCAGGACATGTAGCGGTTGCGTTATACCCAAGATCATAAAAAGCAACCATATCAACAAGTTTTACTATGTCGTTTTTAGCGACTGGGAAAACACTACCATAATTTGTACCACCGCCACTTGCTGATCCGTCATAAACTATATGATCATTTACCCAAAGAGTGAAACCACCGCCATTTGATGCTATACCATGAACACGAATCCATCCGTCTTTAGGAACTTTATAGGGAAATGATGATTTATGTATTCTTATTTCCTTTGAATAATCAGGAGCAATTAATCCACTACTACCTGCGGAAGCTAATCGATTGTCCATATTTTAATTCTCGCTGGAGCATTTTTTAATCCTGTTGTTGAAGATGGCATTCCGAATGGATTCCCATCTCGGGATGAATAAGAATTTATCGTATTCGTACAAGTTTGTACGCAAATTGTTTCATCATCTAATTGGCAAGCATATGAACCTCTTGACGCATCAGATGTAGTGGCTCCTAATCCTGTCGATCCCCATTGACCATTGTATTGTATTTCAAGTTGACACATAACAATACGTCCGGGGAAAGGATTATTAAAAATATATCTGTTATTTTTCTCTATAGTTCCTATGTTCAATACTGTATATTTATGAGAAGATGTACTATTTCCTGCGGAAGATAGTGGTACTTGCAAAGTGTATCTGGATAATGTATCACCCGTCTGAAAAATGTCAATGGTAGCAATTCTTTGTAAATTATCTGGATTGGATCCAATCTGTTGCTCTGCGCCTATTGCAACTCTGCTTTCCCATCCGGCAGCACCGGAAATCTCGCCAGTTAGGGATCGCCTTGCATGAGCAGCTGTTCCAAGTTCACTATAATCAACAAGTTTCAAGGAATTTGCAACGAATTCGGCATATTGCTCCGCTTGGCGGGCGGTTCGAACAGCGGCAAGCACCGAAAAGGGGCTGGCCATCACTATGAACGAAATATACCCAAGAAACATCCATGCGACAATAGCAATAGCCGTTGCAGCCAATGTAACGCCCTTATGCTTGTACCTCATCATTATCACCCTAACAGATTGTTCCATCTGGCTGCTTCAGCCAATCCGCACTCAATACCCAACAGTTATGTCATCATCCGTGCCGAAAGTCCTGTCCGCTCCGGCAGATACAATTCGACGATTTCCACCATCCGCATCTTCCGTAAACTGAAAAGCCGTCCCCCACATATCGGTATAATTGCCGCTTGACCAACGCCCAAACCAATTGGACATCAAACCGTCATGATTCATATTGTCGATTGCATCCGCTGCCGCGACACCATCCAGTAAATCCTGCACTGAGCTTGGATTTGCATTGTCGGCCCGAAACCCGGCATAAAGAGCCGCAGCGGAACTCATGCCCGACATTTCGATTCGTTCCGCACCAGCACGAACAAAATTTCCGAACGTTGGCCAGTTAAAAAATGCGGCGGCGAGAATAAAAATAAACGCCAGGAAATAATAAACCGTTTCCGTAGTAAAGAGCGCACCCGTCGCCTTATACTCCCGAACCCCCAAGTTTCCACTTCTCATTGCCTTTTCCATAATCCTGAATCCCCTTTCACTTAAAAAAATAGCCTACATCGTCCCCGCCGATTCCGGCGGCTACGGTGCTATTTGCTGCACCGTTTCGCCCAACGCTGAAAACAATGCAGCCGTTGGCATTTTGTAAATAATGATATGTATTGCCGTTCGACCACGGGTCTTCCGGCAAATCGCGCAACCACGGACCATATTGTCCCACCGAGTGTTCAAGTGCAGCCAGAGTAGCCGGATACGATCCAACTTCAAATCTGTACTGGCTGATTCGTCCGCAAATCATGGCCGTATCCGCTTGCGCTTTGTCGTTCTTGCTTGCGTCCAAATAAGCCCTGATTCCAGGCCACGCAATTGCCGTAAGAAAAATGGCGGCCAAAGAATATGTGAGCAAATCTGACAGAAAGAAGGCACCGCAATATTTTTTCTTCATATCCCCACCCCGCCTTTCGTGATTCCTGTCATAAGCGTAAGCAACGGATAAGCCGATGCGACCGCAATCATAATGAGCACAATAAATCCTGGCACGATAACTGTGCTGGATAGTTTCGTGCCGAATGTTTTTGATTTCGAGATCAACTCCTTCCGATAGAATATAGCCCGCTTTTCCATGACTCCTGCCATATTTCCCTTTGTCCCGACATTCAGCATACGATAGAACGACACATCCAGAACATGGTAAACATTCGCCTGTTCCAAAGCCTCAACAAGGTGTGTCCCCGATCGCTCCATGTCTTGGAGAGCATGGCGAATCGTTTCTTGCATGAGGATGTTATCAGATGCCATCGCTGTCAATTCAAGCGCGCTTTCGACCTTGATGCCTCCCGCAGTGCAAACGGAAAGTATTTGTGCGAAACGCAATTGAAGCTCCGTATAAAGAATCTCGCCGTATAAGGGCATATGTAAAACACCATACGCAAAGCGAATCGGATGCTTGGCCCGAAGATAAAACAATCCAGCAATTATGGCACCAACCAAGAGCAGCTCCAGCCACCAAAAATCCACCATCCACTGGCTGATCGTGATAAAGGCCCGTGTAATCCACGGCGGATCGATTTTGAGGTCTGAAAACATCGCCGATATGGACGGAATGACAATGAAAAACGCGGCAAGAAAGCCAACAACTAAGGCCAATACCACGACGGCAACAGAGAAAAATTCCTCCCCGACATTGCGCCGGAGATCCTGCTCGTGCTCCAAGGTTTCCAGGATATTGCCGTAGATTTCCTGCGCTTGCCCTGTCGATTCATTAACCCTGAGCATTTCCACAATCCACTTCGGGAAAAAAGACGGCTGACGTGAAAAAGCATCGGAAACCCGATTACCAGCGTGAATATCTTTCAACGTTGAAGAAAGCACCGTCCGAACATTCTGCCGGACACCCTCGTCTTTTCTTGCAATGTATTCCTCAATGGTATCGACGATATTGATGCCCACGGCCTGATCCTGCTCGACCACCGTGAAAAATTGATATAAATCATCAATATCCTTGTCGCGCTGCATAATCCTCACTCCTTCCCCAGCACGCGAATCAGTTCCCAGAGCTCAATCTCGCCCCGAACGACAATATCCATGCCCTTTTGCCAAATCGTACGGAATCCATGCCGTTGGAGCAGCTCTTGAATTTCTGAAAACTTCGGCGGTCGGAGGAGGGCATCCCGAATGTCCATATTGAACTCCAGAAATTCGGCGATGGCAAAACGTCCTTTATAACCACTGTGGTTGCAATGCTCGCATTTGGCAACGTCCTCGATACTGCCACGCTCTAATAGGCGGTACTCGCCGCTGGCGATGCCCTGTTCCAATCTTTCTAATTCTTCGCCTGTGAAGACGATACGTTCCTCTTCGGTCAACTGATGTGGTTTTGAACAATAAGGGCAAAGGCGGGCGACCAACCTTTGGGAAATAATCATACGCAGTTCGGACAACAACATGGTGCGAGGAATATCGAGGTCGAGGAGACGGGAAATTGTCGCAATGCAGTCGGCAGCGTGAACGGTGGAAAACACCCGATGCCCCGTGGTTGAAGCTCGAAGCGCAGCTCTCGCATCCGTCGCGTTACGAATCTCGTTGTATAGGATAATGTCCGGATCAAGACGGAGTGCGGAGACAAGTATTTTGTCTGCTGTCAGAGACGCTTTCTCGTTATCCTCCACAATCCGAACCTGCACCTGCGTGAACCGTTCCTCCCGAATTTCGATTGGGTCATCAATCGTAACAACGTGCATAGGCTCGCGGAATGCCTCCAAGAGATGATTGATCTGCGCGTATAGCGAAGATGTTTTTCCAGCGCCCGTCGGGCCGGAATTGATAAAAAGCCCGGTAGCGCTCTTGTATAGCATCCGCTTGATATGGCGCAAATCCTCTTCCGTATATCCGATATTCTCCAAAGTAAGCCGCGCACCGCTTTTTGCCGACGACTGTGGCAGTAAGCGCAGGGCGACCTCCTCCATGTTGTCCGTACCGCCATTGATAGGCACAGTCTCCATACGAACGAAAATCTCGTCCGTTCCAAGCGGGATTGAAAAAGAACCTTCATTCGGCATATTTGTTCGCGTCTGATCCATATTCCCTGAGTCATCGAATTGTTTGATGAGACTGATGATATTCGATGCCGCCGTTGCAGGAAAATTATATGCATCGGTCACATCATATAAATGCCCATGAATACGGAATCGAACATAAATACCGCCAGAATACGGCAACAGATGGATATCCGACGCACCACCCCGCGCAGCTGATTGCAACATGGATACGATGGAACTACGCAGCGGACTGTCCGCCGTGTCCACGAAACTTCTTCCGGGACCGGATAATTGTTTGAAGCTCTTGATTTGATAAAATCGCAGCAACCCGGCACGCAAATTTTCTTCCGTTGTAAGAATCAGCTTTATCGTTTCCCCAAGCTCTTTTTCAACTTCGGCACGATCCTTGTAAGTTTGATGCGTGTCAGTAACCAAAACCAGCCGCTCATCCGCACGGGAAACAGGCAAAATATGATAACGAACCGCCAATGTTTCCGGAATGACGGCAAGCAGCGTCTCATCAATTTCCGCACTCGCAAGATCTTCTTTGTAAAAAAGATTTGCAGCTTTCATCTCTTCGATGAAATCAATAAAATGGCTATCCCCCGAAACTCCTTTAATTTCCGCCATAGTTTCCGCCCCCAGCCCGACGCAGGAGCGCCGATGGATCGATGTCGTCGGTTACGATGTAGGGTGTCAGCATGATGTATATTTCAGCATACGTTTTGGATTTGCTATGATAACGGAACAGAGCGCCGAGAATCGGCAAGTCCATTAAACCGGGAATGCCGGATAAATTGTCCAGTTCAGAAACGCTCATCAAACCGCCGATAACAAAAGACTGCCCGGAGCGTAAATGCGCAGATGTTGTTGCTTGCCGCGTCGAAATCTGCGGCGCTGTGGTTTGTCCGCTTGTCACCCACCTGGAAATGTTGGATACCTCCGCCTTGATTTTCATTGTGATCTCACCGCTGGACTCATCTATGGCGGGTGTAATGGCAAGCTTAGTTCCTACATCTTTATAATCTACAGTAATTTCCGTGGAAGCTGTTGTGGATGTAGATGTCATAACCGGAACCTGGTCGCCAAAGTTGACCGATCCTTCCTGCCCATTCAACACCATAATCATCGGGCGCGATATGACCTTGCCATTGGCCAGCTCCTTGCTCGCCGTCGCAGAAGCGGAAAACGTAAGCTTTTCAAGCCAGTTTCCGCGAAAAGAATCATCCGTTGTTTTGCCAGTCGTGGTTCCCGTATGCGAATAAGTCGGAAGACTGTATTGAAAGCCTAAATTCACATTCTTGCCATGACTGATTTCGATGAGCTGCGCTACAATCAGGCACTGACTGACCGGTTTATCAATCACATTGATTCTGCGCCGTGCTTGCTCAATCATATATGGCGTCCCCGTGACAGAAATTGTTCGCGACTCCGTGTTCGCGTAGACCAGCTCCGACTCAAACCCTAACGCCTTGATTTCCTCAGTCAGCTTCTCCATATCCGCCACATGATGGACAGAAAAAGTTGCCGATTGGCGCATCAGTTCTGAAGTACTAACGATAATGGCATCCGCATCGGTCATCCAGTTGAAATTGAAACTTCTCGAAAGGTAATCCATTGCCTGTTCGCAGGTCACACCATGCAGGGAAATAAAAACATTGCCTTTCAGTTCCCCGTTGACGACAACATCCTTTCCCGCGATTTTCGCTACCGCATACAAAGATTGCGCAATAGGTGTTCCCTGCCAGTCAAAATCATAAAGACCGTCGGGAAGCTGCTGCGGAATGGGTGATTCCATTTCATTGAGTGAATTGGACGGTGCTTCCTCCCCGGTCACATGTTCAGCGGCCGGAGCAGAAACCAATTCCGGGGGAGGGGAAACAGCCCGTCGCGGTACAGGGCGTTTGGATGCCTCCGAAGCCCGATGGTATTCATCAAGAATACGCTGAATACGAGCCGTAAAAGCATTGGGATTGTCCTCCGAAATTTCTTCCGCGTTTCCCGCTGCCTCGGCCGCAACTCGCGCCGCTTCCGGGTCTCCGTCACTCGTCGCCGCGAAACAGGAGCCAAAAACCAGCAACATAGCAAACAAAGCAATGCCGATACGGCGGAATAATTTCTTACTGATCAAAGTCCTTCCCCCATTCTATTTGTAGTCCAGATGATGGCCATTATCGAAAGTAACTCCATCCCCGCCGATATAAGCGATACGCTGGTCTTGATAAGTGTCACCTTCCGTCACCACAGTCCCGTCGGACATGATAGCCATATTGCCGTTTTTCCCGCCTGTCAGCACACCTTGCACCCCGAGCGGTTTTGTCCCCGTTCCTCCTCCCGAAGGATGGACGGGCTGCCTTGGAACCGCAGGAACAGGAACATTGCCTATAGGAGCCGGTGCAGTTTGCGGAATGGACGGAAGTGCAGCGTGAGAGGCGCTACGTGACTGTTTAGGAAGAGACGATGGATCGATAAAAGGGTTATTTGTGTTTAAAGCCGTGATGGAATCAGACGCAACTTGTTTAGGTGCAACTTCTTTTCCGGAAGGATTTGATTCTTTCATCAGGGAATTCGGATGTTGCGGGGCTTCGGACGCAACCCTATTTGCGGGTAGCGGAGACGGCGTATCGTTTGTTGCCAAGAAACTTTCGGCAACGCCTTTCATTGTCATCAGGCCGCACGCGCCAATAATACAAAGCAATATCTTGAACCGCTTCGGATCCATTCCTTCCGGCACAGGAAGATTCATGACATTCACCTCATTTTGTGTAAATCTTGTACGTCAGCGTCGTATGCAATTCGCCGTTTCGCATTTGCATGGACAACTCCCGAATCCCGATCAATGCAGACCGGACGAAAAATGTCCGAAGGCAATCCACAGTCGATTCGTACGTTCCGGAAATCGCGGCTTGGTATACATGACCATGCTGCGTCTTTTTATCCTGGACTTCTTTCAGGGATTCCAAGTTGAGCTTATATTTTTGGAAATGGAGCAGAATCGCCGTTTGTATCCGATCTACTTCCCCCTCTGCTACGGGATGCAGTTCGGAAGCATTGGCTTTATCCAAAAGCCCTTTATACTCTTCCACATACCGTTCCATTTCCCGTGCGCGAGCCTCAGTTTTTTGCCGCTCCGAGAAAGCCAACGTCAATCGTGTCCCGGAGAAAAACAGGGCGATTGATAATACCACAACAAGAGACACGGAGAAAAAAAGTCGTTTTCGCTCCCGGAAAGCATCGAGAATTGCTTCCTTATTCATGGTGCGTCTCCTTTCGGAAAATAATCTCCGCCGTCTTATATCCGGAGGCGGAATCCGATCCAATCTCGGAAATCGTGACTTCGGAAAGCCGGGATGATTTGGATAAGGATGAAAGATAATCTTGGAAAACCAAAGCCTCCGGAGACGTGACCTTTAACCGAATCCAGGGGTCCTTCACGTTTTTTGGCGCGGAAGCATGGAACTGGATAAAATAAACCGTCTCAGGCTTTGTTGCGAGACAACTTGCCAATCCCTCCAATGGCTGTTCGTGCTCTTTTTCCCGTAAGGAAAGAACGGCAATTTGCTTTTGAACCGAATCCATATTGGTTTGGGCTTCCGCATAATCCGCCTCCAGCTTTTCAGGAATTCTGACTTCCGAAAGAAAAACGAGACAGGCGAAAACGGCAAGAACAGAAAGGAACAAAACAGCCGCAAGCGCTGAAAAAATTTTTTCCAGCCGGTCCAAATACTGGAATTGCTGCACGGACTGGCGCACCGCTTCCGGAAGGATGTTGGCTGAACGCAGCGTTTCGCCGAGATCCATCAGCCCCGAAAACGCCTCCTTGGAAAAATCCACATCCTGAAGGAGCGTCCCCGCTGCACTCATCCAAAATCGATGACGGTTCTCGCCAAGAATCCCCGGATCTTCAATATAGGACGGAAAGCAAATACTCTCCGGGGAGCGATCCGCGAAAACGGGAATCTCGCTGAATTGCTTTGCCGCAAAAACCGTAATCGGCAGCCCTTGGTTGAAAAATTTAAAGGTCTCTGCTGCTGTCATTTCGAAATTCAGCAGTTCCTCGCGGAGAGATTCTTCTTGCTTTTCCAAAGGAAGCGCACGAAGCTCGGCGGCGGAAAGCGCCGGAAGATCCATCTTGCAAATGCCAGCGATGGATGAATAGGCCACGAATGTCGCACACGACTCAAAGCAATAAAAACAAATTTCCTCTTTGATGAAACTCCCCGAACCGCGCAGATATGCAAGGCTCGCGGGTTCAACGGAAAGAATTTTTGTGCTCTCCTCTTCGGCAGCAGCCACGAGAATATCCACAATTTCCCTGTACAGGGCGTATACTGTTGCTCTTTTTGATGTCGGCAGTGTCGGAACAGGCACTATGAGCAACGGCACGGAATAATAATAGCCCTCCTCGCCGCGCGATGAACGCCGTAAATATTGCACAATATCATCGTCTGATTGGTATGGCAAACAATCTGTTTTGCTGAACAAAAAATCCGGAAGAACGACATGAAGCGGCGACCGCTCATCGACAACCTCTTTGATTTCGTAAAACAACCCAGACAGACGATGCGCATCTTCGGAATCATATTTTCCATCGGACGCCACTTTTTGCAGGATGTCAAAATAGGCATGGCGAATATTCTGCGCCGACCGGATAATCAGCTTGTCGCCTTTTCGCGTTCCCTGTAAAATCTGCATCGTCCCCGGAGCGATGTAAACGGCAATCATAAAGATATTCCCCCGTCAAACTGTCAGCCAGTCATCAAGATGTGCTTCTTTCAGGATTCCCAGCACTTTTCCCGTCGCGCCTTTTGCACTGAAATTTTCCGGATGAAATTCCGAACGCACCTGGCACAGATACTTTAGGGTCGCACTGTCCATATAGGTTGTTCCGGTAAAATCCACCAATGCTTTTGTGCAGCCGTTTTGCTTAGCGGTTTCAACATCCGCTTGGAGCTGCGGGCACCCCCGGTAACGGAAAATGCCGGGTACGGAAATCACGGCTGTATCATCCTTGATTGAAACAAAGCGCATATATTATTCCCCCTCATGTTTTATAGGACGTTTATCTAGGGTCACGTTGACCCCACTTTTCTGAAAGAAATATAAAAATTTCTCGCCGCAATCATTGTAAACAATCCTTTTTGTGCAATTCCACGAAAATTGCGGCACAATCGTCAAATTTTGCCGCTCCTATGCCCGATTCCGGCTTTCCAGGTAGGCACATCACATCCAGGAGGCCATCCGTAGCAAAGATAATATGGGAAACCCCGGAACAATCCATTGTTTCCTCGGGAAACTTAGCTCCCGACTCATAGCCAAGCAAATAACTTTTCAACTCTTTATGCAAATATTGCGTTTCCCCTTCCATGCGAAACATTATTTTTGGAAATGCTGCCGGGCAAAAATGAAGCAGTTTCTTTTTGAAATCAAAACAGAACATGACTGCAGAACCCATCATTGATTTTTCGTACAGCTCAAAAAAATCATGGTTGATATCTTCCATGGCTGCGGACAAGGATGGAAAAACACCCGCCTGATAGAAATTCATCGCTTTTTTGAGTATCCCATAAAAATGGATACTTTGTCCGTAAGAAGACAAATCATGTCCAACGCAATCATAAAGAAACCCATATAATCGGGAATTATCGCCGGAATTCGCATACCAATAGCTTAATCCATCGCCAGAGAGAAATTTGTACGGGCTAAAAATGCTGTCCACAGAGCAATACTCGTTCTCGATAGGAGAAGGCAGCATACCATTCTGCATATCGATTGCCTCTTGCAGTTCCTTTGAACGATCGTTCATATCGAGGATGGTTTGCAGATCCTGGTAAACTTCTTGACAGGCCAGTTCGACAGAATAGGGCTTTGGAGCGAATCGGTCAGCTTTCACGTTTTGGGATAGATGGAGCACATTCACGAGATAAATAATAGAATGCTCTCTCGGACTGTCTTTGAGAATAGTTGCCACCGACATGCCTTGCATATCCGGCAACTCGTTGTCGATAATAACAATGGCGGGCTGATGCCGCCGCACCAACGCCAAACCGTCCAACCCGGTCAACGAAGTATGGATATAAGCTGCGTTGCCCAATCGATGGCAAAACTCTTCCCTTTTCTCGTCGTCAGGCATAATCAGCACAATATGGGGAATCAGCATCAAACAATCACCCCGCCTTTCTCCACGAAAAATCGCGGGACGAGATGCTTGATTTTGTCACGAGATACATAGTCCGACAGACAGGGAATTCTTTGCACCAGCGAAACTCGTTTCCCTGAAACATCTAAATACAAGTACTCGCACGCCTGAAGCATCAGCCAATAGCCTCTGCTCCGCTGCGTACAGGAGGTATATTCCCCCCAAGGCATTTCCGCAAGCTGCGGGTTTTCCGCTATGCGGCGCATTTTGTCACGGAAAAGAAGTACGTCAAAGGGGCGCGAATCAGATAACACTACTGTCGTGATATCCGATTCCGTGAGCCGAACTTCAACGACGACCTTTTCTGCGTCCGCCCCTTGCTTTCCATAGTGCAAAGCATTGGTAACAGCTTCGTCTACAGCGATAAAATAATGTCCCTCTGGATCAGCGAGAGTTTCCATGAAAATAGCATCCAATAACGGAAATACATTCACATCATATTCTTTTGCACCGCAAAAAGTATAACTGTAATACTTCATGACCAAAATCCTTTTCACTAAAATCCAGTCAATAGGGGAATGACTTTCGCCCGGATATGCGTAAGGGGAACTGTCCCTGTGTATCGACCGTCAAAACTTCTTGGATTGCTGCCGACCGGCAGGAATTCTCCTTCCGGTACAGTATATTCTCCTCGCAGTTCCGGCATAGGACGGTCTTCACTGTCACGAAGAGCCGCTTGCCCGACATAGCGGCCATTTGCGAAAAACTGGAGTGAAACACAATGAACAGAATATATTCCTCCTGGGAGTGCGCCAATCTGCTTTAACCACAATTCTTCCGGTTTGCTCCATCCACGGGCAACCGAAAATCTCTTGGATAACTCGTTTGGCAAGAAGACCACATAATCCCCCTCAGCAAGCATGCCGATGGGAACGCGCAAATAAATTCCACGCGGAACGCTGCCGCTATCATTCCAACATATCAGCCAGGTATCCTCCGGAAGGAATCGATTTCCTCGCAAAACAGCAGCCAGCCCCAACACCGTTGCCCAAAGGAACAATACGGCGCAGAAGCGTAACCGCATGGAATTTTTCAGCCTTTCTCGTATCTCCTGTATCATCATAAAAAAATCTTACACCAGATAGAACGAAAAAAACTTCCATTTTTATGACGGATTCCCGAAATAAAAAATTTTTGATCAACACATGATTCCAAGTTTCGGGAAATCCTCCGTCGATGGCAAATGAACTGCCAGCACAATAGAAAGACCGAGCTCGTCCGCGAGTTTCCGCAAGCCTGAAACCGCCTGGGCAACCCGCACAGGAGGCAACGTATTGGCCTGGAACACCCCCCAAGTGTCCAGAACCACGATGGAAAGCCGTTCCCCCTCCGATTGGCGCAAGCAGCGAAGGCTGGCAAAAAGATTCGGGATGGAAAGGGCGGAATCCGATAGAAAAACACGGAATTGACGGAGTGTGGCAAAATCGATGCCTTGTTGCAAGAGATTTTCACGAAGCCATGTGCTCATTTCGGAGCAGGAACAAAGACCGATGGAATAAATCGCCAGAGATGACGCTGCCGGATTTGCGGTAAGAGAAGCTGCCGTTTTGCAGATTAGTGTTTGGAAATCGGCACATAAGGGAACTGTAACAAACTTGATGTGTGGAGGTTCGAATTTCTTTTGGCAATCCGGATCGAAAAGAATGGGCTGCACAATTTCTTGAGTCTTTCCTACTGCGCGTTGGCATCGTTCCACTAATTTCTCGACAGCGGATTCTCCCCTGCACGCCTCCTTTGCCAACTCGTCGAAAGTACGCGCAAGATAACGAAGCCGCCGCTTCTCCCTCAAAATGGCAACATATTCGTCAATGCTTGTTAGTGACAACAAATTGGTCGCCAGAGACGTAATGAAGGCAATCCCGCCTACCGACTCCAGCTTTCCCGCTGTACGAAGCGCTTCCGTTACCGTGACCATATCTGCCGTTGTCCCCTGTTCGTAAAGGGATGCAATAGCCCTGAAAAGAATCCGGTGAGAAGACCAATAAAAGTCGTCCTCCGTCAAACCGGCAATGTCGGTCGGAGTTTGCCGCTGCTTTGAAAGCAGAAAATCCAGAACGGCCCGTTCCGATTCCGGGCTGCTTGGCAAATCCTTCACGCCGTCGCCTCCTCTGCCGTTTTGATGCTTTGCACAATTCCGATCGCTTTTTCCTTGTACTGACCGAGATGCTTGCTGACGCAAGACTGGGTATAATGCACACGGCTGGCCATATCGGTAATGGATTCATTCGGGTTTTTCAGTTTTTCGGATACCAGTTTTTCATAAACAGTTGCGGAAGTTTTTGCAGCAACATCCTCCATGTAATCCAGAAGACTTCGACAGCGTTTTCGTTGCAAACGCAAAAACGACCGCAGCGGCGCATAAATTTCATCCCTATGGGCATCCAGCGCGACCAAACGCAAGTCCAGAATATGCAGCAAATTGATGAGATACATCCGATGATAGATGACATCCTCCGGAATTGAAAAGAACAGGAATAGCTCGATCAGGCTTAAAATACGCTTATTCCATTTATACAACCTGTTGGTTGGAAGATCCATTTGCTGGCCGATGGAGATAAAACTCCTTGAATCCCTGTAACGCCAGCGAATAAACTTCTGCTGCTCATCCGGCAAGGAATGAAGAACCATGCCAACAAACGCCCGATTGATTGCTTCTCGCTGGATTTCCATGTATGCATTTGCGATATGGAATTTCTCCATGCAGCAGCTCGTAGTCACGGAAGACAAATCCATGTCGCCGCCGTGCTTCTCATTGTCGAAGTAGCACCGTACAGCCTGTTCCGCCAAAAAGTAGCCGACGTTCGGCGTTTCCTTGACCATACCATCACCTTGCCTGTTCCTCAATTTTTGGCAAATCGTCACGGGAATTGCCGATGTTTGCGCGCATCAAAAGAGTTGCCGTCTTCTCTGCGGAATCCAAGATTGCTTGATTTTGGCGTTCGTCCCTTTCTCGTTCCACCGCTGCGGTATAGAAGTCTCGAAACTGCGCCCGGACAGTCGGCAGCTTTTCCGGCGTCACTTCGCAAAGCGCGCGCCACCCCATGTCCTGCACGACGCGGCGGATTGTCGGCGTGGAGAATCGAGGCTCGCGGTATATGAACGCGTCGTTCATTTCGCGTATGACCTCGTGCCACGCCTCCTCATACGTCGGCGTCCGACAGTCTTCCTTCGTTTCCCGCAAATTTTCCGCTGCCGTAGAGATTTCCGCGATGGAGGGCCATACGCTCTGAGACATGACCAGCTTTTGCATGGATGCACTAAGAATCTGGGCTGTCATCGGCTCCAACAGCACAGAGTAGAGTACCAGCTTTTCACGGTCAGGCGGCTTCCCTGGAAAAATCTTCCCGTACATCGTCAGGATCGCTAATCGGCAAAGCTGGTCATCTGACAACTCCTTGAGCAGCCTCGGTGTATCTTTTTCAGTCTCCATCACACAGCCCCCTTTTCCTGCCGACGCCTCAGTTCATCCATAATGTCCGCCATTTCGGGAAATGTCGATTCCGCAGTCTCCTTGTTCGCTTCATGGTTTGCCCGCGCCTGTTTTCGTTGCTCACGACGGATTTTATAGCCGTATTTTTCCCAGTTGAGCAAAGTTTGGTCGATATACGCGAGGGAAAGATGATTATGCCGTACAGCTTCCCGAATTGCCTCCATGAGCCAATCATCTCCGTAGATGCCAAAAAGACGGCGCAAGGAATTCGTCACCACCCCGCCAATAATCGGGCTGATGTTCTCTTTGTACGCCGTCAGAATTTCAGAAAATGTCATGGATATTGAGTTATCCACAGATTCAGAATCCCATGGGCGGCTCGCGCGCGCGCGTGTCTCCTCCTCCTCCTGGGATTCTTTCAGTCTCATTTCCTCAGTCTCTATATTCTCAGTCTCACTATATATAGTCTCATTAGGTTGCATATTTGCAACTCTTGAGTTGCGTATTTGCAACTCTGGAGTTGCGCCCGTGCAATTCTTGAGTTGCGTATTTGCAACTCTGGATTCCCGTACTTGGGATTCAGACGGTTCTGTTTCCCGTACTTGGGATTCTTGAGTTGCAAAACTGCAACTCTGGATTCCCACTACTTCGCCCCGCTCTGAGTCTTCTTTCGAACTCTCCATTTCCTCGAAAGTATCCGGAATAACTTCATCCGCATCCGGAATTTCGATTTTGTGGATATAAATTTTGCTGGGAAGACCTTGCCCCTGGCGTACACGATCAATAAGTCCCGCTTTTTCCAGCTCTGCCATCTCCCGTGACACGGCTGATTTGGACAGTCCAAGATGCTCGCCTATCTGATCGCCGGTGAAAAGCAAAAAAATATTCCCGTCCGCATCAACCCATTTATGGATACGCGACAAGTTCATCCTGTCCTTCAGCATGGCATAGATCACTTTAGCCGTACAGGACAGCATTCGGTATTTCGGGAAACTAAACAACGATTTTGGAAGCTGGTAATATCGCTCGTTGTCAATATCCGAAAGCTTATATCTCATGATGCGCCTTCTTTCTCCACTTCCTGCTGCTGGCCTTGAAATTCTTTACTGCTCTTTTATGCCGATTCTCTTCTTCGGCAATCAAGCCGTCATACATCCGTCGTAAGCGGATTGCCTCCCAGCTCAACATTTTGCCCGAAGCAAAAGCGTTAATCGCAGCTTGTCGTTCCTGCCGGAGCTGCTGCATCCTCAGCGTCGAACAGTTTTTCCTTCTCATGTTGTTGTCGCCTCCTCTTTTCCAGCCTGTAATGCCGATAATAAGAATCTGCAGATTGAAGGCAGAGCATCCGATTGATGTCCCGCCAATGAAAACCAGAATTCCGCAGACGCTCAATTTCATCCAGCGTCCGCTGTGATGATATATGTCGCTTTTCGCCCATATAGATCCGAAACGCGGATTCCACCGTCAATGGCTTTTCATGGAAAATTGCCAGCGCAAGAACGCACCAATTTTCCGCCATATCGTAAAACATAATGACGCACTCCTCACTGCCATAAAAGGATTGGATCGGCGTATACATAGCCGCCATTTCCATCCGAAACAATATATTCGAGATGCAAATGCGGTCCGGTGGAATCCCCAGTCGAGCCGACCGTCGCAATGACGTTCCCCGCGCTGACGGAATCACCGGGGGACACATAAATTGCCATGCAATGCGCGTAACGGGTGTATGTATCCGATAAAGCATGGTAAAGCAACACCTGGTTCCCGTACCCGCCGCCATAATCCCCCGCCATAACGACATTTCCATCAAAAAGAGCCAAAACAGGGGTTCCGAGATCATACGCGAGATCTAACCCGGCATGAAAACGCCAATCGCCATAAATCGGATGGATACGCCAGCCAAAAGAACTGGATACGGGAAGATCGGACGCGGCAGCTATATCGACCAAAAGCAGTAAGATAAGGACAAGTGAGAAAAAGATTTGGCGTCGGCAAATTCGCATAAAACGACCCTCAATCCCAAAGAATCGCCTCATCGTCCGGCGTATATTTCCATCGGGAACTAATATTCACAGCTTTCCCTCCCAAATCAGGCGCTCAATATCTGTATTGGTTCACGCTTGACAGGACCATTGTTTTCCTGAACGGCCTCGTAAATCACGACTTTCGTATACCTTGCCGTTCCAAGATTATTGTTTGCCGTGACTGTTGCAATCTGGAGCATGTCAGATGCGCCGAGAAAAATCTCGCTGTCCTCGACACATCCGTAAACCTCATACGTTTTTGTACTCATGTTTTACCTTCTTTTGCATTTAATTCCTGATCATGTGCGTCATCAACCGCCAACTCCAAATAATTGGACAAAAGAATATCATAAACGGCCGCAAGACGATTATTGCTTAACTCGATGTCGACATGATTCGATTGTCGAGCTTGATGCTGTAGAGAGGCAATCATTTCACGTAAGGTATCAGCAATTTTTGACTGCACCTGCAACCATTCAAAAGACTCATTATGCAGATACGGTGTATTTTCATTATGTTCCTGATCTTCATTTTGATTGCTAGGCACCATTGCGGAATCCGGAAGCACGGATTTTTCATGAAGCGATTGTTGCGGTTGATTCTTTACTGCTATAGAATCTGATGGCTCTTTCCCATCGTCGAAAAGCCTGGTTTGGCCGGGGTCGGTCGGCTTCTCCTGGGCTTGTTTTTTTGTTTCCTCCCTACAATGTGTCATCGCACTTTGAGGTGTGTTTCCTGTTTGCACTTCCAATTTTTTCGGATCTTCATCCGACGAAATAGCCTGGCCTGATTCTATTGATTCACCATTTTCCAGGCGAGCTAAAAACTGCCGCTGTTCCTCTTCCGATTTTTTGGACAGTTCCACTGATACCGACTGGCTGATGCGGCCATCCTCCAAAGCGTCTTTTACATCCGGAATCAGTCGGTCCAACGCTTTCAGCCGTTTTACCGAAGCTTCCGACATATTCAATACGGATTCGGCGAAAAAACTGCGAAAACTCCCTTTTATATTTCCTTTGGCGCGTTCGTCCGCGTAAATCTTCCGCGCCATCGGCTCCATAGCCTTGATTTCATTCAGTTTTTCCAGGGGTGTTTTGTCCCGGTGCGCGTTCTCCAAAATCAGGAGCATCATTTCCGACTGCTCCGCAGACAATGGCCCGATGGGCTGAATCTCTCGGATAAAACACGGCACTTTCGGGTTCTCTATTTCCCCGCGCTGCTCACGAAGAAGAACAGCGGAAAGACGCCGCTCTCCTGATATGAGCTTATATTTCCCGTTTTCAATCGGCGTAACTACCAGCGGCGGGATGTTGTCGGAAACGGCCATGCTGTTCGCCATCTCCTCAATGCCCCGAATGCCGTACAGATTTTTCTCATTCACATAAATTTTGTGGGCGTCAACCATAGTGACTTCGTAAGCGTTCCCAATCGGAGAACTGGCAGCCTCCAAAGTCGCGGGGTTGAGAAATGATCTGATGTCCCCTGTATGCTTTTTAATCATGACTGCCCTCCGTCCTGTACGAATCCATCAATTCTTCAACAAATTTCATCAAGTCACGGGCCACACCGCAGGACGGAAGTTCCTCAAAAATGCTGCGTTGCTTCAAACGCGCTTCAATCAGGTGTATTTTTGCTTTTTTGGTCGCAAAGCGAATTTTTGTCTGGAAAAGCGGGAAGCCTTTCTCCCGCAGCTTGTCGAGAAGTACGGAGGATATGTCGGAGTGCAAGTATTGGTTGAGTAATACGCCGCGCAAACGGAGATGATGGTTGTACGGACGCATCTTTTCCATTTGATCCGCCATCTTGTAAATGCCGGACAGACTGTCCGCCTCCGGCAAGGAAACAATAATCACGTCATTTGCGACGACCATTGTATTGAACACGCTCATATTGATGTCTGGCGGATTATCGATAACACACACATCGTAGCGGCTCTGGATGTTGGCGATAGCGTCCGCGAAAATCCGGTCCTGCCGGGACACCTTGTCTTTTAACGCTTTGACGTTCGCTTCCAATAACCCCATATCAGCCGCAATCAAATCAAGTTTTTCGTATTTTGTAGGCTGAATGACTTCCTCTGCCGTGTTTCCGTCCAGTAAAATATTGGTCAATGAACCACGTTCCTCATCCGCATCCAGCCAAGAAGACGCGTTAGCTTGTTTGTCATTGTCGATGAAAAGAACCCGTAAATCCCATGATTCTGCGAGGGCGATAGCGAGATGCACGGAAACCGTCGTCTTGCCGACGCCGCCTTTCAAATTGATCAGGTTGATGGTTTTCATAAAAAACTCCTTCCGCCGCGACTTCCTCGGCATCATTTTAAAATTTCCAGGAACTAACGTATAAATCGACGAAGCTGCTGCAACACCTCCTCCAAATGGGAAAGTATTTTTTGGAGCTGGTCGATGGCCGCCGGATCGTGCTCCGAGCATTGGAGCAACGCGGAAATATCTTTCAGGTAATGCCGCGTGGAAAGCATGAAATGCTCCGTGATTTCCTCCAGCTTCATAATATGCGCATTACGGATCACGTCCTCCAGCTCTCGATTACGGGCAAGAAGATCTTGGTTGTTGCGAAACAGCTCTGTGTATCGGATTTTCTCGTCTTGTGTCATGACTCCATTCCCTCGCCTGTCCGCGCATACTCCGGCCCAAGAAAACGCACGCAGATCCCACAATTCTGGGCGAAACGAAATTCCCTTGTACATCCGGCACTGCTTTCCCAGCCGTAACACATCCAGATCTCGTCGCAGCGAGCAAGCAGCGCAAAACACTTTTCCAGGATCTCCTCATATGAAAAACGATAATCCTCGAAACATCGCAACGGATTTAGGATCACCAGATCCGGGCGTTCTGCCGACAGTCGCGCAGAAATCCTCTCGGCCCGTCCTCGATTCGCTGCCTCGTTCCCACCACTGAACGGATGACTGAGATACACAAGTTTCATGATAAGCAAGCCCCCTTTTATTAAATTCCCCTATCCCCTTTTTTACCGACGATACCGGTTGTTCTTCCACGTTTTGCTTTATAACGATTCTCCTAAACACTGAATGGATAACTGAGATACACGAGTTTCATATAGGAAAGCCCTTTTGTGCTATAATTGATATGAGGTGAAAGATATGCAATTTTTACATCTTCAATTAATTTACGAGGATATGCACCTTCAAGGACGCAAAGCTGATGTCTTCAATGTTCGCTATAATCGGCATCCCTTTCGATGTATGTTCTTGGCAGATGAAATGCAAAAGACATTATTTATATGTACCACTGGAGAAAATGCTTTCGTAATTCGACTGGAATTAAACGAACATTTTGAGTGTTCTGCCCTTCTTGACCCCAAAACATATTCAAATCTTTGTAATTATCTTGAATTGCACTATGATCCTGCGCATCCTTTTAGAACCTCAGAATTCTTAAACTATACCCAAGAAAATGGACACGGGTTTTGGTAAGGTCAGGCACACGTCCC
>CAMHCS010000034.1 GCA_946183785.1 uncultured Selenomonadales bacterium | reverse complement strand
TACGCGCTGGCTTTTATGACTTAGCCTTAGCGTATCAGTCTGTGCACGTCAACTATTGAAACCGCCGTGTACCGAACGGTACGCACGGTGGTGTGAGAGGACGGCGGCTAATCACCGCCTCCTACTCGATTCCTTGGCGTCTCCGCCCGTGATGGGCGCAAGCGCCGTGGCAAATTTCAAAAACAGTGTGCAGGCGGAATGAACTCAATCTTCATAGGAACGGAAAGGCTTGTCCTTCTCCGGGTAGGTGTCGGGCTTGATGTAGAGGCCCATCTCGTTTCGCTCGTGCTCCAGCTCGATGTAGAGGGCGATCATCATCAGCACGATGGCGACAGAGAAGGGAAGGGCCACGATAATCAGCACGTTTTGCAGCGCGTCGAGGCCGCCCGCCGCGAGGAGCGACCCCGCCAAGACCGACAGCAATACGCCCCAGACGAGCTTCGTGCGGTTCGTCGGGTGCAGTGCTCCCTTTTCCGAGAGCATCGCCAGAACGAAAACCGCCGAGTCCGCCGAGGTGATGAAAAACGAGAAAATCAGGAACACAGCCAGCACGGACATAAAAAAGCCGAAAGGGCAATGTGCCAGCGCGCCGAACAAAATATTTTCCGTGTCCAAATCAATCAATTCGATGCCCGTGGTCTGCAAATGGGTGGCCAGCGTACCGAAGGCCGAGAACCAAAGCATGGTGAGCAGCGTTGGCACTATCATCACATGGACGAGGAACTCCCGGATCGTGCGCCCTTTGGAGATGCGGGCGATGAAAATGCCGACGAAGGGCGTCCAGGAGATCCACCAAGCCCAGTAAAAAATCGTCCATTGCTGGATCCAGCGATTCTGCGCCACGTCGTAAGCCGCCGTCCGGAAGCTCATGCGGAAAAATCCTTGGATGTAGCTGCCGATGGAGTCCACAAAATTGTTGAGGATCAGCACCGTGGGACCTGTGGCAATGACGCACACCAAGAGCAGCAGCGCCAAAATCACGTTCAAATTGGAAAGGAACTTCACGCCCCGGCTCACCCCGGACATGGCAGAGAGCAGGAAAAGTACCGTCGTCACGGCGATAATCAGCATCTGCACCGTTTGCGACTCCGGCACTTGCCAAAGGTAATGGAGGCCGCCGTTGATCTGGATTGCGCCGTACCCCAGCGACGTGGCGACACCGACGACCGTGGCGAAAATCGTCGCGCTGTCCACCAGCGTCCCAAGAACGCCTTCCGCCCGCTTGCCGAAAAGCGGCTTCAGCGTCACCGAAAGCAGGATGGACTCTTTCTTTCGGAACTGAAAATAGGCGATGGCCAGCGCCACCAACCCGTAAGCCGCCCAAGCGTGGATACCCCAGTGGAAAAACGTGTATTTCAGCGCGTCCTCCAGCGCCTACCGCGAGCCGACCTCCGCCGCGGGCGCGGACACTGCGAAGTGCGACAGCGGCTCCGCCGCGCCATAAAATACCAAGCCGATGCCCATGCCCGCCGAGAACAGCATGGCAAGCCATGAAAATTTCGAGTGCTCCGGCTCGGTATGGGGATCGCCCAGCCGAATCTGCCCCGCCGGGGTCACGATGAAAAACACGCAAAAACAGACCATAGCCGCCAAAAGCAGCAGGTAATACCAGCCGAAATCCCGGCTGATAACTTGCCGCAGGGCTTTCGTCAAAACATAGAACGGCTGCGGGATTGCCAGCCCCGCAATGGCAACGCCGCCGACAATCGCCAAGGAGAGATAGAAAACGAAGGAACGCGTCTTTTTGTCGTCCATAGGTTCGAGTCTCCTTTCGTGTATTTTCTGTTTCGCTTACCGCAAATGCCGACGCATACGACGTGCCCTTGGGAACGCGGAAAAAAATTTCAGGAATTTTCGCAGCCGACGATAGGGAAAAATCGGCACCAAAATCGCCGCCAGCACCAGCCCGATGCCGCAAAGCTCCGCCGTGCCGAACCGCGTGCCGAAAATCAGCGCTGCCAACAGCACCGAGGCCGCCGGCTCGATGGTGGCCGTCACCGTCGCTTCCTCCGGCGACAGGTACAAAAGCCCCGCGTTGAACAGCAGGAACGCCAGCACCGTCCCGCAGATGACGATATAGACAAGATCGAGCACGACCTCCGACGCGAAAAAAGGCCGCCAGTCCGGTGCGCCGACGAACAGGAAAGAACCGGTGCCGCCCAAGAGCAGCCCCGCCGAAAGCAAAAAATACGGATCGAAATCCAAGAGCAAGTGGCGCGGGTAAATGGCGGAAAAGGCGAAGCAGACGGCGGAGACAAGGCTCCAAGCAAGGCACGCCAGCGGCACCGACAGATTCCCCGGCTCCCCGCCGGTGACGAGGAGCACGATGCCGCCGATGGCCATCGCCACCGTCAGGATTTCCCCGAACTTCGGGGGGCGGTGGCCGACCACCGCGTCATAGGCGACCACCATCGCCGGGCAAGTGTAGCAGATTACTGTCGTCGCCGCCGCGTTCCCTGCGGAAATGCCTTGAAAATAGGTGTATTGCACGAGAAAAATCCCGATCGCCGCGTACAGAAAAATATCCCGAAACAGCCGGGGGGTTGCCCGGAGCTTTTTCGCGGCCCGCGAAAGCCCGTGTGTCTCCCAAGCCACGGGCAAAAGCAAAAGCCCCGCCAAAATCATGCGGATATTGGACAGCTCCAACGCACTCTTGTCCGAATGGGAGAAAAAATGCTGTGCCGCCGTGCCGCTGCCCGCCCACATCACCGCGGCCACCGCCACCGCGAATAGCGCCGCCAATTTGCTCATACGCTGCCTCCGTTCCTTTCCTTATATATTACCATATCCGGCGCAGTTCGACAAAAAGCGGCGACGCGCATAGGCGTTGCCGCTTTTTTGTATTCCTTCCCCCGCTACGCCAGCGGATATTGTTCCTTGTACGCCGTGTACAGCTCGCGGAAGCGCGGGTTGTCCATGGTCTTGATTTGCCGCAGATACTCATGGGGATCGAAGACGTCCGCGTCCGCTTCTAAGACGGCTACGGCGATGTTGGAGCAATGGTCGGAAATTCTCTCGTAATTGCTCAGAATGTCGGCAAAGACGAAGCCCCGTTCTATCGTGCAGATGCCCGCTTGCAGGCGGTCGATGTGGCGAAGCCGGATCCTGTCCGTCAGGAGGTCGATGACTTGCTCCAAGGGCTCCACTTTCTCCGCCAAAGCGATATCCGTTTGCGCGTAGGCTTCCGTAGTGAGCCGGAGAATCTCGGAAACGGCGCTTTCCAAGACATGAAGCTCCTGAGCGGCCTCGTCCGACATTTCGACCTTTTTCTCCGCGATCTCCTTGGCGGCGAATACCAAATTGATCGCATGGTCGCTGATGCGCTCGAAATTTCCGATGGAATGGAGGATTTTCGCGGTTTTCCGGTTGTCGCTGACGGAAAGGGCGTTCTGGGACAGCCGCACCAGATAAGAGCCGAGCCGGTCCTCATACTGATCGACTTCCTTTTCCAGCTTCCCGATGGCCTTGCTGGTTTCATCCGAGTATCCGTGCAGGTTCACGATGGCTTGTTCCACCGAAGTCCTCGCCATGTTCGCCATTTCCACCGACAGGTTGTTGCACTCGTTCACCACGAGGGACGGCGTCTCAAACAAGCGCTCGTCCAAAAAGGCGGCCTTCGACTCCGGCTCATTCTTGACGACGGCCTCGGCCAAGGCGACCAATTTACCCGCGCAGGGAAGGAGCATCACGGTGGTGGCGATATTGAATACGCTGTGGCAGAGGGCGATGCCCGCGGGATCGATCCGCCAAGCCACAAAGGTGAAATCGAAAACGAAGTGCAGCGCGTAGAACAAGAGCGTAAAGGCCGCCGTTCCGATGAGATTGAAGGACAGATGGATCACGGAAACTTTTTTGGCGTTGCTGCCCACGCCGATACTGGAAAGCACCGCCGTGACGCAAGTGCCGATATTTTGCCCCATGATGATGGGAATGGCCATACCGTAGGTGACACCGCCGGCGAGGGACAAGGCTTGGAGCATGCCCATGGACGCCGCCGAACTTTGGATGACGGCGGTGACGACGAAGCCCGTCAAGATGCCCAGCGCCGGATTGTTGAACGCGGTCAGGAGGCTCGCAAAGGCGGGGGAGTCCGCCAGCGGCGCCACGGAGCCGCTCATCAGCATCATGCCGTACATCAGGACGGCAAAGCCGACGAAGGTATTGCCGACGTCTTTCTTCTTCTGCGTCTTGGACAGCATCATCAGGCCGATGCCGATAAAAGCCAAGAGCGGCGAAAAAGATTCCGGCTTCATCATGCGGAGGAAAAGATTGTCGCCGGAAAGCCCGATGAGGCTCATGATCCAGGCCGTGATGGTGGTGCCGATATTCGACCCCATGATGACGCTGACGGTGTTGGCGAAATTCATCAGCCCCGAATTGACAAGGCCGACGAGCATCACCGTGACCGCCGACGAGCTTTGGAGCGCGATCGTGATCACGCAGCCCATCAGGAGCCCCGCCAGCTTGTTTTTCGTCATGCGGTGGATGATCTCTTCAATGCGCTCCCCGGCGATTTTTTCGAGGCTCGACGACATTTGGTTCATGCCGTAGAGGAAAAAAGCCAAGCCGCCCAAGAGCGTAAACAAGGAAAAAATAGTCATGTGCGCCTACCTCCGGCGTTCCGTTTGGCGGAACATAAAAATAACCTTTTGCCACAATGTCGATTACTTGTGGCAAAAGGTTATTTTTATGGAATTACGGCTTCGCGTACAGGAAAACAGCTGCCGACATAGCCCGCAACATGAAGGGAAAGTGAAAGCGGCGAGTTTCATGGCGCAAGGCCTCCTTGTTCCGGGAGGGGGCATACCGTTCCGACAATTTCCCTGTTTCGCGGGAAAATCCGAAGAGACATTTCCTGTATACAGTATATCTTGCCGTTTCGTTTCTGTCAAATCGCACGACGGAAATCATACGAATTATCAAATCATGCTGCGAGTTTCCTTCAGGATACGTTTCCTTTGCAGTATTACAGAATGGGCATAAAAAACGGCAATGCGATGATGCGTTGCCGTTTTTTATGCCTGAGTATTGGCTCCATCCATATTTCCGCAAGGAATTTTTATGCCTGCATCATGAAATTAAACGCATATCCCGTCACGATGGCAACGGTGAAGACACAAGCGATAAATGCTGCAAGCATTTTGCGGGTGAAAATGGAGCTGAGGAGAGAAAGCTCCGGCAGACTCGCGCCCGCGCCGCCGAGAATCAGCGCGATAGCCACGCCCGGAGCTACGCCCTTCGCCATCAAGATGCTTGCAATCGGGATCATGGTTTCCGTGCGGATATACATAGGGATGCCGACCACCGCCGCCAGCGGAACCGCCCAAAGCCGGTTTGCTCCGGCGAACTTTTCCAGCAGACCTTCGGGGACTGCCCCGTGGATGAACGCCCCCACACCGGCCCCTAGCAGAAGATATGGCAGCACGCTCTTAAAAAGTGCTCCGGCGCTACGCGCCGCGATGGCAACCGCTTTTTTCTGCTTTTCCCAAAACGTGCCGGACAAATTTTCCCATGCCGCACCGCCTCCGCCGCAGCCGCAGCATCCGCAACCGCCTATCACCGCAGGCTTTACCTCGCGGGCAAAGCCAAGCCTGTCGAGAAACAGCCCCATGACGACGGCGAGGGAAAACGTGAACACCCCGTATACCGTTGCCGCCTTCACGCCGAAAAAAGCTAAGAACAGCGTCACGATGGCCGGATTCAAAATCGGCGAAGCCAAAAGGAACGAGACCACGCCGCAAAAGGGCGCCCCGCTCCGCAAAAGTCCGGTAAGCACCGGGATGGTCGAACACGAGCAAAACGGCGTTGCCGCCCCGAGAGCCGCGCCCAAAATACCGCTCAGCCCACGATTCGACGTAGACAACAGCTTTCGTACACGCGCAGGCGAAATGTACACTTGCAGAAGAGCAACCGTAAAACTGATTCCGACAAACAGCAGCAAAAGCTCCCCGAACAAATGCGAAAACTCTAATGCCATGCGGACGAAAAATTCATGGTTCAACATCATTGATTCCTCCATATACTATGATCCAACGCACAACCTAGATGCAGCGTCACCGTTACTGCGAACGGCAACGTAGCAGCTTTTTCCCGCAAGTGCAAAGCATAACAGCGCACTCCTTTATAATAGATCGAAAAATTTCGATATATGGGTTGGAAAGAAAAGCGGCATTTCGCCGCTTTTGCTCGTTCAGCTTCCCCGCTTATCTTTCGCCAAGGAACACAAAATGCTCTCCGCCTTTCGGATTCCTTCCCGGTCAATCGTGTAATATGTCCATTTGCCATCTTTTCGCCCGCGCACGATACCCGACGCGCAGAGAATTTTCATGTGATGGGACAGCGTCGATTGGCTGATTTGCATATTCTCCAAAATGACGCAAGCGCATTTTTCGCCATCACGAATCATGTCAAGAATTTGCAGCCGTTTCTCGTCGTCCAGTGCCTTGAACACTTTTACCGCTTCCATGTAGTCACGCATACCATTACCTCACATTGATATAATTCGATATGTTAGATGAAGTATATACAATATATCGAATTTTGTCAATACAAAAATACTGGAAACGGCACTGTCCATTGTCAAGGACAGGCTGCTATATCGGCGGCGGCGAAGAACTTTTTGAAGCATGACAGCGAACGGGCATAAAAACGGAGGCACGATGATGCGTCTTTTTGCCGTCGGAATACCACTGGCAAAAGAACCAGGGATAAGATATAATGCAGCCGCGTATAGAAAAGAAAGGCGGCGGCTCTATGAGAAATCCCAGCGAAGCGTTTATGAAAGCGTTGAATAAACATTTTAGCTCCATGTCCGTTGACGAGGTGGACAACGATGCTTTGCAAGACTTCATGGCGAAGTACAACCAAGAATTGGATATGCGAGGCCCGCTCACGGAAAAAACGGCGCAGACCGCCGACGATTATTTGGAACTGGCGGAAAACGCGCCGTCGAAAACCAAGGCGATAAAGTATCTCAAAAAAGCCTGTGAGCTGGACGCGGAAAATATCGACGCCGAGTTGCAGTTGATTGACTTGACGGCTAAAAACAACACCGAATACCTTCAGCGAATCGAAGCGCTGTTGGCAAAGGCTAAAAAACAACTGGAAAAGGAAGGATATTTCGAGGACAACAGCATCGGGGAATTTTGGCTTATGACGGAAACCCGTCCGTTTATGCGGGTGTACAGTACATATATGGATGAGCTGATGTGCGGCGGAAAGCTCCGGCTGGCCATCGAGGCCGGGATGGATATGCTGCGGCTCTGCGAGAACGACAATTTGGGAAAACGCTACGATTTGATGAATTGCTACGCGGCACTGGAAGATGAGGAGGCGGCTTTGGCTCTGCAAAATCGCTACCCGGAGGAGAAATCTGCCATGTTCCTGCTGCCTTTGTCCGTGCTTTTTTACCGCTTGGGAAAAGAAGAACAGGCGCGGCAATATTTGCAGGAGCTTATGGAAGTGAACGCCGACACGAAAAAATTCTTCGCGGCGGTTCTTGCGAAGCGTCCCCCGAAAATCGAGCGTTCCCCATACGGCTATCATCCGGGGACCATCGAGGAATTTGAGGAGTGCCTGAATTTGCGCACACAAACCTACAAGGATTGCGCAGAGTACTGGCGGTGGGCGATGGAGCAAATCAAAGAAATGGGCAAGACGGCAAAGAGCAAAAAACACAAACGGGGGGATTAGCGTGAAAAAAATCATCGCGGTGAACGGCAGCCCACGCAGGAACGGCAACACGGCGGAGCTTTTGCGGCACGCGCTTCGCGGCGCGGCGGAGGCGGGCGCGGAGACGGAGCTGGTAAACCTTTACAGCCTGAAATTCACGGGCTGCCTGAGCTGCTTCTACTGCAAGCGGAAAGATGTGCCGCACGGCGTCTGCGCCCTGAAGGACGATCTCGCGCCTGTGTTGCAGCGCGTGAAGGAGGCGGACGCCTTGATTATGGGCGCGCCGATTTATTTCATGAATCTGTCGGCGGGCATGGTGGCCTTCATTGAGCGGCTGCTTTTCTCGAACTACATTTACAGCGACGAGATCCCCAGCGTGTTCCCGAAGCCGCTGCCCAGCGCCTTTTTCTACACGATGAACATGACCGAGGCGCACGTGGAGCAGTTCGGCCTGCGGGAGAAAATGGCCTTCTATGAAGGCTCCGCAGCGCGGATTTTGAAAGCGGAAACGAGAAGCCTTTACGCGTACAACACCTACCAGTTCAGCGACTACTCGAAATACGAATCCTTGATTTTCAACGAGCCGGAAAAGGCGGCGTACCGCAAGGAAGTTTTCCCGAAGCAGTGCGAAGAAGCGTACAACATCGGCAAGGCACTGGTATAAAAAGACAAAGCGCACAGATAAGACAGTGGATCGTCTGTCATATCTGTGCGTTTTTTTGCGCGTCATGATAAGAGGTTCAAGGATGTGTTCCGCTCGCGCGCTTTCCGCGCAGGCTTGCGGCGCCGATGACGCGCTCGATGGCTTTTTGGTGCTCGGACCCGTTGTAGAAAAAATCCTTGACCGCCACTTTGCGTACATAATATTTGAGCGCGGTGCCGTTTTCCCCTTCGCCGGAAAACCATTCGCTGCTGCCGGATTGGATGATGCGCGGCTTTCCGCTGTCGTCCCGCCCGAGGTACATCATGGCGTGCCCTTCCGCGTAGAGCGTGTCGCCGGGGCGCAGGGTCTTGATGAAGGCGAGCTTTTCCTCCGTGCCCATGCCTTCCAGATCGACGCTCCAAGGCATCGCAAGCTGCTGGTCGACGGAATCCGTCGGAAGCTCGACGCCCACGCTCCGATAGACGCACGCCGTAAACAGCGAGCAGTCCACGCTGTCCTGCATGCCGCCCCAGCCGAAAATATCCCCCAGGAATCGGAAGGACTGGCGAATCAGATTGTTTTCCGAGCAGGGCAGCCAGCCTTTGTGTACCGTGTCGTCCGCAGGGACGCTCACCGGCACTTCCGCAAGCGCCGTCGGCACGGAGACGAGCCATGTCCCGTCCTCCTGCGGCTCCGGCTTTATCAGGGGCAGCCGATCTCCCATCCGGAAGGTCAGGACGGAACCGTCGGCTTGGAGTTTCTTCCGGTTGGCGGTGATCACGAGAAAATGCTCCGGAGCCGCGTACTTCATCCACTGCTCGCGGGTCACGAAGACCAGCTCGCGCGCGTCCACCCAGCCGATGTGCTGCCGCGCTTCCACGAGGCAGAATTTTTTGTCCCGGCTCTCCGCCAGCACCGCCAGCGGCTCTCCCGGATTTGCCGTGAACCCTTGGAGCAAATCGTAAGTCCAATCATAGGCATCCTCGTACCAAGGGGAACTTTCCGGCAGGTATCGGATATGCGCCTTCTTCGCCGGAAACGCGTAGCGCACGCTTGCCCGCTCGGGCGCTTCGTCCAAAGCACAGTTGTCGTCCGCCCGCAGGATGCTTTCCTGCGGGATCGGGACGCCGCCCCGCCCATAAAGTTCTTCCATATTGTAGTAGGCGATGCCTTCCCTTGCAAACGCGATTTTTTCCCGGATATCGTCCCCCGTCACGGTGTCGGGGTAGTTGGCCATGTCGGCGAGAATATCGCTCTTTGCCCGCATCGTTTTCCGAATGGCGTTAAGCTCGCCTTCGCTCATGGTTTTCTCGCCGTCGGGGTTTCGCCGCGTCCAGTATTCCGCCGAGCCGAGCGCTCCCGTCATGCGCCGCGTTTCCTCGCCGCCCGCCAGATATTCTTCCAGCGTCAGCCCTTGCAGGTAAATCTTTCGCGCCGTTTCTTTGCCCACATAGCGGATATGCCCCGAATCATAGGCGTGGCCGGTGACGCCGGATTTTCCCGGCGGATAGCGGAGAATAAAGCCGTGCTCCGCCAGTTTCCGGTGCATTTGCTGGTACGAAGTCTCATAAATGTTGTACCAATCCGCCTTGGGCGCGCCGTTCTCGACGACCACGACGTCCAGCGCCAGCCCGGTCTGCTGCTCCGAAAATCCCGGCGGGTCGGCGTGGGCGTCCGCGTATGCCTCGCCCTCCGCCGCCCGAAGCGCTTCGATATGCGCCCGCTGCTGCTCGGCGTTTCGGTACGCGCTGGCAATCTCGATTTGGATCGCGCCTTCGGTGGTGGCGTCGGGGCGCAAAAGGTCCGCCCGCAATTCCAGAAAATGCGCGTAAGTTTCCCGCTCGATTTGAAATTCCTCGCCAAAACAATTCGCGGCGGTGACGAGGGAAAGGCTCGCCTCGTAGCCGACGGGCAGCGGATGGGTCTTGTTCACCAAAAGCGGCTCCGCCGTCTCGGACGCCGATACGGACGCTTGCGCCGCCGAAACAGGCGTTTCAGGCATGAATCCAAATCCCATCGCCGCCGCCAGCAAAAGCGGGAAAATCTTTTTTGCTTTCATTTTGTTTTGCTCCGTTCCTTCAAAAATACTATATATGTCTTGATTGATTCTTGCCTTCCCCTACTACGATTGAAAATGGCATAAAGAAAAGCCTTTCACAGACTCTACGGAAAATACACCGCCCTTAAGAATCGAACAATCATTGTCCATCAACATGCCTGCTGCCTTAATCCCACATTGCCGTATTTCTCACCCTCAAAAACTTATCCTTGCAATGGGGACATTTCAGTTTCTTCATATCCGCATGATGGAGAACCGTTACCTTGCCCCGACATTTTCCGCCGCAATGTGGATATTGCTTGTAGACATTCTGTCTCAAATTCAAAAAGTGAAACGTATTTCACGTCCTCAGCTGGCATAGCTAAGACGCTTCTTTCATGCATTTACGGGTTATTGACCCGGACGTCACGAAATCAAGCGTCTTTTAGTATAGCGTGTTCAAAGTCAGTTTAAATATCTATAGCAATAACGGAAAATCTTATCGGCTATCGTACCCGGTCTTAACTCAACGGGACGCTCCGTCATTTGGCTCGTCTTATAATGCCAAGTATTTCCACTGGACCGAAACCGCCAGTCAACGACTTCCGCAACCTCGCCGTCGCGCACATTCTTCACTGAAACCAGAATGGTATCCGGCTTTTCTGCGATAGTTTCTTCTATAATATAGCACTCGTATACATCCTCATTCCCGATGAACACATCTGCCGCATAGATTTTCTGCGGTGAGAACATCAGACCAAGAGCAAGTATGAACAGCAACGTATTATTTCTCACAGTAACTCCCCTCCACTAATAGCATTCACACAATCGTCCTCACATTTCCCAATTGTATATATTATATCATCAAAATCATTTTCGTCTTCTCACTCTCAGCTGCCGAGCCAGGAAAGCCCCCAATGATACGCCCGATTCGTCATATCCTCACCGTTCTCAAAGCGAACCTGCTCGTGATGCACCCCATCGTGAGAATAACAAACGTCAGCCAGTTCCTTATTCTCCAGAAAATGCATCCGCTCCATTTTTGTAGAATTGCACTCAAACGTTTATTGCAGCACTCCCACCGTTTGGGCGAGAAGAATCGTTTGCCCTTCCTGCAGCCCAACAGTTTCCCCGAATGTCTCAATGTCAATAGAACCTCGAACGCAGGTGCCCAACCCCTCGGCGGCGGCCACCAGCGCCACGCTTTGCGACATTGAGCCTGCCGCGATGCTGTCATAGAGGATCTGCTCCTCCTCGGACGGGACGCGGCGGGCATTTTCCCATGCGGAGGAATTGCCCACATAAACCAAATTCAACGGAGCCTCCCCAACAAAAGCCTGTCCCTTGGTCGTGGCCATGCGGAAATCCCCCTCGACAACAAGATGCAGCGCATGGCTTTGGGGATGGTAAAGATATATCCCTTTGTCCGTCACAGCATAAACCTCAACGCTGTGGACGCCCAGTGCTGCCGGGTTGGTACGGCCGCCTGCCTCCGCACGATTGATGCCGTTGGCCGCCCAAAGGATATGGGAAAGCTGCGAAAGAGAGATTTCCGCAACCGCAAAGCTACGGCTTGTTTGTCGTCTCGCCAGCGCCTGCATGACAGGCATGCCTTCCTGAATTTGCGGCCGGGGCAGGAAAACCTCTTCCGCCCCCGCTGCCGCGGGCGCACACAGCAGGCACGACATCAGGCACACACCTGAAATAGCCTTTTTGATTTTGGGGGTTACGATTCCGCTCCTCATTATACTCATCTCCTGCACGTATTTGCGAGCATCCTTATCCCTGCTTGCGCTTCATGACATCACGAAGTTCATTCTTAGCAATATTGTACTCATCTTTTCCGCTTTCGATTACATATTGGTAATCAGCAATTGCCTTGTCATAATCATGCATGCCTGTGTAAGCACGCGCACGCCTTATGTAAGCGTCATAATATTGGGGATACAAGTTTATCGCGTCCGTAAAGCAATCTGCCGATTTAGGGTAATCCTTGTCATCAAAATAAAGCTTTGCGCCTCTGTCAAAGAAGGATTTTGCTTCCCTGGCCCTTATGTCTGCGTCGGAAAGGCTTATGAACGAGCTATATTGCTCGCAGATATCAAATATCGAAACAATGCTGCCATTATCATGCGTGCTAATTGGAATGTATGCTTCGTGTGAGGAAGTTTTTACATAGGAACACCATAAACCGTCCTTTTGACGGAACTCATATTTTTGCACGGAGACTTGGTTTTTCGATATGTCACCGACGTGCTTTACGTCCACGGTGAACCTGCTGCCATCCCCCTGGATGCTGTCCGTCACTACATAATCATTTACGAGGACATTCCCCCACTCTCCTGTCACCTTGTTGGAAGATGACCACACATCCTCAGCGTATGCATCCGGCATATCGCAGAACATGACGGCGATTGAAAGCGCAACGGAAGCCGCCAGCTTCCTATGCATATGTCCCCCACCTTTCCTTGGACTACCTCTAAAAACTGCAATTTTCATTGTGTACCCCCTTAAAATGATTCTGCATGACTATTTTACGCCAAATACCATCTTTCCTGCAATAAAAAAGAGAGTAGTGACGAAACCGTGCCTTGCTGTAATTGAGCAACACATCATGGAACAACCGAACATCTCCGTCACATACTTCCTGCCGAACAATAAAAACGCCAGCGGCCGCTAAGTTATGGTCTCCGCCAATGTAAAAAACTGGATGGCTCAAGTCATTAAATAGCCATGGCTGACGGAACGAGCGTCCCTATTGATGACGTTCGATTCATCGAGGGGAGCTTGTTCAACGCCTATGAGCAGTATTGACGATTAACGCGCCCGACGTTACACATGCCAGGTGCAGCCGTCTGCCGCAAGCATTCATCAAGGCTCTCCGCAACGGATATCCTCAATGCCCCTGACCATCTCCACAATCATGTCATGCGTCGGCGTTGGGACGCCGTATTTTTTTCCAAGCCGCAGAATGCAGCCGTTCAGTGTGCTGATTTCCGTCTTCCGACGCTTTTCGATGTCCTGCAGCGTAGAGGAACGATGGGCATAGGTGTCTGGGACCAGCTTTCTGTAAAATACATCCTTGTACGCCTCCGCATTCTTCCAAAAGGTCTTATACCCCGCCGCGTCCATCACGGCGAAGGTTTCCTCAATCAGCTTGTCCATAATGCCAATGAAATGATTGGACTCCGTCAGTTGACCATAACTCATGTTAAGAATGGCTCCCAGCGAATTCAGCGTTGTGTTATAGAGCATTTTTGCCCATAACGCTTGCTCCAGCTCCTCCGAAGTTTCCGAAGGAATACCGGAATCGGCAATCGCCCTAGCCAGCGGTTCCATCTCTTTTATGGGTGCCCCGTGCAGGGAGCCCAACAGGATGGGCGCGGTATGCACAGTAACGCAGGTGACACCGGACGCGCTTCTTGCAAAGCCTGTAATCACTCTGGCGTTGAATATCTGCGAAGCGGGAAAATACGCCAGATACGGTTCATCATTGCCCCATCCGTTTTGGAAAATCACGATCCTTCCCGTCTGTCCAAGAATACCCCGATGCGCTGCCAGTTCTCTCGCCACGCTCTCGTTGGCCGTGGTCTTGACGGCGATGGCGATATAATCATAGCCGCGGGGGACGCAATCGTAGTCCTCATGGACAGCAATGCGATCCGGTGTTACCGTGATTTCGCCGAAGATTCCGGTCCGCTTCAGTCCATGCTCCCGGATATATTTCGCTGTGGCTTTTCTGGAAAGGAGCGCCGTTTCCATTCCTGCGTTGACGGCGGCGATGGACACAGTGCATCCCACAGCCCCCGTTCCAATCACTAACATTTTCATACGCTATCCTCCTTCGGCATGTCATCAACGAAAAACTTTATAGAGTGCTGATACATTCGAGGATATGAAAAACTTTTGTTTTCTTATTCCCGGCTTCCAAGCCAGAAAAGCATCCAATGATAAACTCGATTGGTCATATCCTCCCTGTTCTCAAAGCGAACCTGTTCGTAGTATGCCCCATCGTGAGAATAATTGGACATTGTAAACCAATCACCTCCCCAACGGAAAACGCCATCCCGTTTCCCCGGTCCCTGCCAAGCAGCCTCCCTTTCCCCCGCATTCCAATCCCGCAGCGTCTGCCCGCATAACCAATGCCTTCCCTGCTTGGGGGAAATTCAATACATCAAAGGTTGCACAACTCTTACAATCTGGTGCTCCGTCCACCCGGCAATGTCATTAAGTTAAGAAGTTTAGGACAAAAAAAGTCTTCCGCTTATTTATAATGATAAGCGGAGGACTTTCAATTGCGACATTTACCCATCTAAATTGAAATTTGACATACTTTCATATAATCAGGACAATTTAACCTACATTTATATAACTAGGACAAGCTTTCCCATAATTTTCGCATAAATTATAGCCGCCTGCAACCTTTTCCAGTGTTTCTTCTTCCAACTCAAAATCGTATATCTCGGCCAAATAGGCTTCAGCCTCCTCTTTTGTCACTTCTATACCCTCCGATTTGGCTAAAACCATCAGTTCTTCAGCAGTACGACATTGCATAGCTTTTGCAAGCATTTCTTTCGTGATTTCGTTTTTGTTAATCGGCATAGTAGAATCCTCCCTTAACTGTTAAAATTTAAATGCTTTTAATTATATATACAAAACAGGTTCATCAAAATTGACGTTGCCGGAAATTATTTTTTAAAATTTTATCATACTCGTCTTCGCAAAGCTAAACTAGAATTGCCGTACTAAATAAAACAGCCGTAGAAGTTTCGCGACTGTTAAAGAAAACCGGAATATACCCGCATCAGAATGCAGTCCATTTTCCCTCATCTGCTTCCGTGAATCCCTTTTGCGCCAGAGCTTTCGCTACGGATGCATTGACGCCAAGAAGCACCATTCCTTGATTACAATCTTCTTTGATGACAAGCAAGACGCGGACTCCTGCGGATGATATGTATTCAAGATTGGAGCAGTCGATTTCCGCACTCTCGATAGCCGAGGCACTCTTTTCCGACTCCCATGCCTCCAGAATCCTCGGAGCGGAAAGGCTGTCAACTCTGCCACGCAGCGCCATCTGGAAGATCCCGTTTTTGACCGTTTGGCTCATCCCGAAAGCCCGATTCTTTTGCATTGCGCTCCCCTCTTGGCGCTTGCGTGTATCGTCAAGGGTGATGATCCAGAAATGGCACTGCCGCATCGCTTCCTTGAATTTGAGAATTTGGTCCGGCGTGAGCTTCCGATAAACATTGAGTTCGGGCATGTGCTCGGCCAGACTGACCCTTTCGGCTTTAAATCCATGCCTTTGCAAAAGCATCTCTGCTGTTCACAGGGATTTAGGCACATCCGGTTCGATATTTGGCCTCAACCACAAGAGCATTGCCGAGCACAGTATTGAAATCCGCCATGCCACGAAGGAACTCATCTTTGTCCAATCCCAAAGAGCGCGCGATTGCGCCAGCGTCGAGGATTCCCGCTTGCTCCATCAAGCAGACTGCTGTTTTCGCCGTAACGAATACTGGATTGGCTTGCGCCTGAATCCTGTGCTCCGCCTCATATTCCATGATGATAACCCTCCAGTTCAGCATGTCAATCCATGATAAAATGAACTTACCATTGAGCCTTTACCCAAACTCACTATATAGCATTGAAAGAGTCTTCTGCTCCCCTATAGATCAGCAATTGCATACTCCCCGATGCCTGTCTTTTTTGCATTTCAGCCTTCGTTGTTGTTTTCGTTGCCCAGCAATACCCGCCGCCATAGCTTCCGTTAGTCGCTGTTATGGTGCGAATGATTATGGACGCAAAAGTCCAGTCTGCATGAGGATTCCGAGAATATCCGGGGTCCCCACGTCGGATACGAACTTTCCTTCTTTCAGTCCGTAGAAGTTCATGCAGCGAACCTTGAATTTCTTTCCTGTGGCGGGATGTCCCATAAAGTTCCCGTCATGGGTACCGGTGCATAACCAGCAGACGGCAATCTTGCCCGGTGAAACAACGCAGTCTTCCAAGTGCCACTGCACATCGGAAAACGCGGAACGCATCATGTGGACGATGGAAAGGTAACCTTTGGGGCCTTTGAGCGGCTCCGGCGAAGTCGGGGCATAGAAGATGGCGTCCTCGGCGACCAGTTCTTTCGCTAATGCTTCATCGGCGGTGTTGATCATCGCCTCAAATTTTGCAATCAAAGCGCTTTCTTTTTCGTTTGCCATGGGAAATCAACCTTTCCATTGGGACTCTTATCCGGTATAGGCATCGGTTGCGGTATTTTTGAAGTTCTGCTTTTCGAGCCATTGACGCTCATCTTCTGTCTCGGGAATGTCGATGCGCTCAATTTTGAAAATGACAGGCCGCGTTCCGTCATTGCAGCAGGCAATCATCATGCGATCATCATTTGTCCACTTGCGCATAATAGAACCGCCTTGCAAAGCGGCATAAACATATCTGCTGATGGCGTCCCACGCCTCGCCGCAGAATCTGCCGTTCATCAGATGGTAAAAATCATCCTGTTCGCTGGTTCTTTTCAGGAGGAATGTATCTCCGGCCTTAAAGCAGGGACACGGACCGGACTTGGGGTCAGCGAGATATTTCTCCTGATAGTCAGCAAAGACCTTTGTTTCCAAAACTGTAATCCTGCATTCGTGCTGCATTTTATTCCCTCCCTAAGGAATTGATATTACGCCAATTATATCATCAAACAGCGGAAGCGCAACTATGATATGAAGTAACGATACTGCAAAAATCGCATGGTGTTGCAGCAGGGACTTTTCCGACAGCTTCGGACCATGACGGCCGGGTACGGCGGAGATTTGCGGCTTGACAATCCGGAACCCCTATTGACTAAAATATCCGACAATAATAAACTAATATTGGAGTCCGCTCCGGGCAAAAAATTCTATACGAGGAGGAGATACGATGACTATCTCGAAAAAAGCGTTCCGTCTCTTATTGACCGCGCTCATGGCGTTCAGTTTCGCCGTTTACGTATCAGCGGCACAGGCGGCCCCCTTCACGGCCCCGAAGAAGCTGGACAAGTACCTGTACTACATGGAGTACACCGACTACCCGGTTGACCTCGCGACGGGAGAGCAGGTCAAAACCGGCTTCGCGTGCTCCGCCGTGCGCAACGGAAACTTCTACGGCCGCAATTTGGATCTGGATTACGCCGACGTCCCGGAATTCGTAATCAAGGTCGCCGCAAAAGAAGGACGTTACGCAAGCATAGGACTGGCCGCGATTCTCACGTTGAAATCCAACGAAGTTGACAGCGTTCCGGAAGCGCAGCTGCTCGCAATGCCGAACCTGACTTTTGACGGCATCAATGAAAACGGCGTGGCCATGAACTGCAACGTCTGTCCTGCCGTTGACCTGGACTTTGCTACTCTCCTCTCAACCAATTACGGCAAACCGCGCATTCATGCCGTCTCCGTGGTTCGCTACGTTCTCGACCACGCAACGTCCGCCGCGCATGGCGTAGAGTTGCTGAAGAACATGGACATTTACGGCGGCTATGGCACGTGGGGACTTCACTGGATGCTCTCCGACGAGAAGGAGACGTATATCATTGAATGCATTGACGGCGAGCTTGTCGCCAGAAACGACACGGACAACATCATGACAAATTTCTATGTCAACTACGCGCCGAATACTCTTTACGCCAAGCATATAGCGAAGACAGGGCAGACAGTCGCGGGAAAAACCTATGAGGGCTTCCCGATCCTTACGCCCCATGCCTGCGGCGTTGAGCGTTACGCCGTGCTGAAGGAGCACTACGCCGAGGGCGCAGAGTCCGCCGAGGGAATGGCCCGCTTGATGGAGCGCGTGAAATATACCCAGGCTTACGAAGCGGATACGGAGCCGTTCTGGTACACGGAGTTTACCGACGGAAATCTGACAATCGCAAGCGCCCCGATGGATTTCAAAGCAATTACCCAGTACAGCTTTGATACATACAAGCTGCATGACAGGAACATCCAACCCAATAACTTCTGGCAGACATGGCATACGGCGGTTTACGACCTGGCGAACAGGACGCTCCGTTTGAACATCCAGGAGGATTATTCCAAGCATTTCGACTTCAAGCTGGACTGACGAATGTTGTTATGTCTCCTTTGAAGACGGCATAGACGAATCGAGCAGAAAGGGAGGGGCTTGCCCCTCCCTTTTGCACTGTCATCCGGCGTTTCCTTAACGCATGTCTGGCCGGATATTAAGCAAACTATACAGAACGTCATCCGTTCATTCACCGTCTGGCACGCCGTCGCCTTCATGAGTTGATCCTTGGTAAAGATTACGATGATATTCTTTGCGAATTTTTATGCCGGAAGGAAAATCGAGGCTTTGCGGCGAATAATATCTTGACAAAACGACATGGATAAGGAACTGCGTCAAAGGGCGATTCAGGCGATCCGGGAGTCATTGCCGGGAATTGCCGCCGTGGAAGAAGGAGGTGATGGTCTTCGACGAGTTCAACATTCACCCGGAGAAGGACTCCAAGAGAAAGATTCTGGATTGGGACAGAGCCTATCCTCTGACCAAATATTATTTGTATTAAGACAGGATATAAAAGAAAGGTTGTGACGTCATGTTCCGAAAAATGACCCGAAGAAAATTTCTCAAAACTGCCGTGCTGGGCTTTTTGGCGGTCAATACGATCGGGCTTCTGCCGGACGAGAAGGTCTTTGCCGCAGGCGATTGCGCCGTGAAAACCCGCTATGGCACATTCAGCGGTTTTTTGGATCAAAACGGCGCAAGAACTTGGCTGGGCATTCCCTACGCGCAGCCGCCCGTCGGAAAACTGCGCTGGCGCGCGCCCGAGCCTTTGAAGCCGTCCAACAAGACCTTCGACGCCAAAAAATTCGGCTTTACGGCGATACAAACGATTGACAAGCATGAAGCTGCCTCTGTCAACCCGCAAAGCGAAGACTGCCTGACGCTGAACATTTGGACGCGCGGCGAGGGCAAAAACAAGCCCGTCATGGTCTTTATCCACGGCGGCGGCTTCCAGACCGGCGGCACCAGCGACCCGCTCTATAACGGAAGCAATTTTGCGGCGGCAAATGACGTCGTTATCGTCACGCTTAACTATCGTGTTTCTGTCTTTGGCTTTGTGAACTTCGCAAGTTTTGATCCTTCCTTTGAAGACAGCGGCTATCTCGGGTTGAAAGATCAGATCGCGGCTTTGCAGTGGGTCAAGGAAAATATCGCGAATTTCGGCGGGAATCCCGACAATATCACCATTTTCGGAGAAAGCGCGGGCGCGATTTCCTGCATGATGTTGGCGGTTATCCCTGCCGCAAAAGGACTTTTCGACAAGGCAATTCCGCAGTCGGCAAATTCGTATATGTACAACACGCCGGAATATTCCGCGCAAGTCGCGCAAACTTACATGGAATTGGGCGGCGCAAAGACGATGCGCGACATGATGAAGAAATCTTCCGCCGAAATCCAGCAAATTTACGAAAAAGTCAGAGATGCCCGCATGGGGCAGACGGTCAAGGACTATTTGCCGACTTGCGACGGAAAATTCTTGCCGCAAGATCCATTCCGGGCGTTAAAGGACGGCGACGCACGCGGAATCAAATTCTTGACGGGCACGACGGCCGACGAGTGGCGTTATTGGCTGCTTTACATGGATAATTTCTTTGAAGTGTTCCACGATAACCCGAAAAACCTTTCGCCCGTCATGCTGAAATACGATTCGCGCACGCCGCAGGAAATTTATCAATCTTGGCTGAAAAACCGCCCGGATACCATGGAAAATTTTGAGATTTTTGTGAACCAGATCGATTGGCGCGTCGGGCAGGAATTGGCGGCGGAGTACCAGTCGGATTTCGGCGATGTGTACTATTATCTGTTCAGCGAGCAGTCGCAGGTCGGGAATTTGCGCTCATGCCATGCGATCGACCTGCCGTTTACCTTCAACCATCCCGAGACTCTTGTGCCGAATCCCTCGCCCACTCTCATAAGGCAGGTTCAGACATCGTGGGCAGCCTTCGCGGCGACGGGAAGTCCGAACAACGAATGGATGCCCCATTGGGAGCGCTACACCAGAGGCAATCGCCAGACCATGGAGATGAACTCGAAGGGCTGCGTCTGCCACAAGGATTTGAACACGGAAAATCTGAACGCATTGCGCTATGTCTATGAAGGTTGAGAAAGGAGAAACACAATGAAAAGCTCTAAAAAGGCGTTCAGTCTCTTTTCTGTCGCGCTGATGGCTTTCAGTTTCGCCGCTTGCCTGTGTGCTTTCGGGTATGGTGCGGCGGCAGAGGCCGCAAAAACGCTGAGCGAAACGAAAGAGGAGATGAGAGCGAAGTACGGCGAGAACAAACGGATTGCCGACGGAAATTATGACAAGTCGCTTGCGGTCAAGTGCATCAACGGTACATTTGTCGGCAAAAAGAATGACGGGGTAATCGCATACAAGGGGATTCCGTTCGTGGGCAAGCAGCCTGTGGGGAATCTGCGCTGGAAAGCCCCGGTTGACGTCGTGCCGGATGACGGCGTTTATGAAGCGTACTATAACGGGAAAACTCCCTGCCAGTTGGATTACGCTGCGCAAGTTGCTTCCGTTTACGCCAGGGGGGAAGACTGCCTTTATCTGAACGTATGGAAAGCGGATGACGGCGGGACGAAGAAGCCTGTCATGGTATGGATTCACGGCGGCGCTTTTACAGCCGGCGGGACGGTCGAGCCTCGCGAGGAGGGCACCAATTTCGTCAAAGAAAATCCGGACGTCATTTTTGTCTCCATCGAGTACAGGCTTGGCGTATTCGGCTTCTTGCATCTGTCCCACCTGCCGGACGGCAAAGATTATCCGGATGCCCAGAATTTGGGCCTCATGGATCAGATGATGGCGTTGAAGTGGATACACGAGAACATCGAGAGCTTCGGCGGCGATCCCGACAACGTCACGATCTGGGGAGAATCCGCGGGCGGGGACAGCGTAACTACCCTCCCGCTGATTGAAGGCTCGCATAAGTACTTCAAGAGAGTGATTGCGCAAAGCGGCACGCCGGTACTGTCAAGAACCCCGCAACAGGCCATCGAGGACACGAATGAATTCATGGATATTCTCGGCTGCAAGACCGTAGCTGAGCTTCAAAAGATGGACGTTGAGAAGTTGCTTGTGGCATTGAATGCTCTCGGAGATATGCGCATAGGACCGGAAAGAGACGGGAAGTATCTGCCCCTGGACCCCTACGAGGCTTACGCGAAGGGCGCGGCAAAGGATATAGATATTCTTCAGGGCTGCAACAAGGACGAGATGAATTTCTTTATGGCCGAATCCGGCGTGGGCGATCCTTTTATTGAGCAATACACAAAACGTTTTGCGAAGAACAGCGCCCCGCTTACGGACAAGGAAAAAGCGCTTGTCGAGAGCTTCTGCAAGGACGTCAAGGGAGAGAAGGCCGAACAATTCTGCCGCCTGTACGATCAAATCTGGTTTATCGCGCCCCTGTTCAGAATTTCGGAAAACCAGACGAAGGCCGGAGGAAAATCATATACCTACTACTTCACGGTCGAGTCTTCCGTGCCGTTGATGAAGAGCGGGCATGGCGTAGAGCTTTCGACCATCTTCAATCACCCGGAGGAAACTTTAGTAGCCGGAAGAGCGTTCGATGAGAAATTCTCGAAGACCATGCGAAAAATGTGGGTGCAGTTCGCCAAGACGGGGAGCCCCTCCCTAAGCGCGGACATTTCTCCCGACGGCAAAGCCCACGAGTGGCCGCTCTATGACTTGGAGAACAAGAGCGTTATGGTCTTAGACGAGTTCAACATTCACCCCGCAAAGGAATCCGAGCTAAAGCTTCTTGATTGGGAGAGAACTTATTTCTTGACGAAGTATTTTTGCCTGTGATCGTTTTTGCAAGGACAGGAGAATGCACAAATGAAGAGAAAATTTATTGCGCTCTACATTCTCGGCGTTATGGTCTTTTGCTTGACGCTCTGCGGCAGCAGTCCAGCAAGCGCGGCAGGGAAAACACTGAACGAGCTTAAAGCCGAAATCAGGGCGAAGTACGGCGAGAACAAAAGAATCACTGACGGCAATTATGACAAATCGCTTGCGGTCAAGTGCGTCAACGGTACGTTTGTCGGCAAAAAGAATGACGGCGTAATCGCCTACAAGGGCATTCCGTTTGTCGGCAGGCAGCCTGTCGGGGAACTCCGCTGGAAAGCCCCGGTTGACGTCGTTCCTGATGACGGCGTTTACGAGGCGTATTACCATGGGAAAAGCGGCCCTCAAATAGAGCACATCAGCGAAGGCGCCTCCCTTTACGTTCAGGGTGAAGACTGCCTTTATTTGAATGTATGGAAAGCGGATGAGAAGTCCGTGGAGAAGAAGCCGGTGATGGTCTGGATCCATGGCGGCGGCTGGTTTACCAGCGGGACTTCCGATCCTACGTATGATTGCCACAATCTTGTGAAAGAAAATCCCGACGTTATCCTTGTTTCCATCACATACAGGCTCGGATTTCTCGGTTTCTTGCACCTCTCCCATCTGCCCGACGGAAAAGATTATCCTGACGCGCAGAACTTGGCTATCATGGATCAGATGATGGCGCTCAAATGGATCCATGAGAACATTGCGAGCTTCGGCGGCGATCCCGATAACGTTACTCTTTTCGGAGAGTCAGCCGGCGGTGAAAGCGTAACTACACTTCCGCTGGTCGAAGGCTCGCACAAGTACTTCAAGCGCGTCATTGCCCAGAGCGGCACGCCGGTCCTCACGAGAACCGTAGAGCAGAGCATAGCGGACACGAATGAAATGATGGATATGCTTGGCTGCAAAACCGTTGCGGATCTCCAGAAGATTGATATCGAGAAGTTGCTCGATGCAACAGCCCCCTTCGGAATGCGCATAGGGCCGGAAAAAGACGGGAAATACCTGCCCTTGGACCCCTACGAGGCTTATGCGAACGGCGCGGCAAAGGATATAGATATTCTTCAGGGCTGCAACAAGGACGAGATGAACTACTTCATGTACATCGTCGGGGGCGCAGAGCCTTTTGTCGAGATGATGAATAAACGCTTGGCGAAGAATATTTCCCAGTTGACAGCCGGGGAGAAAGCGCTTGTCGAGAGCTTCTGCAAGGACGTCAAGGGAGAGAGGCACGAACAACTCTGCCGCCTGTATGATCAAATCTGGTTTATCGCGCCGCTCTTCAGACTGTCAGAGAATCAGACCAAGGCCGGCGGAAAATCATATACCTACTACTTCACGGTCGAATCCTCTGTGCCCATGGTAAAGAGCGCACATGCTGTAGAACTTGCTACCGTCTTCAATAACCCGATGGATACCCAATTCACGGGCAGGACGTTCGATGAAACGTTCTCGAAGACCATGCGAAAAATGTGGGTCCAGTTCGCCAAGACCGGCAACCCCTCCCTAAGCGCGGACATTTCCCCCGACGGCAAAGCGCACGAGTGGCCGCTCTATGACTTGAAGAACAAGGAAATAATGGTCTTCGACGAGTTCAACATTCACCCGGAGAAGGAGTCCCGGAGAAAGATTCTGGATTGGGAGAGGACCTATTTCCTGACCAAGTATTTTTGCATTTGAAAAAGCAGATTATAATTCAATCATACGAGGAGGCAGAGAGATGAAAAAGAAATTTTTTGTATTGGTAATGGTCGTTGCGTTGGTTGTTAGCCTGACGGCCTGCGTCGACGCGTCAGCGGCAAAAACGGCAGCGCCCGATTATTCCAAGAAGGACAGTTGGTGCCGTATTCCGGAAATTACCAAGGACGTCGACACGTTCTTCATTTATCCGACAGAATACATGGGCTTCAACGAAGGAGACCCCGATTACGCGACCCTTGACAACGCCGAGATGCGAGCAGGCGCAGAGGGCGACTATATCCTTCAGGCAAGCGCTTACGCAGACGCGACTAATGTATTCATGCCCTTTTACCGCCAGTCCAGTCTGCGGCACGCGGGGGATGTTTGGAAGGCGACCGGGAACAACGAAGGGGCGTTTTCCGGTATTCCCTACGACGATATCGTCGCCGCGCTCGATTACTACTTCGAGAACTGTAACAACGGCCGTCCGTTTATCCTCGCGGCGCACAGCCAAGGTTCGGCCATAGCGAAGCTCGTATTGAAGAAGTACTTCAAGGAACATCCTGATTATTACAAGCGCATGGTGGCCGCCTACGTCATAGGCTTCGCCGTCACGAAGGACGAGCTCGAAGCAAACCCGCACCTGAAGTTCGCGACCGGCGAGAGCGACACCGGCGTTATCGTCAGCTGGAACACGGAAGGCCCCAAAAACATGGAGCAAAACGTCATGACCGCCATGCTGCTTCCGAACGCGATCAGCATCAATCCGCTGAACTGGAAGCTTGACGACACATACGCACCGGCGAGCATGAATCTGGGTTCGCTCGTGCTGGACGAGAAAGCCGGCAAGGTAGAAATCGGTGATGTCGGCGCTGACGCGCAGGTGATTCCCAGTCGCGGCGTGGTCGTGACGAACGCCAAAGTCGAGCCGATGCCCGAAGAGCTTGCCAAGGTCGCCACCGAGTTCTTCGGGCCGGATGGTCGGCACGAAAGCGACTATTCGTTTTATTACAACAACATCAAGGACAACGTGGCAAAGCGTATCGCGGCTTTCTTAGGAAAACGCTAAAGTGCAAAAATTTGTGAGGAGATGACCTCATCATGAACAAAGCATTCAAACGGCTATTTACAGCGTTTCTTGCGCTTTTGCTGGTTGCGGGAATAAGCTGTTGCTCGGCAAAAGAGGCTGAAGGAACGCCGGCCGACCTCGTTGTCTATGGCAAGATATTCACGTCCGAAAACAACCGGATTGAAGAAGCGTTTGCCGTGAAGGACGGCAAATATGTCTATGTCGGCGACAGGAAGGGCGCCGAAGATTTTGTGGAAAACGGCAAGACCGAAGTGGTGGACTACACCGGGAAGGGGCTTGTGATGCCCGGCTGCGGCAACGGCCACGCCCATTATATGCTGGGCTACGCCCTGCAACGGTCGGCACCATGGTGGATATGGATACCGATCCGCAGAAGTTCATGACGGAAATCCTTCCCGCCGCCGTCAAGCAGGCAAGGGAAAGCGGCGCAAAAGCGGTCTTTGGCCAAGGCTGGAATCTTGCGAGCTTCCAGTCCCATATCCCGACCCGCCAGGAAATTGACACCGTTTGCAGCGACATTCCTGTTTATTTCTTGGACGATGAATGCCACAAGGCCATAACGAACACCCTGATGCTGGTTCATGCAGGCATCATGAAGGAAGACGGCATGGTGCTGAAAAAAGAACTCCGCGGCGGCGTGATCGAGATCGGCGCCGACGGAACTCCTACCGGTTTTCTGTCGGAACAGGCCCAGACCTATGTGCGCCAGTTCATAGACCATGAGAACCTGTATTCCCTCGACATGGCTTTGTCGAATCTCTCCGACATCGAGCATCGTATGCTGTCGGAAGGGTACACCATGTACCACGAGGGCTGGGGCAACTATTTCGTGAACAACAACTACTACAAGGCCCTCCAGCAAATGGACAAGGCCGGAAAATTGCACTTCGTGGCGGGCCTGCCTTATGAAATCGAAAGCTGGATGGATATGGACGAGGCGCTTGGCAGGGCGGTGGACACCAAGAAATTCGCTTCCAAGCGGGTGATTCCCGGATGGATAAAGATTCTCTTGGACGGCACGGTGGAAAGCGGCACCGGTCTTATAGATCCGCTGTATCTCAACGGCAGCCAAGGAATCGCCAACTGGGAGGAAAAAGATCTGACGGAAATTACCCGCAAAGCCAATGCGCGGGGGTTGACCCTTCACGTTCATGTCATGGGCAACAAGGGCGTCCGCACGGTTGTCAACGCTTTCGTTAACGGCGGAAAGGACGAAATGCGCAATACCCTTGTGCATGTACGCAACGTGGATGCGCCGGACTACAAGCGCATGGCAGACCATAACATCTATGTCACCTCCGGGATAACGTGGCATCATTTCAGCGATGAAGCCCAAAAGGAACTGCCGAAAATGCTTCCTGCGGTGATGGCAACTAAGGCTTATCCTATGAAGAGCTTTTTTGACTATGGCATCCCCGTCTCCATCCACTCGGACTATCCTGCCCTCTCCGGCAGTCCCGACGACCCCTTCGGCATTATGGAGATCGCCGTGACCGGGACATATCCCCAAGAGAATGGGAAACCCATTTGGACGGAAGAGCTCGTCACCCGCGAGCAGGCGCTCACAGCCATGACCATCAACTGTGCCAAGCAAATGTTCATCGAGGATGAGAGAGGCAGCATCAAGGCAGGCAAATACGCCGATTTCCTCTTGGTGGACAAGGATGTGCTGACCTGTCCCGCGGACGACATTCACAACGCCAAGCTGGAAGAGACTTATTTCGAGGGCAAAAAGGTCTTTTCCAGAGGATAAAACGATGATGTTTGTCAGACAGGGAGGTGGATGTCATGAACACATAGGCGAAGAACTGCAGTATTTTTGGCAACGTGGAGATTGAGGCCCCGTCAATAGGGGCGAGAAACTTGTAATGGGAGGTATAGGGAATGAACAGGTATTTTTTCAGGAAAGCACTATTCGCGTTCATGGCTGCAGTGCTGATTACGCTCTTTGCATCAGGAGCAAATGCAGTTTCTGCCAAGTCGAAGTTTTCGGAGGAAGAGCTGGCATACATGCCCGCCGTACAGCTCATAGAACTGTTCAAAAAAGGGGAAACAACGCCCAGCGAAGTCTTGGAAGCACAGATCAGCCGTGTAGAGAAGTACAACGGCGAATACAACGTATCGCGCCGGGACTTGGTAAACGAGCTGGACACGTTCAATGCCGGCAAGGTCAATGCCATCACCTTCGACAACTTTGACGAGGCCAGGAAGTTGGCAAAGGAGGCCGATGAACGCTATCGGAATGGCACTGCACGCAGGCTTGAAGGGATTACCGTCGGCGTCAAGGACGAGAATGAAGTCAAGGGATGGCGCGTCGACGCCGCGTCCCTTATTCTGAAGGACAACGAGCCTTGCACCGCTGACGGCGCCATGATTCAGAAACTCCGCAAAGAGGGCGCGATATTTGTCTTCCAGACGACGGTGTCCGAGCAGTACCTCAGCCCCATGACATGGTCGCGCCTCTACGGCGTCAGCCGCAATCCGTGGAACCTCTACTACGGCACCGGCGGATCCTCCGGCGGTTCTGGCGCGGCGCTTGCCGCAGGCTTCTGCACGCTGGCCACCGGCTCCGACATGGGCGGCTCCATCCGCATTCCCTCTTCCATGAACGGGCTGTACGGCTTCAAGCCGCCCTTCGGCCGCGTCGCCACGTCGGAGATCGCCTACGAAACCTTGGGACCCATGGCCCGCACTTTTGCCGACATGGCGCTCATGCAAGACATCATTGCCGGTCCCAGCCCGGAGATCCACTCAACAATCCGCCCCAAGCTGGACTATCCCCAGGAATACGCTCCGATTCGGGGGCAGAAGGTCGCCGTCGCCTACTTCAAGAACTGGATCCAAGGCGGCCTGAGCCAGGAATCCGACCATGCCATTGACACCGCAGTTGCGGCGCTGGAGAAGGCCGGAGCGCAAGTTGAACGGGTAGAACTCGACATCAATGCCGAAGGGTTCATGCCGACCTTCTTCAAGGGACTCATGACCACAAGCATGTACGCCATCTTTGATGGTTTAGACCAGTATCGCGACATGTTCAGCTCGTATGTGAGGAACCTGGAGACCTATGCAGGCAAGCTGACTCCGCAGGATCAGGTTAACGCAGAAATGATGTTGGCGAAGTTGCACCAGGAAGTTCAGCATAAGGTTTTTGAGAAGGGTTGTATCGCCTTGGTCATGCCCACGCTGGCAACGCCGTATTTCCCCGCCGATCTTGAAGCGACGCCTGATAAAGCAGCCCAGATTCACGGGAAAGCCTATTCCAGCACCAACCTTATGTTGACGCCGATTTGGAACATTGCCAGCAGATATCCGGTTGTGGATATGCCCGTGGAACTGTCCGACAAAAACGTTCCCGTGGGCGTGCAGATTGTCGGCAACACCTATGATGATTTGAATGCCTTCCGTGTGGCATACGCCCTGTCAAAAGTCATTGCTCCTCTCTATCAGGACGGGCGTTTCCCGGATTTCAGGAATGAAAAATAGTACAATGGGGGAAGGCTAAGGAAACACTGATTAAGTCAATTCGTGCATCTGTCGAGGGATTTTTTCGAC
>CAMHCS010000033.1 GCA_946183785.1 uncultured Selenomonadales bacterium | reverse complement strand
GAAAAAATCCCTCGACAGATGCACGAATTGACTTAATCAGTGTTTCCTTAAAAATCTTAACTGCGATTCGTATGATTTCTAATTGTTTTATAATTTTCCTTTCACTTGTCTGTAAAAGCGCGAATTTATGATGAAATTGGTCAAACGTAGTGGGGATTTTTGCAAGGATAGGAAGTGAACGGCGATGAAAAAACGGGGACGCAGGAAGCTGGTCGCGCTTGCGGCAGGGATTGCTTTGCTTTTCGGCGGTTCGATCGGGGAAGCGGCGGCGCTTTCGATCCAGGAAGCCGTCGACCTCGCTCTGGCGCAGAATACGTCGCTTCGTATTACGGAGAAGGGTGAGGAGACGGCGCGGGCGAATCTCAAAAGTGTGCGCGGCGCGAACAGCGTCGATTTGAGCTTGAACGGCAACTTGACAGACGGCAGGACGAACAACGAAGCCCGGCAGGACAACGGTTCCCTTTCGCTTCGCGCGGATCTGCCGGTCTATAGCGGAGGCAGGAACCAGGCGAATATCGAGAGCGCGGAGATCGGCGTGGACGCGGCGCGGCTCAAGACGGAGCGGGCGAGGGAAGATTTGCGTCTGTCCGTGATCCAGGCCTATTACGATGTGCTGGAAGCGCAGCGGAAAGTCGAGATCGGGCAGGAAACGGTAGACAAATACCAGGCGCATTTGACGTATGTGGAGCAGCTTTTTACGGCGGGCAGCAAAGCGCGTCTGGATGTGCTGCGCTCCTCTGTGGAATTGACAAACGTGAAACAGGCGCTTCTGAAGGCGGAGAACGACCACGAGGTAAAGCTCCTGACGCTGAAAAATCTATTGCGGATCGACGCGAAGGAAGAGCTGATCCTGACGGAGGATTTCAAATTTGTGCCGTTTCACCCGAGGATGGAAGCCTGCGTTGATTACGCGTATCTGCACCGGAAGGATTTGCTCATAGACGTTTACAACCTGAAGCAGCGGGAGTTGGATATCCAGGCGGCGAGGGCGGGTTTCCTTCCGTCGCTGAGCCTGTCCGCTTCTACGGGCGCGTCAGAGCGGTTCAATCCGGGCTCCGATCACAATCATAATTATCAGGTCGGCCTTTCGGCGAGTTGGAATCTTTTTGACAGCGGCGTCACTGAGGCCGCTGTGGACAAGGCGAAAACAGCTCGCGATCAGGCGGAGTTGACGCTGGTGAAGGACAAGGAAGACATCAGTTTCGCGGTGCGGCAACTGTACTACAGTATGCGCGAGGCGGAGCGGAGGTTCGCAGTGACGCAGGCGGCGGTCAGCGAGGCCGAGGAGGATTACTACATCGCCAGTGAGAAATACCGCGCGGGGCAAGGCATTTTGTTGGATATCATCGACTCTCAGGAGGCGCTGGCCACGGCGGAGCTCAATTTCAACAGCGCCCAGTACGATTACGCACGGTACAAGGCCGCGGTGGAAAACGCGATGGGGCTGGAGCTGGGGCAGGATCCGGGCATTGCGGATCCGGAGCGGACGGCGGAACGGGAAGCGCGAATCAGGGAAATGGGCGGCATTCCGCCTCGCCCGCGGGATGCGGCGGATTATCGACGCGCAAAGGAAGTCATTGACGCGAATACGCCCGCGAAATGGGCGGAACAGGCCGCAAAAGAAGCTGCGGAAGCGAGAGAGAGGAAGGGTGACAGATGAAAGGTACGGTTAAGGCGGCTGTCGCCGTCCTCGTCGTCGCGGTAGCGGCATTCGGCGGCTGGCAATGGTATCAGGGCAGGCAGCAGGCAACGGAACAGGCGAAGGTCGAGACGGTCAAGGTCGGGAAGATGGATCTGAAGTCGACAGTGGCGGCCACGGGCACGCTGCGGCCAGTGGATTCCGTCGAGGTCAGCTCGAAGATCACGGCGCGTATCAGCTCGGTGCTCGTCAAGGAAAACGACCGGGTGTCGGCGGGCCAGACTGTCGCAACACTGGACGGCAAGGACTTCGAAGCGAAGCACGAGCAGGCGCAATATAAGGTTGTCAACGCGAAAGCGAAATACGACCGCGTGTCCTATCTTTACAGTATCGGCGCGGATACGCAGGACGAATACGAGGACGCCGTCTATAATTACGAGACGGCATTGAGCGCGTTGGAGGTCACGGAGTCCGATCTCGCAGAGACGGTCATCACCGCGCCGATGGACGGCGTGGTTGTCGGCGAGCCGTTGACGCCGGGCACGATGGCCGTGCAGGGCAACGCGAACCCGACGGTCATCATGCGGATTGCCGACCTGTCGAAGAAGCAGATTCGCGCGAAGGTGGACGAGACGGACATCGGCAGCGTACGTGTCGGCCAAAAAGCCACGTTCACGGTGGATGCGTTCCCGAAATCGACATTCACGGCTACGGTTTCGAAAATTTCCCAGACGGACGTGACGAACAGCTGGGAATCTTCTACATCTTCCTCGTCTTCCTCATCAGTCAGCGTCGTCTATTATTATGTGACACTGGACGTGGAGGATCCGGACGGCGTTTTGCTTCCGGGGATGACGGCGCAGGTTGAGATTACGACCTCGGATCGCCCAGGCGTCATTGCGCTGCCGATTGCTGCGTTGAAGACGAACGCGAGGGGCGCATATGTGCTTCTCGCGCAGCCGGACGGCTCCCAGGTGGAGCAGCCGGTCACGACGGGCATTTACAGCGACGAATATGTGGAAATCGTGGAGGGGCTTTCCGAGGGAGACGAAGTCGTCAACAGTTACAAGGCGACGGGCAAAAAGGCGTCCTCCGGCGGCGGCCAGCCGCGGATGGGAGGAGTCGGCAGACCGCCGCGTATGTGACGGGAGCAGGTGACGATATGGCAAAATGGGTCATCGAGCTTTCGGGCATCAAGAAAATTTATCAGGTCGGCGGGCAGGAGGTCGCGGCTCTGGCGGGTATCGACCTCAATATCGCGAAAGGCGAGTTTGCCGCGCTGATGGGGCCTTCCGGCTCGGGAAAATCGACGCTGATGAATATCCTCGGCTGTCTCGACCGTCCCACCGTCGGCTCGTACAAGCTCGACGGGCAGGAGGTCGCGACGCTTTCCGACGACGAACTGGCGGTGACGCGGAATCGGCGCATCGGCTTCGTGTTCCAGAATTTCAATCTGCTCTCGCGGATCAGCGCGGCGGACAACGTGGCGCTTCCGTTGGTCTATGCGGGCGTCGGACGTAAGGAACGCGAGGAAAAGGCGCGGAAAATCCTCGATGCGGTTGGGCTCGGCGACCGGGCCGAGCACCAGCCGAACGAGCTTTCCGGCGGGCAGCGGCAGCGCGTGGCTATCGCGCGGGCGCTGGTCAACGATCCGCATATCATCATGGCGGACGAGCCGACGGGCAACCTCGACACGAAATCGACGAAGGAAATCATGGAGATTTTCGAAGGGCTGCACCAGGAAGGGCGCACGATTATCCTCGTCACCCATGAGCCTGACATCGCGGCCTGTGCGAGCCGTCAGCTCCTCGTGCGCGACGGGCTGATCACGCGCGACGCGGGTCGGGGAGAGGTCATGGACGTCGTATGAGGGAGGGGAGCAAGCTTGTTATTCACGGAAAGCGTGCGCATCGCTGTCAATGCGCTTTTTGCCAATAAACTGCGCTCGCTCCTGACAATGCTCGGCATTATCATCGGCGTCGGCGCCGTCATCGCGATGGTGGCCGTCGGCATGGGTGTGACGCAGCGCGTGACGGACTCCATTGCGAGTCTCGGAAGCAACATGCTGATTATCCGACCGGGCGCGTCAATGTCCGGCGGCCTTCGAGGCGCGGCAGGCTCGCGTACGACGCTGAAGTACGAGGACGCCGCAGCTATCAAGAAAAAAATCAAGGACGTCGATTACGTTTCCCCGACAGTGCAGAAAAACTATCAGGTCGTTTACGGCAATCAAAACTGGAACACCTCAGTCACGGGCGTGACCCAGGAATATATGTCGATTCGCGACCTAAAGGTCATGACCGGTTCCTTCATCACCGAGGACGACATGAACACGCGGAATCGCGTCGCGGTCATCGGCATGACCGTCGCGTCGAATCTCTTCGGCGAGGCAAATCCCGTCGGGAAAACGATTCGCGTCAACAATCAGCCTTATCGCGTCATCGGCGTTTTGGAGAGCAAGGGCCAGTCTTCCGTCGGGCAGGATCAGGACGACGTGGTGATCGTGCCGTTGACGACGGCGATGGACCGATTGCTCGCCGTCACCTATGTGCAGAACATCAACGTGCAGGTCTCCAGCCCGTCGAAGATGGATGAGGTGCAGGCGAATATCGAGGCGCTGCTCCGTCAGCGCCATCACCTGACGGGAACGAAAGACAACGACTTTCAGGTGCAGAACCTGACGAGCCTGATGTCTACGATGAATGAGACGACGACCATGCTGACGCTGTTCCTCGGCAGTATCGCGGCAATCTCGCTGATCGTCGGCGGCATTGGTATCATGAACATCATGATGGTCTCCGTCACTGAGCGCACGCGCGAGATTGGCATACGAAAGGCGTTGGGCGCGACGTTCAAAGACATCATGACGCAGTTTTTGATCGAGTCGGTGGTCATCGGCGTCATCGGCGGCGTACTCGGCATTTTCTTCGGCATTGCCGCGGCGCAGGCCATCTCGAAATTCGGCGACTTCCAGACGGTCATCACTGTAGCGCCGATTCTTCTGTCTTTCGCGTTTTCCGTCGGCATCGGCCTTTTCTTCGGCATCTATCCGGCGAGGAAAGCGGCGCTGCTCGACCCGATTGAGGCGCTAAGATACGAGTAGCTTTTTTTCATTGACGAATATGACAGTCCGCTATATAATAAAAATACGAAAAGGGCCTGCCGGTAAACGGTCAGCCCCGAAATAGTTAGCTAATGAGATTAGCCGCCTATGCCAGCAAGCCTAGGGCGGCTTTTCTCATCCTTTGCGGGAACTGATCAACGCAATCAGTAGTACCAGAAATGCGAAAAAATCATATGCGCTCATTGGCGACACCCCTTTCAGGGGCTGAGAATCGACCGCCTACCCATCTATGGCAAGCACCTTTTCAAAATAAATTATAACACAGATGTTTGGTAGATAAAATATATGAAACGATAAACAAAAAGGGGGCGCGGGCGAAGATGCGAAGAGCGGAAGTTTTTGTGAATATCCCGGTGAAGCGCGTGGCGCAGGCGTATTCGTACCGCGTGCCGGAGGCGCTTTCATGTATTGACGCGGGGTGGCGCGTCGTGGTTCCCTTTGGCGGCCGGCGGGTCGAAGGTTTCGTCGTGGAAACTTCACAGGGAGAGGACGACGCGCGGCTGAAGGATATTCTGGAAGCGGTGGACGACGAGGCGTGGTTCACTCCGGGCATGACGGAGGCGGCGCGGCGTCTTGCGGAATTTTATCTTTGCCCTGTGGCTGAGATTATGCGGCTCTTCATGCCGGGCAAGAGCGGCGTCAAGATTGAGACGCGCTATGAAGCTTCCGACGTTGAAGCGGATTCGCAACTTTGGCACGAAGAGACGTATCGGCGGACGTATGAAGCTGTGCGAAGCAAAGGCTCGCTCCGCCTTTTGGAGCTTCGGCGGGAAATCCCCGAGTTGTCCGCGCAGCTTCCCGAGATTTTGGACGCTATGCTTCGTCGTCGATGGCTGAAAAAAACGTACGCGGCGAAAAAGCGGACGGCGGAGCTCTATCGGGAAGAACTGCAGCTGACGGAAGCGTTGACAGAGGAAAAACGCGCGGCGTTCCGGCGCAGGCCGGCCCAGCTTCGCCTTTTGGAGGCGCTGGCTGCGTCGGGAGGAAAGGAAGATGTGCCTTCGCTTTTGAAAAAAGGGTTTTCCCGGGCGGTAATCCGCGCTCTTGTGGAGACAGCGTCGGTGAAGCTGCTGCGCGTCCGGGTGTTCCGCGACAGCTATCGGCCCGACGGAACGCAAACGGATTCGCGGCCGCCGCTTTCCGATGATCAGAAAACGGCGCTCAGCGCAATCCTTCCGGTGATAGAGCAAGGAAAACATGAAATCTTCCTGCTGCACGGCGTGACAGGCAGCGGAAAAACCCGCGTGTATCTTGAAACGGCGGCGAAGGTGCGAAGCATGGGAAAGCAGGCGGTCGTGCTTGTGCCTGAGATCGCGTTGACCGGGCAGCTTGTACAAGTGTTTCGCACTGCGTTCCCGGACGACCTAATCGTCATTCACAGCCGTCTGAGCGTTTCCGAGCGGAACGACGCGTTTATACGGATTCGAAAAGGGGAAGCGGGCGTCGTCATCGGCGCGCGATCGGCGCTTTTTACGCCGACGGCGAACCTCGGCGTCGTGATCATGGACGAGGAGCAGGACATGTCCTATAAACAGGACGACGCGCCCCGTTACCATGCGCGCGTTGTTGCCGAGACTTTGGCGCAGCTGCATGGGGCGGCGCTGATCCTCGGCAGCGCGACGCCGTCCATGGAAACTTTTTATCGCGCGCGCACAGGGGAGATTTCCTGTCTTTCAATGCCGAAACGGATCGGCAACCGACCGCTGCCGACGTCGGCTTCGGTCGATATGCGGGCGGAGTTCAGGGCGGGCAACCGGAAGGTGCTGTCCCGCGCTCTGCAAAAGATGCTCCGCGATACGGCGGAACGGAAGGAGCAGGCGATCCTGCTGCTGAATCGGCGCGGTTATTCGACATTCGTGATGTGCCGTTCCTGCGGTTACACGGCGGTTTGCCCGGAATGCGGGCTTCCGATGGTCTATCACAGGGACGGCCGCATGCTTTGCCATCATTGCGATGTTCACGCTGCGCCTCCTGGCCTCTGTCCGAAATGCGGCAGCACGGCTATTCGTTTTTTCGGCTCCGGAACGGAAAAGCTCGAAGCAGAGATGAAGGAGCTTTTGCCGGAGCTGCGTGTGGTGCGCATGGACCGCGACACGACGCAGAAGAAATTCGCCCATGCGGAAATCATGGACGCGTTTCGCGCGGGTGCATATGACGTACTGCTCGGCACGCAGATGGTGGCGAAAGGCCATGATATCCCGAACGTCACGACGGTCGGGATCATCAGCGCGGACGCGTCGCTGAACATGCCGGACTTCCGCGCGGCGGAGCGGTGCTTCATGCTGATCACGCAGGCTGCCGGACGCGCGGGGCGCGGCGACAGGCCGGGACAGGTGCTCGTGCAGTGCTATATGCCCGGGCATTACGCGGTCAGAACTGCGCTGGCGCAGGACTATCCGAGTTTTTTCGAAAAAGAACTGAAAATGCGGCAGGCGCTGTTCTTTCCGCCTTTTTGCCGCCTGGTCAAGCTCACGTTTTGGGACGAGGACGCGAAACGGGCAAAAGGGGAGGCGGAAGCCTTTCACAATCGTTTCCTTGCGGCTTTCGGCGAGAGCGAGATGCATCGGTTCATCGGCCCTGCGCCGGCCTTGATTGAAAAATTCCGGGGCGTATACCGGTTTGATGTGTTGCTCAAGACGGCCGATCTTCCGGCGCTTCGTGCTTTTCTTCGAAAGGACGGCCTGCATTTGCGGCAGGACGTTTGGATTGACATCGATCCCATTTCCACTTGATGATTATAAAATCTTGCCCTTGATTTCCATGATTTTGGAGGTCAAGGGCAAATTTTTTTTTAGTGATCCGGACTCTCTGTGAAAACCTTTCCATTATACGACTCTGTAAGTTTAGCGCGATAGCGGAAGATCATTTTTTGCGGAGGGTTTGAAAAAAATTTTATATTTTTTTCAAATTCTCCCCAAAAATGTCTTGTGGGGGGGGACACTTGTGGTATAATCCGTTTTAGCCGAAGTCTCCAAGGGGAGAACACACGAGGAAACGTGGACACTCATGCAGTCTCCTTGCGGCGGACCAAGGCTGCCGCGCCGGAATCTTCCGGCAAACATCATTTATTTATTTAAGGAGGAGTTCTGTATGAAGAAAACTCTCGTATCCGCTCTGACGACCGCGCTGGTCGTTGGCGCAGCCTCGACGACGTTCGCCGCTGCGAACCCGTTTGAGGATGTCCCTGCCGATCATTGGGCTTATGACGCTGTTGCTCAGCTGGCTGCTGACGGCGTCATCGAAGGCTATGGCGACGGCACCTATCGCGGCGATCAGGAGATCACCCGCTATGAGATGGCTCAGATGGTTGCCCGCGCGATGGCGAAGGGCGCCAATGGCGCAGACAAGGCCCTGATCGACAAGCTGGCCGCTGAGTTCGCCGATGAGCTGAACAACCTCGGCGTTCGCGTTGCCGCCCTCGAGAAGAAGGTCGACAATGTGAAGTGGGATGGCATGGTTCGCTATCGTTACATCAATCGTCACGAGGAGCGTGCGACGGATCGTGCTGTCGCGGCAGTAGGTGTTGGAAACAAAATGAACACAAATGGCCTGTTGCTCCGTCTTGAGCCGCAGATGACCATCAATAAGAATTGGACTGGTAAGGCTCGTATCGACTACAACCGCGATACGGAAATGGATGATGCTACGAACCATAATGGTGTTTCTGTTGATCGTGTTTGGGCAGAAGGCAAGTATGACAACTTCCTGATTAAGCTCGGCAAGTTCAACGTGAAGACGGCGGCAGATTTTGGCATGACGATGGATTATCGAATCGCCGGTGCTGAGGCTGTCATCGGTAAGGATGTTAAGGTTGCTCTTCGCGGCGGGCGTCTCAACGTTTCTAATTCGTCCGCTTTTTCGCATGGTGGTTGGTCGAATGGCCCGGCGATAAGCGCAAATCGCGCTGGTGCTACCGCGGGTACTGCTGTAGAGGGTGATAACGTTGGCCCGGCAGCGGGAAATACGGTTACTTATTATGGCCTTGAAGTTTACGGCACAAAGTCGAAGTTTAGCTGGGGCCTTGGCTGGCAGCATGTCGGCGGCGACAAGAACAACACGTTGAGAGGTTCCGGCAAGGATAATATTGACATTTTCAATGTTGGCCTTGGCTGGAAGTTCGACAAGAACGTAAACCTCACCGCTGCTTATGCGTTCACGAGTGGTCTGGAGCGCCAGACTGTCAATGGCGTGAATTACAACTTTGATCATCGCGGATACAAGAACTCTGCTATGATTCAGCTCAACTACAAGGGCGCTGACAAGTCGAAACCCGGTTCTTGGGGTGCTTTCGTCGGTTATCGTCACCTTGGCGACTTCTCCACGATTCACTCGACTTATCGTGAAAACGGTCCGATGAACGGCGGCGAGAAGGGCTTCGAGATTGGCGTGAACTACACCTTCTTGAAGAACATTCTTGGCAAGGTCCAGTATTATAACGGCAAGGAGCTTTGGAGCGGCCACAAGGTCAACGCTGTCTGGACCGAGCTCGGTTTCTACTTCTGATTTCAAATGTACAACTCAAAAGCCCCCGCAACGCGGGGGCTTTTATAATAACGGGGGGCGCATCATGTACACGGGAAAAAGACTCAGCGTCGACGCGCGGTGGAATATCGTCAAGGCTCATGCAGACGGCGCAAAGTCAGCGGAGCTCGCGAGGAAATACGACGTGTCCCGCTGGACGATTTACCGCCTCTTGAAGCGCTATGAAGAGACGGGAAACGTCGATCTGGAGTTCGACCGATGCGGGCGCAAGACGAAGCTGACAAAAATCCAGCTCGACTCAATCCGCGCGGCGCTCGAAGTCGACCCGTACATAAGAATGCAGGAGCTCCATGAGCGCTTGCAGCTCCCCTGTACCCTTCAAAACCTTTATGCCATCGCAAGAAAGATGGGATTCGTCCGTCCGCCCGCAAGGCCGGCTCCCGAGCCCCTGAAGAAGCCGGACGGAAGGCTGACGCCGATATGGAGAGGATGGACGGCGTTTTTGCAGAAGTGAAGAAGAAGGAATTATCAAAGCCCCCGCGACGCGGGGGCTTTGATAATCACGAAACGGCGAAAGTCATGGACGGTGGAAGATTATGCTGCGGCGCAGGTGCAGTGGCGGGAGCATGAACAAGGGTAGCAAAGTCGTCGCCGCTGATACGGATTTGTCTGATATCGCTTGGAACGGGCAAGATGGAGCCATTTTTCAATTCGTCCTCGAGATGGCAGGTCATGGCCTCTTCCGCATTACCAATCAGTTCATCCAGTGTTGCGCCTTGCGAAAACGCATGAAAATCGACAAATTCTGCCCAAAAGCTTCCATCTTCCGATTTATGGACGATTGCAGGATAAGTGTAATACATTTTGCCACGTCCTTTCATTTGAGGGTAAGACCTGCCTGTTTCAAAATTGCTTGCAACAGTCCTTTATCCATGTCCTTGCCATGAACGGGAATCGTAATGGATTGGTTGCCCTTTTTTACTTTGTGGTGACTTCCATTGATATTGATTTCTTTCCAACCGTTTTTCAGAAGGAGTTTCAGTAAATCTTTGTCCTTCATGCTGTTGCTCATTCGGCTTCTCCTTGCCAGAGATTTTTGTGAGCGTATTACTCTTTCTTCGCCCAGACCTCGGCCATGAATTCGGCATAGATTGCGTCGAGGTGCTGCACGAGTACGCTGAGCATGAGCTGGATCATTTTGCTGTCGAAGGTTTCGTCGACGAAGGGGAGGCAGATGTCGAGATAGACGACGCCGTCCTCGCGGAGGTAATACTTGAAAATCTTGTACTGCGTGTTCAGGTGGTTCAGGTATGCCTGGATTTTCTCCTGCTTATCTTTGGACACGCCCGTCACGACCTGGGTCCTGATGATCGTGAATACGCTGGTATCGATGAAAATCGCCATCGGAAGGATTTGCCCCGTCGTCTCGATTCGCGAACGGAACACGACGGTGTTGTACGCGTCCTCCAGCGACTCGGTGCTGAAGACGTTAATATTGTTCTCCATCAAAAATTCCTGGAACTTAACGGCCTTTGCGTTAGCCTCGGCGCCGCTTTTTTCTTTCTTTGCCATGTCATTATCTCCTCCTGCCGGTTTATATCCGGTAAATATATTTTTATTATACCATTATTTGGGCGTCCGTGCGAAAAAACTTTTCGGCCGCGCGATTGAGCTTTGGACCGGTTCATGATATAGTAGATAAAACAGTTATGAAGCGCAGGAGGGATGGATATGGATATTGCCCGGTATCGAAAAAACGCGATTACGGCCTATGTCGTCTATGTGATTTTGTTTTGCGCGATTTTGATCTTTAAAATTGAGCCGTTTTTGACGTATGGGAGCACGTTTGGGCTGATCGGAAATCTTTTGGCGTTTCCGATGTACTGGCTCGGTCTGAAGATTCATCAGGGGGACAGACGGTGGCCGTGGGTCTGGTTTGCGGCGACGGGCGTGCTCTATTTCATGGGGGATCTGCTGTGGGCTTATAACGAGGATTTTCTCGGCGCCGCTCCGGAATCGCCCTCGATTTGCGACTTGTTTTATCTTCTGAATTCCTATACCTGTTGCTGCGCGTTCATTTGCTATATACGCCAAATCAAGAATATAGACTCCGCCAGCACCTTTTTTGACGTTTTTGTTTCCGTGATTGCGGCGGGCGGCCTGATGTACCGTTTTATCCTGCGGCCGTTGATTGACGACGCCTCTATCGGTCTGTTCCCGATGTTTTTTCATGCGAATATGTCGGTCATTGATTTGACGCTGTTTTCGGGTATATTGGTCGTCATTTTCGGAACGGCTTCCGGCTGTTTTTACACGAAGCGCACGTTGCTTCTCGGCCTGAGTTTTTTTGCTTGCTGCTTTGTCGAGCAGCTTTCTTTGGCGATGGAAGTGTATGAACTGCCGATTGGATCGTTTTTTGATCCGTTTTGGGCCGCGCCTTTCTGGCTTTTCGCTTTGACGGCCACTTATCCGGACGAGGACGAGACAGATGAGGAGGAAGTGATGGTGCTTCATCGACGGTGGGGGAAATCCATCAAATGGCTGCAGCGGATTCTCCCGTATTTTTTAACCGGGCTGATCCTTGTTTGCGTAGGATTTGGCGAGGCGCTCGAGAATGTCGTGTTTGCCTTTGTATTGTTTTTGATGGCTGCCCGTCTGGTGAAATACGCGATTATCTGCATGCGCCGCCGTTCGGCGTGCACGTCGTAAAGCTGTTATACAGGGAAAACAGAATCCCGGAGGATGTCCTTCGGGATTTTCTTTTTGCACAATCAACGGCGTTGCTTGATGATTACGGAAAAAGATGTATATTTTGCGAGTGAAATGACAGCTCCTTGAGATTATCTCATTGCTTTTCTCAGACGTTTGTTTTCATACATGCATTCATCCGCCCTGCGTATCGTGTCGTTGACTGAAGTATCGCAAGTGGGATCGTATGCCACGATTCCGATGGAGACTCTTGGCTGTTCCCATCGATTCTCGGCAGCAGCACAGATTTCCTTGCCGACTTCCTCAAAGCTGTCGTTTAACGCATCCCTGTTTCGGTAATCCTCGTCCTGCAAAATGACGGCGAATTCATCGCCGCCGATTCGGAAAACGGGGCTGTGCTTAAGGAAGCACTGAATAAGTCCCGCCGCGCCCCTGACGGGTCTTTTTCCGTCATGCTGCGTCAAAGTGCTCTCGACGTAGCTCTGCTACGACTTCGAGCACTTTTCCTTGCTTGACGAAAAAATCCCTCGACAGGGCCACGACTTGACTTAATCAGTGCTTCCTTAAAGACGCGACAGATCATCTGGCTTGTGGCTTTGATATAGACGTCGCCTTTATCATGTCCATATTGGTCGTTGATCGTTTTCAGGTTGTCGCAGTCGAACACGCCTATGGCAAAGTCGACCGGTTCACCGTAGTCCAGCCTGTCCTGCAGTTCCTGGATATGGTTCGAAAAAGCGCCCTTGTTTCGAACGGACGTGAACGCGTCGAAGAAAACTCGTTTGTTCAAATCATTGACCCGGCGTTCTTCTTCCCGTACTTTCTTTTCCGCTCGGATGCTGTGCAGAAGCAAGGCCAGAATAATCAGCAGCACCAAAGCGATCACAGTCATGATGATGTGCAGATTGTCCATGACCAAATCGGTGAAGGTGACTTTCACGTCTTCCGTGGAATAATATGTCAGCGCCGCGTGAACGACGGAATCCGGCACCGCGCCGACCGTTCTCGACAGGATGGAATACAACGCTGTGTCGCCTTCGCGCACGGCAAAACAGTAGTCCATATCCACGCCGGTATAGAGAGTGGTCAGGTGCAGTTTTTCGCACTGCTTGGAGATATTGTGATATATCAACAAGGCGAAGAATTTTGGAAAGTCGCGACATAAGCGGATTGCAGCAAAAAACAGAAAACCCATGTGCGGTTGGAGCGGCGGGGGCGATGAGCGCCGAGGAGATAGAATGGAAGAAAACATTGCGTGCCGCCATTCTCTTTGATATAATAGAGAAGTTAAGTGTTCCTTTAAGGGATCATTATGCAGCAATTCTACCCATTTGAGATGGATTTAGAAATATTCGTTCTGTTTCGGCGCTTGTCTGAAACACAGTCAAGTCGTGCAGAATTAAGATTGTCTGTTGTAGATCATCTGTTTTATAGAGTGAGCTGCATAATGCCTTTATTAGCGTCAAAACGTATTTTTATGGAAAGGAATTTGCCATTTGGAGGCAATCAGATTTGAACTGATAAAGGTGGACGAGGCTACCCGCGCACGGACCGGTGTGCTGCACACGCCGCACGGGAGTTTCCCGACGCCGATTTTTATGCCGGTGGGCACGCAGGCGACGGTCAAGGCGGTTTCTCCGGACGAGCTCAGGGAGCTTGGCGCAGGCATTATCCTGTCGAACACATATCATCTGTTTTTGCGGCCGGGTATGGAGCTGGTCCGCGAAGCCGGCGGGCTGCACAGGTTCATGCACTGGGACAGGGGGATTCTGACGGACAGCGGCGGGTTTCAGGTGTTCAGCCTCGGCGAGCTTCGGAAGATTTCCGAAGAGGGTGTGACGTTCCGCTCGCATATCGACGGCTCGAAACAGTTTCTTTCGCCGGAGATTTCCGTTGAGGTGCAGACGGCGCTCGGCTCCGATATTGTGATGGCCTTCGACGAGTGTGTGCCGTATCCCGCCGATTACGATTACGCGAAGCAGTCGCTGGCGCGGACGCTTCGATGGGCGAAGCGGTGCAAAGACGCGATGACGCGGGACGATCAGGGGCTTTTCGGTATTGTGCAGGGCGGCATGTATGAGGAGCTTCGCATGGAGAGTGCGAAAGCGCTCGTCGAAATGGATTTCCCCGGCTACGCGGTGGGCGGGCTTTCTGTCGGCGAATCGAAAGATCTGATGTATGAAATGCTTGAGCTATCGACCGAGCATTTGCCGAAGGACAAGCCGCGGTACCTGATGGGCGTCGGAACGCCCGACTGCCTTGTGGAAGGCGTGGCGCGCGGAATTGATATGTTCGACTGTGTGTTCCCGACGCGGGTCGCGCGAAACGGCATGGCAATGACCTGGACCGGGCGGCTCGTGATGAAGAACCGGGGATTCACGCACGACCATGAAGTGCTGGAGCATGGCTGCGGCTGTTATGCGTGCCGGAGCGGTTACACACGCGCATATATCCGCCATCTTGTAAGAGCGGGCGAGATTTTCGGGCTGCGGCTTCTGACGCTGCACAACCTGTACTTTTTACAGGCGTTCATGCGCGCGATGCGCGAAGCCATCCTGGAAAACCGTTTCACGGAGTTCCGCCGCGATTTTTGGAACAATTATCAGCTTCCGGAAAAGAGTTAGGAACTGGGGAAAATTAACCTGTGCAGATAGCGCAGGATAAATTTTCGTGCGCGAGGCGGAAGGGGCGAAATCGTAGCAGGGTTACGTCGAGTCCCGACAACGAAGTGCACGGAAATGTAGACAAGCTAAATGGGCAGGTTATTTTTCGACAGTTACTTAGGAGGGGTAATAGATGAACGAGGGGATAGTTGCGTTGATAAGCGCATACGGGCCGCTGGTGGCCATGGTGATCGCGTTCTATTTTTTCCTGTACCGTCCGCAGCGGGCGGAGCAACAGCGGCGGGACGATATGCTGGCGACGCTGCATAAGGGGAACAAGGTCGTCACGGTGGGCGGTATTTTCGGCGAGATTCTGGAAATCAAAAACAATGTGATTGATTTGAAAATCGCCGACAAGGTAATCGTCAAGGTTACGCGGAGCGCGATCAGCCGAAATATCACGCAGGGCAAGTCACCGCAAATGGAGCCGGAGAAAGACTGGTCCGACGAGGACAAGAAGCAGGATGAATGAGGGCGGCAATCCTGAAGGTCAAAAGCGGGATCTCCGCCGCCGAATGCTCGTCATACGGCGGGCTTTATCAGAAAAAGATCGTGATGCGTACAGTGCGGCGATAACGGAAAAGATGCTTTCTCATCCTGCGATAAAGCAGGCGCGGACGATATTCGCCTACGCGGCGATGGAGGATGAGGTGCAGACAGAAGGCCTGATTGCCTCGCTTCTCGACATGGGCAGGCGGATCGCGATTCCGCTCGTCACAGGAAGGCGCACGATGGAGGCTGTGCTGGTGCCGTCGACGGACGCGTTTGAATACGGCGCCTATCATATCCTGACGGTGCGGAAGGAACGGCGGGAGATTTTGCCGCCGGAGGAAATCGACTGCGTCATTGTTCCCGGCGTAGCCTTTGGCCCGGATGGGACGCGGCTCGGCATGGGCGGCGGCTATTACGATTCGTTTTTGCCGAAGGCGGAGCGGGCGGTTCGGATCGCGGCGGCGTTTCAATGCCAGATTACCGAGGAGATTCCAAAGTTCCCGCACGATTGCGGCGTTGACTGGATCGTGACGGAGCAGGGCGTTTTCAAAGCAAATCAGAGATGAGCTTTTTAATGTAGTATGGTGGTAGTATGGAAATCAAGATTGGAATCGCGAGTATCGCGAAAAACGGCGCCGAGTATTGCGGCGACAGTTACAGTCTCGTCGAACGGCTGGGCGGCATTACGCTGATCCTGTCGGACGGGCACGGGAATACGGCAGCCGCGCAACAGACGAGCCGATGGGTCACGCAGCGGGCTCGGACCCTCGTATTGCAGGGGAAGGAAAATGACGCCGTCGCGCGCACCGTTCATGACGAGCTCTATGAAATGAAAGACAGAAAGGTCGCCTGCGCGCTTACGATTTTCGGAGTGGACGCGGAGACGGAGTCTGTGGCGATCGGCCGGAGCGGGCAGACGCCAGTTTACGTTTGGACGGAAGAATACGAGACAATCTACGACGACGAGGCGACGGCTCTCGGCATGAGCCGCAGCGTCAATCCGCAGACTTACGAGCTGCCGCTGGCGCAGGGCATGATCCTCGCCGCCGTCACCGAGGGCGTTCGCATGGCCGGAAAGAAGCGGGGCGGCGCTCATTACGAGGAAGAGAAGGTCTGGGAGATTATTCGCGGAAATCCGGCGGAGGACGTGGAGTTCATCGCGAAGAATATCCTGGACTACGCGCTGGCGCTCGATCAGGAACAGCCCGCCGAGGATATGACAGTTGCGGTGCTCGGCGTGGCGCCGGATGTGGCGGAAAACGCCGGCGTCGGTTTCCTTTCGGCGTCGTATCCGATCTCGGTGCTGCAGGCTTAATCTGTCAGGTATTTCAATATCAATGAAGGGAAGGAACTATCGTTGAGAAAAGAAGAGTTTGGCAAGCTGCTGATTGTCATAGCGGCGATTGTGGGACTGTTTATCGCGTTTGTCTCGCCGCTGGCTTATTCCATCCGGCAGGGGCTTGATTTGCAGGGCGGCACCCACGTCGTGCTGGAAGCCGAGGACACCGAGGAGGCACAGGTGAATGACGACGCCATGCAGCGCGTTGTGCGGATCATGGAAAAGCGCGTCAACGAGCTGGGACTCACCGAGCCGATCATTCAGCGGCAGGGCGCGCGCCGTATCATCGTCGAGCTTCCGGGTATCAAGGATCCGGACAAGGCGATCCAGGTCATTGGCAAGACGGCTATGCTGGAGTTCAAGGACGAGGCAGGCCATACGGTGCTGACGGGCACCGACCTCAAGGACGCGAAGGAGCAGACCGACCAGTCCGGGCAGAATCTTGTCGCGCTGGAGTTCAGTGATGAAGGCGGACAGAAATTTGCCGACCTGACGACGAAGAACGTGGGGCGCACGATAGCGATACTGCTTGACGGTGAGGTCCTGACCGCGCCGAACGTCAAGGAGCCGATTCTCGGAGGCAAGGCTGTCATCACAGGCTCGCGCACGCTGGAGGAAGCGCACAATCTCGCAATTCTTTTGCGGAGTGGCGCGCTCCCCGTCAAGGTCAACATCATCGAGACGCGCACGGTTGGACCGACGCTCGGGCAGGATTCAAAAGATAAGAGCGAGTTCGCATTTGCGGTGGGCATCAGCGCGGTGCTTATTTTCATGCTCCTATTCTATCGTCTTTCCGGTCTTATCGCGGACATCAGCCTGATGGCGTATGTGCTGATGCTTCTCGCGGCGCTGAAGTTCCTCGACGCGACGCTGACGCTGCCGGGTGTGGCAGGCATCATCCTGTCTATCGGTATGGCGGTGGACGCGAACGTACTGATCTTCGAGCACTTCAAGGAGGAATACCTTACGGGCAAGACGCTCCGCGCGGCGATGAACTCCGGCTTTAAGCGCGCGTTCACGACGATCTTTGACTCGAACATTACGACCATCATCGCGTCGATCGTGCTCTTCATGTTCGGCACCGGCTCGATTCGCGGTTTTGCGATCACGTTGGGGCTGGGCGTCGTGCTCTCCATGATCACGGCAATCTCTTTGACACAGTTCATGCTGAAGCTCTTGCTCGGGGCCAATATCTTCACGAACCCATTTGTTTACGGCGCGAAGTCCGCGCCGGCGGCGGAAGGGGGTGTGAAGCGTGCGTAATTTCGACATCGTGGGACGCAGGAAGATTTGGTATATTCTTTCCCTTTGCGTAATCGTCCCCGGCATCATCTCGATGTTTGTCAAAGGCTTCAATTTTGGCATCGACTTCACGGGCGGCACGATTATCGAGCTGCGCTTCGACGACAAAGTGGCAATCACGCAGGTGCGTGAAGTCATGAAAGGGTATTCGCTGGATAACAGTATGATCCAGCTTTCCGGCGACGCCAGCGACGCAAAGGAGGCGCGGGACGTGATGATCCGCACCGTCGACCTCGAGGAGAACGACCGCAAGGCCATCATGGCGTCGCTGAAAGAGAAACTCGGCAATTACGCGGTGCTTCGCGAGGAAAAGGTCGGGGCGACCATGGGCGCGGAGCTTTTGATGAACGCGGCGATGGCAACGCTGCTCTCGTGGCTCCTGATTGTCGCCTATGTTTCGTTCCGATTTGAGTTTCGCTTCGGTATCGCGGCGGTTCTGGCGCTGGTCCATGACGTGTTTGTGGTGCTCGGCGTGTTCTCGATCTTGCAGAAGCAGGTGGATTCCTCGTTTGTCGCGGCGCTTCTGACCATCGTCGGCTATTCCATCAACGACACCATCGTCATTTTCGACCGCATCCGTGAGAATCTGCGTCTGCATTTCCGGCGCGGCGGCGACATCGTCGAGCTGGCGAACCGCAGTATTTACCAGACCTTGACGCGATCCCTTTATACGGTTCTCACGGTGTTGTTCACGACATTCGCGCTGTACTGGTTCGGCGGCGATACGACGAAGGATTTCTCCTTTGCGCTGCTCATCGGGTTCTTCAGCGGCTGCTATTCGTCGATTTTCGTCGCGAGCCCGCTTTGGGTTACGCTTCGCAACTGGAATGAAGCCAGAAAAGCGAGAGTAAAGTGAAGCGGAAAGGTACACGAGATTTTTCCCGTGTGCCTTTTCTGTTAAAGGAGAAGTTTCTTTGCGTAAAAAATGGACTATCGCAGGAAAAACGGACGCGTCGGATCGGGTTTTTGCCGATCGGCTGGGTATTTCGCCGTTTCTTGCCGGGGTTCTGCGGCGGCGGAATATTACGGAAGTGCAGGAGGCAAGAGCATTTTTGCACCCGGAGACCGAGCAGGTGTATTATGATCCATTCTTGATGAAGGACATGGATCGGGCGGTGGCGCGGATACGGCGGGCGATTGAGTCGATGGAAAAAATCGTCGTGTACGGCGACTACGACGTGGACGGAATCACTTCGACAACGCTTCTCGTACGCGCGCTCCGCAAGCTCGGCGCCGCAGCGGACTACTATATCCCCGACAGGCAGGAAGGCTACGGGCTTCATACGGAATCGCTGCAAAAAATTGCTGATGGCGGCACTGGGCTGCTTGTGACCGTGGACTGTGGTATCGCCAGTACGGCGGAAGTCGACGCCATGCGCGGCAAACTTGACGTCATCGTCACCGATCATCATTTGCCCGGGGAGACTCTGCCCGACGCGGCGGCGGTCGTCGACCCGCACCGTGAGGACTGCGGATACCCTTTCAAGGATTTGGCGGGCGTCGGCGTCGCCTTCAAGCTCTGCCAGGCGCTGTATAAGGAACTCAGGGACGAGGAATTTGAGGATGATCTTGAAATCGTGGCGTTGGGTACGGTGGCCGACATTGTGCCGCTGCTTTCAGAAAACCGGAAACTTGCAAAGGTCGGCCTCGCGCGCATGAATGACACAAAGCTCGAGGGTCTGAAACAGCTCATCCAGGTCGCTGGGCTTGCCGACAAAGAAATAACCAGCGGGCAGGTCGGCTTCATGCTCGCGCCGAGGCTGAACGCCGCCGGTCGCCTTGAGACGGCCATGCGAGGCGTCGAACTGCTGATGACCGACGACAAAGACAAGGCGAAGGACATCGCGATGACATTGAACGCGCTGAATGCTGAGCGGCAGCAGGTCGAGGCCGACATTTTGGAGCAGGCGAAAAAGCAGCTCGCCTCCGTCGACACGGACGCGGCGCGTACGCTCGTCGTCGTCGGGCAGGACTGGCACCCGGGCGTGATCGGCATTGTCGCTTCGCGTCTCGTCGAGATTTATTACCGCCCGACGATTGTCATAAGCATGCAAGACGGCGAGGGGAAGGGCTCATGCCGCAGCATAAAGGGATTTCATCTGTTTGACGCGCTAACGGCGGCGAAGGATACGCTGGTGCGGTTTGGCGGCCATGAGATGGCGGCGGGGCTTACGGTGCTGCCGGAAAAAATCGACGCTTTCCATCGGGCATTGGATGCTTATGCGAACGAGCACCTGACCGAAGAAGACTACATTCCCCGACTTGAACTGGAATCGGAGCTCCGTCCGGAGGAGATTTCGACCGGATTGACTGAAGAACTGGCGAGTCTGGAACCTTACGGCATGGCAAATCCGCGCCCGGTCTTCGGCTGCTTCGACATCTGGGGAGCTGACGCGAAAGTGATTGGCCGTGAGGGGCAGCATTTGAAATTTCTGCTGAAGGGCGGTTTCGAACCTCTGGAGGCGATCGGCTGGAATATGAGCGAGAAGCTTATTTTATTGCACAGGGGCCGGATCGACATGGCTTTCGTGCCGGAACTGAACGAATGGAACGGCAGAACGTTCGTACAATGCAAGCTGATGGAGGTCCGCCGCGCCGAGTCACGGTATTCGTTCCCGACGCGGGAAGTGCTCGGTGGCGTCTACCTAGCGCTGAAAAAGACGCGGCAGCCGTTCTTTGAAGACGACAGGTCGTTGGCGGAGCTCTGCGACGTCTCAGGCGAGGTCTTGAAACTCTCGCTGCAGATCTTTGAGGAGCTGGGGCTTGTCGTGCGCGACGGCGAACGATTCCATCTCGCGCCGCAGCCGAAGCAAAAGCTGGCCCTCGAGGATTCAGAGACCTTCCGAAAAGGCGCGGCGGCGACAGCGGCTGGTCGGAAAGCATGATATGACAAGGCTAAGATGTTCCTCCGCCTCTATAGGCGTTTTTGTATATTGGAGGTCGGAGGGAGTTTCAATCTCCCTCCGGCCGCACGCCTTGTTGAAACGCTTGTTAGAGTGATTTTTCTCTTTCAGAGAACAATTGATTTACAACATTTAGTGGAAAGCTGGGAAACGATTGCTGGTTCTTGGGATTGATCCGGGCACGGCGATTTGCGGGTACGGATTTGTCGAGGCGGCGCAGGGGAGCCGGCTGATCCCCCATGAATACGGCTCGGTCACGACGAGCTCGAAAGCGCGTATGCAGGACCGGCTGAAAAAGCTATACGACGAGATCGACGGGCTGATCAAAAAATACCGGCCGGACGCGATGGGCGTCGAGCAGCTCTTTTTCAACCGCAATGTGACGACGGCGATTCCCGTCGGGCAGGCACGCGGCGTCGTGCTGCTCGCCGCGGCGAATAACAATCTTCCGGTCGTGGAGCGGACGCCGCTGCAGGTCAAGCAGTCGGTGACAGGCTACGGCAAGGCGACGAAGGAGCAGATCATTTACATGGTCACGAAGCTGTTGAATCTGCCCGAGCCGCCGAAGCCGGACGACACGGCGGACGCGCTGGCCGTCGCAATCTGCACGCTTCATTTTATGAGCAGCCCGGCTTGGAGGAATGATTTATGATCGGATTTTTGCGGGGCAAAGTTGTCCAGCTTTTGCAGGATTATTGCCTCTTGGACGTCGGCGGGGTCGGATATCGCGTGTATATCCCGTCCTCGACGCGGAGCCGGCTGAAAAACGGCGAGGAAGCTATGCTCTTCACACACCTTGCCGTGCGGGAGGACGCAATGACCCTTTTTGGCTTCGAAAGCCAGGAGGAGTATCAGGGCTTTCAGCTTTTGATTTCCGTTTCCGGCATCGGGCCGAAGGTGGCGATGGGGATTCTCTCGTCGATTACGATCGGTAGGTTGTTTCAGGCGATCCACGGGAAACAGATTGCCGTACTGACAAAGCTGCCGGGCGTCGGTAAAAAATCGGCGGAACGGTTAATATTAGAATTGAAAGATAAGTCGGCAGGGCTTGCAGGCGCAGACGCGGACGACGGCGCTCTTGCGCCTGCGGGAACGGCGCCGGATGAGCCGACCTCCGACGCGGTCGCCGCGCTGTCCGCACTCGGATATTCGCAGGACGAGATTTCCTCTGTGCTGCGGCGCATTACGAAGCCGATGACGACGGAGGAAACGATCCGATTCGCGCTGAAGGAATTTGCGGGGAGGAGGTAACCGGTGGAAGAACAGGAAGGCCGCATTGTGGCTATGGAGGAGCAGCCCGCCGACGACTGGCAGTACAGCCTGCGCCCGCGAAAGCTCCGGGAATACATCGGGCAGGAGAAGGCGAAGGAGAATCTGTCCGTATTTATCAAGGCGGCGCTGGAGCGGGGCGAGGCTCTCGATCACGTTTTGCTTTACGGTCCGCCGGGGCTCGGGAAAACGACGCTGGCCGCGATCATCGCGAACGAGCTCGGCGTCAATTTCCGCGTGACGAGCGGCCCCGCCATCGAGAACTCTAGGACGCTGGCTGAGATCTTGACAAACCTCGAAAAACGGGACGTGCTGTTTATCGACGAGATTCACCGTCTTTCCCGCAGCATCGAGGAAGTGCTGTATTCCGCGATGGAGGACTTCGCGCTGGACATCATCATTGGCAAGGGGCCGGGCGCTCGTTCGATACGCCTCGACATAGCGCCGTTTACTTTGGTCGGCGCGACGACGCGCTGGGGCGCGCTGGCGGCGCCTCTCCGCGACCGATTCGGCGTGCCGCTTCGGCTCGAATACTACCGTCCGGAGGCGTTGAGGGAAATCATCAAACGGGCGGCGGAGATACTGAAGATCAGAATTGAGGACGCCGGCGCGACGGAAATCGCGCGGCGGTCCAGGGGCACGCCGCGCGTGGCGAATCGCCTCTTGAAGCGTGTGCGCGACTTCGCGCAGGTCAAGGGCGACGGCGTAATCACTGAAAAACTCGCGGACGAGGCTCTCGTCCGTCTGGAGGTCGACAATGCGGGGCTTGACCGCATGGACCGCCGTATGCTGACGACGATGATCAAGAAATTCGCAGGCGGTCCGGTGGGGCTGGAGACGCTGGCGGCGGCTATCAGCGAGGAGACGGACACGATCACCGACGTTTACGAGCCGTTCCTGATCCAACTCGGCTTTTTGATGCGGACGCCGAGAGGCCGCGTCGTGACGCGGGCGGGGTATGAGCATATGAAGATCCCGTATCCTGGGGAAGACAAGGCAGGCAGCACGATGTCGCTGTTTGAAGGGGAGTCGTCGTGAGACTTCTAATGCACATGTGCTGCGGGCCGTGCTCCTGTTATCCGCTGAAGAAGCTCCGTGCGGACGGAATCGAGCCCGTCGGTTACTTTTTCAATCCGAATATCCACCCGTATCAGGAATGGGACCGACGGCTGAAAACGGCGAAGGAGTTTGCGGAAAAGACGGGCATGGAGCTTGTGACGGACGAGCGTTATATGCTGCGGGATTTTTTGCGGCGCGCTTTGGCAGCGGAGGGCGAGGCGGCTGTTTTGGCTGCGGGGACGCAGGAAGAGGCGTTGGCCTTTATGGAAGCCTACAAACCGCAAAAGGACGGACGCTGCTGTATGTGCTATGCCTGGCGGCTGGAGCAGGCGGCGCGGTATGCGGCGGAGAACGGTTTTTCTGCGTTTACCTCAACGCTTTTTTACAGCATTTATCAGCAGCATGATGTGATGAAGAACCTCGCCGGGCATTTCGCCGAGGTCTACGGCGTGGCGTTTTATTATGAAGATTTCCGTCCCGGCTGGCAGGAGGGAATCGACGTCAGCCTGGAGCTCGGGCTATACAGGCAGGGCTATTGCGGCTGCGTGTTCAGCGAGGAGGAGCGGTACAGCCGCGAAATGCGAAAAGCTGTAAAGAAGGCGGGACGTGCGCGCAGGAAAAATAATGGGAGGTTTACGGATTGAGACGTCATTCGTTTTTTGTTTTGATCGGGGTGTTTTTTTGCTGTGTTTTTTTCAGCGTGACTGCGCTGGCGGCGACGGCGGACAGGCAGTCGGTGAGCCTGCCGGGAACGGCGGCGAAGACGGACCCGAGCCGGCAGGGCGCACAGGCAAAGAGCGCGCCGGAAAAGAAGGACGCTGAGGATAAGAAGGCGACGGAAACGAAGCAGGACGTTGCGGAAAAGAAAGACGAAATAAAACGGGAGAAAGCGGCAGAACAAAAGAGCGGCGCGCAAAAGGACGAAACGAAGAAGGACGAGGAGAAAAAACGGGACGAGGCGGGAAAAAAGCCGGAGACGCACGGTCGCGCGGCAAAACCGGAGCCGGAGATTCGCGTCGGTCTCCGGGAAGGGCAGGCGTCCGTCGTTATCAGGTCGGGAGCCGCATATGTCCTGACGGATGCGGCGACGGGGCATGAAATTCAGAAGTTTAGCGCGAACAAAGCGGCGACCGTCACGGTCAAGTCGGGAAATCTTGTCGTTGACGACAAGCCGGTTTCGACAAAGAAGCTACGGTTTTCCGTTGCGGATTCCCGGACGGCAGGACAGATTTCCGTCGCGGGAGAATTCTATCGCGGAAACATTTTGCTGGTTTTGGCGGAGGACAAGACGATTACCGTCGTCAACGAGGTTAAACTCGACGACTATATTGGCGGCGTTATCTCGGAGGAGATGAGCCCGGAATGGCCTTTTGAGGCGTTGAAAGCGCAGGCGGTGGCAGCCCGGACGTTTGCAGTCTATTCTCTGGGGCTTCACGATGAGGACGGCTACGACGTCTGTGCGACGACCCACTGTCAGGTCTATGGAGGCATCGAGTCGGAAAGCCCGGAAGGGCTTCGCGCCGTGTCGGCGACGCGCGGGGAAATCATGACATATCAAGGCAAGGCGATTTACGCGGCGTTTCACGCGTCCTCCGGCGGTGCGACCGCGGGAAGCGAGGAAGCTGGAGGAACGGCGCTGCCATATTTGAAATCGGTGCGCGATGCGCAGGACGAGTCGACGCCGAACCGTCACTGGCAGGTTTCGATGTCCGTGAAGCAGCTTTCCTCCGAGCTCGCGCATGCCGGATTTTCCGTCGGGACGCTGAAGGCAATAGAGCTCTCCACGCTGCATATAGGGCAGGGAGCGTCCGACCGTTACCCGTCCGGACGTGTGCGCCATATCCGCTTTGTCGGCTCGAAGCAGGCGATTTCCGTGCCGGGGCCTAAGCTGCGCTGGATAGCCGATCTTCCGAGCACGCTGGTTGACGTCCGCTATGGGACGGGAAAGAAAACGACGCCGAACACGAAAGGCAAGATTGAGATTTCAGATCAAAATGCCACGATCATTTTTGACGGGTACGGACGCGGGCACGGTATCGGTCTTTCCCAATGGGGGGCGTATGCCATGGCAGCTAAGAGTAAATACAGGGAAATATTGAGCCATTACTATCAGGGTGTGAAATTCACATTTTTGTTTTGAAGAGGGATTTAATAGGTAATGCTGTTATCGGATTTTGACTACGAGCTGCCGGAGGATTTAATCGCGCAGACGCCGATAGAACCGCGCGACGCTTCGCGGCTGATGGTGCTCGATCCCGTTGAGAAAACGATCGAGCACAGGCGATTTTTTGAGCTGGGGAATTATCTGGCGCCGGGCGACACGCTGATTTTTAACGATACGCGGGTGATTCCGGCGCGCCTGATCGGGCGCAAGGAGCCGACTGGCGCCCGGGTGGAGGTGCTGCTGCTTCGCCGCGTCGAGGGCGATACATGGGAGACGCTTGTGAAGCCGGGCAAAAAAGCTCTGCGCGGAACGACGATCAGCTTCGGCGACGAGCTTTCCTGCGAAGTGACGGGTCATACCGACTTTGGCGGTCGGCTGGTGATGTTCCGGTATCAAGGCATTTTCGAGGAAATCCTCGACCGCCTCGGGGAAACGCCGCTTCCGCCGTATATCCATGAAAAGCTGGAGAACCGGGAGCGGTATCAGACCGTCTACAGCCGCGAATCCGGCTCGGCGGCCGCGCCCACGGCGGGACTTCATTTTACGCCGGAGCAGATGGAAAAGCTGAAAGAAGCGGGCGTCAATCTCGGCTTCCTGACGCTGCACGTCGGTCTCGGCACCTTCCGTCCGGTCAAGGCGGAGCGCATAGAAGAGCATGTCATGCACAGCGAGTATTATTCCATCAGCGAGGAAACGGCGAAGCTGATTCGCGATACGAAGGCGGCGGGAAAGCGCGTCGTCGCCGTCGGCACGACGTCAATCCGGACGTTGGAATCAGCGGCGGCCGGAAAAAACATGATTTACGGAAAATCGGGGGAGACGAGTATTTTCATCTATCCCGGCTATGACTTCAAAATCGTTGACGCCGTGGTCACGAATTTCCATCTTCCGAAATCGACACTGATCATGTTGATCAGCGCTTTCGCGGGCAGGGAGTTTACGCTGGAGGCGTACAGGGAGGCAGTGAAAGAAAAATATCGTTTCTTTTCCTTTGGGGATGCGATGTTTATTTCACGTCCCGGAGGAAAGGAAACAAAATAAAGAAAAGGAGCAGGATTTTTTTTTCGGAGGGAGAATAATTAAAGAGTGAAGAAAGTCCTGATATTACTGAGAGGAGAGATACATATATGCAAAAGATATTGGTTCCGGTAGACGGCTCGGACAGTTCGGAGCGCGCGTTGGACAGAGCATCGGAGCTTGCGGTCGCGTTGAAGGCGAAATTGATTTTCCTGTATGTGGCGAACGTGAACCAGCTCGCGGTCAATTCGTGTCTTTCGGCGGAGCTCTTGGAAGCGATGAACAAGGCCGGGGATGTAATCCTCACTCATGCGGAAGAGCGTGTCTCTGAGAGCATAGAGACCGAGAGGGTACTCGAGACGGGATCGCCCGCCTCGGCAATCGTCGACGTGGCGGAAGAATGCGAAGCCGACATGATTATCATGGGCAGCCGAGGACTCGGCCTCGTCAAGGGCGTGCTGCTTGGAAGCGTCAGCCAGTACGTCGTGGAAAACGCGAAATGCGCGGTGATGGTGGTTAAATAAGCTTGAACAGATTGTTGAAAAGATCAGGGGAGGCGAAGAAATGGTCGGGCAAAAGGAACTGATCGGGCTTTTGGCGCGTCGGGCAGGCGTTATCGCATGGACATACGATGCGAAAGAGGACTGCCTGACGTATTGCCTCCCCAATGAATCCGTTTTTTCGCAGGTGAGCGGCTTAAAAAACGGTTCGGCGACTTTTGACTGGAGCTTTTTGCGGGACGGCACAGCCTCCGGTTTTGTCGACGTGCGCGAAACGCCATGGCAGGAAGACGGCGCTTTTCGTGTGACATATTTGCGGGTGAGTGGCGATTTTGTCGGCTTTGCGGAGAAGCTGACCATAGGCAACTTCAACAGCGTGATGGCTATTAACGAAAACGCGCTTGTCTCGCGCATAGACGCCGATTTGTTTCTGCTGCGTGCAAGGGAAAAAGGCGTGTTGTTTGCGATGGAGGCCACCGGCGCCAATCGACGCGGCGTGCAGCCGAAAGAGCGGCAGGGAAAATTGTACGTCGATATATTGGAGCAGGCGATCAAAGAGGAATTTCGGGGACGGGATATTTTCGGCCGTGTTTCGGACATGCGATATATCGTCTTTTTCAGAGGAGAGCTTCCCATCGACGTCGTGGAACGGCGCGCGCAGCATTTCCTCGATGAGTTTTCCCGCCGCGCGCTCGATTCGAGTATAACTGCCTCCTGCACCATCGGCATCGCCGTTACCGGCGGCGACCGCACAGCGGCAAAGGATTTGATCGAGGCGGCGTCGCAGGCATTGGAGGAAGCGATGGCGCGCGGCGCGAATCATTATCGAATGTACGAGAATGACAGATATTAAATTCAATAGTGGATAAAAAGGACGCTCCCGTTTTATCGGGTGCGTCCTTTTTTATAGCATATCCTTATAGATATTAACGAATGTTTTTCTCCAATGTTCATAAGCGTTTATGTCATACTCTATATCGCTGTCATGAATACACCAAATTGTATCAGAGCCGGGAATTGCCAATTTCCAGCCGCGTTTGCGGAATTCCATGGATTGCGATATATCGTAAAAATGCCAACCGGTGAAGATGTCGGCGCGCCAAGGGATATCGTACTGTGTCATCATGAAGACGCCATCTATTGCTTCAACAAGTTCATAATCTCGATGAGTTTTTGCGTATCCAAGTCGTTTAAGCGTATCAGGCGCTGTGGCCTGTGCGACAACTCCATATCCGATTCCTTCGGTTTCAAACCAAACGCCGTTTGAAGGCAGTTTTGTGCAGCCGGCGACGCCGAACATTCCGATTTGGGGATTCGCTTGAAACATCTCAATCATGCGGCATAAAGCGTTTTTATTTATCAGGCAGGCGTCTTGATGAATGTAAACTTTGTATTTCGCGTGACTTGATATCATCCCTGCCTGATAGCCTGCTGTAAGACATTTTGCATTATATATTGGAGTATATTCTATGACAAATCCTTTTGGAAGATTTGAATGCTGAAGATAGAGTAAACATTCTTCGTATTTTCTTTCATTATTTACGCAAGTTATGACGCATATTTTTTTCTCGTTCGAAATATTTTCTTTTGTTGTTTCAGACTGACTCAGTATCTTCAAAATTCGTTCAGGGTCCAACATTGCGCCGCGCAACAATAATAGTAAAGCATCCCAGTCTATTTGATGGCGAGCGCAGTATTTCCACAACCGCTCAATGTTCATGCCGGAATCGATGTCATTTTCTATTCTGCGCAGCAGATATACTAATTCTTGTTGTATTTCACATGGTACTGAATGCGAATGATTTTTCGGCATGGTAACTCCTCCTAACATTTTTATTATATAAAAGTAAGACACAAGACGCAATTGTTCCTTAAGGAAGCACTGAATAAGTCCCGCCGCGCCCCTGACGGGTCTTTTTCCGT
>CAMHCS010000032.1 GCA_946183785.1 uncultured Selenomonadales bacterium | reverse complement strand
GGGTTCTTGCAGTACCCGATTTTCCGTTTGAATCCGAGCAAGATTATTAAGGGCGCGGGGAATGGCGGTAGCCCTTCTTACTGGTGGGAACTGTCGGCTTGTCGAGTAAACGCCACGCATATATGCTACGTTAATCACACAGGCTACGCCTACTATCACGCTGCCGACGGCACAAACCTTCGCGTCCCCCTCTGCTTCCGTGTCGCCTAAAGGAGGTTACAACAATGGACGAAAACAAAATTACCTATGAACAAGAAGTTGCGCTAGTCATCGACAGTCAGTACAGCATTGACGCGCAGATTGCAATTTTGCGACAAAAGGATGAAAAGCCCGAAGAATGGGCAAAGTTTAACGCTTTCTGTGAGGAAGTCAAGAAAAAGGTCAAGGAAAGCCGTAAAGACGAAGGGCAGGCGTAAGCCTGCCTTATCTTTAGGAGAACAATCATGAAGCTACCTAAAATAAACGACAAAATACTCCACGCCGTCGTATCATGCATGATTGAGATTGTCTTAGCGCTCACTATTCACCAATGGGCACCATGGCAGAGGTTTCTCGCAAACATCATACTGTTTGGCGGCGGCAAGGAAATCTACGACATGATGCACCCCGACGAGCACGACGCCGACTGGTACGACCTCGCGGCCGACGCAGTAGGGGCGCTCATTGGTGAGGTCATTATTGCCATTATCTGGAATGTCGTGATGGCGTAGGAGGCGAATCCGATGGAATATGTAGGGCAGATTATACATGGGTTGATTACCATACTTTTCAGCGTGTTCGCATGGTATATTAAGCATCATTTGGACCGCATATCGGAACGAGAGGCGCAGATGCAAAGCCTTCTAGCTGAAAAGGAAGCCGCGATGCACGAGCAGCTCATGGCTAAAGAAAAGGAAATCGAAGAGATACGGCTCGCGAATAATCGCGGGACGCAGGCGCTATTGAGGGACAGACTTTTACAGGGCTATCATTTCTTCAAAAAGCGCGGAATGGTCACGTATGGCGAGGCTCGGAATTACGAAAATATGTATGAAGCGTATCACGCGCTGGGGAAAAACGGGATCATGGACATCATATTCGAGAAGTTCAAGCTGATTCCGGTCAAGGACGACATTATCGTTTACCCAGACGAAGATGAGCCGAGGTGACAGGTATGAAGATTATGGGACGCATAAAAGGCTGGACGCTCAACTTGGCGGAATGGTCGAAGAGGCATCTGGAGAAGCTGATTATCCTCATCGGCGTGTTCATCATGTTCTTCATCCTGTTCGTGCTCATGTCGTGGGGCGTGGGCTATTACGCGAACGGATTCTTCAATATGAAATTTGATCTAGGGAGCATCTGGCAGGGACTCGGTGCCTGCGTGGCTGCCATCACTGGCCTGCTGACACTCGCGGCGACGAGCCTCGCAAAATTGTACGTCAACAGCCGCTATAATTCGCCACAAGGCGAGAAGCCTCAAAAGGCAAACAGGCAAGAAACAGAAGGAGGAAGCGACGATGGCAAAGGTATTTCTTAATCCCGGACATGACCCTGAGTATGGATGGACGGACTACTATGACAGAGGAGCGGACAATGAATCGCTCTGCCTTTACGAGAACACGGTGGCTGCTGCCGTGGGGAAGCTGGTCGAGCAGTATCTGACGGCAGCGGGATGTGAAGTCAAGAGCCTTCAGGATGAGAGCCTGAAACGTATTTGCTGCGCTGCGAATAACTGGGGCGCGGATCTTTTCGTGAGCATCCACTGCAACGCGTTTAACACTATTGCGCAGGGAACGGAGACTCTGACTTATCCGACGGACAACGAAGGGAAGAAGCTTGCCGAGTGCATCCAGCGGCAGATCGTTGACATTTTCGGAACTGTGGATCGCGGCGTGAAGACGAGGACGGATCTCGCCGTCCTAAACGGGACCGACATGCCTGCGGTGCTCGTCGAGCTCGCGTTCATCGACAACAACGAGGACGCTGTTCTTCTCAGGGACCGGCAAGATGATTTCGCTAAGGCCGTCGCTCGCGGCGTCACGGATTATTTGCAGGGGGCTTAGCAATGCGAGTAAAAAGCATTATGCCTTTATCCGACACGGAGCTTCAGAAAATCCGTGACATCCTGAAAGAATCGCGCTGCCCAAATGAATCCCTGCGGTCGACCTTCCCTGAGACATACTACCGGATCGATGAGGCGCAGGGCATCATTTATATCGGCCGGCATTCGTATGACTACACGTATGAGCTGGAGGTGTGAATCTTGTGGAAGACAATAAGACTATGTATTATTGCTTCATCGCTGGCATTTTTGTGTTTGTGCTGGCCGTCGGCTGGTTCCTGCTCAACGAACCAGATGTATCAGATCAGCGCGACGCAGCTCGAAGCGTTGAGCAGTCACTTGAACGCGCTGGAGAAGAACAACGCCGAGCTGCTGAGTCTGTTGGACGCATCCGAGATGGACTTGACCGAAGCGTCACAATCATTGAGCGCGTCGAAGAAAGAACTGGAAACGCTGCGGGAGCAGTTGACCGAGCTGCAGGCGGAAACGAAGCGGCTCGACGAATCGTTGAGGACAGCCAACGCCGAGTTACAGAATGCCAGGGAATCATTTCGGAAGTCCGAGAAAGAGCACGACAGAATTGAAGGCCGGCTGCGGACGCAGAGGAACGTCTGGGAGGTATTATTCTTCCTGGCTGCTGGTGTCGCCGCGACAAGGTAACAAAGTGAAAGCCCCGGGGGAAATCCCTCGGGGCTTTTTATTATGCGCATCGGCGGCGCTGGTTCGGCTTCGGCCGCGGCAGAACAAAATCGATTATAAATGCCATGCTGTCGGGCTCTATTCTGAGGCACCACGAAGCAAAAGCGCGGAACGTCAATTCGTCCCGCGCTTTCTTTTTTTGAGCTCACAACCAAATTCCTTGAAAACGCACATGCCACGATACGAAGCTCATCGACAAGCGGCGGACAGTAAAAACTGTTATTGCATTGAATCGAGCTTTTATTTTCTGTATAATGGTTCCAGCATTATTTTTGGAAGAAAGGAATGATTTTCCGTGACAAACCGGAAACCCGATACAAATGTAAACGAGACGGCGCGCGCCGTACTGGAGGAGCACCGCCCGCGCGGGCAGGGCAAGCAGCTCATGCTCTGGATCGCGGCGCTGGTTGTCGGCGGCGTCCTCGGCTGCATGGAAATTGCGCAGCTCAACGAGCTGTTCTCGTTCATCGCCGCCGTCTTCACGCGGCTGTTCCAGTTCATCGCGGTGCCCACCATCGCACTCGCGGTAATCACTACTCTTTCGGAGCTCGGAGCGGACAAGAACACGAAGAGCATTTTTGCCCACGCCGTCACTTACACGCTGCTGACGACTTTCGCGGCAGCCTTCGTCGGTCTCGCGCTTTACCTCTGGATCGCGCCGGGGAACCTGCCCGCCGACGTCATCGGACGCGGCGCGGCGGACGTGCCTCTCGAAAAGCTCGGCAATCTTTCCTATTATAACCATTTCCTGACCGTGGTGCCGAATAATATGCTGCAGCCCTTCCTCTCCGGCAATGTGCTTTCGATTATCTTCATCGCGGCGGCGGCGGGTATCGCTCTCGCCTTCATGCCAAAGACGGAAAACCGTGCGACGCTCCTGAAAGCGCTCCTGGGCGCCCAAGAGCTCCTGTTCACAATGATTCGCGGCTTGCTCTGGATCCTGCCGCTGGGCATTATGGCCTTTGCGGCGGAGCTCTCCGCGCAGATCGCGGCGGGCGTCATCGTAGGTGCGCTGGGCAAGTATGTCGCCGTCGTCATCGGCGGCAACGCCATCCAGTTCTTTGTCGTTCTGCCTCTCTTTTTACTGGCGCGCGGGCTGAACCCGCTCCATGTGTTCCGTCAGATGTCGCCGGCTCTGGCCGTCGCGCTCTTCACGAAGAGCTCGGCGGGCACGCTGCCGGTCACGCTGGCCTCGGCGGAGCAGAACCTGAAGGTCAATCCCGCCGTCTCCCGCTTCGTGCTGCCGATCTGCACCACGATCAACATGAACGGCTGCGCGGCCTTTATCCTCGTCACCTCTCTTTTCGTTATGCAGAACGCGGGCTTCGAGCTGTCGATGGGCACGATGCTCACATGGGTTGTGATTTCCGTGCTGGCCGCTGTCGGCAACGCCGGCGTCCCCATGGGCTGCTATTTCCTGACGCTGTCGCTGATGTCCTCGGTGGGCGCGCCGCTGGGGCTGATGGGTGTAATCCTGCCGATCTACACCATCATAGACATGATCGAGACAGCGGAAAACGTCTGGTCCGACTCCACAGTCTGCGCGATGACGAACCACGACCTGGAAGGAACGCTGGGCGAGGCGGCGTAAGATGCTTGACTGGAATGAGCTGAAGGAATACTACGACCCGAGGAAGATTTTTATCTTCGGACGAATCATGCTGATCTTCAACCTTCTCGTGTTCGTCTCCAACCTGCGGCGAATGCCGTGTACGGCGGCGCTTCTGACGTTGCTCTCGACGGTGTCCTGCACGCTGCCGTTTATGCTCCAGCACAGACAAAACGGCATCGCGGACGCGGTGTTTTTTCGGCGAGTGATCGTGCCGAGCTTTCTGATCATGACGTTGTCAGTGCTGCTGCTGGCGATCTTTGGCCCAGACATGGCGGCCCCCTATGGACTGAACCGCCGTGAGACGCTGGGCATGTTCTTTGAGAACCGCGGACTGTTCTTCCTTGTAGCGTCGAATTTCATATTCGTGCAGATGATCCTGAAAGAGGCGATTCCTGTCGGCGCGCGGAAACCATACTGGGCGTTGCTCTTGATTCCGCTGATGCTGCTGGCCGCGGTATAGAGGAGATTGAAATCAAACACCCGCATACAAAAGGACGGCACAGTTGATATTGCGCCGTCCTTTCAATTTAAAAGTACCAACAGGACCTGAACTTCGCCAGCGCTTCCTGCATCTCCTGCGCCATGTGAGCAAGGAATTTCCCTGGCGGAAGGATTACCTTTCATCCATAATATCGCAAGGAAATGACGCGTAAACAAAAACCAGGCAAACGCACAAAGCAAAACAGGCAAACAATAAAGCGTCCCTGCATGACTTGTCATAGTAAGGACGCTTTTGTTTTAAGATTGTAGAAAACGCTGGAAGACCTTACATCGGAAGTGCTTCGAAAATGCTTCTCTTTCTATGCGTACCCTTACTCGCTTTTCGTGTCCATGACCGCCAGCGACGCGACGCGGTCGCCTTCCTCGGTCTTCATCAGCATAACGCCCTGGGTGTTGCGGCTGATCAGGGAGATCTCGCCGATGGTGGTGCGAATCACGATACCGTCCGTCGTGATCAGCATCAGTTCCTGGTCGGGGCGGGCGATTTTGAGGCCGACAACCGCGCCGGTTTTCTCCGTGACCTTCATGTTGATGATGCCTTTGCCCCCGCGCTGGGTGACGCGGTATTCCTCGGCCTTCGTGCGTTTGCCGTAGCCCTGCTCGGTGACGGTCAGGATTTCGCTGTCCGCCCCCAGCTTGTCCATACCGACGACCTCGTCCATATCGCGCAGGCGAATGCCCGTGACGCCGCGGGTCTGGCGGCTCAGCGGGCGGACATCGCTTTCCTTGAACACGATGGCCTGTCCGTCGCGGGTGCCGAGAATGATATGGCTCTCGCCGTCGGTGAAGCGGACGCCGATCAGGTCGTCGTCCTCGTCGAGGTTGATGGCGATGAGGCCGCCCTTGCGCGCCGTGTCATATTCCTTGACGACGGTCTTCTTCACAACGCCTTTCTTCGTCGCCATGAAAAGATACCGGTCTTCACGGAACTCGCGGATCGGGATGATGGCCGTGATGGTCTCGTCGGAGGACAGCGGCAGGAGGTTTACGATCGCGGTGCCCTTCGCCTGCCGCGCGGACTCCGGAATGTCATAACCCTTCAGCCGATAGACGAGGCCGCGGCTCGTGAAGAACAAGATCGTGTGGTGGGTCGTCGTGATCAACAGGTTCTCGACGAAGTCCGTCTCCTTCGTGCCCATGCCCGTGACGCCGCGTCCGCCGCGCTTCTGCGTGCGGTAGGTGGCCAGCGGGATGCGCTTGACGTAGCCGCCGTGCGTTACGGTAATGACTACGTCCTCCTCGGCGATCAGGTCCTCGACGTTCATTTCCGTACTGTCGATCGTGATGCGCGAGCGGCGGTCGTCGCCGTATTTCTCGCGGACGTCCTTCAGCTCGTCCTTGATGATGCCGAAAATCTTGCTTTCGTCAGCCAGGACGCCTTTCAAATATTCGATGGTTTTCAGGACTTCCTGGTACTCTTCCTCGATTTTTTCGCGCTCGAGGCCGGTCAGGCGCTGAAGACGAAGGTCGAGAATGGCCTGCGCCTGCTTCTCCGAAAGGGAGAATCCTTCCATCAGGGCGGCTCGGGCGATGTCGGCGGTGCGGCTTTCGCGGATCGTCGTGATGACCGCGTCAAGATGGTCGAGAGCGATGGTCAAACCTTCCAGGATATGGGCGCGGGCTTCGGCTTTCGCCAGTTCGTATTGGGTACGCCGCGTGATGACGTCTTTCTGGTGGGCGATATAGTAATGAAGGACTTCCTTCAGGTTCAGCACCCGGGGCCGGCCGTCTACCAGCGCCAGCATGATGACGCCGAAGCTGTCCTGCATTTGCGTGTGCTTGTAAAGCTGGTTCAGGATGACGTTGGCGTTGGCGTCGCGGCGCAGCTCGACCACGATGCGCATGCCGCTGCGGTCGGACTCGTCGCGGAGCGCGGTGACGCCGTCGATGACTTTGTCCCGCGCCAGCTCGGCGATGCGCTCGACGAGTTTCGCCTTGTTGACCTGATAGGGAAGCTCGGTGACGATGATCTGGCTCTTGCCGTTCGACATCGTCTCGATATGGGCGTCGGCGCGCATCTGGATTACGCCGCGGCCGGTGCGGTAAGCGCTCTTGATGCCGTCCATGCCCATGATAAGGCCGCCCGTCGGGAAATCCGGACCCTTGACGACCGTCATCAGCTCTTCTACCGTCGCTTCGGGATTGTCAATCAGCATCAGGGTGCCGTCGATGACCTCGCGCATATTGTGGGGAGGAATGTTCGTCGCCATGCCGACGGCGATGCCCGAAGTACCGTTGACGAGGAGCTGCGGGAACTTCGCCGGAAGCACCGACGGCTCCTTCAGGGATTCGTCGTAGTTCGGCACGAAATCTACCGTTTCCTTGTCGATGTCCTGCAGCATCAGCTCCGAGACCTTCGACATGCGGACCTCGGTGTAGCGCATGGCCGCCGCGGGATCGCCGTCCACCGAACCGAAGTTGCCGTGACCGTCGGCGAGCAAATAGCGCATGGAGAAATCCTGCGCCATGCGGACGATCGCGTAATAGACCGAGCTGTCGCCGTGCGGATGATATTTACCGAGGACCTCGCCGACGATACGCGCCGACTTCTTGTAAGGCTTGTTCGAGCCCATACCGGCTTCCTGCATCGCGTAGAGAATACGCCGATGTACCGGCTTCAGACCGTCGCGGACGTCCGGCAGCGCGCGCGCCACGATGACGCTCATCGCGTAGTCGATATAGGAAGTGGACATGACCTCCGCAAGATTTACCGGAACGACTTTATCCTTGCCAATCTCCAAAATCTCACCCTCATTCATTATCTATCGTATATATAATTGTAAGCTGTTTATTTCGCAAAGCATTTTATTATACCATAAAACGGGATAAAAAAACAGGCACGGCAAAAGCAATCGTCGCTTTGCCGCACCTTCGGGATTATTATCATGTCCGCAAAATCTCGCTGTACAGATAGCCCTCCCGCACGCCGGAGTCGCTGTAGGCCAGTTCCCGGCAGCCCAGCGCCCCCGTCAGCACGTCGGCCAGGATCAGGCCGGGGAGCAGGGTGTGGATCCGGTCGGGGGTTGCGAGCATTAGGCGGACGGCGTCTTCTTCTTTCGGCGGGTGAGGGGAGACATAGTGGGCGAGAAGCTCTCTGAAGCGTTTCGTCTCCATGCGCGTCGTTTCCTCCGGAAGATCGTACATCAGGCGGTACAGGGCGCAAGTTCCCTTGAATGTGCCTCCGAGGCCACAGGCGACGAGATTTCGCATGGTGGGGAGCTTGCAGCAGACGGTTCCGATCGCCTTGGCGGCCTCCACACGGATTGCCTCGGCCTCCTCGGGCGTCGGCATCAGGCCCTTTACATAGGCGACCTTCAGCGACAGCGAGCCGAAGGGGAGGCTCAGTTTTTGCATGACGCGGCGGGCGCGATATAGGATGATCTCAGTGCTGCCGCCGCCGATATCAAGGATTACGCCGTTGTCCGCCGCGAGGTCGTGAATGGCCCCGGCGAAGTCGAAGACCGCTTCCTCCTCGCCGGTAATCACGCGGATGGAAAGTCCAGTCCGCGCCTCCACCGCCGCTACCGCCTCCGCGCTGTTCTTCGCGTTTCGGAGCGCCGCCGTCGTGAAGGCGACGATGTTCTCGACGCCCATGCCTTCGAGGAACTCCCGATATTCGGTTACGACCTCGGCGGCACGGCGTATGCCCTCCTCCTGCATGATGCCGTCCTTCACATACGCGGAGAGACCCACCGTGTGCTTGCGCTTCATGATCTGCGCCGCGTGCCCGTCTTTTATTTCGTAGATTGCCATGCGGATCGTGTTCGAGCCGACGTCGATCATCGCCTGCAGCATAAAATCACCCCGCTTTTTTATTCCACGTCGCTCCCGGTTTTCCTTCCCCGCTTTTGGACGGAAGAAAAAGTGTCGACGAAAGATGAACATTAAGTCCTGGAATTTTTGGCCCTGTTATCTGAAAAATCGATTCCGTTGCTATTTTCTTTCTTAATCTATTATGGTAAAATGAACAAAGCGGCAAAACGGCCTAGAAAAATTTTGAACTTGTTTCGCATTTATCGTTAGCGAGGAGATCCGAAATGAAGAATAAACTGTTTGCGCTTGTCGGTCCGCACGCCTGCGGAAAGTCCACAATTATTCAGGAACTGATTCGCCTCGGCGTCCATTACGTTCCGCTCTATACGACGCGTTCACCGGAGTCCTATGTCCATAATCCTGTCACCGCCGCGAAGATGTATCGCTTCGTCGACAAGATTGATTTCTTCAAGCAGGAATTTTTGGTGAAGATTACCTATAAGGGCGAGTATTATGGCATGATGAAGAACGAAATCCTGAGCGCCCTGCAAAATCACGAGAACAGCGTCATCATTTCCGACGTACAGGGAATCAAGCAGCTCTCAAAGCTTTTGAAGGACAGCTTCGAATCGATTTACATCATGGTGGACTATGTGACGCTGGTGGAGCGCATGCTTCGCCTGAAGCACAACAACGACGAAATCAAGTACCATATAGAGTACGCCGAGAGCAACGGCGAATTTGACACATGGAAGATTGCCAACCATGTCGTGAAAAACATCGTTTCCTTCGACACGACCATGAACCAGGTTCTCGCGATCCTTCGCATGATGACGCCGATCTCGAAGCAGCAGGAGCGCTTGCCCGGACAGCAGTAAAATGGATACAGCCGAAAAAGGACCCGCGCATGGGATTTTCACGCGCGGGTCCTTTTTTGTGGGCAATTGCGGAAGCACGGAACAAGTCCCGCCGCATTCCTGCAGGGTCACGACTTGACGTATTCAATGATTCCTTAATGGATATTCATGGATAGCTCGATGAACTTGTTGGCGAGCTTCGCCTTCTGCAGGACTTCCTCGGTGATGTCGCCGCCGGCCTTGACGATGACGACGCCGCTTTCGGTCACGATGTCACGGGAAGCTTTCTTGCCGAGCAGGAAACGGCGATGACGCTCCTCCGTCGCTTTGTCGGCGGCGGATTCCTTCTTGGGCTCGGGCGCCGGCTCAGGCTTCGGCTCTTCCTTCGGAGGCTCGGGCGCGGGTTCCGGCTCCGGCGCGGGCGCAGGTTCAGGGGTCGGCTCGGGTTCCGGCGCGGGCTCTGGCTCCGGCGCGGGAGGCGCGGGAGCGGCTTCCGGCGCGGGCGCAGGTTCGGGCTCCGGCATGGCGACAGCTACGTCGTCAGTTTTTTTTTCGTCTTCCTCGCCTTCATCCGGCGCGTCAATGACCGTGACCTGCTTTCCGAAGATGGAAATCTGGTCGGACAGGATCTCGGATTCGACGCCCTTCGGATCGACGATCTGGACTTTTTCGACCTTGCCGTCCTCGCCGATGAAGATTTCGTTGACCTTGCCGTTGATCGTGCCGGACTTCGTGATAGCCTTCGTGCCGATGATGCGGATATTTGCGTCGAGCATGGCCTCGTAGTCGCTGGCGTCTTCCAGGGTCAGGATATTCTCGCTGTTGGTGATGGTGACGGCGTCATGACCGATGGCGATGACCGAAGAATACGGCAGCAGCTTCACGCCGCGATACCAGTCTTCGTCCTCGATCGTGATGGCCGCGACGGCGCCGTTCTTCGCGTCGATCAGGAGCGTCTTGCTCATGCCGAGCTCGCGCCCTTCGGTGATGCTGATAATCGGCAGTCCCAGGATTTCTACGCTTCTTTTCGTCATGGATTCGTTCCTCCTAAATAATTAGTTGCCCGTCCGTTTCGCGAAGTCGGCTTCGATCTCCGCGATCCAGGCCGGCGGGATTTGGCTGAACGGGGTGTCCGGCGCGTCGTGCCGGGCGGTGATATGCGAGACGGCTTCGAGGTAGGCGATGTTCTTTCGGAACTCGTCCACGAGGCCGGTCTGGCCTTGGATGATTGGGAGGGAGAGCGCGTCGCGGTAAGTGTCGGCGGCGACGTCGTAAGCTCCGGCCTCCTTGTAAAGGTTGCCCAGCTCGATGACGAGGAAGGGCAGATACGGATCGTCCGGGAAGCCCTCGATGGCCGCCTGGTAGGCGGCGGCGGCTTTCGCAGTGCGGCCCGCGTCTCTTTCGGTGTATGCGAAATCGAGATAATCGTCGAGCGTGACAAGATCTTCCGGCAAGTCGAGGGAGAATGTCGGCTCTTCTTCTGGCTCCGGTTCCTCGGCAACCGGCTCGGGCTCGGGTTCCGGTTCCGGTATCTCGGCAACCGGCTCGGGTTCGGGTTCCGGCTTCGGTTCCTCGATGACCGGCTCGGGCTCGGGTTCCGGCTCCGGTTCCTCGACGACCGGCTCGGGTTCGGGCTCCGGTATCTCGACGACCGGCTCGAGTTCGGGTTCCGGCTCCGGTTCCTCGACGACCGGCTCGGGTTCCGGCTCCGGTTCCTCGACGACCGGCTCGGGCTCGGGTTCCGGCTCGGGTTCGGGCTCGGGCTCCGGTATCTCGACGACCGGCTCGGGTTCGGGTTCCGGCTTCGGTTCCTCGGCAACAGGCTCGGGCTCGGGTTCCGGTTCCGGTATCTCGGCAACCGGCTCGGGTTCGGGTTCCAGCTTCGGTTCCTCGATGACCGGCTCGGGCTCGGATTCCGGCTTCGGTTCCTCGACGACCGGCTCGGGTTCGGGCTCCGGCTTCGGAATCTCGAAAACAGGCTCTGGTTTTGGTTCCGCCTTCGGTATCTCGACGACCGGCTCGAATTTGGGTTCGTTTTTCGGTTCTTCGATAACAGGGGCGGGAATCGGCTCCACCGGGAGATCGACCTCCCAAACGACCTTTTCTGTCGACGCGGGGAGCGGTTCCGGCGCCTCCGCTATTGGTTCCGCCTCGATTGGCAGTTCCTCGGTCTCGAGGACGGTGGGCGCGGTTTTTTCCTGTTTCTCGCGTGTGCTGGCGAGAGAGACGCGCGCATATTGGCGTCGCAGCAGATATTCGTTCAGCCCCGTAACGAGAGCCGCCGACGCGACTACCATGAAGACCAGCATCATCAGGTGGTTGAAGGTCAGATATACGGACAAGAGAATGGCCGAAAAATTAACGATCAGAGCCATGACGGCGCAAAGCGCCAGCGCCCTGGAATCGACGGCCAGGCCAAAGTGCCGCGCGGCGCGTTGTACGAGAAACACGCTTGCCGCCATAAAGGCGACGGCGGCGACAAGAAAGCCCAAGATTATTCACCACACTTGCAACATTCCTGCATTGGACGGGACGAAAATATTTGAAAAAAACACAATCATTTCGTATTATACCATGCCCCTAAAACTCTGTCCACTGATACGGGAGAGGAAAAGGGCAAAGAAAACGCGGCTGTGCTTGCAGGAAGAAATCGCGGCGGCGGCAGGGAAAACGATTTTCTTGTCGAAATTACTTCGAAAAGCGACGATTTGGAGGAAAACCAGATGATGGAAAAAACGGTTCGCGTGCTCTGTCCGAACGGGATTCATATCAGCCCGGCGGGGGTGATGGCAAAGCTGTTGAAGCAGCGAGCGGCGCACGTGGAGATTTTGCGGGGCGAGGACCGGGCGGACGCCGCGGATGTGGACGCGGTGCTTTCGCTGGCGCTCCGGGAAGGAGAGGAAGCGACGATCCGCGCGGAGGGCGAGGAGGCCGAGACGGCGCTTTCGCTTGTTGAAGCTGTCCTGCGGGAAGGGACGAAGATGTTGGCGACATGGGGCAGGAGCGCTTCGGCGCAAAAAAGCGGACCGAAGGTTCAGGCAGCCCCGGCTGTTTCGTCCGGCGTTCGCATCGGGCGAATCCGCCAGGTTGCGGAAGATCTTGCAAAAGAGCTCGCTTCCTATAAAAAAGGAACGCCGATGGAAGAGGCGGCTCGATTCGGCGAGGCGGTCAAAACTTATGCCGCCCGCATGGATGAAGCGTCCCGCGCTTCGGCCCGGTCGGGGGAGACGCGGCAGCAGTTCATCCTGGAGGGCTACCGCATGATGGCGGAGGCGCAGGGCTTCCACGCGGCGGTGGGGCGCGCCATCGCGGATGGTGTGTCCGCACCGGAGGCGGTGCTCGCGGCGAAAGAGCAGGCGGCGGACGCGATGCTCCTGAAAGAGCGCGCGAATGATCAGCGGGAGGTAGGGCGGAGCCTCGCACGGATCCTTCTGGGCGTGACGGAGATAGTGAAACAGGAGGACAGCGAGCCGTTGATCCTGGTTGGCGAAGAGATTTCGCCAGAGCTGATGGCGCGGTTTTCCGGCGACAGGCTGGCGGGAATCGTGGAAAGCGGCGGCAGCCCGTCGGGACACGCGGCAATTCTCGCGCGTATGCGAGGAATACCGGCGATATTAGGATACAAGGGCGCGGCGGAGCTTCCGGACGGCGCGGCGGCCATCGTTGACGGGGAAAAGGGAACCGTCGTCGTCAATCCCTCCAGGGAGGAGCTTCGCGCGGCGCGGCAGAAGATCGAGGAGGAGCGTGCCGAGATGCGTCGACTTCTGGAAGAGACGGGACCCGCGGTCACGAAGGATGGGACGGCGATCTCGCTCAGATCGAACGCCGCCTCGCCGGAGGAGGCGGAGACTGCCGTGCAGGGCGGCGCGGAAGGCGTTGGGCTTTTCCGTTCGGAGGGTTTGTTCCTTGGGCGGGACGATCTGCCCTCAGAAGACGAGCAGGCGGCGATCTACGAACGCGCGGTGCAAGCCTGCGGAGGCAATCCATGCGTCATCCGAACCCTGGACGCAGGCGGGGACAAGAATATTCCGGCGCTCCATCTGCCAAGAGAGGCAAATCCGTTTCTCGGCTTTCGGGCCATCCGTATCAGCCTCGCACGTCCTGAGCTGCTTTCGGCGCAGCTCCGCGCCGTGCTGCGCGCGGCGAAAATGGGAAGGGCCGCGCTGCTTTTGCCGATGATCGTCTCCGTATCGGAGGTCGAGGCGGTACGGGAAGCGCTGGAGCGGGAACGACGCAGTCTTTTTGGCGCCGGCAAAGACGCGCCGCATCTTCCCGTGGGCGTGATGATCGAGACGCCCGCCGCCGTCGTGCAGGCCGACGAGCTCGCCAAGCGCGCGGACTTTTTCAGTATCGGCACCAACGATCTCGCTCAGTATACGCTGGCGGCGGACAGAACGAACGCCTCGCTCTCTTATCTCGAAAGCATGTTTCATCCAGCGACGCTGCGCATGATAAAGCTGACCGTCGACGCGGCGAAGCAGGCGGGAATCCCCGCCGCCGTCTGCGGTGAAATGGCGGCGGACCCGCTGGCCGCGCCGCTGCTGCTGGGGCTCGGCGTTACTGTGCTGAGCATGGCGCCGACGATGCTGCCGAAGATTCGCGCCGTCGTCCGCAGGACTTCGCTGAAGGAGGCGCGCCTTTGGGCAGAAGAGGCGCTGCGGCAAACGTCGCCGGAAGCCGTCCGAAAAATATTATCCAGGCAATCATAGGAAGAACCCATTGGAAAACGCATTAGAGCCCTGCAAGAAACAGAATTCTTGCAGGGCTCTAATGGCAAAAGAGGCTTTGTCGCCAATTACTTCTTTATGAAGAATATATTTTGAACTAATTGGCTCTATGTTTTTCATCACCGTCTTTTTTTCGCGCCCGCTTTGACTACAGCGGCGGCTACGTCTTTCAATGCTCGACGTTTTTCCATGCTGTACCGCTGGAGTCGCCGATACGCTTCGTCTTCACTGATATTGTGCGCCTGCATCAGGATTCCCTTCGCACGGTCGAGAAGCTTCCGTGACTCCAGCGAGTCGCGCATGGCTTCCAGCTCTTCCTCCAGCGATTGCATTTCTCGCCAGCGGGAGAGCGCGATTTCCATCGCAGGGAACAGGTTCTTTTCCTCGACGGGCTTCACGAGATACGCGAGCACGCCCGCGTCCGTGGCGCGGCGAATCAGGTCCGCATCGTCAAAGGCGGTCAGGAGTAGCACCGGCGCAAGATGGTCCGCCGCAATCAGGCGCGCCGCTTCGACTCCGTCCATATCCGGCATTTTGACGTCTAGGATGACGAGGTCTGGGCGCGTATCCCGTACGATGGCCACTGCACGACGCCCGTTGGCCGTCTCGCCGACGACCTCGTGCCCCGCCTCCTGCAGGATTTCCCTAAGATCCATTCGGATAATCGCCTCGTCGTCAGCAATCACGATTCGTAACGGCTTCATAGCGATTCCTCCCCTTTCGGCAACGTGATTTCCACCCGCGTCCCGTTTTCGCTGCTGAACTTAATCCTCCCGCCGAGGTCATCCTCCACCATCGTTCGCACGATATGAAGGCCGAGGGATTTCGCTGTCTCCGGCTGAAAGCCCGACTGCAGACCGACGCCGTCGTCGTAAAGCGAAAGTGTCGTCTCGGATTCCCCGACGCGAATATCGAGGCCAATGCACCCATGATCGCGATTCGGGAACGCGTGCTCGATGGCGTTCAGCAAAAGCTCGTTGACAACCAGCGCAAGACTTGTACATCGGCTTGGAGGAAGCAGAAACGCGTCGCCGCCAAACCGTCGTTCCAGCTGAAAATCCGGCGGCAGCGCTGAAGCGGACAATAAATTAAGGATTTCCGCAGCCAGATCGTGGAGATTCACGGGCTGCGTCCCCTGCCGCGACAGAAGCTGATGGAGCGCGGCGATGCCCTGTATGCGATTCACGCTTTCCGCCAACGCGTCCTTGACCGCCGCTTCCGACGAGCGACGCGCCTGCAGGCGCAAAAGGCTCGCGATGGTTTGCAGATTGTTCTTCACGCGATGATGGATCTCGCGGATAACCGCCTCCTGCACGGAAAGTTCTTTTTCCTTCTGTCGGAGCGCGGTCACGTCCTCTACGACCACGACGCGGCGCAAAAGCTGCCCTCCTGCGAAAATCGGAAGATCGCGCCGTAAAAGCGCGAGTCCGCCCGCCTCGATTTCCTTTTCCGTCGGCCGTTCCGGCTTCACCATCTCCCGCGTGATATGACGGCAGAGCTCCGGCGCGTCAAGCCGTATACCCAAGAGCGAACCGACCCCGAGCACGCGGAAAATATGCTGGGCGGCGGCGTTCGCATAAATAATCCGCTCGTAGGCGTCGGCAATCAAAATGCCGTCTCGCGGCGAAATCTCGCGATACGCCTCAGGATCGAGGGCGCTGCGCGAGTTTTGCAGGATCATGCGAGCCGTGTCCACAAGGCAGAGGCTTCCGCGATCCTGCAAGCTCCCAGCGGGGACCTCGAGACTGACGACGGCGATCGCGTCTTTACCGTCGTGAATACCATAGGTATGCATTTCAAGACTGTCGGAGCTTTCCGAATCACCGCGAAGTCCGACGAGTGGCTGCCCGGTCACGAGTGTCTGCCCGACGAGCGGCTCCTCTTCCGCCGCGACGAAAGCGCCGACTGGAGCAAGCTGAAGCGGCTGCACCATCGTATGGGAGCGCGCCTGCGCCAACACGAGGAATCGTGTTCCGTCCCTCGCCGGCGCGTACAGGCTCGCCTGCGCCTGTGCAAGGTCGGCGATAAAAGGAAGCCCCTCGCCAATATTCTTCAAAAGCTCCGCCTGCCGCCCGGAAATGTCCGTATGTGCCCGACAAAGCCCGCGAATGTCATCCAAATCATCGCCCCCGTTCCAAAGAATTCCTGTTTCCGCAAAAGTACTAACAAAAAGCCTCGCGACATCGAAAAACTACCGATGTCGCAAGGCCTCATTGCCATTCAATTTAGTTTGATTCATTTTCTCAATACGAAGTATAACACGCCGCTATAGGGTTGTCCATGCAAGAAGTGCATGTTTTTTGTATTCATTCTATATAATGGCAAAGAGAAGCCGGACGAGATGACAGTGTCGTCCGGCTTTTTTTCGCCGTCGATAAGACGGCGAGACAAACGATTATGCTTCTTCCTTGTCCTGCAGGGCGTCGAATCCTTCTTCGCCCGTGCGAATCTTTACCACATTGTCCACTGTGGAGACGAAAATCTTGCCGTCGCCGTAGTGGCCCGTATAGAGAGCGCGCTTCGCTGCCTCGATGATTTCCTGCGGCGGGATTGCCGAAACCACGAGTTCGACCTTGACCTTCGGCAGCAGCCGCGAAGCGACATGCGCGCCGCGGTACATCGTGTGGCCCTTCTGCAGGCCGTAACCGAGCACCTGCGTGACCGTCATGCCCGTAATGCCGAGCTTTTCGAGCTCCGCCTTCAGCGGCTCGAAGCGCTCCCGTGAGGTGACGATAGAGACGTTCGTCAGCGCATGGCCGTCCAGCGAGCGAATGATTGGAGCGACAGGCGGCGCAGTCTGCCCGACAGGCGCGGGAGCCGCAGTCGTTCCTGGCGTTTCCGGCGTCGGCATGAAGTCTGCATACGCCGAAGCGAGGCCGTGCTCCTCATAGTCAAGGCCGACGATTTCCTCCTTCGCAGTCACACGAAGACCCATCGTCGCTTTCAGTACCGAGAAAACAATCGTGATCATCACGGAGACGAAGATCACGACGCTGACGACGCCAAGCACCTGAACGAAGAAGAATTCCGTCTTTCCCGTGTAAAGGAGTCCGTCCTTGACCGCGAAAAGTCCCGTCAGGATCGTCCCCAGCGCGCCGCATACGCCGTGTACTGCCGAAGCGCCCACCGGATCGTCGATCTTGAGCTTCTGGTCGATGAACTCCACCGCGTAGACCACCACGACGCCCGCAATCACACCGATGACGAACGAACCCGCGACGCTTACGAGGTCGCAGCCAGCCGTGATTGCCACAAGGCCCGCCAGCGAGCCGTTCAGCGTCATCGAGACGTCCGGCTTTCCGTAACGGATCCAGGTCAGCAGCATGGTCGTCGTAGTCGCCGCCGCCGTCGCCATGTTCGTGGTGACGAAAATCATACTTGCCGTTTCCAATGTCTCGTCGCCCGTCATGGAGACCGTCGAGCAGCCGTTGAAACCGAACCACGCGAACCAGAGAATGAATACGCCGAGCGCCGCAAGCGTCAGGCTGTGGCCGGGAATCGCGTTGACCGAGCCGTCCTCTCCGTACTTCCCAATGCGGGCGCCGAGCATTTTCGCGCCGATCAGCGCGCAGACGCCGCCGACCATATGCACCGCCGTCGAACCGGCGAAATCATGGAAGCCCATCTCCGAGAGCCAGCCGCCGCCCCAGATCCAGTGACCGCTGACCGGATAAATCAATAGACTGATAGCGAGGCTGTAAACGCAGTAGGTCGAGAACTTCGTGCGTTCCGCCATCGCGCCGGAAACGATTGTCGCCGACGTCGCGCAGAAAACCGTCTGGAAAATAATAAATGCCGCTTTCGGATAGCCCGCGTCGCTGCCGACATCCCAACCCGAAATGAAAAAATCCGGTATTCCGATGAAGCCGCCGACATCCGTGCCGAACATCAGCCCGAAGCCGACTACCCAGAACGCGATCGTGCCGAGGCAGAGATCCATCACGTTCTTCATGACGATATTGCCCGCGTTCTTCGCGCGGGTCAGGCCCGTCTCCACCATCGCGAAGCCTGGCTGCATGAAGAAAACCAACGCCGCGCCTAAAAGCACCCAGATCGTATCCGCCGCCGCGTACCGTGCCGGCGCGCTGTCCGCCGCCAACGCGTGCCCCGGCAGCCCCAATGTCCACGCGCCGATCATCGACGCCAATGCCGTACATCGATAAGTCCGTTTCATAATCCCTCACCTTTCTTCCCTTCCGCGCTTTGCGCGACCGGTTCACGCAAGCGCCGGCAGGAAAAACGAAAAGGCGCCCGATGCGAATCTCTCGCATCAGACGCCAGTGTCTTCCTGCCCTATGTCATTCCCCGCCGCCCGGGCAACGGAAAAATCATGTGCCTAAGATAGCGCTTTTTTTATTGCTTGTCAAGAGTTCGAAAATGTATACATAACTCGAAAAAACTTTCGCCCTGCTGCATCCCTTTACTCTCAACACTTTTCATACGTCCGGTACATCTCAATCGGCTCGGGATTGTCTTTCAGGCTCCAGATGCCGCAAGGGCAGACGCCAGCGCAAATGCCGCATCCGATGCACTTCATAGGATTGGAGACGTATTCCCAGCCGCCGTCCTCACCATCGATCCGCGTGATTGCCTTTTCCGGACAGGAATTGACGCACATGCGGCAGTCGCGGCAGGTGCCGCATGAGACGCAGCGCGTGTGCTCCTCTCCCGCGTCCGGCAGGTCGCAGTGGTGACACTTCTCAAAATACGCTTTCGAGAGCCGCTCGGCAGGAATCCGTTCCTTTGTGAGAACGGGCGCAATCTTTTCTCCGCGAAGGTACTGATCGATGGCGACGGCAGTTCGCCGCGCGTCGCCGATGGCGTCGGTCAGCCGCCCCGGCTTCACCACGTCGCCCGCCGCGAAGACGCCGGGCAGAATCATCTTTTCCAGAGAAGGCACGAGCCAGTCGCCGCGGAACTTCTGAATCGAGGAATCGTCAGGCAGATAGTCGAGGATCGGCGCCTCGCCGATGGAAACGATGACCTGATCCGCCGCGATGAAGCGGCCGTCGTCGGAATAAACGCCCTCCGTCGCAATCTTCTTCGTCACGAAAGGCCAGACGATTTTCCCGCCCAGGGCTTCCAACCGGTCGATTTCCTTCTGGAATGCGGCCGGCTTCACCACATCCACGACGACGACGTTTTCTGCACCCTGTTCGTAAGCGCTGGTGGCCACGTCCATGCCGGAATTGCCGCCGCCGATGACGAGGACGGTCTTGCCCGTGGGCGGCTTCTCCCCGCGATTGATCGCTTTCAGATAGTCGAGACCCATGGTCAAAAGCTCCGTTCCCTCCCATGGGAAGAATCGCGGCTTGTGACCGCCCGTCGCCACCAGTACGGCGTCGTTTTCTTTGCGAAGCTGGTCAAATTTCTCGCGATTCACGCGGCAGGAGGAAACGAATTTCACGCCGATTCCCTCGATACGTTTCAATTCCAATTCAAGCAGCTGATGAGGCATCCGGGCGCGTGGAATGACCTGCGCGAGCTTGCCGCCGACTTCTGCCGCGTCGTCGTAAACCGCGACCGTATGGCCGCGCCGCGCAAGCTGCCATGCAGCGGAAAGACCGGCAACGCCGCCGCCGATAATGGCAACGGACTTTCCCGTTTTCTCCGCCGGCGGGTCGACATTCGTATAGGCGGACTTGAAGCCCAGCGCGCCAATCTGGATCGCCTCGTCGATGGTACCGCGCGTGCAGCCCTCCATGCAGGGATTCGGGCAGAGCGTTCCGCAGACGGACCCGGGAAACGGCGTATATTCCAGCACGAGGCGCAGCGCTTCCTCTACCTTTCCGTCGCGCAGAAGCGCAAGGCGACGCTGGGTGGGGATACCCGTCGGACAGGAAAATTCACAGGGAGCGGCGTATTTCGCATTGTCCCAGGACGGTACGCGCAGACGGTAAAGGCCGCGATTCACCGTGTTCAGCACAGTGAAGTCGTCCATCGCCACGTCGCTGAACAACCCGCCGCGAATCCAGTCCTGCATCCGGTAGGCTGCGAGGTCCGGCAGCGGCTTCGGCTGCTTTTCCTCGAAAGTCAACGGGCGCATTTTTTTCCATACGCTCCAGTCGGAAAGTTCCTTCAGGAGCTCCGGCTTCTCAACGGCGGCAAGGAAACGCGCCATGCCGCTTTCAAGGAAAGCGACGTCTTCTTTATCCAGGGCAAGACATCGGATATCCTCCGGATAGTCGTCCGAAATCGGGCCGCGCACATAGACGACGCCGCCCACCATGCCGACGCAGGGGCGCTCGCCGAGCACCGAGGCAAAGCCCTCGCTGTCCCAGCCGCAGACCACCGCGCGCCCGCCGCCCATGAACTCAAACGAGAAGCTGCCGACGTTCTTGAGCACCCAAAGCTCCGGCTCTTCGTAGAGCGGATCGTGCTTCATCAAAGAGCCGGTACGCGTGCCGCCGCGCCCGCCGATATAAATGCGGCCGCCCGCCGAGCAGTGCCCGGCCGTGTCTCCCGCGTCGCCGCGCACGGTGATAAGCCCGCCGACGTTCAGCCATCCCACGTCGGCGGAGGCCGGCCCGTCCACGACAATCTCCGTGTTGTCGAGGCACATGGAGCCGACGCGCTGACCGGGATTCGTCACATGGAAGACGAGCTTTTTCCCCTCAGGGTGCCATAGCGGCCCGCCGATATCGTGCTGACCCGAAGCGACAATCTCAAACTCCGTCTCGCCCTCCTGCACCGCCTTTTCCACTGCGAGCAAGAGATCCTGGGTGGACATACGCTCATGGCCGTTCAGGGTGTCTATCTTGAACATAATGTTATTCCTCCCTTAGCAGACATACTGTATCCCCAGCTTGTCCGCGATTGCCTTGTCCGTCGAGACCAGCGCGTCACTCCGGCCCACGGGCAGCGACGAGTTGCCGATGGGTGCCATCAGCTTTTTCATCTCCGAGTCAAAGGCCAGCACATAATCGACGATCTTCTGCGCGCCCCGGTCCACGTCGAGCCGTTTGACGAGGCGCGGATCCTGCGTGCAAATACCCGTCGGACATTTGCCCGTATTGCAGGAATTGCAGCGCCCGTGCTCGTTGCCGACGCAGCCGAGAAGCTGGATCAGGATCTTGCCGCAGAAAACGCCGTTGGCGCCGAGGCAGATCATCTTAAAGGCATCGGCAGCCGCGTTGCCCGTTAATCCGATGCCGCCGCCGCCGTACAGCGGAATCTGCCCCTGAAATCCCTGCTTCACAGCCGCAAGATAGCAGTCTCGAATCTTCGACACGATCGGATGGCCCGTATGGTCGAGGGATACCTCGTTGGCCGCGCCCGTGCCGCCCTGGATGCCGTCGAGGAAAAGTCCGCCGCAGATCTTGTAAGGATCGCGGAGCAGATTATTGTAAACGGAAACGGAGGTCGAGGACGCCGCGCACTTGATGGCCACCGGCACGCGGAAACCGAAGGCCGCGTTCAGCGAAAGGTGCATTTTCTGCACGGATTCCTCGATGGAATAAAGCCCCTGATGGTTCGGCGGCGAGGAAAGCGTCGCCTTCGGTACGCCGCGAATGGCCTGCACATGAGGCGCGACTTTCTCCGCCTGCAAAAGCCCGCCGTCGCCCGGCTTCGCACCCTGACCGATCTTGATCAATATAGCGGCGGGATCGACCTTCATGCGCGGCAGCGCTTTTACGATACGGTTCCAGCCGAAATGACCAGAGGCGATCTGGATGATGAAATATTTCAGATGCTCCGATTCCAGGAGCTTCACAGGCATACCGCCCTCGCCGGAGCTCATGCAAATCGGAATATCGCACCGCTCGTTGAGGTACGCCGTCGCCATCGCCACAGCTTCCCACGCGCGGGTTGAAAGAGCGCCGATAGACATATCGGAGAAAATCAGCGGATAAATCCAGCGCACGGGCGGCGCTTTATGCGTCATCGTGATATGCCCGTCCGTCATCGAGAACGGCAGCTCCCGTGCCGAAAGCACACGTCCCAGCGGCGCGCGCATATCGAAAGTGTGCCGCTGCGCGTCCAGCGACGGGTCGGTCATCTGCGAAATGCGCCCGACGATGATCTTGTCCAGCGTCCGCTGCGCGTTCAGGTTCGTGCGCCCGCCGCGCTTGATCGGTCCGTTGTCACGAGAAAGGAGCGTGCGGCGATTGTCCGGGTTCCTCGCAGGACGGATGGCATGGTTCGGGCAGACACGCTCGCACATGCCGCAGCCTCGGCAGGCATTCGCAAAGCTCGCCACCTGCTCGATGATTGTCCTCGCAATCTGACGATGCGCCGGCTTCGGCTGATTGCCTTCAGACACCGTCACGGACTGGCGCCGAACCACAGGCTTGATCGCGCCGAAGGTACAGCTTGCGAGACAGCTTCCGCAAAGCGTGCAGCGCTCCGCATGGTATTCGATTGTCCACGGCAGATCGTCCACCGCGACGTCCTGCACTTTTACTGCTTCCATCTCTTCACCTCCAGGTCGTTGTCAATCACAACGATCTCCCGTTCGTCCGGGTAAATATCCTTCGACGTGTCGCGGTTCGGCAGGATCTCATTGATACCGCAGACCTCGGACGCGATGGCGATAGTATTGTCATCACCGCCCACCACCACCGGGCGCAGCTTCTTCGAGTCGCAGCAGGTCATCATGCGCCCGTCGGGCAGTCCGGCAATGATCGTGTTCGGCCCGTTGATTTCCAGATGCGCCAACGATTGACGAATCGAGAGCAATACGTCTTTATCCTCGCGATGCTCGATCTCTGAGAAGGGCAGCGGCGTAATCACATGCTTGTAATACGGAATCGGCCATTTCAGCTCATGCAGCACATAATGGAGCGTGTAAAGGAACGTCTGCGAGTCCGATTCGAAGCCGATATAGCCGCGAAAGAGCGAGCTCTGGAACTCCTTGTTCTTCGTGTAGAACGTGTTCTCGCCGTTGGCGCAGAGCGTGTAGCCCTGAAGAAAAAACGGGTGCGCCGCGTAGCGGATGATCTCGTAGTTCGTATTCTGGCGGCTCTGCACGATGATATTTTTCGCGACGAGGCAGCCGTTATCGTCCCAAAGGTGAAAATAAGTGGCGATGTCCATGGGATCGCCGACCTCTTTCAGCGTCAGCACGTCCGGCCAGAATGAATAAATATAGCCCTGTCCCGTCTCGGTCAACATCTGGCGCAGTGCGAGCCGCGTATCGAGGAGCAGCGCCTCCCGCTCATCCGGATCCGTCACATGCTCCGGGTAATCATAGGTACGGAAGATGTAATAGGGCATCGTCTGGATATTCAGCCCCTTGCGCTTATCCGGCACGGGCAGCCACTCGGACATCTTAACGAAACGGTGGGCGTCCATATACTCCTCGACGAGATGCCCGCCCTGTTGTGTACAGGCCATGGACAAGAGCGGCTTGTCCTTGTACAGTCCGAACACCCCGTAAAGGTCCTGCATTACCATCGCGAATCCTGAATTGTCGTGTCCCTCCTGCTGCGGCAGCATAAGCCGCAGCGCCGTCGACGGCTGTACGGGATTCTTGCTCTTGACGGCCCCAATCCTGCACATAATAATCCCCCCTGAAAATGACGAAAAGCCTTGCAACGCCGGAACGAAAATCGCTCCGGCGCCGCAAGGCTCCATTGCCGTTTATGCGTTATGTTTTTTACAAACCGCAGTATAGCACTCGATTATGAAGTTGTCTATGCAGTGAACGAATGTATTTGTGTATACATGCTTTTCCCACGGAAGCTAAAGAATACACCGCCAGGAATTATTACTGCAGTATCAGTCGTAGTACACGCAGCGATAAGTGACGTTTTTCGGGTTCTCCAGAACGACGCTCATCAGCTTTTTCCCTGCAGCATAATCATGAACGGACATACATTCCGCGTCTTTTGTCGCCCAACCCCATCCAATCACATAGATATCCCCGGGCAGATGCTGGATGGAGCCGCAAGCGTAGGAGAACTTGCCAGGGACGGCGTAAGTGTGAACCGCTTCAGCTTTCCGGCGTTCAGCGTCGATTACATAAGACACGATGCGAGTCTCTTTGGTACGGTTGTTGTTGTCGAAAACGGTCAGCCAATCGCCGTCCACCGTTAAATAATGCTGACAGGAGGATTTTTGACCTTCAGCAAGACCGAATTCATCCCCGATGCCGGAGAGCTTCCACAAAATCTGCTCGGTACTTCGCGTACGGTCAAGGCAAAAAATGGAATTCAGGTGCCGGAATGAGCAGATCAAATGTCCGTCCCCGTCGAGGCGCATGGCATTGAAATGCACATAGTCCGGCGCATCGGTTTTCTCATTTGCAAAATCATTCGCGTTTGCGTCCGCGTCGGTTGCGGTGAACAGCGCCAGCTCGGGGTAATCGACGCTCTTCCAGTCCCAGACAACCTTCCCATGATCCACCTCCTGCAAATAGGAATAGACCACCTTCGATCCCTGCTCGAAGCCGGGAATATTGTAAACCGTATCGTGGAGGTACCCGGACAGGATATAATGATCCAAATCCAGCATCAGGAAATCATGCCCATCCAGGGGGGCGCCTTTGTCGGTGACGTCCGACGCCTCAAAAGTAATCCGCTTCACTTCGTTAAAATTCTCGTCCAAGATGACGCGCTCGCCTGGCGCATAACCCCGCAAGCCGTAATCGTCATAAGCGCCAGTCTGATCATGGTAGCTGTAATAGGTCTTCCCGTCCACCACGTGCTTCTTGAAATCCCACCAGCCGGTCAGGGCGCCATCGAAAGGCTGCTCCTCGTGCTTCGACCAGACAATGTTGCCCTTCCCGTCCAACATGATCAGATTGCGGCTGAACGCAAAAGACAGAAAGAACTGCCCCGGCAAATCGGTTTCCCCTTCGACGGCAATCTTCGCCAACCCTTCCGCAACGATGGGATCCTTCGCCGCCTCGGCAGCGCCTCCAAAGATTCCTTTTGCAGACACCATCAACACGGCCAACAGTAAAACCACAACTATTCGTTTTAGATTCATCCGATCCATTTCGTCACATCCTTTCATCTTTCCCTTAAGGAAGCACTGATTAAGTCAAGTCGTGGCCCTGTCGAGGGATTTTTTCGTCAAGCAAGGAAAAGTGCTCGAAGTCGTAGCAGAGCTACGTCGAGAGCACTTTGACGCAGCATGACGGAAAAAGACCCGTCAGGGGCGCGGCGGGACTTATTCAGTGCTTCCTTAATTCTATATCGTATGCCGCTTTTCCTGCAACAAAACGCACGATGAAAAAGCCGCCGCAAAACAGCGACGGCTCTTGCAAAACTGATATTAATTTTTAGATATGGGCCTTGGACGGGTGGAGTTCCAACTCATTATAGTCGACTTCCTCGCCCTCTTTTTCGCGGGCGACGACTTTCTCCTCATAGTCGAAGCACTCCTGCGCGATATCCTTGCTGAGCCAGATCAGGCAAATCAGATTCGGGATCGACATCAGGCCGTTCATCGTATCGGAGAAATTCCAGACGATTTCGAGCGTCGTGGTCGCGCCGACAAAAGTAATCAGCGAGAAGATGATACGATACGCCATGATTGCGGCGCGGGCCTTCACCAGATATTCGAGAGCCTTTTCGCCGTAATATTCCCAACCGAGAATCGTCGAGAACGCGAAGAGCGCCAGGGACACGGAAACAACAAACGGAGCGGCGTCGCCGAAGGAGGATTTGAACGCGAGAATCGTCAGGTTCGCGCCGGAGACCAGCTTACCGGTCGCCGGGTCGGTCATGCCGAGCGCGCCGGAGGACGCAATCACAAGACCGGTCAACATGCAGATAATCATCGTGTCGAAGAAGGTTCCGGTCATATTGACATAACCCTGTCGGGACGGATGGTCGGTACGTGCCGCCGCAGCAGCAATCGGAGCCGAGCCCATGCCGGCCTCGTTGGAAAACACGCCGCGGGCAACGCCCCAGCGCATGGAGGTCAGCATCGTCGCGACAATGGAGCCACCCACGCCGCCGGCCACTGCGTCAAAGGAGAACGCCATGCGGAAAATTTCGGCGACACCCGCCGGAACTGCAGAGATATTGAGGCAGATTGCGATAACCGCCGCGACGAAATAGAAAGCGGCCATGAAGGGCACAACTACGCTGGACACCTTGCCGATACTGTGAATGCCGCGGACGAGAATCAAAAGCGAAAGAACCATGATGATTGCGCCGCTGACCGTCGTCGAAACGCCGAAGCTCGTGTGGATAGCCGAGGCAATCGAGTTCGCCTGCGTCATGTTGCCGATACCGAAGGAAGAGAACACTGCAAAAAGAGCGAAGAGCGTCGCCATGATACCGCCGAACGCGCCGCCGATGCCGTGCTTCATCGCGTACATCGGGCCGCCGGACATTTCGCCGACGCTGTTCGTCTCACGATACTTGACCGCCAGCACCGACTCGCCGTACTTCGTGGAAAGTCCGAACAGGGCGCTGATCCACATCCAGACGAGCGCGCCGGGACCGCCCAGGACCATAGCCGTCGAAACGCCGACGATATTGCCGGTGCCGACGGTGGCGGAGAGCGCCGTCATCAGCGACTGGAACGGGGAAATATCGCCCTCATTCTTTTCCTTTTTCTGGAAAATCATGCCAACCGCGTAGAAGAGATTGCGCCAGGGCAAAAACTTCAGCCGGATTGTCAGGAAAACGCCGGTGCCGACGAGCAGCGCCAGCATGACCGGGCCCCAGACGAAATTGTTTACGTCGTTTAACAGCCTTGATACATCCATAAGAAACCCCTCCAAATATAATTCCTAATGAAAAAACAATGACAACCAAGCCGAATCCTCACGGTTTTAAGCGTCATTGCTTTTCATGCGTATTATAATACGAGGCGGGACAGCGCCTGTCAATGCAAAAGCCGTAAATATAATGTATACACGGCAGATATAATGTATACAAGCCCACGTTGACAGCGACACGGTAGGAAATGTACAATATATATATCCGCGAAATCAGCGGATAGAAGTTGTCTTGTAAGAAGGAGGAAACGCTATGGATTTCTTTGAACTCGCTAAAGCAAGATACTCTTGCAAGAAATTTGCGGACAAGCCCGTAGAAAAGGACAAGCTGGAGCAGATCCTGGAAGCCGGGCGACTGGCGCCCACCGCGAAGAACAGCCAGCCTCAGCATATTTACGTTCTTTCGTCGAAGGAGTCGCTTGCGCTGGTGGATCAGATCACGCCCTGCCGTTATGGGGCGCCCGTCGTGCTTGCGGTAGCCCACGACAAAAACAGCGTTTTCGAGTACCCGGGCGGTGCGTACAACTCCGGCGCGGAGGACGCGGCGATCGTCGCGACCCATCTCGTGCTGGGCGCCAAGGCTATCGGCGTCGACACCTGCTGGTTGAATTTCTTTGACCCGGACAAAGCCAAAAAGCTGTTGGAGCTTCCGGAAAATGAACTGCTGACCATTTTGATCGACGTCGGCTATCCCGACGCGGCGGCGAAACCGCTGCCCAACCACGACAGCCGCAAGCCGCTCGCCGAAACGGTCACCTACCGCTGATCGCCAGGCAAAATGAAAGCGGCCTCTCAAACTGAGCCGCACGATAAAACCCTCTGACAAAAAGCAAAGGAGAAATCATCATGTCAAACGTGGAAAAAGTGAACAAATATCTGGACAAGGCCAAAGTATTCTATTTCCTGACCGCCGACGGCGACCAGCCCAAAGGCCGCCCCTTCGGATTCCACATGCTCGTGGACGGTAAGATCTATTTCGGCTGCGGGACCTACAAGAACGTCTTCAAGCAGCTGACGAAAAATCCCAAGGTCGAAGTGCTGGCCGTCGTCGACCGAGAATTCATGCGCTACGACGGCGTCGCCAAAGTGGTGAAGGACGACGCCCTGCTCGCCAAGGTCCGCGAAATTCTGCCGGAAATCATGGCCATCTACGACAAGAACAACTGGGAAATGGGGCTCTTCTATCTGGAGAACGGCCACGCCGAGATTCGGGGCATGATGGACTTGATCGAGGAGTTTGACGTATAAAACCTCCGATAAAATCAGAGAGGGCATGGCAAAACCGCCATGCCCTCTCGCTCTCTTTCTCCCTATCAGCAGATGATTTCTTCCATCGGCGCAATCTCGACTCCCGCCACTTTCAGCGCGGCGCTGATTTTTTTCGCGAAGAGCACCGCCTTCGGCGAATCGCCGTGCAGGCAGATGCTGTCCGCTTCGATGGCGATTTCCTTGCCTGTGATTGCTTTGACCTTATGTTCCGTCACCATCGAGACGACGCGGGCGATGGCCTCGTTCTCGTCCGTGATCATCGCGCCGGGCTTGCTCCGGGCGACCAGCGAGCCGTCCTCCTCATAGGCGCGGTCGGCAAAGACTTCCTTCGCCGCGCGCAAGCCGACTTTTTTCGCCGCCGCGACCAGCTTCGAGCCGGAGAGGCCGAGCAGGATCAGCGACGGGTCGACGGCATAGACGCCTTCGCAAATCGCGCGGGCCATGGCCTCGTCCTTGCCCGCCATGTTGTACATCGCGCCGTGGGGCTTCACATGCTGGAGCTTCACGCCCGCCGCGTCGCAAAAGGTTTTCAGCGCGCCGACCTGGTAAATGACCATGGTACGGAGCTCGTCGGCGCTGACTTGCATCTGCCGCCGTCCGAAGCCAACAAGATCGGGAAAGCCCGGATGGGCGCCGATCCGCACGCCGCTCTTCGTGCAGAGCGCGACGGTCTTTTCCATCACCAACGGGTCGGAGGCGTGAAAGCCGCAGGCGACGTTCGCCGAGGAAATGTGCGGCACCACGTCGGCGTCCATGCCGCAGACATAGTTGCCGAAGCTTTCGCCCATATCGCAGTTGAGATCGACTTTTGCCATAATTGTCACTTCCTTATGTACGTGAATAAATATTGCCTTCCTCTTAAGGGGAAGGGGGACCGCTTTAGCGGTGGATGAGGTGGCTGCAGTCTTGCGCTCGTGTCAAGCGTTACATTGTTACACCTCATACGTCAGCTTCGCTGACACCTTCCCCTCAAGCCTGCAAATAAAAAGTCAATAGGGGAAAGCAAAAAAATTTCA
>CAMHCS010000031.1 GCA_946183785.1 uncultured Selenomonadales bacterium | reverse complement strand
CGAAAAAATCCCTCGACAGATGCACGAATTGACTTAATCAGTGTTTCCTTAAATGAGCGAATTATCGTAGGAGCCGGTAAGCCTATGGAACTTTCGGAAAAAATACGGCAGTTTTTCTTCGGCGCGCGACGCGTGAAGACGCCGACGATCCTCCAAATGGAGGCAACGGAGTGCGGCGCGGCCTCGCTGGGAATGGTGCTGGCCTATTACGGCAAATGGCTTCCGCTGGAAAAGCTGCGGCAGGACTGCGGCGTGACACGGGATGGCGTCAACGCGAAAAATATCCTGCGCGCGGCCCGGCGGCTCGGCTGCGTCGCGAAGGGCTTTGCGGGAAAGCCCGAAGTGCTGCGGGGCAAGGAATTTCCTTTGATCCTCTTTTGGGAATTCAATCATTTTGTCGTTATGGAGGGCGTCGAGGGCGATACCGTCTATCTGAACGATCCCGCGATGGGGCGGCGGAAGGTCCCATGGGCGGATTTCCTTACCTCCTACACCGGCATCTATCTGAACATCCGCCCGGATAAAGACTTTGTACAGGAAGGAGATCCTTACAATGTTGCCAAGGCCGTCGCAGAAAAGCTCGCCGAGGACAAATGGGCGCTGCTCTTTGTGCTGATCCTTGGGCTTTGCATGGTGATTCCCGGCCTTGCCGTGCCGGTGATGAACCAGATCTTCATTGACGACGTGTTTTCGCTGAAGCATCCCGAATGGACGACGAAACTTCTCCTGGCTATGGCGGCGGCGGCTTTCCTGTCCGGCGTCATGAACGCCATGCGGGCGGTGGTGTTGACCTATTGGCAGAAAAAGCTGACGTTGGCGGACTCCTCCTCGTTTTTCTGGCATGTCCTCCGGCTGCCGGTGACCTTTTTCCAGCAGCGGTTCGCGGCGGATGTGGCCTCCCGCATCCAGTTCAACGAGTCAAATGCCGAAGTGCTGTCGGGGCAGGCGGCCACCGCTCTCCTCGATATGTTCATCGCGCTGTTTTACCTGGGGCTTTTGGTGCAATACAGCGTACCCCTGACGCTGGTAGGCGTTTCTTTCAGCTTCGTCAATCTCGCTGTGCTCCTCTATATGCGCCGGAACATGACCGACCTGACCATGCGGATCCAGCAGGAAAAAGGCAAGGAATACGGCGTGCTGATGAACGGCCTGATGATGATTGACAGCGTCAAGGCGTGCGGCAGCGAGGCCGACCTGTTCGGGAAATGGGCGGGCTACGCCGCCAAGGCCCTCGTCGCCAATCAGGAAATGCAGATCTGGTCGCTGAAAGTTCGTCTCTTACCGACGCTCCTGGCGGGAATTTCAGGGGCGCTGGTCATGACCGTGGGCGGCTTCTCCATCATGGAAGGCCTGATGACCGCCGGCATCTATACGGCGGTGAACAGCCTGATTGCCAAATTCCAGGAGCCGATGCAAAAGATCCTGGCCCTCAGCGACGTCATACGGACGACGGAAATGCAGATGCAGCGCCTTGACGATGTGAGGCGGTACCCGATTGACAGCCTCAATTACCCCGACGAGACGCAGACCATCACCTTCACGGGCGACCGCTTGTCCGGAGAACTCACCATGCGGGACGTGAGCTTTGGATACAGCCCGCTGGACCCGCCGCTTTTGGAGGATTTCAATCTTTCCCTGACGCCGGGACGCTGGGCCGCCATCGTGGGCGCGTCGGGCAGCGGCAAATCAACATTGGCGAAGCTCGCGTCAGGGCTTTACGAGGAATGGTCGGGAGACGTGCTCTTCGACGGCGTGAAACGACGGGAGATTGCCAGGCCCGTGCTGGTCAGCTCGATTGCCACGGTAGATCAGGATGTGTTTCAGCTTTCCGGCACGGTGCGCGAAAATATCTCGCTGTTCGACAAGTCTGTTCCAAAGGAAGACATCGTGCAGGCGGCGCAGGACGCTTGCATTCATGACGATATCCTGCAGCTCGCGGGCGGCTACGAGGCCGAGGTGGCTGAAGGCGGGCTGAATTTCAGCGGCGGGCAGCGGCAGCGGCTGGAGATTGCCCGCGCCCTGGCCGGCAACCCGTCCATCCTGGTCCTCGACGAGGCGACCAGCGCCATCGACCCGATGACCGAGCAAAAGGTGCTGGAAAATATCCGGCGGCGCGGCTGTACCTGTCTGATTGTCGCCCACCGCCTGTCGACGATTCGCGACGCGGACGAGATTATCGTGCTGGAAAAGGGCAAAGTAGCTGAGCGGGGAACGCACCGGGAGCTGATAAAGCGCGACGGCCCGTATCGCAGGCTGATCGAGGAAAAGGCTCGGGAAGAAGAGGGGGAAGCGACGCTGGACTGAAGAGAAGACGGTTTGGGATTGCGGCGTCGTTAATTTTTATATCGTAATGGGAAAGAAGGAACCGACATGAGGCTGGCTGCCGGGGAGCGATATTCGCTGACGGACGAAAAATCGTATATTGTCCTGACGGCAGGGAAAGCGGAAGTTTACGCCGTCACGCAGCAGCGGGATTCCTTCCGGCAGATGTTTCTGACGGAGCTTTCGCCGAGGGAGGCGGCGTTTCCGTCGTTGGACGAGTTCGGCATGGTGGACGTGGTAGTTTACGCTGTCGAGGATGCGGAGTTTGACTTGCTGCCGCTTGCCGGAGGGGAGCCTGCTTCGATGGCGCCGTTGATGAAGCGGTGGTTCGGGCGGCTCGTGGAGCTTTCCTGGCTGCGGCTATTGGCGGACCGGGGCGACGACATGCTGAAGACCTGGGCGGACGGCTCGGTCCTGAACGGCAAAACAACAGACATGGAGACGCTTTCGGAGGCGTTTAAGGAAAACGAGGGCATTTTTGCGATGCTGCTGGGCGTGCGGTTCAAGTCGCAGGACAAGCAGCGCGGAGCGCGCCTGAAAAGTCGCGCGAAGCGGCAGCGGCGCCTCATGGATGAGACAATCTCAGGGCTCCTGGGCGAGGAAATCCCGCCTGAGGACGGGGGCGGGACGGATAACGCGAAAGTTGAGGAAGTGGCTTTCCTCGTGCGGTGTGTGGCACAGGCGATGAGAATGCCTGTCGAGGAAATCCGTATCGCGCCGGAAATGGTGAAGAAGCTGGACGCATTCGGCCTGCTTCGCCGTCTCGTGCAGAAGAGCGGAATGTATATGCGTCTTACCCATTTGGAGGACGACTGGTATACCGGAGACAGCGGCGTCATGCTGGGATATATTTCTTCGGGAGACAGAAAGGAATTGGCAGCGCTGCTGCCGGACACACCAGGGAGTTACCGCGTCGTGACGCGGGAGCATCCCGAAGGCGTGCCGGTCACGGAAGAGATCGCGGCGCAGATCGAGAAGGACGCGTTCCTTTGCTATCCGGGTCTTCCTGCCCGGAAGCTCAGCTTTGGGGATCTGTTCAGGTTCCTGTACCGGCAAAGCTGGGGTTCAGATTGGAAATCGCTTGTCGCAGTCAGCTTTGTCATAGGATTGATTCCGCTGATTACGCCGATCGTCACCGAAACCATTTTCAAGGATATCATTCCGATTCTCGACAGGAAGGGGCTGGCCACCGTCACGCAGGTGATGATGGTGGCCGGGTTCACCACGGCGGCACTGACTACGGTGCGTTCCGTCGCGTTCCTGCGTATTTCCGCTTCCTGCAGCATGACGCTTCGCGCCGCGCTTTTAGGGCGCCTCCTGTCTATGCCGTCAAACTTTTTCCGCCGTTTCCAGTCCGGCGACCTGGCGAACCGCATGGCGAGCCTTGAAATGGCGACGACACTTTTTTCGGAGAATTTCTTCGGCGTGTTGTTCAATCTTCTGTTTTCCTTTTGGAGCTTCGGGCTGATGTGCTACTATAGCTGGAAGCTCACCGCGGCGGCACTCGGGATATGGTTTGTCTACCTCGTGATCAGCGGCTTCATCATCAGCCGTCTCGTTCGCTCGGAGCGGCGCATGACCGAGGCAAAAAACAAGACTTCCGGCATTTTGCAGCAGATTTTTACCGGGCTTGTGAAGTTCCGCGTCAAGGGCGCGGAGGAGCAGGCGTATCACCTCTGGGGCGAGAAATTCGCCGAGGAATGGAAATGGAACTATAACGCCCGCGTGCTGAAAAACTACAATGCCGTGATCGCCGCCGTCCAGCCGATCCTGTTGGCACTGGCGGTCTATTATCTCGGCCTGCGGGAGCTGGCGGAAACGTCGGCAGCGGGCGGGACCAGCGGCGCATCAAATGCGTTGGCGGATATCCTTACGGTGACGGAGCCGATGAGCGTCGCCACGTTTATCGCTTTCCAGGCGGCATATTCCGCGTTCAATGTATCTTTGAACGCTGTGATGCCGGTCATGGAGGAGCTTTCCGCCATTCGTCCGCTGTTGGAAAATTTGCAGCCGGTTCTCGACGAGGCGCCGGAGGTCGCCGAGGAAAAGCAGGAAGCAGACTTGCTTTCCGGGGCTTTCGAGGCCAGGCATTTGTCCTTTTCTTATGGTGAAGGCTTGCCGGAGGTGCTCCATGATGTGAGCTTCCGGGTGGCGGCGGGGGAGCATGTGGCCATCGTCGGGCGCTCCGGTTGCGGAAAATCGACGTTGGTGCGTCTGCTTTTGGGCTTCGAGTCGCCCACCAGCGGGGCGGTCTATTACGACGGGCAGGACCTGGCCGATCTCGACCTGCCTTCGGTGCGTACGCAGATGGGCGTCGTGCTGCAAAACGGCCAGCTCATGACCGGGGACATCTATCGCAACATCGTCGGCGCCAGCGATTTGACGCTGGACGACGCATGGGCGGCGGCGGAGGCGGCGGGCATTGCCGACGAGATCCGCGAGATGCCGATGCAGATGCAGACCGTTGTCAGCGAGGGCAGTACGAATATTTCCGGCGGCCAGCGGCAGAGAATCCTGATTGCCAAGGCGCTTGCCATGAAGCCGGCGATTATCGTCTGCGACGAGGCCACCAGCGCCCTCGACAACCGCACCCAGGCCATCGTGACGGAGAGTCTCGACCGTCTGAAAGTGACGCGCATTGTCGTCGCGCATCGCTTATCGACGATTCGCCACGCCGACCGGATCCTCGTCCTGGACGAGGGGCACATTGCGGAAAGCGGCTCCTTCGACGAGCTCATGGAAAAGGACGGCCTGTTTGCGTCCTTCGTCAAGCGGCAGGTGGCGTGATCCATACGCAGGAAGACAGCATTTGAAAGGGGAGGGGAACCTTGCTCCCGACACGTCTTTCGAGCCCGATAGATTTCGAGCAAATCTATCGGGATTATCACAAAAATGTTTACAATTATATCTATGGCCAGATCCTTCATCGCGAGACGGCGGAGGATTTAACGGCGGACGTGTTCGTCGCTGTGGCGACGCACCTTGGACAGTTCGACCCGGCGCGGGGGTCTCTCACCGCGTGGATTTTCACCATCGCCCGGAACCTGACGCTGAATTACCTGATGCGTTCCTCGACCCGGCTGGAGGAAGTCAGAGAGGAATTGCCCGAAAAATCCGCACCCGCGCTCAGCACGTGGGACGATTCCCTGCGCTCTCCCGAAAGCCTGCGGGCGGAGCATATCCTGGAACAGCTCTCAGTCGAGAAACGGAGGTTTCTCGAGCTTCGTTATGTGCTGGGACTCTCCAACGAGGAAATCGGGCGCATTGCCGGGACGACGGCGACAGCCGTCAGCCAGCGCTATCATCGTTTATTGGCGAAATGCCGAAAACTGGACAAATAAAAAACGCGTCGCGAATTTTTTGCATAATAATTTTCACGGCGCGTCAATTTTTCCCAAAATCAATTGTATTATAAAACAGAAAGACATTTCCAAAGGAGGTGGAAGAACATGACGAACAGCCATCCGGCGGACATCGCGGAAATTGACGCTTTGTTTCGCCGTGTCGATTTTGCCGCCGACGAGCCTGCCCTTGAAGAACGGCTTTGGTCGAAAATACAGGCAAAGCTGGCGGATCGCGAGCTGGCGGAGGACGAACTGGAGGAACTGGCGGCGGCGGGCGGCGTCCAATTCCGCTACGGGTTAGACAGCAGCGGGACGAAGCGCGGAGGTATAATATAGGTAAAAAATACTTGCTTTATGTTTACACGCGGCAACCCCATTTCCTTCGCACAAAAAAAGACGACGCCCGAAAGCGCCGTCTTTTTTTGTGCGTATAATCGTTCAGCGAATGCGGAACGCGCCTGTCGAGGTTTGCAAATCCATCGCGAGATCCGCCAGCGAATGGGACGCCGACGCGATTTCCTCGCTGGACGCCGATTGCTCTTCGGCGGCCGCGGAAATGGTCTGGGTCTCTTCCGAGGTGGACCGGCTGACCGAGTCGATGACGTCCATCGCCTCGACGATGCCCTGCATCCCCTTGGACACGGTCTGCACCGCGCCGTTGATTTCTTCCATCTCCGACTTGATGGACGCGACGCGTCCGGTGATGTCCTTGAACTGCTCGCCGACCTCGCGGATGGCCTGGGTACCCAGTGCCACCTCGTTGGTGCCCGCCTCCATGGCAACCACCGCTTCCTCGGTGTCGCCCTGGATCACCGCGATGCGGTTCTTGATTTCCTCCGCCGAGGTCTGGGACTGCTCGGCCAGCTTGCGGACTTCCTCCGCGACCACGGAGAAGCCGCGGCCTGCCTCGCCGGCGCGCGCCGCCTCGATAGCCGCGTTCAGCGCCAAGAGGTTCGTCTGGTCGGCAATCGCCGAGATGCTTTCCACAATCTGCCCAATCTGCTTCGAGTTCTCGCCCAGCTTCCTGACCACCTGCGCGGAGTTCGCCACGCTCTGCTCGATGCCGTTCATCTTGTCCATGGCGTTGTGCATGAGCTGCGCGCCATGATCCGCCGCCGCCGCCATCTGCTCGGTGTTCTCCCGGACGACTTCGGCCTTCTTCGTCATAGCCTCCATATCAGTGAACGCAGAATCCACATGTTGCTTCGCGCTGTCCACGCTGTTCATCTGCTTGTCCATGCCGCCGGCGACTTCGATGATGGTCTGCGCCACATGGGTAGCCGCTTCCGCCGCCTGCTGGGAAGTGGCCGTCAATTCCTCGGAGCTGGCCGCAACCTGCTCCGCGCCGTGGGAAATCTTCTCCACCAGCTTCTTGACCGCGTCCACCATGCGGTTGTTGCAATCGCCCAGCTCGGTCAGCTCGTTGTTGCCTTCCAGCTCTACCTTGTGGGTCAGGTCGCCCTTCGCCATCTCTTCGGATACGCGGATCAGTTCCTCCAGCGCGCTCTTGATGGAGCTGATCAGGAGCCACGCGGCAAGAACCGTGATGATGACCGCGACAGCCGCCGTGCCCATGGCCAGCGTCTTGGAGTTCGCGATATTCGACTCGATGCGGTCGGTCCCGACCTTCATCCCGCCTTCATTGGTCTTCAGCATCTTCTGGGCCTGCTCGTTGACCGCGAGGAACGCTTGGCGGCCCGGCCCCATATAGTTGTTCTTGGCCTCCTCGACCTGGCCGGCCTTGACCAGCTTCAGCGTGTTGTCCTGCCGCCCCCGATAGTCCGCCCAAAGCTTTTTCAGATCCGCAAGGTCCTTCTTGTCCCGCTCCTTGGCCTCGGCGCGGACGTAGTCGCGCTTCTCCAGCGCCTCGCCATATGCCACGAAGAGCTTCTCGATCTCGACCAGCTTCGCGTCCACCTGCTTGATGCGCTCGTCGACAGTCTCGGGCCGGATCAGCGCCATCGCCGCGTAGCGGCGCGCGTCCGCCGCGTCCATGGCCCACCGGTTCATGTCCTGCATCATCGGAATCCGCTCTTTCGCCAAGTTGTCCACTTCACCCTGCACCGTGTTCAGGGTATAGATGGAAAACCCGACATAACCGAGAAACAGCACGACGACAAGACCAAAACCCAAAAACAGCCTCGTCTTGATGGATAGATTGTTCATAAGCCTTTCTCCCCTTTGCTCTCCCGCCAATCCAAAATTTGGCGCGCCGACGCACAACCGTCCACGACAACGCTTATGGCAGAGAATTATTTTGTAACAGGATAGCACTTTTTTCCTCAAATTGCAATCAAATCACGGAATTGAGAAAAAAATTTTCATGTGTTTTCCACATTCCCCGTCCGAGTGCGGCGAAAATATTTTTTCTCTTTTTGAGTCTTTCAATTCGAGAGCCGTATGAAAACATTTTGCATAAACCGCAAGGGAATGCTAAAATATACGAGGCAAATAGTGGGCTTTATTTTACATTGCGCATATATAAGGAAGGTGATTTTTTCATGCAGGCAAAAGATGTGATGCACAGAGGGGTTATCTCCGTACTGATCGATACGACAGCGGAGGAAATCGCAAAGCTGATGATCGACACGACATTTCGGGCATTCCTGTCGTAAACGATCTCGGAACGGTTCTCGGCGTGGTCAGCAAATTGGACCTCATGCGCAAACAGATCAAGCCGGAGTCGCCCAGCCTATGGCAGCTGTTTATCTGGGAAATGAAGGACGACGGGGAAATCGAGGACCATCAGGACAATCTCAGAAGTTTTTTGGCAAAGACAGCCGGAGAGATCATGACCTCCCCGGCCGTGACCGTCGATGAGCAGGACGATATCGAGACCGTGGGCCGTCTGATATTCGACCGCCGGATCAAGCGCGTATTTGTAACCAGGAACGGCTATCTTTCAGGCGTCATCAGCCGTTCTGCCTTTGTAAAGCTGCTGATCCAGGCGCCGTAACGCTTGATTCCGTTATGATAACGAAGAGCGCCGGCCCGCCGGACTCAACCGCACGTTTCTGTTTGTAAGGGCATAGTTTTTTCAAGAAAGGACTAAGAGCATGCGCAACCTGCTGAAAAAGACCACGATCCTCTTGATTTCTCTTTTGCTGCTGACCGTCGCTTCGGTTTCGGAAGCGAAATGGCGGCTCGACGAAGATCCGGAGCTCGCGGAGCCGAGAAATTTCCGCATGGCTTCCAACAACTGGCGCGTGGAGCCGGAGGATGAGCCGCCCACCCGCGAAGGGCTGGACAATCTCCGCATATCGGGCAGCGCCCAGTGCACAGCCGCCGGATTTGCCTCGCTGTATACCAAGCTTTCCGCGGCGGCGGCCCCCGGCGCGCCCATCTACGATGTGGACCTGCGGCAGGAGTCCCACGGTTTTGCGGACGGGCTGCCCGTGAGCTGGCACAAGAAGAATAATCTGGCCAACGAAGGAAAAACGCCGGAGGAAGTCGCGCTGGACGAAGAAGAACGTCTTGCCGATCTCGCAGGGGTTACGACGACCTTTGTGCCGAAGGGCAAGACCGACAAAGGCCGCGTCGAAGCCTTCACCTTCGCCCCGCAGAATGTGCAGACGGAAAAAGAAGTCGTCGAAGCTTTGGGCTTCCGGTACGTGCGGTTTTATGTGACGGACAGGACCCAGCCGGATACGGAAACGATCGAAGCGTTTCTCGATTTTGTCGATTCGCTTCCCGGGGATGCCTGGCTCCATTTCCACTGCCGCGCCGGACACGGACGAACGACGACGTTCATGGCGATGTACGATATGATCCGCAACCCGGGAATTCCCGCGGAGACTATCATCGAGCGCCAGCACCTGATCGGCGGCGCCGACCTGACGGCCATGAAAGACGAGGAATGGAAAAACGAGCGGATTATCCAACGGCTGGAGACGCTGAAATTGTTTTCGGAATATGTCCGGGCAAGGCACGCGGGAGAAACGACGCTCCGATGGGGCGAATGGATAGAGGAAGAAGCTGAAGCGGCGTAAATCGGAAAGGCGTTTTTCCAAATGACAAAAATCATCAAGAGCGATCTATTCACCGGCAGGCGTGAAATGGTATATGACGTTTTGGTTGGCGAGGAGGACGACGAGGATGTGATTTTCGTCGCGGGCATTGCCGCCGAGGGATTTTTCACTAAGGGAGAACGCGGGCTGTAATTCATAAATGAATAATATGTCGGGAGAGGAAAAGCATGAGAGTCAGCACATACGAAATCGTCCTGCCGCTGATCGGCAAGGACGACAAGAAGATCGAGGGGAAATCGCTTCTTGTGAACGGTATGTACGGCGCGATTGACGTGGTGGACACGGAGACCGCTGACAAGCTCGAAAAGGGAGATTTCGCGGAAATCCCCTTCGCGCTGCGGGAGCGGCTGATGGTGCGCGGCCATATCACGCGGAAGGACGAGGAGGGCGAGCTGGCCGACGCGCGGCTTCTCGGCCGTGTCTGGAACAAGCTGGTCGGCCACGCGGCTACCGGGCCGGTCATCCTGCCCATCTACGACTGCAATTTCCGTTGCCCGTACTGCTTCGAACGGCATCGGCTGACCCGCGGGCAGGAGTGGCTCGGTCATGAGATGAAGCCGGAAATGGTGGAGGCGGTTTTCGCCGCGCTCCAAAAGCAGAGGGACAAAGGCCATAAGATCAACGGCGTTTCGCTCTACGGCGGCGAGCCGCTTTTGAAGGAAAACAAGGACACGGTCAGGAACATCTGCGAGCACGCGAAAGCGATGGACCTCGGCCTTTCCGGCGTCACCAACGGCTACGACCTCGACGCCTATATCGATCTGTTGGAGGAGTTCGAGGTCTCCCAGCTGCAGGTCACGGTGGACGGCGTGGGCGCGCTGAACGATTGCCGCCGCCTGCACCGCGACGGCGTGCCGACCTACGACAAGATCCTGCAGAACGTGAAGCTGGCCCTTGACCACGGCGTCGACATCAGCCTGCGGGTGAACACGAACGGGGATAATATCGGCGGCGTCAAGGCGCTGATCGAAGATTTGGCGGCCCGGGGACTTCAGGAGGCCGCGCCGGAAGAACGGGAAAAAGCGTATAAGGAAGCGGAGGAGGCGAAGAAGGCCGGAAAGCCGAAACCGAAACGCAAAGGCTTTTTCTCTTATTACTTCAAGGCTGTGTCGGAGCCCGCCGACTCGCCGACGAAGGTGACGGAGCGGCAGGTGATGGACGCGATCCTTGCGGCGGGCATTCCGCCGCTGGAGGCGATCAGGAAGCAGAGCCAGTATTCGATGCCCATGAACGGGCTTACCGCCGCCATGAAGCAGGAGGACTATCCGAGCTTTGCGCCTTCCTTCTGCGGCGCGGAGCAGGGAATGCTCTGCATCGCCCCCGACGGGCTCCTCTATTCCTGCTGGGATCTCGTGGCGATGGAAGAGGAAGCCGTGGGCTTCACCGATGAGGAAGCGGGCCGCTTCTTCTTCAACTTCTCGAAAGCGAAATGGCGCACCCGCACCGCGGACCTGATGAAGCCCTGCCAGACCTGCCCGTATATCTTCATCTGCCGGGGCGGCTGCGCGCCGGAGGCCCAGCGGAACCACGGCAGCTACTTCCGCGAGAACTGCGGCGAGTCGAAGGAGATTTTCGCCTTCGTCGCCCCCCGCGTCGTCGGGAAGAAGTGGGAAGAGACAAAGGAAGACGAACTTTCCGTTTCGCTGGCGGGCCCGGTCTCCCGGCTCACGGAAAAGGAACGCGAGACGCTGATGACGTCCACGAGCCAGCAGGAAATGTTCGATCTCATCAAAGAAGCGGGAATTTTCTTCTCGGAAGAGAAGAATGAGGAGAAACAAAGATAAGGAGGCTTTTGCCAGTGCAAAACAGCTGAAAAGGGAAGAACTGACGAAGGAAATGGTGAAGCAGGCGCTGAAATGCAAGGACGCCGACGAGCTTCTCGCACTGGCGAAGAGCCAGGAATACGAGATGACGAGGGCGGAGGCCGAGGCGTATATGGCTGAGATCGACGACTTCCAGCTGGACGACGAGGCGATGAAGGCCGTGGCGGGCGGTTTCAACGCCTGCTACATGGTGGAGGCTGCTCTTTCAAATGCGGCACGCTGAAGGACTGCTGATGGGGGAGAAATAAACGACATGGCGATCATTGCGACCTTGACAATAATTACTCCAGAAGGCGGCCTGCACGAACGCAGGCGAATTGATAAAGGTCGCGACAGCGGGGCGTCGCCTTCATGAAAGACGAGGCTGAAACGAAAAGAAAACAGATGCAAGGCGGCAAAGAGCGGAACTGTCCGGCTCTTGCAGCCTGTTTTGAGGAATATGGAGATAATATGCATCTGCTTTTAACGCTTATATGGAAAGTTTGAAGCGACGGCGTTCCTGCGCTGGCGCCGGCCAAGAGATTCGATTTGGTTATCCACACTTGTGGAAAGATGTGTGAATAAGTTTGCGGAAACGGAGCAATTTGTTTGTGGATATGTGGATAAGTTTTGTGGATAAGTGGAAAACGGATGATCTTCTGTTTGCACACACAATTTGTTTCCTTCACAATGGAGATGGAAAAAGACTAAAATTTGCAAAGATAGACTTTCAAGGAGGAATTTTTCATGCTGGCAAAAGATGTAATGCAAAGGCAAGTAATCACGGCAATGATAGATACTCCTGTCAAAGAAATCGCTGCTCTGATGCTTCAGCACAACATTTCGGGGATTCCCGTGGTCAACGACTTCAATACCGTGCTTGGGGTGGTGAGCGAGTTTGATCTCATGCGGAAAGAAATCCGGCCGAACGAGCCGAATATCTGGAAAATTTGCCTTTGGGGCATCACTAATGACAGTAAGATCCAGGATTATGAGGATTCTTTGCGAAAATGCATGGCGAACACGGCGGGGGATATTATGACGTCTCCTGCAATTACGGCCGAAGAGACAGATGATCTTGAAACCGTTGGAAATCTCATGTTTGAAAAGAAGATCAAGCGTGTATTCGTCACAAGGAACGGAAAGCTCGTCGGCGTCATCAGCCGTTCGGCGTTTACGAAGCTGCTTCTTGATGGGAGCAACGTATAAATCGAAAACAAGGAGGAATTTGGCGTGATTGCAAAAGAAGTAATGAAAAAAGAGGTAGTAACGCTCAGGGAGGATACGCATGTCAAGGAGATCGCCAGGCTGATGCTGGAGCATGACATCTCGGGGCTTCCGGTGGTGGACGGGCAGGGGAAAGTGCTCGGCGTCGTAAGTGAGCTTGATCTCATGAGGAAGCAAATCAAGCCGAACGAGCCGAGTATTTGGACAATGCTTTGGGGCATGGACGCCGATCGGGAGAAAAAGCAGCGGGACGCCATCCGGAAATACATGGGCAAGACGGCCGGAGAAGTCATGACCTCGCCCGCGCTGACTGTCGATGTGTCGGACAGCCTGGAAAAAGTCGGGAACATGATGTTCAACAAGCAGGTTAAGCGCGTTTTCGTCACGGACGGCGGGAAGCTTGCGGGCGTCATCAGCCGTTCCGCGTTTACGAAACTGTTGCTTGAGGGAGACGAGGAATAAGCGGTTTCCCGAACCTCAGCCTTGAAATATAGTGCAGAAAATTTGATATAATGGAAGGCAGTTTTCATGACAGCTTTTTTGATAGCTCTTGCGGCTCTTATTATCGGGTACGCGGTTTACGGCAAGATCGTGGATTCCGTGTTCGGTCCGACGGACAGGGAGACTCCGGCAATCAGACTCAATGACGGCGTGGATTATATGCCGCTGCCGACATGGAAGGTCTTTATGATTCAGCTCCTCAATATCGCGGGGCTCGGCCCCATATTCGGGGCTTTGGGCGGCGCACTTTGGGGGCCGAGCGTTTATTTTTGGATTGTGCTCGGGACGATTTTCGCGGGAGGCGTCCATGATTATCTTTCGGGCATGATTTCCATCAGGGAGGACGGCAAGAGCATTTCCGAAGTGGTTGGCATCTATATGGGGCCGACGATGCTTGCCGTCATGCGCGTATTTTCCGTCGTACTGCTGGTGTTGGTAGGCACGGTGTTCATGACGGGCCCCGCGATGCTTCTCGCGAAGCTTACGGCGATAGATTTCAAGATTTGGCTTCTCGTCGTGCTCGCATATTATTTTCTCGCGACGCTGCTTCCGATTGACGCCATTATCGCGAGGTTTTATCCGCTCTTTGGGGCATGCCTCATCGTCATGGCTCTTGGAATCATGGTAGGAATGTTCACGGGCGTGGGCGGCCATGCGATGCCGGAGATGGCGCTGGAAAATCTCCACCCGCAGGGCGCGGCAATGCCTATCTGGCCGCTGATGTTTATCACCGTCGCCTGCGGCGCGATATCGGGCTTCCATTCTACGCAGTCGCCCATTATGGCGCGCTGCCTGAAAGATGAGCGCCTGGGGCGTCCCGTATTTTACGGGGCCATGGTCGCCGAGGGCATCATCGCTCTGATTTGGGCGGCGGCCGGCATTACTTTCTACGACGGGACGGCTGGGCTTGCGGCGACGCTTGCGAAGGGCGGCCCCGGCGGGGCGGTCTATGACATTTGCGTCGGCTTCCTCGGAACGGGCGTCGGCGCGACCCTTGCGATGCTGGGCGTCATTGCCTGCCCGATTACCTCCGGCGATACTGCCTTCCGCTCCGCGCGGCTGACGCTGGCGGACTGGTTCGGCGTGCCGCAGAAGGAATGGGGCAAGCGCCTTGCCTTCGCAATTCCCCTGCTCGCCGTCGGCGGCGCACTTTCGCAGATCAATTTCAACATCGTATGGCGTTATTTCTCCTGGACGAACCAGATGCTGGCCATGATCGTGCTCTGGACGGGCGCCGTATATCTTTATCGTAAGATGGACAGCAAAACGGTTTCGCTTATCGCGGCAATTCCTGCCACTTTTATGTCGGTAGTCACTACCACATATATCCTTCAGGCGGGGGAAGGACTTCGGCTCCCCACAAGCGTGAGCTATCCCGCCGGAGTGGTGTTTGCGGTGATCTTCCTGTTGCTGTATCTGAAATCCACCTTCTGGAGCAGCTCAAAGGTTTCCTAGGGAAAAAACGCAAACGGCGTGCCAAACCCGGAATTTCGGGCGGCACGCCGTTTTTTTTTGCGCAATGAATCCCGGGCGGTCGACAAGCGTCCCACTAAAGAGCGACGCCGTTCCGCCAAAAGGAATGCGTGTTATTGTGCGACCTTGACCTCGGTCCACACTTTGTCGTATTTCGGCATATTTTCCGTCAGGTCGTTGAAGACCTCCGCGTTCTTCAGGAGCGCGTCGTCGGGATAGGCGGCGATGTTTTTCCGGACGTCCTCGGGCAGCTTGGCCTCGACCTCAGGAAGCGGAGAGGCGTAGCCGATGTACTCGACGTTTTTCTGCGCGATGTCCGGGCGCGTCATGTAGTTGATGAATTCTTCCGCCTCGGCCTTGTGCTTCGTCCCCTTGAGGATGACCATCGAGTCGAACCAGAGATTGGTCCCTTCCTTCGGGATGGCGTAGGCGATGTCGTTGTTCTTCTCCATCATGAACATCGCGTCTCCGGACCAGACCACAGCCAGAGCGCCTTCACCCGCGATCATCTTGTCCTTGGCTTCGTCCACTAGATAGGCCAGCACGAGGGGCTTTTGCTCCACGAGTTTCTTGCCGGCCGCAGCCAGTTCCGCTTCGTTGCCCGTGTTCAGCGAATAGCCAAGGTATTTCAGCGTGACGCCGATGGAGTCGCGCGGGCTGTCAAGCATGAAAATCTGCTTCGCATATTTCTGGTCCCAGAGAATTCCCCAGCTGTCCACAGGCTCAGTCACCATTTTCTTGTTATAGGCGATGCCTACGGTACCCCACATGTACGGTACGGAATATTCGTTTTTCGGGTCGAAATCGAGATTCTTGTATTTAGCCCCGATTTTTGAGTAATTGGGGATTTTGGAGAAGTCGATCTTCTCGAGGAGACCGTCGCGGAGCAGACGCGAAATCATATAGTCCGACGGGATAGCGACGTCGTAGTCGCTGCCGCCCGCCTTGACTTTCACATACATATCTTCGTTCGTTGCAAAGGTATCGTAGATGACGTGGATGCCCGTCTCCTTCTCGAAGCTTTTCAGGATTTCCGGGTCGATGTAGTCACCCCAGTTGTAGACCTTGAGCTCCCTCTTCGCGGCCTTTTGCCCGCCGCCTCCGCATCCTGCCAGCAGCGCTGCAAGGACGCCGCAAATAAGCAGCAGGACGAACGCCTTTCTCATACCGTTCATTTCATTTCCCCCTCATAATTAATAATTTCTGCCGCCGCAGATACGCCGGCATTATAAACACTGCATAAGCTTCACACTTCACTCTTTGCTTTCGCCGCACGTTTTTCCGTGCGAAGATTCACCGCTATAAGGAGCGCGAGGACGGTCAGGAAGAGCAGCGTCGAGAGTGCGTTGATCGTCGGATGGATGCCGCGCCGCGCCATCGAGTAGATCAGGATGGAGAGATTGTTGACGCCGGAGCCCGTCGTGAAAAAGCTGATGACGAAATCGTCCACCGAAAGCGTGAAGGCGAAGAGCGCGCCCGTCAGGATGCCGGGCAGGATCTCCGGCAGCACGATGCGCCGAAAGGCATAGGCCGGGCTCGCGCCGAGGTCGAGAGCCGCGTCGTAGAGGTTGCGGTCGAACTGTTTGAGCTTCGGCAGGACGGTCAGGATGACATAGGGTACGTTGAAAATGATATGAGACAGGAGCAGTGAGCTGAAACCAAGCTTCATTCCGACAAAGATGAAAAGCAGCATCAGCGAAATGCCCGTCACGATATCCGGATTGAGCAGCGGCACATATGTGAGGTTCATGGAGAGCTTGCGCTCGAGCGGCCGCATCTCACGATAAATCGCGTAGGCGGCCAGCGTCCCGATGACGGTGGCGATCAGGGAGGAAATCACCGCGACGGAGAGCGTATAGGAGAGCGCGTCGAGGATGGCCTCGCTCTCGAGAAGCTCCTCATACCAGCGAAGCGTGAAGCCCCCCCAAACCGCGCGGGATTTCGATGCGTTGAAGGAAAATACGATCAGGATGAAAATCGGCAGATAGAGAAAGCCCAGAATGATTGCCGTATACGAATGACGAAGAAAGCGCATCATAAGAAGTACCCCCCGCTGCCGTCCTTGTCATACCGGGAGAGGCCGACCATGCTCAGAAGGATCAGGACCATCATGAGCACTGAAAGAGCCGAGCCGAAATTCCAATTGCCGATGGCGAGAAACTGCTGTTCGATGACGTTGCCAGCCAGCATATACTGACCGCCGCCAAGGAGTCTCGAGATGACGAAGGTCGTGACCGCGGGCATGAAGACCATGATCATGCCCGCATACACCCCAGGCAGCGACAGCGGAAAGGTCACGCGCCGGAAGGAGGTCCAGGCGTCTGCGCCGAGGTCTTCCGCCGCTTCCAGAAGACTCTTATCCATCTTCATGAGCACCGAATAAATCGGCAGGATCATGAAGGGCAGGAAATTATACACCATGCCGAGGAGTACAGCGGTATCTGTGTAGAGGATGTGGATCGGCGGCAGCCCGAGAAAAGAAAGCAGGGCGTTGACTGCACCGTTTTTTTCGAGGAGCGTCATCCACGCATAAGTGCGCAGAAGAAAATTCATCCACATCGGCACGACGATGAGCATGGCCAGCATCCTTCGGTAGCGAACGCCGCTTTTTGCAAGAATCATCGCCATCGGGTAGCCGGCGAGAAAGCAGAGGAAAGTCGAGACGCCCGCGAGCCAGACGGAATGCCAGAGAACGCCGAGGTATACGGGCTGCGCCGCCTGCCGGAGGTTGTCGAAGGTAAAGGCGGCGGTGTACCGATCCGTGAAGGCGAAATACACGATGAGCGCCAGCGGGATGACCGTGAAGAGAGCCGTCCAAAGATGGTACGGGTATGCCAGGAAACGCCGTCCCATCAGCAACCCTCCTTTTTCATGACGTGGATTTCGTTCGGGCCGATATCCATGCCCACGGTTGTGCCCTCCGGCGTCATGGCCGTACTCTGTACCAGCCACAAGAAGCCGTCCTCGCCCACGATCCTCATCTCGTAATGTACGCCCATGAAGGTGACGGATTCCACCGTCCCGCGGATCATTCCCTGCTCTGCACCGACGATAGCCACGTCCTCTGGCCGCACCACGACGTCCACGGCGATGTCCACGCCGAGCCCCTTATCGACACAGGGGAAATCGTGGTTTGCAAAGTGCACGAGCCCGTCGCGGATCATGTGTCCCGGCAGGATGTTGCTCTCGCCGATGAAATCAGCCACGAAGGGATTCTTCGGCTCGTTGTATATATCTTCCGGTCGTCCGGTCTGCTGGATACGTCCTTCGTTCATTACGACGATGGTATTGCTCATCGTCAGCGCTTCTTCCTGATCATGGGTCACATAAATGAAGGTCGAGCCGACCCGCTGCTGGATGCGTTTGAGTTCCACCTGCATATCGCGCCGGAGTTTCAGGTCGAGCGCCGAAAGAGGCTCGTCGAGCAAAAGTACCTCCGGTTCGTTGACGAGGGCGCGCGCGATGGCGACGCGCTGCTGCTGGCCGCCCGAGAGCGAATCCACCGGCCGTTTCCCGTAGCCGTCGAGATTCACCAGCGCCAGCATCTTTTCGACGCGTTCCTCTATCTCGTCTTTCGGCAGTTTTTTCACCGTCAGGCCGAAAGCCACGTTCTCGAATACATTCATATGCGGGAAAAGCGCGTGCTTCTGGAAGACCGTATTGATGCGGCGCCGATAAGGCGGCGTATGACTGATGTCCTGCCCGTCGAAGAGAATGCGCCCCTCCGACGGCTGCTCGAAGCCCGCGATGAGCCGAAGCGTCGTCGTCTTTCCGCAGCCCGACGGCCCCAAAAGCGTCAGGAACTCGTTTCGCCGTATGGAAAGATTGATATGGTCGAGTACCGTGTGGCCGTCCTCGTACCATTTCGTCAGCCTCTCCAGCCGGATGATTTCCTCTCCCTGCATCCGCGTGCCCCTTTCCTGTTTATTCATTCCAATATAAAGTTATTATACACATTTTTCAGCCGAGGGCAATCTGCGGCGAGGGATTTTTTTAATGGTTTTCGATAGGGACAAATGCATTCGGAAATAGTATAATAGCGTTATAAGATTTTGGAATGCGATAAGGAGTGATGAGATAATGAAAGGAAAAAATTTTTGTGCGGCTTTGCTGGCGGCGGCCCTCGGATTCGGGTTTATGACGGGGGCGTCAAGTACAGAAGCGGCGACGCGGGCAGAGCTGGCGCAAATCTCTGTGAGCCGTAATGGCAGCGACTTCAAGTATTGGAACAAGGACGCCTTTTCGTTTCGTGCGCTGACGAGATACGTCGAGGATGTGACCGATCCTGAGAGCAGGAACTATATTCCTGTGGACGATCGTATCGCGGTTTTCGACCTTGACGGCACGCTGGTCTGTGAAACGACGCCCTGCTATTTCGAGTGGATGCTATACCTGGAGCGTGCACTGAACGACAAGAGTTTCACGCCCGATCCGGCCGACAAGGAGTATGCCGCGGAGGTCAAGACGACGATAGAGGAGGTCGGCATCCCCAACCCGAAGCCGGAACGGACGCGGAACATGCCGAAGGATATGGATCTGCGTCAGGCGCAGTCCCAAGAGTCTGTCTTTTCCGGTATGACGCTGTCCGAGTATGAGCGGTTCGTGCGGAAGTTCATGAGAACGCCCGCGGAAGGAATGAAGAACCTGAAACGCGGCGAAGGGTTTTATCTGCCGATGGTGGAGGTCGTCTCCTACCTCCATGCGAATCGCTTCAAATGCTTCATCGTGTCCGGCACGGACCGGCAGACGCTCCGTATTCTCGTGGACGGCATACTGCCCATTGATTCGGACAACATCATCGGCACCGACATTTTCCATGTCGCTTCCCATCAAGGCGAGACTGACGGGCTGGAGTATTTGTTCACGTCGGACGACACGATTCTCCGGGGCGATTTCGTACTGAAGGATGTGAAAATGAACAAGGTCGCGAACATTGTCCGCGAGATCGGCAAACAGCCGGTGCTGGCGTTCGGCAACAGCTCCGGCGATTCCAGCATGTTCAACTACACGATCACGAACAATAAATACAAAGCGCTGGCGTTCTCCCTGCTTTGCGACGACCTCGACCGTGAACTGGGCTGTATGGAAAAGGCGGACAAGATGCGTGCCGACTGCGAGAAGTATGGCTGGATTCCCGTCTCGATGCGGGACGATTTCAAGACGATTTACGGCAACGGAGTGACCCGCGCTGATAAATGAGCTGAAGGGAGAAGGAAAACATCATGAAACGAATGAACTTGGCCAGAATTATATGGATGGTTTTAGCGCTCCTGTGTGCGGCGGCGTCCGGCGTCATGGCCGCGCCGTTGCCCCGCGTCTCCGTGGTCTATGTGAACAACGCGAAGACCACCTATGACCCCGCCATTGACGATTGCATCCTGACGAATCTCGACGAGACACTGTCAAAAAAGTTTGAGATTGTAAAGAGCGACGCTGTGCTCCGGAAACTCGCCGATATGGGCATGACCGATCTTTCAATGGCGGAGCGGCGCGATATCATGGACGCGCTTTCCGGCGAAAACTGCGACTATATCATCTGCTTGTCGGTAGAACCTTTTCAAAGGAAGGAAAAGATTACCTTCTTCACGCAGGGGATCGAGATGATTGCGACGGTCCCTTTCAAGCTCATTGACGTAAAAGGCGACCGTTATCTTTACAACGGGAAGTTCGTGGAGCAGCAGTCGGACAGCACATGGGTGGGCAGCGTCGGCAACAAGTCCGTGGCGATTAAGTCGCTGCAAAAGGTGAACAAGGGAATCAACAAGGTCATTCATGAAAAAATGTTTGTAAAGTAATAATCGAATCAACAGATTATAAACAGCGCGCCGTTCCCAAAAAACTCCGGGCGGCGCGCTGTTATTTGCGCTGGCTTTTATAAGCGTTCCAACTTTCCCGCGGCTAACGCCCGCGGGGTTTTTATTGCGTCGAACTGCACTTTGACTGCGTCGCTTTCTACGGAGAGCACGACGCCGTCGCCGAAGGCGGCGTGGCGCACCCGCTGGCCGGGGACGAGGCCGTCGGCGGCGGGCGGATCGAGGCGCGCGTCCTTCGCGGCGATTTCGGCGCGGGCTTCTTCCACCAGCGTGTCGCCGGGGGCCGGGTCGAAGTCGAGCAGCGCTCTGTCCATGTCGAGCAGGAAACGGGAGGGGAAGCGGACGTAGCCGTCGTTGGAAAGCCCTTCCGCTTCGGAGAGGAAAAGCCTGTCCTTCGCCCGCGTCATCGCCACGAAGGCGAGCCGCCGCTCTTCTTCCATAGCCTCCCGCGTTTTCGTCTTGCGGGAGGGGAGGACGCCTTCGTTCAGCGCCATCAGGAAGACGACGGGAAATTCCAGCCCCTTCGCCGCGTGGATCGTCATGAGCCGTATGCGGTCGCGGTAGGTTTCGGCGTCGCTGTTGGTGAAGAGGGCGACGTGGTTCAGGAAGTCGGCGGCGCCGGCTTCTTCGCCGCAGGTTTCTTCGTATTCACGGACGGCGGCCTTCAGCTCCGCGAGGTTGTCCAGCCGTTCCTGGCTGCCTTCGGTGCGCAGGAGACGCTCGTAGCCGCTGACGTCAAGGATGGCCGCTAAGAGTTCGGTGACGGATTCGTCCGCCCGTCCGGCGAAGGTTTCCACGAATTCGACGAATTCCTTCGCTTTTGTGCGTTTGAAGAGGTCGTCGTCGAGTTTTTTCTGGAGCGCTTGGTAGAGCGTGCAGTTCTCTTTTTCCGCGGTTTCTTCCAGGAACGCCATGCGTCGCCGGCCGAGGTTCCGCTTCGGCAGGTTCGCCACGCGGCGGAAGGAGAGGTCGTCCTTGTAAACGGCCATACGGAGGTAGGAGAGGGCGTCCTTGATTTCGCGCCGTGCGAAGAAGGGCGTGCCGCTGTATATGACGTAGGGAATCTTCGCGTCGATCAGCGCTTCCTCCAGGGCGCGGGTCACATAGTGGGCGCGGTACAGCACCGCGACGTCGGAGGGCTTCGTGCCCGCCGCCGTCAGTTCCGCGATCCTGGCGGCGATCCAGCGGGATTCCTCCTTGGTGTCCGGTCCGTGATGGCAGACGGGGACGGCGCCGTTTTCGCGGACGGGCAGCAAATCCTTCCTGATGCGGTCGCGGTTCTTCGCGATCAGGGAGTTGACCGCCGACAGGATTTCCGGCGTGGAGCGGTAGTTTTGCATCATCAGGATGGTTTTCGCGCCGGAGAAATGCTTGTCGAATTCCAGCAGGAAGCGGCCGTTGGCGCCGCGCCATGTGTAAATGGTCTGGTCGGGGTCGCCGACGACGAAGAGGTTTCCGTGGTGGGCGACGAGGGCCTTCAGCAGCCGGTACTGCAGGTCGTCGATGTCCTGGAATTCGTCCACCATGATGTATTCGAGGCGTTCCTGCCATTTCTGCCGGATGGCCTCGTTTTCCTCGAAGATGTGCAGCGTGAAGACGATCAGGTCGTTGTAGTCGAGGGCGAAGCATTTTTTCTCCTGCCAGAGGTAGCCGAGGAAAATGATCTCGTCGGCGTCCTCCGCCGCCATGTATTTTTCCCGCAGGGCCTCCAGGGGCATCGCGATCAGGTCTTTGTAATAGTCGGGCTGTTGGAAGGTTTTTTTGATCTCGATCATGTCCCGGGCGTCGGAAAAGGTCCGGTGGCGCAGGGTCAGGCCGCGCTCCTCGTAAACCCGCGCCAGCATCGCGTCGATGTCGGCGTTGTCCACGACGAGGAAGCTTTTCGGGTAGCTGACCGCGTGGCTGTCCTCCTTCAGCACCGAGACGCAGAAGCCGTGAAAGGTGGAGATGTAGCCCGTGTCGTCGTCGCCGATCAGGCGGCGGATGCGGGCGCGCATGACGCCGGCGGCCTTGTTGGTGAAGGTGGCGCAGAGGATATGGCGGGGCAAGACGCCGAGCTCCGTGACCAGATAGGCGAAGCGGCGGCTGATGACCCGCGTCTTGCCGGAGCCGGCGCCCGCGACGACGCGCACCGCGCCCTCGGTGGCCAGCACGGCCTCACGCTGTTTCTCGTTCAGTCCCGAAAGGATGTCTTCGCTCATGTCGCCCCTCCTGCGATGTTTTCTTCCCTTTATTATATGATAGGTATTTGCGGAGAGCAAGAAACGGAAAACGCCCGACGGGAATTTCCGCCGGACGCTTGGTCTTCGTTTCCTGTATTATCCCTGCGTGCCTTCCGCGCCGATGATCTCGATGCGTCCGTCGGAGCCGACGCGGCAGCGGAGCCGCGTTCCCGTCGGGTGTGTGCCGCCCTGCTCCATGGAGGTCGCCGGGAAATCCATCGGGTCCGTCATCACATACCACTCTTTATCGTCGTCGCGGTCCATGGGGGAGGCCAGCAGCGTCAGGGGCTGGACGCCGATGCAGTCAAGCTCCGGGCGGTTCAGGTCATAGACGCGGATCATGCGGACGTTCCCCTCCTCCTGCAGGCAATCGACATAGAGGTAGTGCCGCCCGTCTTCGAGGCCGACTACGACGGGATGGATGTCCTTCACGGCGACGGGGTCGCTGAGATTCACGCCGCCGAAGGAGATCACGAGTTCGTTGACGCCGCCGCTGACCATCAGCCGATGATCCCGCGGGCTGTCCGAGAGCCGCGTGACAAGATACGGCTGCAGCTCCATCGCGTAGGGCGCGGGGCCGACGCCATAGTCCTCTGCGAAAAGTTCCGGATGCTCAGAGAATAGGATCGTCGTGGTGAAAATGCCCTCGGCGTAGGAGGCGATCAGGTACGGATTGAAATAGAACGAAACGCCGCGCGGGTCGAACGTCCAGGGAATCGAGCCGTCCGATACCATCTGGCGCACCATGTCCTGCATCAGCGTGCTGCCGTTTTGCATGAAGGAAGCGTCCGGGTAATCGAAGCCCATCTGGGCGATGATCGCCGCGATCAATCCTTCCGTATCCGGGCAGACGTCGGAAAGGGCGAGCTGTTTTCCCGTCCGGGCGTCGAAGTTCGTTCCGCCTGAGCCGTAGGAGCCATGCACGCCGCCGGTATAGGACGAGCCCAATTCCAGCAGGCTGACGACGCGCGAGTCGGCGCGACGGACAAAGATATCCCGTGTGCGCTCGAAGGGACCGTAAAAAGTTCCGCCGTCCGCTTTGCGCGAGGCCCGTTCCTGCGCCGCGTCGGAGGTCATCTCGGCGCGGGCGGCGTCGGCGTTCAGCATTTCCTTCCTGGTGTTTTCGGCGAGAGCCGTGGCGATATCGTCATAGACGCCGGCGCGGCCGGTGAAATCGACGCTGGTCCAGTGCGAGACAAACAGCGGTCCGGACTGGTCGCCGTCCGCGAAATAGCGTGTGCGCTTCATCAGCGGCAGATATTGAAGCGACGCGTCGGCGTAAGCCTCCGCCGCCAGCGCGGCGGGCGCGTCGAACTGCGGAACGGGCGTAACGCCGACAGAAAGCGCCGCGCAAAGCGCAAGCGCGCAGAATGTTTTCTTTTTCATGGAATCTCCTCCTTTTAAAGTAGTATGCTTTCTCATAGTTGCCTGTACGGTGCGACGATTTTCGACTTGCCTGCGAAGATGCTTCCAAAGGAACCTTCCCTTCGTGAGGCGTGATTTCTCAGTATTCCTGTTACCATTATATCATGCTCCTCTTTTTGACGCTATGGTTACATCCCTTATATAAAAGAACGACGAAAGAAAAAATTTATAAAACCTCTTGATTTTTTATTTAATATATGATTAAATGTTCATGTAATCAAATTAGATGAATCAAGGAACCACTGATTAAGTCAATTCGTGCATCTGTCGAGGGATTTTTTCGACTGTCTAGGAAAATCCCTCGAAGGCGTAGCATCGCTACGTCGAGAGGGATTTGACAACGACAGGCGGAAAAAGACCCGGCAGAGGCGCGGAGGGACTTATTCAGTGGTTCCTCAATCATTACTAAGGAGGAATATGTTATGAAAAAGAAGTACAAAATTGAAGTGGATTGCGCGGCTTGCGGACTGAAGATGGAGGAGGCCGCCGCGAAGGTCGAGGGCGTGGACAAGGCTGCCGTCGGATTCATGGCCCAGAAGATGACGGTTGAGTTCGCCGAGGGTGCCGATCCTGCCGTAGTCATGCCGAGGGTGCGCGAGGCCTGCAAGAAGGTCGAGCCGGACTGCGAAGTATTCATCTGAGAGTGGAGTGTCAAGAGTGGAGATAGATAATGTATATCTCCACTCTCAAGGAACCACTGATTAAGTCCCTCCGTGCATCTGTCGAGGGATTTTTCGACTGTCTAGGAAAATCCCTCGAAGGCGTAGCATCGCTACGTCGAGAGGGATTTGACAACGACAGGCGGAAAAAGACCCGGCGGAGGCACGGAGGGACTTAATCAGTGGTTCCTTAACTCTAAAAAGGGGGCATGCGTTATGACGGAAAAACAGAAAACTATGGTGGTGCGGATTATCGTTGCGGCGGTATTGCTCGTTGCACTGGAATTCGTGTCGTTCGAGGGATGGATGCTCGGCGCGCTTTACGTCGCCCCGTATCTGGTTATCGGTTATGACATTCTGCGGAAAGCTGCGCTGGGCGTCAGTCATGGGGAGTTTTTCGACGAGAGCTTTTTGATGGCGATCGCTACGTTGGGGGCAATGGTGCTCGGCGAGTACCGCGAGGGCGCTGCGGTTATGCTGTTTTACCAGATTGGCGAGCTGTTCCAGAGTTATGCGGTGGGCAAGAGCCGCGGCAACATCTCGGCGCTGATGGACATTCGCCCCGACTATGCGAATATCGAGGGCGAGAACGGTCAGCTTGAGCGCGTTGATCCCGACGACGTGGAGGTCGGCACGACGATCGTGGTCCAGCCGGGTGAGCGGATTCCCATTGACGGTAAGATCATCAGCGGCACGACGACGCTCGATACGAAGGCACTGACCGGCGAAAGCCTGCCGCGGGAAGCGGGCGTCGGAGACGAGGCGCTTTCGGGCTGCATCAATCTGTCCGGCGTGATTCGTATCGAGACGACGAAGGAAGCCGACGAGTCCACGGCGGCGAAAATCCTGGAACTGGTGGAAAATTCCAGCATGAAGAAGTCCCGCTCGGAGAATTTCATCACACGGTTCGCACGGGTATATACGCCGTTCGTATGCGCCTTCGCGGTAGTGCTGGCTGTCGCAGTGCCGCTGGTTCGGATGGGACTGATGGGACTTTCACCGGATTGGGCGGTCTGGATCGAGCGCGCGTTTATCCTGCTCGTCATCAGCTGCCCCTGCGCGCTCGTGATTTCAGTGCCGCTGTCGTTCTTCGCGGGTATCGGCAGCGCGTCGGCAAACGGCGTGCTGGTTAAAGGCTCGAGCTATCTGGAGCTTTTGGCGAACGCCGAGACAGTGGTTTTCGACAAGACCGGCACGCTGACGAAGGGCGTGTTCGACGTCTCCGCCGTCCACCCCGACGTCATTGAACAAACGGAGCTTCTGCACCTGACCGCCCATGTGGAGAGATATTCGACCCATCCGATTGCGAATTCGCTGCGCGCGGCATATCCGAACGAAGCGGACGACTGCACGGTGGAAAACGTTGAGGAGATTGCCGGACAGGGCATACGCGCCCTCGTAAACGGCAAAACGGTCTGTGTGGGAAACGAGAAACTGATGGACGCCGTCGGAGCGGAATGGCATCCCTGCGAAAAGACCGGTACAACAATCCACGTTGCAATCGACGGGCAGTATGTCGGTCACGTGGTCATCTCCGACGTGGTGAAGGCGACTTCGAAAGGCGCGATCAAACTGCTGCACGAGGCGGGCGTCAAGAAGACTGTCATGCTGACCGGCGACGCGAAGCCTGTGGCCGACGCAGTGGCGGAGGAGCTTGGTCTTGATATGGTCTGCAGCGAGCTCCTGCCTGCAGACAAGGTGGAAAAAGTCGAAGAGTTGCTTTCGCAGAAAAAGGAAGGCGACGGCATGCTGGCTTTCGTCGGCGACGGCATCAACGACGCGCCGGTACTGGCCCGCGCGGATATCGGCGTAGCTATGGGAGCGATGGGCTCCGACGCGGCCATCGAGGCGGCGGACGTGGTGCTGATGTACGACGACCCGCAGCAGATTTCTCTGGCGATGCGTATTGCACGCAAGACCATGGCCATCGTCAAGCAGAACATCGTAATGGCTCTTGGCGTCAAGGCGGCATGCTTGATTCTCGGCGCGCTGGGTTACGCGACGATGTGGATGGCGATTTTTGCAGACGTCGGCGTTATGGTTCTGGCGGTGCTGAACGCGCTTCGCGCGCTTTCCGTGGACAAAGGCGGCGTCGTGCTGCTGGAAACGCCGAGGCCGGCCGCAACGGTAAATTCTCTTGCCTCAGCGTGAAAACTAAAGTATAATAAATAAAAAGCCAATATAAAATTTACAACATTTATGAAGAGGGAGAAAAACTCCCCGCAGGAAGTGTGAGCAATGGAAAATGGGGCGCAGAGCGTCATGGCGCTCCAAGCTGAATAAAAACCAAAGAAACGGATCCATGGACAACCATAGGAGGGGAATGCCATGAAGAAACGATGGGCGATGCTTTTTGCGCTGGCGCTGTGCATGTTGAGCCTCGTGGCGCTGACAGGCTGCGGAGGCCAGCGGGACAACAAGGTCGGTGGGAAACCGGCGCAGGTTGTCGCGACACTGTTCCCGGATTCTTCGGAAATCTGGCAGCGGAGCGGCCTCGCATTGCAGGAGATGTTGGAAAAGAACGGCTTTCTCAATGATTTGCGCTTTGCTAGGACGGCGGAAGAGCAAAAGGAACAGTTTCGACAGGCTATCAGCCAGAAACCCCTCGCAATTATCATCAGCGCGGTGGACGGCGACGCTCTGAAGGACGAGCTGGCGGAAGCCGCGAAACAGGACATTGCCGTCATCGCATTCGATCGGCTGATCATGAATTCCCCGCACGTCTCCTATTTTGTCGGTTACGACGCGAGGGAAATCGGACGTTCACAGGCGCGCTCCATCGAGCGGGCGCTCCGACTGAAAGAAAAACCCGGCTCGGACAATATCGAAATCTTCGCGGGCGACCCGAAGGATAACAACGCGCATCTCTTTTATGAAGGCGCGTTGGAAATCCTGCAGCCGTACATCGACAAGGGGCGGCTTGCAATTCCTTCCGGTGAAACGGGTTTTGAAAAAACGGCGACGAATGACTGGAGTGCGCAAAACGCGAAGGTGCGCATGGGGCGCATTTTGCAGCTCAGTTATGCAAACGACAGGCCGCTGCGTGCGGTGCTTTCCCCGAATGACGAGCTGGCCGTAGGAATTCGTGAGGCGCTGGATTTGCATTATTCGGGCCAATGGCCGTTCATCACTGGCCTTGACGCAGATCCGGAGGGTGTGCGCGCCATTGCCGCCGACCGGCAGGGGATGACCATCGACAAGCCGCCCGCACTCCCGGTCAAGGAGTGTCTGCATCTTGTCCAGGACATCGTAAAAGGACAATCCGTGCCATCGCCGAGCAAGCTGAACAACGGCATGAGGGACGTACCGGCGTTTCTTTGCAAGCCCGCTGTAATTTACAAGAGCAATCTCGAAAGCGTCCACTGGACAAAATAATTGAGGGCAAACAAAAACCTCTGGCGAAATCCTCGTCAGAGGTTTTAATTATATAATCAATAGATCGGTGTGCTTTTCAGCACGAAAATGTCGTGCTCTTCCAGTTCGTCCCGCACCCAGTCGAAATGATCGTTGATCTCGTCGTAAAACTGACGGCGGAAGTCGATATCCTCGAAGATATAAGGAATGCTGTATGCCGCCGTCGCATCGTTGTCGTCGAAGTCCTCAATCTCGAAATAGTTTTCGTGGATGCGGCGCAGCCATTCCTGATACCGCTCGTCAATATTGTCGGACTGGATGCCCTTGAAGCTCTTCATGATTTTCTTGCGCTGTTCCTCGGACAGTCCGGTGACTTCTTCTCCGCTGACTTTTTGCAGGATACGGAATATTTCCTCGGCGCCCTCCATGAACTCGTCCCAGTTCTTTCGTCCGTCTGTGAATCGTTCGCCGCTCTTCCACCAGAGATAGGGCATATCGGGGCAATGGACGGCGGCTGCGTGGCCGAGGGGCATGACTTCGTCCAAAACCTTGCTGACGAAGGCCGACGCGCCGAGAATGTCGTCCAGCACCTTTTCGACGACGGAGCCGGAGGTCACGAAAATCAAGTCCTGCACTTTGTTCAGGGTGTTATTGATACCGGCGAATTCCTGATGCGCCCATGTGTCGGCGAGAACGTGCAGACCGACGCCGAGGCGGAATGGGAAATTCGTGTTGTCCAGCGTCGTTTCCTTGAGCCGTTCTCCGAGCTTATGGGAAAGCTCGCTGTTCTTTTTGCAGATCAGCTGTTCTTCCTGCGTGTCGCCTTCCAGCCCCGGAAGGAAATGGAAAGGGATCCAGATTTCGCGGTTGCCTTTACCGCTGACGTTGCCCCAGATGTTTTGGCAGGAGTAACGGACATGAACGCCCTCGGCGATATTTTTCTTTTCCTCTTCGTCGGAAAACGGCGTCGAGTCAAAATTGTCATCGACGAGCTGGGAGATATGGGCAATCAGGTTCGCGTTTTCGCTGCCGAATTTTGCCCAACGGGCCAGTACATAAATCGTGCCATAATGAAAGTCGATATCCATAAGTGCACCTCTGTCATCAAAACTATCTTCAAACATTATAATATAAAGCGCGTCTGCGCGCAAAATTTTTCACTCCACCTGCCGGCCCGCTCCCGGCCCGTCGTTTGCCACCGGGACTTTTGCTTCGGCATGCGCAGGGAACCGCGAGCTTTGCTCGCGTGTGAGTCGCTTATGCCGAAGCCGTTGTGGGCGTTCTCATTATTCCACCTGCCGGCCCGCTCCCGGCCCGTCGTTTGCCACCGGGACTTTTGCTTCGG
>CAMHCS010000030.1 GCA_946183785.1 uncultured Selenomonadales bacterium | reverse complement strand
AAAAATCTCTTCATACTCGGGCATGAGACCGCGCTTGAAGAGATTTTTTTATTCCTTTTCCCCATCTCCAAAGGGGCGTTGCCCCTTTGAAGAAAAACCGCAACGAAGCAAAAAAGGCGTTGCATTATTCTCCGTTGCACGCTCTTTTGATATGACGTTTTCAGAGCGCTATCGTATCGCCGTCAGAAAGACGATAGATATACGTCTCGTCGACTTCCATGCCCGTGATGGCCCGGATTGCGCGGGCGTAAAGGTCGAGCTGCGTGCGGTAGCGCTTTTTGATTTGCTCCGGCGTCGAGTTCCGGTCGGTCTTGTAGTCGAGCAGCACGAGTCGTCCGTCGGCGTCCTCGAAGAACGCGTCGATGGCGCCCTGCAAGAAGATCTCGTCCCGATGGTCAGCCTGCGGCTCCATTTCGACAGCGGGAATCAGCAGGCTGAAGGACTGCTCTCGCCAGCATCGTTTCGCGGCTTTCATGCGGCGCCCGACGGGCGAGGCGAAAAACCGCGTGATCAACGGGACGCGCACGGCGCGCCGTTCCTCTTCGGTCAGCGTCCCCTCTCCCACCATATCGTCAAGCTGGCGTTCGACGTCCGCTTTGTCGAGCGCGCCGTCGAGCCGAAGCTTTTGCATGACGCCGTGCATGAGTGTCCCAAAGACGGCGCCGCCTTTTCCGATTTCTTCCGTCTCAAGGAATGCGGGCGGCGGAAAATTCCTTTGCATGGCCTCTGAATGATCCACGTTTTCGTCCGGCAGGAAAGGCGTGAGCGTCTCCGGTTCCTCCGTGCGGCGCTTGATTTCCGTGACGGTCATTTTCGCCGGGATATCCGTGTAATGACCGTATTCCCAGGAAAGCGCGGCGGCCCGGCCGCTCTCTTCCGGCAGGGGCAGCGGCTCCAGATTTTCAATGCGCTCTTTCCATTCGTCCGAGGTCTCCGCAGTTTCATCTTCTGCTTGCGGCGGCGCGACCGAAACAAACTGCACGGAGAAGTTCGGCGCGCCGAAATCCTCCGCGGGATAATGGATTTGCGGCGCATCCGAGAGACCGGCCGCAGTGCGAAGCTCCGCGCCCCCGGCCTCATCTCTCGCGACAGCCGTCCCAATCCAGTCCAGCCATGTTTTCGCGCCGAGCACAGCGTGTCCCGGCAGCGCCGCGTCTTTCCGCTCCGTATAGCGGCTCCATGCTTTCGTGCATTTTTCGGCGGAGGGCTTTACGCTGCCGACAAGGATCAGCTTTTCCCGCGCCCGTGTCAGCGCCACATAGAGCACGCGCAGTTCTTCCGCTTTCGCCTCGTTCTGGATGGCTTCCTTCATGGCGCGCCAGGCGACAGTCGGGTACTGCCAGGCGAGAGTGCCCTCCGATTTCGTGCAGTACATGCCGATTCCGAGATTCTTATGGATCAGCAGCTTGTTTTGCGCGTCCTGCAGGTTGATCTTCTTTGACAGATCCGCGAGTACGACGACGGGGAATTCCAGTCCCTTGCTCCTGTGCACGGTCATGACCCGGACTACGTCCTCTTTTTCTCCCAGCGTACGCGCGACGGAAAGGTCGGTGTCGCGGTCCTTCATCTGCCGGACGAATTTCAGGAAGCGGAACAGCCCTCGAAAGTTCGTCTTTTCATAGTCGGCGGCGCGGTCGACAAGCATGCGGAGATTGGCCTGCCGCACGAGGCCTCCGGGCTGGGCGCCGGCGTAGTCATAGCAGCCCGTATCCCGATAGAGCTGCCAGAGAAGCTCCGGGACGCCGACGCGCCGAGAAAATCTGCGCCATTTCTCCAGCTTCCGCAAAAAGCGCGCGGCTTTGCCGTCTTCGTCCTCTTTTGCCTTTGCGGCCAGCGCTTCGTAAAAATCCGCCGCGTCGTCGGCGTCGGCGCGGATGGCAGCCAACTCCTCCGCCGTCATGCCCCCGATCATAGAATGAAGCACAGCCGCCAGCGGAATGTCCTGATGGGCGTTGTCGATGACGGCGAGCAGCGCGAGAACGAGGCTCACTTCCTTTTCTTCGAAATATCCCGCGTCCACTTCGGCATAGGCCGGGACATCGTGGGCGCGCAGCTTTTCGAGGAGTATCTGCGATTTCCCCTTGACCGAGCGCAGGAGCACAGCCATGTCCTGCCAACGGAGCGGACGGTACTCTTTTTTGTCCTTGTCGTAGACGGATACGCCGCTGTCCTTCAGTTCGCGGAGCTTTTGGGCGACGAGTTCCGCCTCGGCCGCAAATCCTCGCAGCTCTTCCGTCTCTTCGTCCCCGGAGGCGCCGCCGTTTCCGACGAGCAGGAGCTCCACCGGCGATCCGGCGAAACTTTTGCCCTCGGTCTTCGGGAAATCGGCTTTCGGGTAAAGGGCGGCGCGCTCGTCGTATGAGAGCTCCGTTTCCCCGCCGATCATGAGCTGTGAGAACAGGAAATTGACGGCTGCCAGCACTTCGGCCCGGCTCCTGTAGTTTTCGCTGAGCTCTACGCAGGCGCCCTTCTCCCCGTGCGCCCGGTAATCGCTTTGCTTATCGGTAAACAGCGTCGGGTCGGCGAGGCGGAAACGGTAGATACTCTGCTTGACGTCGCCGACCATGAAGAGGTTGCGCCCGTTCGTCAGCCGACCGAGAATCGCCTCCTGCACGCCGTTCGTGTCCTGATATTCGTCCACCATGATCTCTTTGTATCGCTTCTTTATCGCGTCGAGGGTCTCCTCCCGCCGCAGGACTGCGAGGGCGAAATGTTCGAGATCGCCGAAGTCCAGCGCCGTCTTCTTCCGCTTCGCTGCTTCGAAGGCGTCGAGGAAGTCCAGCGTGAGACGGCAAAGCTCCGCAGTCTCCGCGCCGGAAGCGCGCAGATCTTCGAGCAGGGATTCTTCCGACTGCGAGAAATAGGCGTCCCGCAGGGAGTCGATCGGAATCTTGATCTGGTTCTTGCGGCCGTCGGTGTAAAAGGCGGTCGTCTGCTTGTCGATTTCCATTTTTTGGGGCTTTTTGAGGTTCGGGAATTTTGGCATGGAGGAAAAAGCCTCCCGCATGGCGTTCCACGACTTCGTCGCCGCCGCTTTGGAAAGAGCGTCAATCAGTTCCCGGTCATGCGCGAAAATTTCTGCGTATGTCGATATGCCGTCCCGTTCAGCCTGGTTGGAAAAATACCGCGCGGCGTCCGCACAGGCGGCCAGCGTGCGGTGAATCTCGTTCATCAGATGCGGATACCAGTCGGCGCACTCGATGGAAGCCTGCCCCCACCCGGGAATCCTCTCAAGGATACTCTCGATCCACGGTTTCGGCTCTGGCTGGCTCTCCGCGAATCTGTGCAAATCCAACACCATTTCATAAAGCGCCGTGTCGTCGAGATCGTTGCCGAAGCTATGGACAAAGCGCAAAAATGCGGCGCCATGCTCCTCGTATTTCCGCTCGAACATCTCCTCCACAACGCGCTGCCGCATGAGCTGGCGCTCTTGTTCGCTGAGCAGGCGGAACTTCGGGTCGACGTTGACGGCCGTGAAGTTTTCCCGAATCAGCCGTTGGCAAAAAGAATGCAGCGTGGAAATCGAGGCGTTGGGAAGCAGGATAATCTGGCGGGCAAGCTCCGGGTGGGCTTCCAGTTCGTCCGTCAGCTTCTTTTCTATGCGCTCGCGCATTTCCGCCGCCGCCGCGTTTGTGAAAGTGACAACCAGAAGCTCGTCAATCCGATATTTTCCGGCTATGATACTTTGAACGATCCGCTCCACCAGCGTGAAAGTCTTGCCAGAGCCGGCCGCCGCCGAGACGAGCAGGTTGCGGCCGCTTTCCGTCATGGCGCGGAGCTGTCCTGAAGACGGCGCGTTATTTTCCGTTCCCATTGTCGTCGCCTCCCTCCTGCTCCATTTCCTTCATAAATGATATCGTATCGTCGAGCTCGCGGTACGCGAACCGCCCCAGTTTTACGTCAAAGCCGCACACGTCGCCGTAAGGACAGAACGCGCAGGCACTCTTGTTTTTCACATGAAACGGGGAAACCTCGACGTCGCCCGAAAGCACTTTTTCGCCCGCTTCCCGCAATTTCTTCATCGTGTAGGCCGCCAGCGCGTCAAACTCGCCTTCCGCCTTGACACCGCCTTTGGTTGTACCGTCGATGGCGCCGTCGTTCTTCAGCTTGACGCGAATATGACGGCCGGTTCCGTCAATATTCCGAATCACATTTGGGTCGTTTAAGAGCCAGCCTTTCATGCGAAGCTTATCGAGCAGCTTCCTTTCGGCCTCCTCACGGCTCATCCGGCCGCTGCCGCTCAGGGTGGAATTTTGGAGCAGGCAGTAGAGCACGCCGGCGGGACGCGGCTCGCCGTTACCGCGTATCCTGAAAAATCGCCTTGCGGCTTCCAGATACGTCAAAAGCTGGAGCCGCAAGCCGTAATAGACGTCCAGCAGCGTCAAGTCCTGCTCGCTGGGTTTGTAGTCGATAATCAGGAAATAGGGCCGACGCTCCCCCGCTTCATTCTCTATCTCTCCGAAATCAATGCGGTCGATCTTGCCGACAACGTCCAGCCTGACGTCGCTTCCCGGGATTGACCATGACATCAGTTCCCCCGCAGAAGATCCCGCGCCGAAGGGCAGCTCGAAATAGCGGGGGGAAAAACCGCTGACGCCGTCCCATTCCGAAAGGCGCGCAATCGAGCTCTCCGCCGTATCTCCAATGCGAACGGCAATGTTTTCATACTGCGCCGTACTGGCAAGAATCGCGTTTTGCACACCGGAAGCCGCGGCCTCCATCGCGCCGCGTACAAAAGCGCCGCGTTCCTCCGGTGATACGCTCGACCACGGCCTCCCTTCCCGCCGCATTTGTTCCCCGAAACCGCGCATCATATCATGCAGCAGCGTTCCCTTCTCCAACGGCCGGAAGCTGAATTCCGCACGTTCTTCCAGCCGGAGCCCGTAATGCGCGAAGTGACGGAACGGACATTGATAATACTGTTCAAATCGAGTCACGCTGCCGGACAGTGTTTTGCCCCGCGCAAAAAGGCGTTTCGCCAGAAGCGGCGGGAGCTTAGCTTCTTTTTCGCCGGCGCAAAGACCCTGTCGAACAGAAGTCAGACGTTCCCTCTCATGGTCGAGGGTCCAGTTGTAGACCTCCCCCCACGAGCCCCGATTGCTCTCGCCGGGGAACGCCAGGTATTCCCGCAGCATGGGAACAAGCCTTGACACGGCACGCGTTCCCGTCGAAAACAGAAATTTTTCCTCCTGCGCCCGTGTCATTCCTTCCAGCGGCACGCTGTCAACCTCAATCGAAGGCAGGAGCTTCAGCAGGCGTGTGACGACGGATGACCGCCCTACTCCCTTGCCTTCGCTGTCCGCCAGCGCATACGAGACCCACAGGTATTCCCGCGCCTCTGTGAAGCCGTGATACAGGAGATAATTCTCGCCGCAGCTTTCCTCTTCCGCGGTTTTCGCAAGCTCCAGCCGCACTTTCTCCCTTTTCGCGGCGAGCAGCGCGCGGTCCGCCTCCGAAAGAATACCGCCCGCCGACGGGCGTCCCGGCATGACGCCGTCGTTCGCGCCGAGAATGAAAAGCGCACGAACATTGTTCAGGCTGTTTTGATCGAAGTCGGCGATTGTCACCGAATCGATTTTTTGCGGTATCAGCGATAGCTCCAGCGCGTCCAGCCCGTCCGTCAAAAGTTCCGCGTAATCGGACGTCGCGATTATCTCGTCGCCGCTGACGGAGACCATCTGGTCGAAAAGCTCCATGACCGTCTGCCAGACCATGCGGTGTTCCTTGGCTTCCTCCAGCGCCCCCGCCGCTTCGGCTTCCTCCGTCCAGCGCGACAGGGTTTCCGGCACGTGAAGGTTTTCCAGGAATTCGTACAGGGCGCGCGTTTTCTCCCGGACGCTCCCGGATTTCAAAGCGGCCGACAGCGAGAAGAACGGCTCCGCCGCTTTTTGTCGAATCCCGTTGACGGATTGCAAGAACGGTTCGTCCGCTTCCGGCTTGCTTCCTTTGCGGTGCAGATATGGCCAGTCTTTCTTCCAGCTCGTTTCACCGCGAATGCCGTATTCCAATACATAATTTTCCAGTATATCCGCTTCGTCGTTCGTCAGCGGCAGAAGATCCGTTTTGACACAGCGAAAAACGGCGTCGTAAGGCCAGCCGTCCGTCACGGTCTCAAGCGCCGAACGAATCAGCTCGGCCAGCGGGTGATGGACGCCCGCCCGCTTCCTGTCCGTAAAGAACGGAATCCCGTAGTCCTTCAGCGTAAACTCCAAAAGCTCGCCGTACTTATCACTGTCGCGGAGCAGAATCCCGATATCTCGCCAGCGGAATCCTTCCTCCCGACACAGACGTATGATGTCGGCGCCCGCCGCTTCCATTTCGAGACGGCGCGTCGCCGCCTCCGTGACATGCACGCCCCGGGCGCTGTTTTCTCCTTTTTCGGCACGGACTGGGAAATCAAACAGCCCCCGCTCCAGCGCGGCAATCCCCTGCGCGTCCGCGCTGAATCGCCGCTGCGCGTTTAAGAGCTTCACCTCATAGGGAATCCCCAATTCCTCCGCCATGCATTTCAGATCCTGCAGCGTGTGCGCGGCCCGGTAGAAAAGCTCCGAAAGCGCGATATTTTCATGCACGGCAACGTCCCTCCCCAACGGCAGCGTAATATGCACCGCGTCCGCCGTCTGCAGGAACGCGCGCAGCACTTCCCGCTCCTGCGGATTGAAAAACACGAAGCCGTCCAGCCAGACCTCCGCGCCTTTGAATTCCGGATTCTTCTGCACGGCGTCCGTCAGCTTCGCCATACGGTCCTCCGCGTCCTCGAAGCGTCCTTCCGTCTCCCGCAAAAAATCCCCGTAAAGCAGTGCGAGGTCTTCCAGCTTCCTGCCCAAATAGTTGTCGTCGACGACGGACGCCGCCTCTTTAAGATGATCCGGCGTGCCGTGATAGCTTTTCAATTCCTCGATCATTTCCGCAAGGGAAGCCGTGAAGCCGCGCTGCCCAGCGCCACGCGCCAGAACGGAAAGCTCGTCCGCGCGTTTCCCGACGATTTTTTTCAGGATCAGCCGTTTCCCGATTTCCGTCATGCGGGGTAAATATCCTTTTTCCGCAGCTTTCCATGCCAGGCGGCGAAAGCCGGAGACGACGCCGCGTATCGTCCCGCGCCCGGACGTTCTGGCGATCAAATCTCGTTCCGCCTGGTACGTCATATGTTCCGGAACAATCAAAAGCAGCGTCTTTCCCAAAGGCTCCCGATCCATCTTGGAGCACAAAGCGCAAAGGCAAGACTCCGTCTTCCCCGTTCCCGCGCGCCCTATAATAAACTCTAACTTTGCCATGCAGTTCCTCCAGTTGTCTCACGCCGATCTCTATATCTTGACGCATTCCGGATTTTGTGATACTATAATATCCGTTCTTGGACAGGTCAGTTTTTACCGTCCAGGCGAACGATTTGGAGTGGTACTCAAGTGGCTGAAGAGGACGGTTTGCTAAATCGTTAGTGGGGCAACCCAGCGGAGGTTCAAATCCTCTCCACTCCGCCATATTTGACAAGGGTTACAGGGCATCGGCAAAACCGACGCCCTGTTTTTTTTATAAAAATGAGCCATTTTTTAGTTAGTTTTATATGGACAGGGTGTATTCGATGGAATTTCAGCCCTATTACATTTCATTATAGAGCCGGACATTTCGCTGGTCAATGCCTATAATACAGTCTCATCCCTGATCCGAGCATAAAAAACGAGTGGTCCAAAACGCTCGGAAACTCCTATGAATGGGATGCCTTCATTCAGCGGCTAAGACTGGAACCGTTCCCCTGCAATCTGCATCTGATGCCAAACTAGATCGGGATCAGCAAACTTAGGATGCAATCCCCACTGACCTGAAAGGAGCATTCTCGTATGGGAATCGTTGTAATGTTGGTTACACTTGTTATTTTAGGATTCATATATCGAAGAATGATTGCCAGAGACGTCCCCGAGCCGATTGGGAGAAAGCAGGCGCTTGTCCCGGTCTGGCTCGGCGTCGCCGCGGTGCCGCTGTCGCTCGTTTTCACCTACGGACTGGAACCTCTCGCCGTCGACTTTGCCTCCGACAATCATTCCATGATCATACAATCCATCATGTCCGGTTTTTTCAACGCCGGTCTGACGGAAGAAATTGCAAAATTCCTGATGATTGCCGCAGCGCTCAAAATCTTCCGAAACAACTTAAAAAATGTTTACGAATACATACTGACAGGAGCGGCCGTAGGCTATGGGTTCACTGTGCCCGAAGAACTGCTCTATCTTTTTAATCCGGCGGGACTTTTATTCAGGATGATCGTGATTGCCGGGCATCTGGTGTACGGAGTGATAATGGCATATTTCCTCGGCATAGCCAGGTATAAAATAATCACAAACCAGGGTTCTCCGACAAAAGAATATATTCTTGCTTTTTTCGTTCCGGTACTCCTGCATACCCTTTACGACGCCTGTACGGGATTCAACGTATTGCTGGACAATGCGGATGAAGACGTCCAGCTGATAGGGCTATGCATAGGGCTGGCCGGGATACTCGTCTGGCCCATCATTCAAATCATGGTTCTTCGGAAAGTCAAAAAGAACGCAGACAATCTTTGTTCCCTGCGCCTGCTGCCGGAGGCGCGCCCCCCCGCTGCTTTTTAAATCGTCACAAAAAGAAGAACGCGCTCTCGGTTGAGCGCGTTTTTTCAATTCCTTCACTTATGCAAGAGTCCTGCTCGCATCATCATCTTTTGGAAATGCTCGCTCTTGTCGTCAAGATCGTCGGCTTCCCGGATGTACTGCGCCCTTTGCGCGGGCGTCAGCTTAGCCGAGATGTCAGCGTTATCCTTGATGATGGTCGCACAAAGGGCGCGGCCCCAGACGATGCCCGCCTGACGCAGCTCGGGATCTTTCTCCATGGCTTCGACGACGGCTTTTCCCTTGCCATCTTTGTCCTCGCCGGCGATCATCGCCGTGAACTCCTCCATGCGAGAAATGATATACTTGTCCTGCTCCGCCGGAGCCATCTGCGTATAGCGGATCATGTCCGGCGCGATCTTCTCCGTGTAGAGCTTCTGCACCTTGAAAAGACCGTACCCGAGGGCGCCGATTCCGATAGCTGCGATCACCAGCACGCCAATCAAAATTTTCTTCCAGAGCTTCAAACGTATCGCCTCTCCTTTGACAATCCCAGCGAACGGGTCCCCCGGTGTCCGCGTCGTTAAACATTCTCATCTTCCCGCTTCTCACTGAAAGAACCTCTGTACGTCTATATGGAAAAAAGTACTGAATCCAGGAAGTCAACGAGCTCATTCATTTCCGGCTTGGTGATCTGCCCCGTTGCGCCCAGCATCTCGCCTTTGCTGCGCATCTCCTCATTGATGAGGGAAGAGAACAGGATGACGGGAAGCCCGCGGAGCTCTGCGTCGTCACGGATCAGCTTGAGCAGCCTATGCCCGTCCATCTTGGGCATCTCGATATCCGTGATGACGGCTCCGTGTCCCATGTCGGGGGCAGGTTCATCTTCCGGATGCAGGAAATTCCAGGCGTCAAGTCCGTTGACGAAGGCCATGACCTTTCCATAACCCGCGTCGTTGAGCGTACTTACGATCATATTCCGGAGCATCGTGGAATCCTCGGCAACTACGATAGGCGCGCTTTGACGCATATCCTGCAGATTGTCGTTCCGGCTTTCCACTTCCGTAAGCTTCTTGTTGATCTTCGGGTTTACCTCCGCAATGATCGACTCGAAGTCCATGAGTTGCACGATCCTGTCCCCGAAGCGCACCAATCCCACAACTCTGGAATCCCCCCCGACCTGCGGCGGCGATTCCATGTCGTTCCACGATATCCGATGAATCCGCAGCACCTCATCCACCAGAAAGCCGATTGCATAGGCGTTGATTTCCGTGACGATAATGCTCTTGCACTGTGTTCCCTGGCCATGTCCCATGCATCGCGGCAGGTTGACCAATGGAATAGTGCTCCCTCGAAGCGTAATCACGCCGTCAAGATACGGATGAGCCTTCGCCACTTTTGTAACCCGAAACAACGAACTTTGGATGACCTCGCGCACCTTTGCCACATTGATTCCATAACGAACCCCGCCCACCGAGAACTCTACGATCTCAAACTCATTTGTCCCAGACTCCAGTAGTATCCCGTTCTTCTCTACAGCCACGGCAATTCCTTCCCTTCACATTTATCCAAAAGGAAAATGCTTTTCGCTTTACTCTCGTAAGTTCTTCCCTTTGTTCTTTGCTGCAGAAAACGTCTCCTCCCTGAAATGCGCAAAGAATATAATCATATTATATCTCTTTTTTCTCGTTTGTACAGCCCTATATACTGCCATGGAAAAGGAACGCGAAGGAAGTTTGAGGTAGAACAAATCGCTACCCAAAAAGCAAAAGAACCGCCCTCGCAACTGGACGGTTTTTTTCATACTGCCAATTATAATTTGAATTTCTCTATGGATTTGAGACACAGAGAAAGACTTACGCTGAGGAGGTGTCCCGGAACTGTTATCAAGCTCCGGGACTGTTGCCAAAAGCAACATTCTGAATGAAAAATATGGAAAATGTGGACTGACAAAAAGGAGGTGGGACCGGCCTCCCCCATAGAGCCGGCCCCGACTACTGTCACCGCGTTTGGAAGAAAAGAAACACGGCGAAGGAAAGAAACAAAAAACTCTTTTCCGAGTACAGGAAAAGAGCCAGCAACAATAATTAACGATACGCAAAACCAAACGCCTATCGCCTGATCCCTTCCCTGTCCTCGCAGGTCAACCAGCAACCTTCAATCAGGCAGTTCTCCTGGCTTCGGTTCATCGCTCCCCGACGCCTTCCCATGCGCGCGCACAGTGGCTGATGTCGGGTCGCTCGCCTTCACAGTGGCGGGACCGCGCCGGACTCCGACCGGCTTCCCTATTAAGTCTTGCGACGCCTGATTCGATTATTTATGAATAATTTCATTAAATATTCGTTTATGGTTATATAATAATTGATTATCCTTTCCCTGTCAAGTGTATTATGAAAATATAAAAATATTTCTACGCAAATCGTAAATTCATTGCCTGTTTTTCCTTGACAATCCAGGCTTTCTCGACGTATAGTAAACATGAATATCAACTTATGATTTTCACATTATATAGTCGGGGAATTAAGGAACCACTGAATAAGTCCCTCCGCGCCTCTGCCGGGTCTTTTTCCGCCTGTCGTTGTCAAATCCCTCTCGACGTAGCGATGCTACGCCTTCGAGGGATTTTCCTAGACAGTCGAAAAAATCCCTCGACAGATGCACGAATTGACTTAATCAGTGTTTCCTTAATATCTTTCATTAACGAAAGGAAGTCGCGGAAATGCACTGGACAACGGATTTGGCCATATACCGGGAGGCGCTGCGCGCCGAAAAGATCGCCGTGGCCCGATGGGATTTTAAAAGCGACCGCGCCTACGGCGACTCGACGATGAGGAGCCTTTTTCCCGACCACATAACCGACGGACCGTATTCCGAGTTCCTGCTCCGCTGTCCTAAACTGCACCCGAACGACGTTAAATTTTTCGAGGCGCTGATACGCTTCATACAGACGCCGCACCATGAATACGCCGGCAAATCTCATGAGATTCCCGTCGATTTCCGGCTCATGGAGATGGAAAACCAAGAACAATGGTTCCACGCGCATTTCATCATCCATTTTGAAAAGGAATGGCCAAGGGACGCCACCCTCCTGCTCCGCAGCACGAATTCCGAGCACCGCCGCGACGAGGCGCTCCGGCAAAAGGCGGAGCGGGACGCCCTGACGGGTCTCTACAATAAAGGGCACGCCCGGGAACTGATCGACGAGGCGCTGGCCGTCCCCGGCACGACGAAGGCGCTCCTTGTACTGGACATGGACGGTTTCAAAAAGGTGAATGACAACCTCGGTCACCTTTTCGGCGACGCGGTGATTTCCGACATGGCACTGTCGCTGGCGGAGGTCTTCGCACCGGAGGATATTCTCGGACGGGTCGGCGGCGACGAGTTCGTTGTACTGATGCGGGACGCCCATAATCGCGACAAGGTAATCGCCCGCTGCGAAAAGCTCCGTGACATGCTGCGCCGAAGCTTCGAATACGCGAAGGGCCAAACGTTGAACGTCAGCGGCAGCGTCGGCATCGCCATGTCGCCGGAATACGGCGTCAGCTTTGAGCCGCTTTTCGCCTGTGCGGACAAAGCGCTTTACGAGGCCAAGCGCCAGGGCCGCGATACGCAGGTCTTTTACACCGACGAGCTCAAGGAAGGCGAAAAGAAGAACATGGAGGAAAACGCGATTGCAGAGGGGCGGCAGGCGCTCCTCGACCATCCGGTAGAGTTCATCTTTCGCATGCTGTACGAGACGAGAAATCCGCGCATTACGGTGGAGACCCTTCTGGCTCTCTTCGCGAAATATTTTATGGTGCAGCGGGTCGTCATTTATCAGACGCATGGGGAAAACCCTGGTTGTTGGTTCGAGTGGAACGCCGACGGGACGCTCCCTGCAGAAAAGGCCCACGAAGGCGACGTAGGCGAATTCCTCAACCGAAGCTATCGAAAAGAAATCTACGGGCAATTCCTCGAATTTGCGGATACCTCAAAAATCAGCGGAAAGATGGGAAAGCTTTTGCCCGGGCGGAGCATTTTCGCGCTGCTGTATGCCAGCGTCATGGATGGGGACAAACGAATCGGCTGCGTCGGATTCGAAGACTGCCGAGCTCCAAGGATATGGACCAAACGGGAGCATGAAATCCTCCGGACCTTTGCCGACATCCTCGGCACGTTCCTGATTGACCAGATGCACTACAAAATGGTGCGGAGAGGCTACCGCCGTCTGCAGGGCGTTTTAGACGCCATCACGGGACCTCTCTGGGTCGTCGCCACGGACAACGGCCACATCGCCTACATGAACAGGGCGACCCGGGCTATGCTTGCAAAAAGCACAAACGAAGAAACGAAAAACTGCTACAAGGTGCGCACCGACACGAACCGTCCCTGCGTCCGCTGCGAGTATGCCAAGATGCACGCGAACTGCCCCGGCGCAATCCCCCTGCGGGAGGAAGCGGAGCGCCGCGGCCTCGTCCCGATCCCGATCCGATGGAATAGCGGACTGGACGGTCATCTCTATCTCATCGAGAAATAACCGCATGAGTTTTATCGATATACTTTCCAACTTTATATTGACAGAGCACAGCCAATATGGCAGAATGAAATTATAATATGTTTTATTCAAATTATTAGGTATATTGTCTGATTGGATAAAGCAAGACGATATTTAAAGAAATGGGGGAAACACTATGAACCAACTTTCCATCAAGGCGAGACTCATCATGGGCTTCGGCGCGATCGTCGCGCTGTTCATTCTCTTCGCAGCCTTCGTTTACGTCGAAATGGTCGGCGTAGACGAGAACCTCGATCTCATCACCGAGGATATGGTGCCTATTACCCGCACGATCAACGATTTTGACCGGGCTGTCGGCGACGGGCGCCGCGCCGTACTGGCGGAAATTTCGCGCCGGAATAAGGAAGCGGCAGCCAAGCGAGTAGACAGCATCGTAGCGGGGCACAAGGAAGCAGACAAAGCCCTTGCGACGCTGAAGAAACAAATCTCGGAAGCGATGTACGGTACCGAAGCCGAACGCAAGGCCGACCTGGCGGAAATTGACGCCATAGATAAGCTTTGGAAGGTCTATGAAGCTGATGAAACCAAATCGGCAAAGCTTGCAGGCGAGGGCCAATTTGAAAAGGCGCTGGAAGTGTCCGGAAAAGGGCCCGGACGTCAGGCTTTCATGGACATGAACAAGAAAGTCGATGCGCTGGTGGAAAAGTGCAATAAGCTCAGCGACGAGGCGGGCCTTGTAGCGATGGCCGACGTCCATAACATGATGCACTATGCCGTTATCGTCGCCACTATCGCTGTCGTGTTGTCCGTCATCATCGCGTTCATGCTCATCCGCACCATCGAAAGCGGCTGTGCAGAGCTCCTGCGGGTCGCGGACGCCGTCGCCAACGGCGACCTCACCCAGCGGGCGGACATTTCCGGCGAGAACGAATTCGCTTCCCTCGCCGACAGCAACAACACAATGATTACGAATATGCGTAAGCTCATCAAGCACATTCAGGATTCGGCGCAGCAGGTCGCCGCTTCCTCTGAAGAGCTGAACGCTAACTCCCAGCAATCCGCCGAGGTCTCCCAGACCATCGCCCAGTCCGTAACCGATATGTCGTCGGCGGCAACGGCGCAGCTCGAAACGATGAGCGAAACCGTCAACATGACGAACGAGGTTTCCCACGACGCGCAGACGACGGCGGAAGTCGTCCGCACCACGGCGGAACAGACGGCGAGCGCGCTGGAACAGGCGCAGGCCGGCAGCGAGCTGGTCGGCAAGACCGTATCGCAAATGCAGCAGGTCGCACAGGAAGTGGACGAATCCGCGCAGGTCGTCGAAAAGCTTGGCGAACGCTCGAAAGAAATCGGTCAGATTGTCGAAAGCATCTCGGCCATCGCCGACCAGACAAACCTCTTGGCGCTGAACGCCGCCATCGAAGCGGCGCGCGCCGGCGAAGCGGGACGCGGCTTCTCTGTCGTCGCGGAGGAGGTACGTAAATTGGCCGAGCAGTCCCAGGAATCCGCGCAGCATATCAGCACCCTGATCGCCTCCATCCAGACCGACACATCGCAGGCGGTCGATGCGATGGCGCGCGGCACCGCAAAGGTCAAGGAAGGGTCGGCCAGCGTCGATTCCCTCGGCTCGGCATTCGAGTCCATCCGCAGCGTCGTCGAAGGCCTTAGCCGTGAGGCCACGGCCTCCCTCAGCACCTTCGAGGCGTTGGAACAAAAAATCGACGGAATCGCCTCTTCGGCGCAAGACGTCGCAAAATCCGCGAAATCAGTCAACGACGAAGCGCAGTCGGCTTCCGCCGCCGTGCAGGAGCAGTCGGCGGGTATGGAAGAAATCGCCTCGGCCTCGTCGAGCCTCGCAACGCTGGCAACCGGCTTGAACAGTGCCGTAGGACAGTTCAAGGTATAAGGACCTTTCCGATCAAAAAACAAAGGACGCTTTCCTTGCATGCGAAGAAAGCGTCCTTTGTTTTAATTTCATGTTTTTCATTTGTTATAGGCTGCACCTGCATAAGCGACTGTATAAAGCTAACGCATGCAATAGTCGCCAATCACGTGAAACAATTGGACACGCAAAAAGAATGCGGGCAAGATGATGATTTAGCGGTTTATTACAATTGAAAATTGAATATGTTTATGTTATATTCATATAGATAAGAAATCCAATCCGACGCCGCATTATCACAGAATTACAACAGGTGATTCATCATGACAAATAAGCCTTCCGCTGCAAACAGAATAAAAGAGAATTACTTTACACTGTTCCTGCTGCTGCTTGCATTCCTTTTGCCCGCGATCTCTTTTGCCGACGGTCAGGAAAAAAAGACCGTGCGGGTGGGCTGGTTCGAATCGCCCTTCAATATAACGGATTCCTTTGGCGGGCGTTCCGGTTTTTCCTATGAATATCAGCAGAAGATTGCCGCTTATACCGGCTGGGAGTACGAATATGTGAGCGCGAGCTGGCCGGAACTGCTGCAAATGCTGGAGCGGGGCGAAATCGACCTTTTGAGCGACGTTTCCTATAAGGAAGAGCGGTCGCCGCACATGCTGTATTCCGCCCTGCCCATGGGGGAAGAGGAATATTATATTTATGTTTCAAGTCGCAATACGAAGATCAGCCTGGACGACTACGCTTCCTTCAACGGAAAACGGGTTGGTATAAACAAGGGCAGCGTGCAGAAGGATGCTTTTGCCGTCTGGGCGGCAAAGTACGGCATTGAAACGGAAATCGTGGAACTTTCGGGCGGTGAACAGGATTCCCTGGAAATGCTGAACCGCGGCGAACTGGATATATATGTGGGGACAAACATTATCAAAAAAGGGGACGGCGACGACGCTCCCATCCCCATTTGCAGCGTGGGTTCCTCCCCCTTCTTCTTCGCGGTGAGCCGAAGTCGCCCCGACCTGCTGCGGGAACTGGACGCCGCCATGAGCAAGATACAGGATGAAAGCCGATACTACAACCAGCAGATGTATAAAAAATATTTCTACATCAACGCTTACGGTGCCTACTTCACGCCGGCCGAAGTCGACTGGCTTGCGCGCCGCGGCGTCATCCGTGTGGGCTACCGAGCCGACTATCTCCCCTACTGCGCCAAAGACAGCAACACGGGATTGCTGACGGGCGCTCTGAAAGATTATCTGGAAATCGCTTCCTCCGGCGTGAAAAACGCGAATCTGATTTTTGACCCGGTGCCGTTCCCTACCCCGGAAGCCGCGCTGGAAGCGCTGAAAAAAGGGGAAGTCGACTGCGTATTCCCGGTCAACTTCTCGGATTACGAAGGCGAAAAGGCGGAGGTATTGGTGACGTCGTCGCCCATGCATGCAGATATGCTCGCGGTGGTGCGGAAAGACGACCGCGAAAAATACTCGCTGAAGGAAATCGAGAGCGTCGCCTATGTGAAAGGCAATCACTACCATGAAAATTTCGTAAAGAAATATTTCCCGAAATGGGAAGTCAAGCTCTGCGACAAACGGGAAGACCGGCTGCGGGCGGTGGCCTCCGGCGAGGCGGACTGCTTCCTGATTTCCCTGTACCGGCTCAACAGCATTGCCGACCTATGCAATCAATTCAAGCTGACGTCGCTTTCCACCGGAGAAGACATCAGCCTGTCCTTCGCCTTGCGGCGGGACGACGCCCAGCTTTACTCCATCCTCAACAAAGTCAACAATCTTGTGCCGGAAGGCCCGATCTATTCCGCACTGGCAGGATATTCCTATGAAGACAAGAAAGTCAGCTTCGCGGATTTCGTGAAGGACAATTTCGTCCCGTTTGTCGCCGTTGCCGCCACTATCGCCACGCTCCTGCTTTCCCTGTCGCTGTACAGCGCGAAGACGCGGAAACAAGCGAAGGAGAGGCAGCGGCTCATCTCCGCCGCGGAAAACGACGAGCTGACCGGTTTGTTCAACCGGGGCTTTTTCTATGAATACGCCCGACGTTTCCTTGACACATATCCCGACTTAAAAATGGACGCCATCGTACTGAACATCGAGCAGTTCCAGCTTGTCAACGAGTTAAACGGAAGGGACTTCGGCGACCGGGTATTATGTTTCCTGGGCGAAGAGATAAAGGCTTTCCTCGAGGGAACGATAGGCATTGCCAGCCGCATCGAGGCAGACCGTTTCGATATCTACTGCAAGCATCTGGAAGACTATCAGGGATTGTTGGACCGTTTCCAGAACCGGCTGAATGAATTGTCGCCAAGCGCCAGCATCCGCCTGCGCATGGGCGTCATGCCCTGGCAGGATGGACTGGAATCGGATCAGGCCTTTGACCGCGCGTGGTCGGCCTGCAACCGGGTACGGGGCGGCAACAGGCACCTGATGATTTACAATCAGGAGATACACGCCCGCGAAAACTACAACCAGCGCCTGCTGAACGACCTCCGACGGGCGGTGGAACAACGGGAATTCAAGGTATTCTACCAGCCCAAATACGACATCCAATGCGACCCGCCCCGGCTGACCAGCGCGGAAGCGCTGATACGCTGGCAGCATCCGGAACTTGGCCTGATCCCGCCCAACGATTTTATCCCGCTGTTCGAAGGCAACGGGCAGATCAGTATTGTCGACAAGTATGTATGGGCGGAGACCGCCCGGCAGATTGCCGCCTGGAAGGAAAAATTCGGCGTCGTCCTGCCGGTTTCGGTCAACCTGTCCCGGGTGGACGTGTTCGATCCGAAGCTGGAGGAAATCCTTGACGGCCTGGTAAAAGACAACGGGCTGGAACGCCGGACCCTGCACCTGGAAGTGACGGAGTCCGCTTACACGGAAAACGCGGAAGAGCTGCTGAAGGTCATAGAACGGCTGCGGGGCAAAGGCTATGAAATCGAGATGGACGACTTCGGCTCCGGCTATTCTTCACTGAACCTTCTTTCCTCCATGCCGGTGGACGTCTTGAAGATGGACAGGGGCTTCATCCGAAACATCGAGCACAGCGAGCAGGACTTCCGCCTGGTAGAGCTGATACTGGACATCGCCAAAAACCTGAAAATGCCTGTCATCGCGGAAGGCGTGGAAACAGCGCGTCAGCTTGCAATGCTGAAGAGCGCAGGCTGCGACCTGGTGCAGGGCTACTATTTCTCCCGCCCGGTACCGCCGGAGGAATTCGAGACATTTATCGAATCCGAAAAAGAAGCATAAAGAACCACGGGACTACTTTTGCAAAAAAGCTGCCGCACGTTTCAATTACGTGCGGCAGCTCTTTTTTATGTTCTTTTTGATGCGCCGGAATCTGTCGAACGTCCGCTTCAAATCGCCGGTTCCTGTTGGTTACGCGCATTCATGTTCTTCTATGAACCCGACGAATTTTTCATTGTGCATCGGGCGGGAGAACAGGAAGCCCTGTCCGTAGGTGCAGCCGTTGTCGAGGAGCAGCTTTTCCTGTTCCTCGGTCTCGATGCCTTCGCAGAGCACCAGCATGTCGAGGCTTGTGCCGAAGTTTACCACGTTTTGGAGGATTTTTTGCCCGCGGGCGGATTTCTCGGAGGCCAGCAGCATGCTCCTATCGATCTTCATGACGTCCATCGGAAGCTTTTGCAGCATGGCGATGGACGAATAACCGGTGCAGAAATCGTCCATGGCGATGGCGTACCCCATTTCCCGGAGCGCCGCGACGATGGCCGTCGCGCTGGTGCTTTCCTCCTTCGTGTCGTAGTCGATGAAGGCGGTCTCGGTCAGCTCCAGCTCGACCGCGTTGTCGGGCAAGTCATAGAGATTTTTCATTTCGCGCATGTGCTCGATGAAATCGGGCTCGCGCATGTGCAGGCCGGACATATTGACGGCAATCGGCACGATTTTCCTGCCCTCCGCCAAAAATTTTTTCTGTATCTTGCAGACATGCTCCAGCATATAATAGTCGAAAGGAATGATAAAGCCGTTCTTCTCGAACAGGTCGATGAACCGGTACGGCATCAGAAAGCCCAGCTCCGGGCTCTGCCAGCGGACCAGCGACTCGGCGCCGATGACTTTGTGGGTGCGGATGTCGTATTTCGGCTGGAGCCAGACTTCAAATTCTTCGTTTTCGAGGGCCTTTCCCATCAGGTCCTCGATTTTCTTTTCCAGTATGCGCCGGTTTTGCAGTTCCTCGTCGTAGACGCCGATGGTGTCCCCGTGCTGTACGGCTTCGTTTCGCGCCACGGCTGCGTTCGTCATCAGCGCCGGCATATCCACAGGGATTTCCGCCGGGATATGGCAGAGCCCCGCCCGGTAGCTCATGCGGATGGAGGCATTGTCGCCTTCGATCTCGGACGCGCCCGCGATCAGTTTTTCCGCCGCTTCGTAGGGCGTCATGCCGTCTGCCTTACGGCAGACGAGAAACATCTGGGAAAGCTCCGAACTGATGGAGTCGTAAAGGATCCAGTCGTTTTGCGCCCGCATTTCCCCGATCAGTTTTCCGATTCCGGTAAACAGGACGTTCTGGTCGTAGGCGGCCCTGAGCAGGTCGAAGCGATAGATGCTGAGGTTCAACAGGAACAACTTGCCGGAGAGCAGGTCTTTTTTATGGCGCTTGCGGAGGAGGCTCGGCACGAATTTCTCGAGCCAGCTCATGGTGCGCGTCTTGGTGAAGGGATTCCGGTAGGCTGTGTCAAAGAGCTTCAGCGAGTTTTTCTTGCGTATATTGCTGATATAGGCGAGGACGCCGATCACCACGGCGGCGACCGCCAGCACCCCGGCGAGGACGCCCACCGGGTTTTCGTACACATAGGTCTTCCAGCTTTTCGTTTCCGCCGCCTGGTTCATATACTTCTGCACGATCTGCTGGATTTTCGCTTCGCCGATATGGGCGATTTCCTTGTTCAGGATGCTGAGGAGCAGCGGCCCCTCGTGCTCGCTGACCGCCATCGCCATGCGCGACGTGGCTACGCCGTGGCCGTTGGTGTAGAGATCGTGGTAGTTGGCAAGGTCCTGATTGACCGTCAGGGATTTCGCGAACATCAGGTCCGCTTTCCCCTGGCTCACGGCCTCGAAGCATTCGGGAAAGTTGTTGTACCACTGGATCTTGTCCGCCGGATAATGCTGGGTGACATAGTTCTGGACGAAGAAGTGCTTCCGGGGACAGGCCACCCGGGGCGAGTCGGGGAATTTCCCGTACCGGCGCCGGACCGGCACATATTCGAAGCTCAGATAAGCGTCGGTGATATTCGCCTTGTGTTCGCCGGCCCGGTTGTGGTTCGCGTTGAAATGGGTCACGACGTCGACCTGGCCTTCGGCCAGCATTTCCATCATTTTCGCGTTGTTCTTGGCCCGTTTCATCTCGAAGCGGACGCCCAGATCGGCTTCGGCGATGTCCAGGATGTCACGGATGATGCCTTTGAATCCGTCGACGTCGAAAGCGTTGAGCGGCGGCTGGTCGCCGGAGCTGGCGGCGACGATCACCGGATGGGCGCGCAGATACTCCCGCTCCTCCCGGCTCAGCACCAGCGGGACGCCGTCCTCGAAGTGCAGGGATTCGGAACGGAAGCCGGAGTCGATGAGCAGGGCCTGCCGCATACCCGCAGAAACGGCCTCCTTGACGTCTGTCCTGCCGCGCTTCACCATCATGAAGACATTGGAAGGGAACAGGATACGCTCCACAGGGGCCGTATCGTCGAACATGAAGCTGCTGGTGATATAGCCGCCTATGCCGCCGCTTCGGTATTCCTGATGCAGCAGTTCCATATCGTCGTAAGGCACGAACTCGAATTCCTCGAGGATGCCCCGCTCGGCGTCGTCGGGATGATCCCGCAGGAAGTCGAGCATCAGGGAATACACCGGCGCGTAGTAGCCGACACGGGTTCTCCCTTCCGTCAGCCCGCCGGTATAAGGGCGCGCCAAATACACGGTGGTGGGAGCGATAAACCAGCCTATGGGTTCGAGGTTTTCCGTCCCGTATTCCCGCCTCACCATGAACCCCGCGAAAACGTCGATCTCGCCGTCGAGCAGGGCGCGTTCCGCGTCCTGCGGCGCGATTTCCAGGTAAGTCACGCTGTACCCCGTGTACGCCAGGGATTTTTCAAGATTCTCGTAAATCGCCCCGGAATAGTCGCCGTTCTCGTTCTGCGTGAAATACCCCGGCGATTTCACATATCCGACTTTCAGCAAAGGTTCGGCCTCGCAGGGGCTCGCGAAAACAATCGCCGCCAACCAAACGAGGAATAATCGGCGCAGCATATCAGCCCCTCCTTTTCCGAAAATGATGTCATTAGTCCATTAAAATCACATACTCTTGCCTTCCCCGAGGGGAAGGCTTAATGAGAATCTCTTCCCCGCGCCCTCAATACCGTATCGACGTTTCCCTTCTCTTCTGCTTTGCCGCGTACAGGCATTCGTCCGCTTTGCGCATCAGGGCGGAGATGTCGGCCTCCGGTGTGCAGATAAAGGAAGTCGCCCCGATGGAAAGCTCCACGTAATACGGATTCTTGCTATGCACGTTGTATTCGTGGATCATGGATTTCGTGCGCTCCACGGCGTCTACGCTGTTCCCATGATCCGCGCAGAGGAAGATCACGAACTCGTCGCCGCCCACGTGGCCGATGATCGCCTCTCCTCCGAAGCCCATGCGGAGCAGCCGTGCGGCGGCGTAAATGGCCTCGTCTCCCGCCGCGTGGCCGATCTTATCGTTGATATGCTTCAAGTGATCGAGGTCGGCAAAGACCAGTACCGCCTCATGCCCCTCGTGGTCCTTCATCGCCTTGCCGACCTTCCGTTTGAAGCCGAACCGGTTCAAAAGTCCGGTCAACTCGTCGGAGGAAGCCTTCTGCTCCAGCTGCTGGCTCTTGTCGCGCAGAGAGCGCACATGCTCGACGCTTTCCTCCAACGCCCCGATTTCGTCTGTCTCATCTGTTTCGTCATAGTTGTCGGCCGCCCCCCTGATGTTCCGGAACTCTTGAGCCACCTTGTTCAGCGGCGTCGCTATGCTCTTCGCGAAGAAACGCACGATCAGGAACGCCAACAGAATTGCGACAAGAAACGCCGTCGCCACGGCCCCCAGAAGAAGGTGGAGCTGTCCGTTGACCCGGGCCAGCGGATAGGAAGAAACCACCGCCCAGCGGTTTCCAGCGAGATAAAAAGGCGTCACGGCGCCGAAACGCTCTGTCCCGTCGGGCGCGTTAAAATTACTGAAGGTCTGTTCCTCGGTGGCAAGGGCTGTCCGAAGCGCGAATTCCAGCCGCTCGTCCAACGCGCCCTCCCCCATGAGCTTTTCATGCTCCGCAATGTTCGGGTGTACGCTGCACCCCACCACGACGCCGTCTTCGTCGATGATATAGAGGTACTCGTCCGAAAAGATTGCGTCCGCTATCACCTCGTCCACCAGCGTAGAGAGATGGACCGAGGCGAACAGCACGCCGCGAAGCTCGCCTTTCTCCAAGATCGGCTGCAGCACCATCGTCTGCATCTTTTTCGTCGTTTCGCCAAGGAACGGCTTGGAAATGTACGGCTCCTTCGTGCGCACCACCGTTTGGAAATAATCCCGCGAGCTGCGGTCGAGGTGCTTGCCGTCGGCGCGGATTGTCCGCCCGTCGGGATATGCGAACAAGGTCTGGCCGATCAATGGACTGGTCTTTTTCAGCGTGATCAGTTCCCCGACAATCTCCCCCTCATCCCCGGAGAGGAAAGCGTTAGGATGGGCCGCCGCCACCTTCAGCGGCAACTGGATATCGGCCACGGAAATACGCATCCGGAGCGCCGCTTCGTTGCCAAGGCACCGCGCCACGGTCACCTCGCTCCGGGACAGGAACTCGCTGGCCATATAATAGGTGACGCCGGAAATCAGCACGAAGCACAGTGCCAAAAGAGGCAACAGTACCATCATGAACCTGGCGTTGACCGATCGTATCGTCATACTGTCTCATCGCCTTTCGTGCTGTTTCTCTATAGAAAAAAGGCGTCTGGCAAGCCGCCAGACGCCGCAGGGTTGACAAGTTCACCGTGAAACTTCTGTCATTATATTCAAATTTATAGACAAATAATAACATGATTTCCTATATCTGTCAAGGATTTCCATGGAAATCCCTTTGTCTTTCTTCTTTTACCTCACCGGAGGCAGGAATCTTCTCTTCCGTTGCCAAGAATCCGCCAGCTGAACGTCGAATCGGAGCGCGCGCTTCGTCGGCTTTTCTTTATTGTCCAAAATAATATCACATTGACTTATTTTGAATTATAAAATAAAATTTAAATCATAAATGTTTCTGGAGAAATTGGAGAGGAATAACGGCCATGGCGTTTGACAGAGAAGAACTATTGAAAAAGCTGGCGATGGCGCTGGCGGCGAACCCCGGCAGCACGATGCAGGAGCTGGCGGACAGCGCGGGAATCAGCAAGGCGAGCCTGCATCGCATTTATTCGACGAAAGAAAAATTACAGGCCACCATCGTGGAGCGGATGCGGGGCGTATTTGCCGAAATCCGCCGGACGATCCAAAAACCGCACGAGAATTACATGGAGGCGCTGCGAGAACTGGTCGCCATCCATTGCCGCAACAACACCTATGTCCTCTTTACCGGGCGGGACGATTTTTTTGAAATGCTTCAAGACGGGGAATGGGACGCCTATTACAACGATCTGGAAACATTTTTCCGCGAGGGGCAGGAACGGGGAATTCTGACACTGGACTTTTCTGCGGGCGTCATCATGGATATTTTCATCAGCCTCGTCACGGGGATTCTTGAATGCCATCTCTGTGGACATCTGACGGAACGGGAAATGGAAAAAACAATTCTTAGGGCGCTGTTGGGCGGCGTCGAGAAATAGGGAGAAACAGGAGACTCATTTATGACCGGTTTTTTTATCAGGCATCCATTGCCGGCGATTGTTGCCGCGCTGCTTTTGACCATATTCGGGCTGCTGGCCGCGTTTTCGCTGCCCATCGCCCAGTACCCGGAAATCGCGCCGCCCACGGTGATGGTTTCCACCACTTACATCGGCGCTGATGCGGAAGTACTCAACGACACGGTGGCGCAGGTCATCGAAAACGAAGTGAACGGCGTCGAAGGCATCGACTATATGAAGTCCACTTCCGATTCTTCGGGAGCCTATTACCTCGAAATCATTTTCCGTCCGGAGATCGACGGCGACACCGCCGCGGTCAAGGTACAGAACCGCATCTCCTCGGCGCTGCCGCAGCTACCCGACGAGGTGCAGTCCTACGGCGTCACCACGACGAAAAGCTCCGAAGACATGGCGCTGGTCATTTCGTTGATCTCGCCGAAGGGCAGCTATGACAGCATGTTCCTGAAAAACTATGCCCAAGTGTATTTCATGGACAAGATCAAGCGTGTCTACGGCATCGGCTCCGTCACGGAGTACACCGACGATTTCGCCATGCGGATCTGGCTGAACCCGGAAAAGCTCGCTTCGCACGGGCTCACGGTGACGGACGTCACCGACGCCGTCAAGGAGCAGAACAAGCGGGCCGCCGTCGGTGCGCTGGGCAAGATGCCCGCCGACGAAGGGCAGGAAACCCAGTCCATCGGCCGCGCCGCAAATCGAAGGGAAACGCCGGAGGACTTTGCGGGCGTCATCCTCCGCGCGGAGCCGGACGGCCGCTATGTGCGGCTCGGGGACGTGGCGGAGATCACCAACGGCGTACGGGACATGAATTATGTTTCGCTGCAGGACGGACTGGAAACCGCCGCCTTCAGCGTTGCCCTGACGAACGACGCCAACGCCGTCGAGACCATCGGCAAGGTCAACGCGATTCTCGCGGAGGAGTCCCGCTCCTTCCCGCCGGACATGGAGTACCGCACACTCGTTGACAGTACCCGCTATGTGGCGGAGTCGATGAAGGAGGTATCGAATACCTTCTGGGAGGCGCTGGCGCTCGTCGTCGCCATCATGTACCTGTTTTTGCGCGACCCCCGCGCCACCATGATCGCCGTACTGACGATTCCCGTCTCGCTGATCGCCACCTTTGCCGCGTTCAAGATTGCCGGTTTTTCCATCAACACGCTGACATTGTTCGCGATGGTACTTGCCATCGGCATGGTGGTGGACGACGCGATCGTCGTCATCGAGAGCGTGGAGCAGCATCTCGAAAAGGGGGGCTGCATCCGCGAGGCGACGACGGCGGCCATGAAAGAGGTCGAAAGCCCGGTGCTGGCGACAACCTTCGTGCTGGCGGCGGTGTTCGTTCCCGTGGCGTTCCTGTCAGGCATGACGGGCATCCTTTACCGGCAATTCGCGCTGACCATCGTCATCGCCATCTCCCTTTCCACTTTCGTCGCTCTTTCCCTGACGCCCGCGCTCTGCGTCATGCTGATCCGGGCGAAAAGCACAGCGGATGTCGTCCGCCCCTTGATGATGGGAACAGACAAAAACGAAAACGGCTTCTTCGCGCGCTTCGAGCGCGGGCTGGACATAGTGCGCCGCGCGTATCTGAAGACGCTGACCGTCGTCATGCGCCGCGCTTTCGCCGTTCCTGTCTGCGTGGCACTGCTGGCTGCGGGAGCGTCAGGGCTCTGGAAGGTGCTGCCGTCGGAGTTCATCCCGACGGAGGACCAGGGCTATTTCATGGTGAACCTCAACCTCCCCGAAGGCGCTTCGATGAACCGCACGATTGAAAGCATCAAGCGTCTTTCGGCGGAGCTGGGAAAGGACCCGGACATTCGCAGCGTCCTCGGCATCGGAGGATTCGACCTGATGGCCGACGGCGCGAAGTCAAGCGCCGGCGTTTTGTTCGTCCCGCTCAAGGATTGGGGCGACCGGGAGAAGTCCGTCGATGAGATCATGGAAAACGTCGAAGAAGTCTCCCTTTCCGTTCCCGAGGCCTCCGTCATCCCTATCAACCCGCCTTCGCTGCCGGGACTGAGCCGAATCGGCGGCTTCTCCATGATGCTGTTGGACGCCACCGGCCATACGGCGCAAGAGATGGCCGAGGTCAGCCAAAAAATCGAGGCGGCGGTCCAGGATCGGCCGGAGTTCTCCGAGGTCTCGGGGAATTTCAATATTTCCACGCCTTTCGCGGAGTTCGCCGTGGACGAGGAAAAGGCAAAGGCGCTTGGCGTCAGCCTTGACGATATCTACGCGACGATGCGCGTGAACTTCGGAGGCGACGAGGTCAACAACTTGACGCGGTTCGGCCGCAATTACAAAGTCGTGCTGCAGGCGCAGGCACAGTATCGGAGCGACAGGGAAAACACAAAGTTCCTGTTCGTGAAAAACCGGGACGGCGGCATGGTGCCGCTCGATACCCTGCTCCATTCCAAGAGCCTCACCGGCTCCTCGCAGATTTCCCGCTACAACGGCGTCAAGTGCGTCAACTTTGAAGGGCAGGCGGGCGAAGGCTATTCCTCCGGGCAGGCCATGGACGTGCTGGAGGAAATCTCCAAAGAAATCGCGCCGACGGGATTCCAGATCGCGTGGACGGGCGAGAGCCGCCAGCTGCGGGACGCCCAGGGCACGGTGCTGAAAGTAATGGGGCTTTCGCTGCTTTTCGTGTTCCTCTGCCTTGTCGCTCTCTATGAATCGTGGTCGATTCCCTTCTCCGTTTTATTGAGCGTCCCGGCGGGCATCTTCGGCGCGCTCCTCACGGAGCTTGCGATCGGTCGTGCGGGCAGTATCTATATGCAGATCGGCATCCTGATGGTCATCGGCCTCGCGGCGAAAAACGCCATCCTGATCGCCGAGTTCGCGAAGCTCCGCATGGACGCGGGCATGAAAGCCGTCCCCGCCGTATTCGCGGCGGCGAAGCTCCGGCTGCGCCCAATCCTGATGACGGCGCTGACCTCAATCATTGGCTGCCTGCCGCTGGCCTTCGCCTCCGGCGCGGGCGCAGAGGCAAGGGTCGGTATGGGCGCGGCGGTAGTCGGCGGCATGAGCGCCGCAACGCTTCTCGGGCTGTTCTTCGTGCCGGTGCTGTTCGCGCTGTTGGCGCGAACAAAACAATGAAATAAAAAATTCCGGAGGTTTTTCAAATGTCTCGGCTTGCGCGGGAAATTACATATAAGTCACTCCTGCGGTTTGCCGCGCCGACGATTCTTTCCTTTGTGTTTCTCAACATCTATTTCATCATCGACGGCGTCCTGGTTGCGCGGGCCGTCGGCACGGCGGGGCTGGCGGCGGTGAATATCACGATGCCCGTCTTCGGCGTCATGCTGGCGCTGGCGACGATGATGAACACCGGCGGCAGCGCGTTAATCGCCTCCCTCATAGGCGAAGGGAAACTTGACACGGCGCGGAAAGGCTTTTCTTTCCTGCTGCTTTCCTGCGTGGCGGGCAGCGCGCTCCTGGCGGCGCTCGCTTTACTTTTCCTGCGCCCGCTGGTCGGGATTCTCGGCGCCGACGCGGGACTCCTTCCTCTCTGCGAGGATTACATCATCCCGCTGGTGATTTCTGGCCCCTTCATCATGGGCGGGATTATCCTCGACGGGTTCCTGATTGTGGAGGGACGCCCGATGCTTTCAATGGCTTCCTCTTTGTTCGGCGGTTTTATCAATATCGCGCTGGATTACGTTTTCATGTTTCAATGGGGCATGGGCATCGAAGGCGCGGGCGTCGCCTCCGGGATCGGGTATTCGGTCTCGGCGCTGATCGGGCTTTCTTATTTCGGCGTCCGGCGCAAAGGGACGCTCTTTTTGGTGCGGCCTGTCCCGCGCTGGGACATTCTCAGGAAATCAGCGTCCAACGGCGTCTCGGAAATGGTGTCCATGCTCTCCGGCAGCGTCGTCATCATCGCGCTGAACAACATAATGATGGCGCTTGCGGGGGAAAACGGCGTTGCGGCCATCTCCATCGCGCAGTATGTGGAGGAGCTTTTGACTGCCGCGTACCTTGGATATGCCGAAGGCGTCGCGCCGCTGATGAGCTACAATCACGGCGCCCGGGATTTCGGGAAAATCCGACGGATTTTCCGTTTCAGCCTGCGCATCGTGGCGGTGTTCGGCGCAGCCACGTTCCTGTTGTCCCTTGTCGTAGCGAATCCTGTAGTCGCGCTTTTCGCGGAAGGCAACGAGGCCGTCTTCCGAATGGCGGCTCACGGCTTCCGCCTCTTCGCCGTCAGCTTCCTGTTCGTCGGCTTCAACATCTACGCCTCGTCGTTTTTTACCTCGCTGAACGACGGCAGGACCTCGGCGCTGCTCTCGTTCTGTCACACCCTCGTTTTCCTGCTGGGCATGCTGCTATTTCTCCCGCAGTTCCTCGGCGTCAACGGCGTATGGCTCGCCAATCCTGCAGCAGAGATATTGGCGCTGATCCCGGCATTCTGGTTCCTCCGGGAAAAAGGGAAAGTGTACGGATTATAAGGCAAACGTGGCGGTTACTGCTGGGACAACGAGAACAACGAAGGTTGAGAAAAGTAAACGAAGAGAACGGTTTCACAAAGAAGCCGCTCTTTTCGTTTGCATGGAAATAGCCCTATAGAATTTGAAATTTAATGATGTAAAGGGTATAATCTTTTCAAATATTCGTATGAAATCGACGGGGACTATCCCCGCGCAAAACATGTCAAGGCCGAACGCGTGGGAATCATCGAGGAGGAAACGAAATGAAAAAGAAACTTACCGTTGCATTTCTCAGTGTGTTTTGGCTCTTTGGAAGCGTCTTTTCCGCCGCAGGGCAGGCCGCGGGAACGCCGACGATTCGCTTTTTCATGCAGCCGGAAAGCGTCAGGGGCAGCGATACGCCTTACGGCAACAACCCGGCTGTCGGCCATTACGTCCAGGCGGACGATGCGAAAATCTACTATGAGGTGTACGGCGAAGGGCAGCCGATTTTCGTCTTTCACGGCGGCGGCGTAGGTACGCCTTATGAAATGGGAAGCATCATCGACCGTCTGCGGAAAGATCATCAGGTCGTTGTCGTTTCGACACGCGGGCATGGACGCTCGGAAATCGGCCACAATCCTTTGACTTATGAGCAAAAAGCTGACGACATGATTGCCGTGATGCGGAAAATCACGGACGCGCCGGCCGCGATTATCGGATTCAGCGACGGCGCGTATGCCGCCTACAAGGTCGCCGCCATGTACCCCGAAGCGGTGGAACGCATCGCCGCTATCGGCGCGGGCACACTTCGCCCCGGATTTTTTACAGCGGGCACATTGAACGTCGCCGACATGGAGAAAATCGACAAGGCTTTTATCGAGCAGCAAAAGCGAATCATGCCGGAACCGGAAAGATTGCAGGAGTTTTGGACAGATTACATGAACTTCTGGAGCCAAATGAACGTCGGCGCGGAGGTCTTCGGCGCGATTCGCTGCCCTGTCCTGCTCATCGCGGGAGACGAGGACGACCACGCTCCCATCGCCGCCATGATGGAGGCGCACCAGATGATTCCCGATTCCCGCCTCTGCATCGTCCCGAAATCATGGCATACGGCGTTTCTCGACAATTTCGAGGTGACCTGGGCGGCAATGGCTCCGTTCCTCCACGCGGATATAAAAGACTTGCAGCCGAGCCGTAAAGTGGAATATAACGCGCATTACCGTTACCAGGAATAAAAAGCCATACTTCTTTTCGCGCGGACAGGGCTTGTTGTCTTCCGCGCGGAGCATAGAATAACCTTTCAAAGGAGACTTACCATGAGCGAGGAATGAATGATTTGCAAGGCGTCGCTTATCTATGCGGAAAATGGCGAAACGATGGAATGCGCTCTTTGCCATAAGCGGGAAGCAAGCAAGACAAAATGTGCCAACGGCCATTACATCTGCGACGACTGCCACACAAAGGGCATGGACGCTCTGATTGGATTATGTTCCTCCGAGACCTCCAAAAACCCAATCGAAATTCTGCGGAAGATGATGCAAATGCCGTTCTGCCACATGCACGGGCCGGAACATCATGTCATGGTGGGCGCTGCGCTTTTGACGGCATTCAAGAATGCCGGCGGAGACATTGATCTTTATGCTTCATTGCTTGAAATGATGAATCGCGGAAAAAGCGTTCCCGGCGGCGCCTGCGGATTCTGGGGCGCCTGCGGCGCAGGCATAAGCACGGGAATGTTTGTGTCCATTATCTCAAAATCGACGCCGCTTACCAACGAACCCTTCGCATTATCCCATCAGATGACCTCGGAAGCCCTGGCCAAGATCGGCAAGATTGGCGGCCCCCGCTGCTGCAAACGGGATTCTTTCCTGTCCGTTTTGACGGCTATTGATTTTGTCGAAAAACATTTCGGCGTAAAGATGGAATCCGAAAAAGTTGGCTGCGGATTCTGGCCGCAAAACAGCCAATGTATCGAAGCACGCTGTCCTTTTTTCAAGGCAAGGCAATAATTTGCAAATTTTTTTCGTTTCGACACACTTCCGACACAATCGTCCTTTATACTTCAAACCATCAAAGAAGACTTCTCTGCAAAAAGAAAGGATGATTCAAATGAAGAAAATGATGTTGGCGGCTATGGCGGCAATGGTGATCGGTTCGACGGGGACGGCGCTGGCGGCGACGCCGGGAGCCGTAGACTGCCGGAACAACGCGCCCTGCGTCGAGGCGAATTACACCTGCGGCGGCGGCGGGTACTACGGCGGCGGTCGCGGAGGACGCGGCGGCTACGGCTGCGGCGGCGGATATGGCGGCGGGTACTGCTGGGGCAACGAAAACAACAACGAAGGCTGATGTTAAAATCGCCCGACGCTAACACTGATAAAGAATCAAAACCACCCGTTAAACGGGTGGTTTGCTCAGGCCCTATAAGGGCCAATTA
>CAMHCS010000029.1 GCA_946183785.1 uncultured Selenomonadales bacterium | reverse complement strand
TTGCCGTAGGAAATATCTACGTCCTTAATATCCAATAATGACATGATATTCCCCCCTTACTCTTCCCGCGGATCCAGAATATCCCGGAGATTATCGCCGAGCATATTGAAGACCACGACCGTGATAAAGATTGCAAAACCGGGATAGATCATCATCCAGGGCGCCGACTGCATGAAGTCGCGCCCCTCGTTCAGCATGGCGCCCCATTCCGGCGTCGGCGGCTGCGCGCCGAAACCGAGGAAGGACAGCGCTGAAAGCTCCATCATCATGCCGCCGATGTCCGTCGCCGCCGTGATGACCAGCGTGGTGATCGTATTCGGCAGCATGTACTTCCAAAGCATCCGCCACGTGCTGGACCCGGTGACGATCGCCGCATACACATAATCCGTATGGCGAATCTTCAGCACCAGCGAGCGCGCCATACGCGCATACTTGGGCCATGTCACAATCGCGATAGCGATAATCGCGTTGCGCATGCTGGCGCCCAGCATACCGGCAACGGCAATAGCCAGGACGAGGCCCGGGAAAGCGATCATCATATCGGCGATACGCATGATCACGGCGTCCACCCAGCCGCCGAAGTAGCCGGAGACCACGCCGAGCGCCGTGCCGATCACGAAAACCAGGGCCACCAAAATAAACGTGGAAACAAGCGAGATACGGGCGCCGTACAGCACCCGGGAATAAATATCCCGCCCCATCTTGTCCGTACCGCAGATATGCGCCGCGTCCGGCGCCATAATGGCGTCCCTCAAATCGCCGGCCGTCGGATCGATGCCGCCGGAAAGCACCGGAGCCAAAATAGCGATCAGTATAATGACGATGGCCAATATCCCAAAAAGGACAAAGCCTTTGTTGCTCAAAAACTTGTTCTTTGTCGTCGTATCCATACGCTTACCTCCTCAACCGCATGCGGGGATCCACATAATTGTAGGAAATATCCACAATCAGGTTGATCAGCATATAGATAACGGAAACCCACAGCACATAACCCTGGACCAGGAAATAATCGGCGGACATGATGGCCGCTACCGCGAGATTTCCAAGTCCCGGATACGAAAAAATAATCTCGACAACGCTGGTGCCGCCCAACAGGGAGCCGACGGACAGACCCAGCATCGTGATCAGCGGCAGCAGGGAATTCGGAAGCACGTTGCGCCACAGGATCTGGTTTTCCGAGACGCCTCGGGCGCGGGCGCCGATCACATAATCCGAATGAAGTTCTTCCAGCACCGCCGTACGGACCTGTCGGGTATATTTCGCCGTCATGGCAACGGCCAGTGTCACCGCCGGCAAGATCAGCGACTCAAAGTCGCCGGCGGAGGATACCACCGGCAGGAGTCCCATCTTGACGCAGAAAATCAGGATCAGCATCAGACCCAGCCAGTAGTTCGGAATCGATACGCCGAAGAAAGTAACGGCGCGCACGATATAGTCGATAGGTTTGTTGTGGTTCACGGCGGAAAGCACGCCCAGCGGAACCGAGAATAAAAGCATGAGTATAGTGGCGGCCAGCGTAAGCTTCAACGTCGGCCACAGGCGGTCCATCAAGAGCTCCGCCACCGGCTTGTTCAGCATGAAGGAGTCGCCGAAATTGCCCTGCAGGCAGCCCAAGACCCAATCCACATACTGGGTGAAAAAAGGCTTGTCCAGTCCAAGCTTCACGCGCATCTCTTCAATCATTTCCGAAGTGGGCATGACGCCGGCATGGGTATAGATATTTCGCGCCGGGTCGCCCGGCGACAGATACGTCAATAAAAACGTAATAAAGCTGATACCGATCAGCACGATCAGCATTTGCAGCAGTCTGGAAACGAGTTGGTTCTTATTCATTACTCTCTCTCCCCATCATAGGAGTATAATGCCGAAGAAATTCTGCAAAGGGATACGGCGCGCGCCGTATCCCCCGCAGTTTCTTGTGTAAACGTTTTTCCTTATTACTTCGCCGGCTTAATATCGTCGGTGATCCAGTAATAATCCAGCGGATAAATATGGGCCGAGCCAACCTTCTCCACATTGTAGACGAAGCAGCTATTGTAATAGCCGTCAACCAGAACCGCCGCATCGTCGATCAGAGTCTGCTGCAGCGTGATCATCAGCTCGGTATACCGCTTCGGATCCATGGTGGTCTGCAGCTCTTCATAAGCCGCGTCATAGGCGTCGCTCTTGTAGCCGCAGTAATTGTCCTTGTTCTTGCTCCACCAGTTGCCCATGTAGGACGTATTCGAACCGGCAATCATGGTGTTCCAGTTGTTGTTGTTGAGGTCGTAGTCGCCGGCCACCAACTTCGTCCACTGGTCGTCGGAGCTGCCGTACTCGCTCTTCACGCCGATGCCGATCGCCTTCAGGTACTGGGTATGGGCGTCGGAGAAATCGTTCAGCAGACGGTTCGCATAGGAGATGTAACGGAGCTGGATATTCTGCCCGTTCAGCTCGCGGATGCCGTCGCCGTCCGTATCCTTGATGCCGGCGTCGTCCAAGATCTTCTTGGCGCCTTCCGGATCGTATTCATACGGATTCTTCAGCTTGTCGAAGCCCTGTCCCAAAGAGCTCGGGATGACCGACGGACCCGGGCTGTACAGGTTGCCGATGGTGTTGGACTTGCAGATGGCCTTGTAGTCGATGGCCTTCAGCACAGCCTGACGCAGCGCCTTGTTGGCCAGCGGGTGTCCTTCCTTCATATTCATCCAGCTGAAGCCGCAGCGGGTACCGGCGGTGATGTCGACCTTGAACTTCTTGTCTTCCTGCATGGCCTTCAGGTCCGCGACGTTCATGATGTTCTCGGCCAGATCGATCTGACCGGCGCGCAGCGCGTTCGCCTTGGCGGAAGCGTCGCCCATGAACAGGATCTTGACCTCGTCATACGGCGGTTTGCCATTCCAGTAATGCGGATTGGCGACCATCTCGTAACCGACCTGATCCTTGAAGCTCTTGACCATGTACGGGCCGGTGCCGACAGGAGCGGTCTTCATGTTCGTGGAGCCCTTGACGTCGAGAATGACCATCGCCGGGTCGGCCAGGCTGGCCGGCATATCGGCATAGGCTTTCTTGGACTTGATGGTAACGGTGCCGGCCGCGTCGTCAGCAATGACCTCCGCCTCAGCGTCCAGGAACTTCGTCGGGTTCGTGGAGCCCTTCTTGCCTTCTTCACGAATCCAGTCCAGATACTCCTTGACCTTAGTGGGCGTCATTTCCGTGCCGTTGCTGAACTTGATGCCCTTCTTGATCTTGAAGGTCCAAGTCTTGTTGCCGTCGCTGGGCGTCGCAGACTCCGCCAGCTGCGGGACAGCCTTTACGTTGTCGTCAAATTTGAACAGCGTCTGGCCAACGCCGAAGCGGCTGCAGTTCCAGGCCGTGTTCGTCTGCAGGGAAGGATCGATCAGGCCGTCGGAATACATCTGGCAGCCGAAGGTCAGTACCTTCGCCTTGCCGGAATCCGCCTTCTTGTCGCCGCCGCCACCGCCGCAGCCTGCAATCAGTCCGCAGGTCAAAAGGCCTGCTACCAGCAACGCGGCGGATTTCTTGAACTTCTTGATCATAAAATTTGTTCCTCCCTTATAATGATTTATGATAAATAAAAGATGAAAAAATTGCATTTCATCTTTACTTATGCCAAACTACGATACCGACGACTGGTTCATCCATGTGCCTTTCCGGTAATACCAGTACAGCATGGCGCCCGACGTACCCCAGCTGATGGGATAGACAGATACCAACAGTCGTATGTCATGGGACAGCTGCATGAAGCCAAACAGGATTGCCGTCCGGAGCAGGCACTGATTAAACAGCACGATGTACATGGGAACAAGCGATTCGCCCCCGCCCCGAAGCGTGTCTGCGAAGGTCTCGAGGAACACGTAAAAGAAATAGAACGGGAAGGCGATCCAGATGATGGTGACGCCCATATCGATAACCGCGGGGTCGGAATAGAAGACGCCGAAGGTCTCCCGCCCAAAGTAAAGCAGGATCGCCGCCAGCACGAAGGAATAGGCTACGCCGAAAATCAGCGTCGTGCGGAGCCCGCTCTTCACACGGCCGTAGAGCCTTGCCCCCACATTTTGCCCCGTGAAGGTCATCATGGCCTGGCCCAGCGCGCACAGGGGCATGTAAAACAAGAGCTCGATACGGTAGTAGGCGGTAAAAGCCGCGATGGCCGTCACGCCAAAGCCGTTGATGAAATACTGGACGAAGACGTTGGAAAGCGAAATCACTACGCCCTGCAAGCCCGCAGGCAGCCCGATGCGGATGATCTCCTTCGTCAACGGGCCGTCCACCGCCAGCTTCCTGACGCGCATGACCCCGCTGTTCAGCAGATACTGTACGGAAATCACCGCTGAAAGCACCTGCGACAGCACCGACGACCATGCCACGGCGAGGACGCCGTTGTCCATATACAGGATAAACAGATAGTTCGTCACGATATGGATGACGCCGCACACTAGCTGGATCAACATCGGGGTCTGGGAATTTCCCAGCGCCCGCATGACGCCGGCCGCCATATTGAAGACCAGCATGAAGGTCAGCCCGAGGAAGAATACCTCCACATAGTCAAAGGCGTCCTGAAAAATGCTGGCAGGGGTATCAATCGCGCGCAAAAACGCGGAGGCGGTCAACAATCCGACGACGGTCAGCAGGACGCCGCCGATCAGCCCCAGCGCCATCGACGTATGGATGGATTTGCCGAGCTGGATTTGATTCTTGCGCCCGAAAGCCTGCGCGATGACGACGCCCGCGCCGATGCTGACGCCCGTGAACAGATTGATGATGGCCGAGGTCAGGAACACGCTGGCCCCGACGGCCGCCGAAGCCTCCGCACCCAGGAAGTTGCTGACAAACAGGATGTCGACGGTGGTATAGAGCTGCTGGATCAGGCTGGCCCCCAGCAGGGGCAGCGCGAACATCAGCAGTTTCCTGGCTATAGGGCCATTGGTCAAATCAAGCGTTTTAGCCAATATAATCTCCTACAACCTTTACTTCACCTTTTCCGGCAGTGCATGGGTATGCACATGGTCGTGCGGAGCCTGGGGCACATAGCCCTCCGGCAGTTCCGCATAGGCGCAGAGCACGCGACCCGGCGTGATGGACAGCGCCGGCGTCATATAGAGCATCACGCCGCTGAATTTGGCGCGGAACTCCTCCTGCTTCTCGCCGAAGAAGTCGGTGGTGTAGCCCAAGAGCTCGCCCTTCTCGATCATCTCGCCGCAGTGCTTTTGGTGGAACCAGCAGGCCGGCTTGTCGGCCTCCAGATATTCGATATTGGTCAGCTCCTGCGGCGTGAAGGTATGGAGATGGCCGTGGTCGTAATCGGGCGTCACGCCGACATGCTGGAGCACGTGCATGACGTCGTCCTTGTATTCTTCTATGTCCTCCCGGCAGCAGAACCCTGTGCCGCCGCGCTCGACGAGGATGCTGGGCACGCCGTTCAGCGCCGCGCAGTTGTATGCGCCGGTAGTCGCGGTGGAGCGGACCAGATATTCCACGTTGATCTGCTTTGCCATCTCCCGCGACTTTTCGATGACTTCTTCCGAGGCATTGCCGGGAAAATAAGCGTAGGGATGCAAATCCTCCTGCAGGTCGCCGCTGTGCAGGTCAAGATAGTAATCCACCTTGAGAATGAATTCATGCAGTAAAAAATAAGCGAGCTTGTAAGTGCGGCTGAGCGTAGCGTTGCCGGGGAAGACACGGTTCAGGTTCAGTCCGTCCTCGGGACCGAGCTCCGCCATGCGCGCCCAAAAAGCCGAAACATTCACGGGATGCATGATGACGAGGCAGCCGTGGATATCCTCGGGCTCCAATTCTTTTCCCAGCTCCATGGAAGCGGCAATCCCCGGATACTCGCTGCCGTGCACGCCGGCCGTGACAAGCACAGTCGGGCCGTCATATTTACCGTTGATGATCGTCACAGGGATGGCGTTCAGCGTGCGCGGCACATCCACGAGCGTGCGCAGCTTGGTGCAGGGATCGACATGGATATTGGCAAAGCAGACAGTGTGCAGCATATAATATAATCCTCCTATCATCGATTATAATAATGAAAGAAAATCCCGCCCGTTTCCGCAGGGAAACGGGCAGGATTTTCTGCCGCGCAAGAGAGCGCAAGCGTCTTATCCGTCCTCTCGTCCCCGCAAGTAAGACGTACACGCTCATAAGCAGGTATTCTGGCTCGGTTCACGTTCCCGCCGGCCGTTGTCAACCAGTGACCGTTCCGACGTTCGTTCCCCTTACAGTTGCGGGACAGCACAGGCTTCTCACCTGTTTCCCCTTCCCATGAACGTCTTATGCAATTACAGCGCGATTGCGCAGAAAAACGGGCGGCACTACTTCCACCCTTCAATATTTGCTGATATTATAAGCGAAGCATTTTCATTTTACAATACGAATACCCGTATGGGTATATTCATCAAATAATCCTCCACTTGGGCTTTCCCATCTCTTGTGCCGCTTAGACAAAAAGAATCCCTCCCATCCCCCTTCGGGAATGAATGTTTGATAAAAAAATTTTATTTCTTTTTGGAAAAACATACGCAAAAATACCGAATTGTCGGCGAGTGCAAAAAACCGCCCGGCTTCCGTCGAGCGGTTCTTTATTTACGAATTCTATTTTACATGGTAAAAATATTTCCGCAAGTAATATTATCCGTCCAGGCAAATGCAGTTCTTTCCACTGTGCTTCGCGCGGTAGAGAGCGCCGTCCACACGCTGATAGAAGGCGTCGAAGGTCTCGCGGCGGGCGAGTCGCGCTACGCCGAAACTCGCCGTAAAACCCTTGCCGCGAGGCAGAATGCGCAAGGCGGCGATAGCTTCGCGGATGCTCTCGGCAATCTGTACGGCCTTTTTCTCGTCCGTTTCCAGCAGGATCATCAAAAATTCCTCGCCGCCCCAGCGTCCGGCGATGTCTCCCAGCCGGAGATGGGCGCTGAGCACCTTCGCTGTTTCCATCAGCACGCGGTCGCCGACGTCGTGCCCGTAGGTGTCGTTGATTTTTTTAAAATCGTCGATGTCGAGCATGAGAACGGATAATGGCATAGCGTTCGCCTGGGCGAATGTGATGCCCTGCTTGAGTACCGACTCGGTTTCGCCCCGGTTCGCGATCTGCGTCAGGCGATCCATGCGCGCCATGCGTTCCAGCTCCGCCGTGGTCGCGCTGATAAACCGCACGAGGCGATCCACGATAAGCAGGGAATCCTTCAGCCGCGTCGGCATTTCCCCGCGCACGGGCAGTGGGCTGGATGGCTTTGCGCCTTCTCGAAAGCCCACCGTCAGAAGCATCATATTGTGGATGCCGATATTCTCAGAGAAGCGAAAAATCTCGCCGTAGGTGTAATATCCGAAGGACGGCGCGATTTCGCGGGCGGGCGACAGCTCGAATTTCACATCGCCGTGCAGGAACATACGATGCGCATAGCAGCTCAGGATGAGAAGCCCTTCAGGACGGAACATCGCCATGTCGGTGTATCCTGCCTTGGCGTCCTCGATCATGCCCGCCGGATCGCCATAGGAGAGTCGGATCGTCTCTCCCTCATGCAGGTCAGCGATAAAAAGCAGCGCGCCGTCTTTCCGGCAATCGACGGTATGGCGTGCGACATAGCTGTTGCCGCGCCGAACGAACACTGGAAAGGCGAGTGTGTCCCGAGCGAAATGCTTGTCCTTGGGAACGCCAAGATACTGTTCGTAGATGTGAGCGGCAGGCTGATGATCAATCTCCGTCACCACATGGTCGCCGTCCATCTTGGTAATGACAAACTCGCGCCCCAGTGGCTTCCATCCGAAGTTCAGGCTCGCGTGAACGTGCAGCTCGGGACCGGAGAACAGGATTGCCACCAGGCCCTCCTCGACGACCTCGTCTTTCGTGAAAACGCAGGCCGGCGCGTTTTCCAACGTATTCGCTCCGCCTCCGAAAATGACAACCTTTTCATTCAGAGGCGCGAGGCGGTCGAGAAACGGCTGGATATCGACGGCGTGCAAAGTCGCGAAAATGCCGACGGCGGCCAGATGCTTCATCCGTTTTGCCCGCGCGCAAAATTTTCTCCCGTCCTCGGACAACGTCTCGACATTGTCAAAAGCGGCTACGCGGACCTCGCTGGATTGAAAAACGGATAACCCGACGACGGCCGCGTTGACCCTGACGCCGCCGTTATGGATTACGTCCGTGGTCATACTGCCAGCGATGACGGCGGAGGGAAAGGCCTTGCCGAACTTCCGGGCAAGACTGAGGATTTTATTGGGGTCCGATTTCACCGTGAAAATGGAAATCAGAAGTCCCTTGTACTTTTTCGGCATCTCCTCGCGAAAGCGGCGAATGCAGAGGGCGACGTCGTCGGCGTTACGGACGACACAGGATAATTGCAGCATAACGAAATCCCCTTGGCAAATGCTCCTCGCTCGATCTCCAAGCGACAATCAACAAAAATTATTATTCACCATTATACCATACACTTCGGCAAATACTACTTCATGTTTGATAAAAAATATGCTATTGTCTCAGGAAAATATCCGACGGAATATCTGTGGGCAGCTCAGCAGGAAATCCGACGCACACGACGAATCTTTCCAATATAGATAGTTTGCAAAGGTGGTATACGAAATGACGAAAACCGTGATTTTGTCCTGCCCTACGCTGATGGGGGAACTGAAAGCCGCGCTTGCGGCGGCGTCCTCGGAAGCCGCCGCGTATTTTATCCCCCGGCGGCTGCACAGCGTCCCGAAAGAGCTGCACGAATATTTGCAGGATATGATCGATCATTTCTACAATGTAGATAAAATTGTCCTCTGCGTCAGTGGATGCGGCGGTGGAACCGCAGGGCTCCGCGCAGCCTCGTCGGAGCTTATCGTGCCGCGCACGCGGGATTGCATCGACCTCCTGCTTTCCGGAGGCAGTCTTTCCTCCCTCCGACGGGATATTTCCGGCGTTTACTTCACGGAAAGCTGGATGGAGTGCACCAGAGAATCTGAAATCGACCTTGACAAACTGACGGAAAAAATGGGACGCGAGGAGGCCGAGAATTTTTTGCGCCGCCTGTACAAAACGTGCAACAAATTCTACATTATCGACACGGGATGCTATGACGTACGGGCGGTGGAGAAATATGTGGCTCCTCTGGTGGAGATACTATCCGGAACGATGACGGTACTGCACGGAAAATACGGCATCCTGCACAAAATCGCCGAAGGAAGGTTCGACGACGATTTTGTCGTCGTCCCCCCAGGCGAAACAGTCCCATCAGACGCATTCCTGAAAAATCAGTGAGACGAACAAAAAAACCGCTCGAATTAAGAAATTCGGCGGTTCACAAATAGAAAAGCGTCGGGCAAATTGTGGGTATTGTTTTTATACATTCATAGGAGAATCGGACGCGAGAATCTTCTTTTCCACCAACCATGCGCGGCTGGCCTCGTCAGCGGGAACAAAACCGTTCTCCAGGGCGCCTTTGATGAACTGCTCGTTGTAATAGAAACCAAAGCAAAACGGCAAAGCAATACTTGATGCTACCGAAATATTCAGCTCTTCCAGGAGCCAGCCGTAAGCGATGCTCGCAACAAGCATGATCGCCGCCCATTTGAAGTCCTTGCGGAACAAAGGGACGAAGAAGCCAAAGAAAAAAGTCGTGAACGAAAAGCCCGTCGGGCATTCCTTCAGAACGCCGCTCGTCGCGTGTTTTAACGTAATCATGATATCCCTCCCTTCGTCATTTTCAAAACACAAAAAGGAATTATACACCCTAATGCCAAAAAAAGCAATAATCCGTTCTCCAAGCAAAGAAGCAAGCAAAGAAGCCCTTTGCAAAAATGGTAGTTCCATGTAAAATAAGGGTATCAACCAAAAGTGCGCTAAAGGAGTCTTTTTTATGACCATTCGCCGTATCGGACGGAAGGCGTCCGTCCTCTTCTTCACCTGTCTCTGGCTGCTCTTCAGCGGCTGCGGTTCCCAGGCGAGCAGCAACGTCGTGCCTGCGCAAAAACAGGAAACCGTCTCCGCCCAAGAGCCCGCACAAAAGCAGGAAACCGCCGCGCCGGATGCGAAAAGCGCCGCCGCGCTTACTTATATCACGGCTGCAGATGATTTCAGCAATCTGAATCTGGACGACCCTTCCCGCCCCGTGTACGACCGGTATACATTGGGGGAGCGGCGAGCCAAAGGGCTCCCCACCGTCCTTCCCCCGATTGACCCCTACGAAAAGCATAAAACGGCCTATCTCACCTTTGACGACGGTCCCGACGAAAAGAACACGGACGCCATACTGAATATCCTGAAGCAGGAAGGCGTCAAGGCCACCTTCTACGTCGTGGGGAGGAACGTCAACGCCTATCCCGAGACCGTCAGGCGTATCTTCAACGAAGGCCATGCCCTTGGAAATCACAGCTACGATCATGACTACGACCGCCTCTATGCCTCCGTCGACAACTATCTGGAAGAAATGGAAGAAGCGGACGAAACCATCTACAACCTGATCGGGATGCGCCCGCTGATCACCCGCGCCCCCGGCGGCCGCATGAGTCATTTTACAGAGGCGTACGACGCTGCGGTTACCGTCAACGGCTATGTGGAGCATGATTGGAACGTGAGCTCGGCCGACTCCGATCCCAACGGCCCTGTGGCGCAGGATTTCATCGACAACATCGCGAGGCAGGCGGCAATGGACAGTGCCATCATCCTGATGCACAGCTCGTCGGGCCATGAGGAAACCGTCAAGGCCCTGCCGGAAATCATCCGCGTCCTTCGGGAAAGAGGATACACTTTCGGCGTGGTGACACCAATGACGCCTCAGCCCTGGTAAAATGGGCTGTGCGCCTTCATATCATGCCATTGGCCTGGACGTCCTCCAACTGCTGTTCCATATCGGGCCTGACCATTTCCTGCACCACCGCGAAAATCATTTTGCGCACCACAAAAACCGCCCAGCTCTCGCCGGGCGGTTCCGTTTGTTCTTATAAAATTTACGCTCCCACAGACTTTGCCACCTTGAGCCGCACGATGGCGCGCTGGAGCGCAGCCTCGGCGCGGCTGATGTCGATGTCCGTGTGGACTAGCGGTGCGGACTTGAACTTCTTGATGCGTTCCTCGGCCCGCTGGTATGCTTTCTCCGCCCGCAGTACGTCAATCTGGATCGGCGTTTCCGCGCAGGAGGCAAGCACCGTGATCTTGTTGTTCAGAACTTCCATGAAGCCGCCGCCGCACGCGATCAGCTCCTCTCGGCCATCCTCGTGTTTCACGCGCATGGCGCAGGGGATGATGCTGGCGATCATCGGCAGATGGTTCGGCATGACGCCGATTTCACCGTCTTCCGCCTTAACGACGAGCATGTGGATGTCCGCCTGATAGACCACCGCGTCCGGGGAGACGACCTCCAGCTTGATCGTCGGCATAGGTTATGCCTCCTCTTTCAGCTTCTCAGCCTTCGCCACAGCTTCGTCAATCGTTCCGACCATGTAGAACGCGTTCTCCGGTAAATCGTCATGCCGCCCCTCAAGGATTTCCTTGAAGCCGCGAATCGTTTCCTTCAACGGAACGTATTTTCCCGGTTGGCCGGTGAACTGCTCCGCGACCGCGAACGGTTGGGACAGAAAACGCTGAATCTTGCGCGCCCGGGCGACCGTCAGCTTGTCGGCGTCGGAAAGTTCTTCCATACCGAGGATGGCGATGATATCCTGGAGTTCTTTGTACTTCTGCAGAACCGCCTGCACGCCACGCGCCACGTTGTAATGCTCCTCGCCGATGATATTCGGGTCGAGGATACGGGACGTGGAATCCAGCGGATCGACGGCCGGGTACAGACCCAGCTCGGCAATCTGGCGGGAAAGAACCGTCGTCGCGTCCAAATGGGTGAATGTGCCTGCAGGCGCCGGGTCCGTCAAGTCGTCGGCCGGAACGTAAACAGCCTGCACCGACGTGATGGAACCTGCTTTTGTCGAGGTAATGCGTTCCTGCAGAGCACCGATATCCGTGGTCAGCGTCGGCTGGTAACCGACGGCCGACGGCATGCGGCCCAGCAGAGCCGAAACCTCGGAACCTGCCTGGATGAAACGGAAAATGTTATCGATGAAGAGCAGCACGTCCTGATGCTCGACGTCGCGGAAATACTCCGCCATCGTCAGACCCGTCAGGCCAACGCGCATACGAGCTCCAGGGGGCTCGTTCATCTGACCGTAAACCAGCGCCGTTTTCGAGATAACGCCGGACTCGGTCATTTCCGTCCAAAGATCGTTGCCCTCACGAGTACGTTCGCCGACGCCCGCGAAGACCGAATAGCCGCCGTGCTCGGTGGCAATATTGTGAATAAGCTCCTGAATCAGAACTGTCTTGCCGACGCCCGCGCCTCCGAAAAGACCCGTTTTACCGCCGCGGGAATACGGAGCAATCAGGTCGACGACCTTGATGCCCGTCTCGAGGATCTGCGCCGTCGCGTCCTGTTCCTCAAATGTCGGCGCGGGACGATGGATCGGCCACGCCTCTTTGTTTCCGACCGGCTCGGGGTTGTGATCGACCGTCTCGCCCAGCACGTTGAACACGCGTCCGAGGCACTCCGGCCCAACCGGCACCTTGATCGGCGCGCCGGTGTCCTCCGCCTCCATGCCGCGCACGAGCCCGTCGGTCGAGCTCAGTGCGATGCAGCGCGTGACACTGTCGCCGAGATGCTGCATGACCTCAACGACCAGGTTGATGTCGACATCCCCGGACTTGCCCTTGATCGTGACGGCGTTCAGGATCTCCGGCAATTCTCCGAGCGGAAACTCAATATCGACGACAGCTCCGATGACCTGTACTATTTTTCCTTTTGCCAATGGTAAACCCCCTTGTAACTGTTACGAAATAACTTTGCAATATTGCTTGTCTAAATTTCCATGTGCGTCGTTGTCGTCGGTCGCCATAGCCCCGCTATGACTCCCTCCTCCGCTTAGCACACGAAAATTTATCCTGCGCTCTCTTTGCAAATTTATTTCTGCACAGTTCCTTCAGCAACAACTGACTGTCGCCTTACTTCAAGGCTTCCGCACCGCCCACGATCTCGGTAATCTCGCGGGTGATGTTCGCCTGACGTACCTTGTTGTAGAGCAGATCCAGCTTCCGCGTCAGCTCCTGTGCGTTGTCCGTCGCGCTGGACATCGCCGTCATGCGCGAGGAAAGCTCGCTGGCAGCCGCCTGAAGCTGTGCCGCGTAAATCATCGTAACCAAATACTGCGGGAGCAACGCGTTAAGCACATCGTCCGCATTCGGCAAATAGATGAACGGCTCTTCCTTGAATTCTTCCAGCGGCGTATCATACGCCGTGAAATCAATGCTGTCGGTTTCTTCGTTCGGCAGCTCCGGCATATCCGGCAGCGGAGGCAGCGGGCCAAATCTTTCTTCGGCCTCTTTTGCCGCCTTGGCTTCTTTCGCCTTTTCCGCTTCCGCAGCAGCCGCTTCTTTCGCCGCTTCCGCAGCGGCTTTTTCCGCGGCCTCGTCCTCCGCGCGCTCCGCCTCGGCAGCCTCTCTGGCCTCCATAGCCTCGATCATTTCATCGTAGCTCTGGGGTCCCGGCTTCGGCAGCTTCGCAAGCGCCGCTTCCTTCAAATGCGCAATGAACGCGCCCGCCTTGTCCAGCTTCGTAGGCTCGGTTTCCTCTTCCTCGCTCGTGATGCCTTCAAAAGGCAGGAGTTGAAACTTCTCCGGCACATTGACCATCGACGACACAAACCGCGCATAGATGATATGCACGGCGCTGTACTCGCCGCTTTCGTAGCGTGAGGTAAGCTCCGCGGCGATCTGCTTCGCGATGTCAAAGGTCGGGCGTTCGCTGATGCCGAGATATTCTTTTACGATATGATAGCCCCGGTTGCGGAAATGCTCCTCGGTCTTGCGCCCGATGACAACAAGATCGGCTTTTTCCTTGTCGGGAATATGGCGAACCGCTTCCTTGAAAATATTCGAGGAATAAGCGCCCGCAAGCCCCTTATCCGCCGCGATGATCAGGAAAAGCTCCTTATCCGCCTCATGCGTTTCCAAAAGAGGGTGCTTGAAATCGGTAACATTCGCCGCAACGTTTTCCACGACTTCGGCCATTTTATCCGCGTAGGGCTTGTTTGCGACAGCCGCCTGTTGTGCGCGCCGCAGACGCGCAGCCGCGACCATTTTCATCGCCTTGGTGATCTGCTGGATGCTCTTTACGCTGCGTATTCTGCGGCGTATATCCTGTAAGCTCGCCATTCAATCACCTCATCACGCCGTTTTGTAAGGAACGGTCTCCTTGAATTCGTCGATAGCCTGTCCGAGCGCGGCTTCCAGATTGTCATCCAGCTTCTGCTGCTCGGCAATCTTCTGCCCGATCTCCGGGTGGCTCTGCCGCATGAATTTCAGGAAATCGTTCTGGAACGTGACGACCTTGTCCACGGGGATGTCCGCGAGATAGCCGCGAACCGCCGTGAAAATGACCATAACCTGCTCCTCGACGACGAGCGGCGAATACTGGGTCTGCTTCAGCGTTTCCGTCATGCGCGCGCCGCGGTCGAGCTGATCTTTCGTCGCTTTGTCGAGGTCGGACCCGAACTGCGCGAACGCAGCCAGCTCGCGATACTGCGCGAGGTCGAGACGAAGCGTGCCGGCGACCTGCTTCATCGCCTTGATTTGCGCGCTGCCGCCGACGCGGGAAACGGAAAGACCGACGTTGACCGCCGGACGGATGCCCGAATAGAACATATCCGTCTCCAGCATAATCTGGCCGTCTGTGATCGAGATAACGTTCGTAGGAATGTACGCGCCCACGTCGCCCGCCTGCGTCTCAATGATTGGCAGTGCAGTGATGGAGCCGGCGCCCAGCTCGTCAGAGAGCTTCGCCGCGCGCTCCAGGAGGCGCGAATGGAGATAGAATACGTCGCCCGGATACGCTTCGCGTCCAGGGGGGCGGCGCAGAAGCAACGACATAGCGCGGTACGCAGCCGCGTGCTTCGTAAGATCGTCATAAATGCAGAGGCAGTGTCCGCCTTTCCGCATAAAATATTCCGCCATCGCAACGCCGGCATAAGGCGCCATATACTGGAGCGGTGAAGAATCCGACGCCGTCGCAGCGACGACGATCGAATACGCCATAGCCCCGGTATCCTCCAGCGTCTTGACCACACGAGCCACCGTAGACGCCTTCTGGCCGATAGCGACGTAGATGCAGATGCAGTTCTGCCCCTTCTGATTTATCATCGTGTCGACGGCAATCGCCGTCTTGCCCGTGCCGCGATCACCGATAATCAATTCGCGCTGGCCGCGCCCGATGGGAACAAGTGCGTCAATGGCCTTGATACCCGTCTGCAGCGGCTCATGAACCGACTTTCTATCCGCGATACCCGGCGCCGGACTTTCTATCTTCCGGTATTCGGTTGTTTCGATAGCGCCTTTGCCGTCGATGGGTCGTCCGAGAGCATCCACGACGCGCCCGATCATCGCCTCGCCGACCGGCACCTGCAAGATGCGTCCCGTGCGCTTGACCGTGTCGCCTTCCATAATCTCGTTCTCGCGCCCGAGAACGACAGCGCCCACATTGTCCTGCTCCAGGTTCAGCACCAGACCGAAAATATCATTTCCGAAATCGAGCAGCTCGCCGGCCATTGCTTTTTGCAGGCCATGAATATGAGCGATGCCGTCGCCGATTTCGATAACAGTCCCCACCTCGTCAATCTCAAGATCCACTTCGTAGTTCTTGATTTGCTCTTTGATGATGGCTGTTATTTCTTCGGGATTCATTTTCATAACTTAGCACTCACCTCAATTCCTAACCTAATCCGCCAAAAGCTGTGCTTCGAGTGCCTTCATGCGGCTTTTAAGACTGCCGTCGACCAGCGTGTCCCCCATCCGGACCACCGCACCGCCGAGCAGCTTCTCGTCTAAATGCTTCCGCAGCTTGATTTTCTTGCCTGTAACCTCGCCAAGCTTCGCCATGAGCCTTTCGCCAAGGCTGTCCGACAAATCTCTTGCCGTCGTAACGTCGGCGACGAGGATGCCCTGCGCCTCGTTGGCAAAGTTCTCGTACTGCTGCACGATTTCCCCAAGAATGGCAACGCGCTGCTTGTCGAGAAGGAAGCGCAAAAAATTCATTACCATTGGGGAAAGCTCCCCGCCGAAAATCTTTTGCACCGCTTCCTGCTTCGCCTGACGCGGAATCATCGGGCTTTCCAGGTACGCTTTCAGCTCCGGCGTTCCCTCGATATCCGAGAAGAGCGACTGGAGCTCTTGCCCGTACTCGACGAGCTTCCCTTCCTCCTGTGCCAGAAGGAACATCGCCCGTGAATATTTGGTGGCAAGCTGTAAGTTCAGCATGACAGATCACCCAGCTTTTCCTTGCTGAGACTGTCGATGAAGTCGCCGACGAGCGCCTCGTTGGCGGCGTCGTCCATATTGCGAGCCATCAGCTTCGTGGCAGCCGCCAGCGAAAGCGCGACCATCTGCCCTTTCATTTTCTTCGCGGCCTCTTCACGCTCCGCCTGGAGCTGCGCCTTAGCCGCGGCTTTCATCTGCTCGATCTCCTGCTGCGTTTCCTCGACGCGGGCACGGTGCTCCGCCTCGCTGCGCTGCGTCGCGGAGTCGGTAATCTCCTGCGCGCGCTTCCTCGCATCGGAGAGCTTTTGCTCGTACTCCTTCTTCATCTCGGCCGCCTGCGCGCGGTCCTCGTCAGCCTGACGGATATTGTTCGCAATCTTGTCCGTCCGGTCATGAAGAACCTGAAGCAGGGGGCCCCATGCGAATTTCTTCAGCACGAGAAGGAGGACCAAGAAGTTAATGATTTGGATAAATAATGTTGAATTGACGTCAACCATGCGGATCCTCCCTTCCGGCGATTTCGCGCGAAAACACGACAGCTTAAAAAGCTGCCGTTTTCCGGCTCATCCGCCAATTACGCGATGAACGGATTCGCGAAGATGAGGATCAGGACGACGACGATAGCGATAATAGGAATGGACTCAACAAGACCGCAGGATACGAGAGCGTTCGTGAACAGAGCATCCTTGACTTCCGGCTGACGAACCGTGCCGTCCATCAAGCGCATAAGAACGCGGGAGTCACCATAAACGGCAGCGATGATCGAAGTCATCGTGATGAGAAGAACAACGATAAGGGACAACTGAACGGGAGTAATGTTAGCCATGAGTAAATAACCTCCTAAAAATAATAAAATAAATATATTTTGGCAAATTCTCGCGGCGCAGGGTCTCCCCTATGCCGGAACCGTTGCCACGGCGACTTGATTAACAATCACTCGTGCTCTTCGTGCTCGTGCGGCTTGGCCGACGGCGCAATATACACCAACGAGAGCGTCGTGAAGATGTACGCCTGGATCACACCGACCGCAAGGCTGAAAATAACCCAGACCACGTGCGGCGCCCAGTTCGCGTACCAGGGAGCGAGATTCAGGATAATGATGATCAGCACCTCGCCCGCCAGGATGTTTCCGAAAAGACGGAAAGCCAGCGACGCGGGCCGTGCAAGCTCCTCAATGATATGAATGACAATAAAAGGAGCAAACGGCTCGAGGAAGTGCTTGAAATAGCCGATGCCGTTCCTCGCAACGCCAATGCCATGATGAATCAGCATCGACATCGTGATTGCAAGGCCCAGCGTCGTATTCAAATCGTTTGTCGGCGACTCCATCGCCGGGAAAAGGCCCAGCCAGTTCGCGATGACAAGATACACGAACAATGTGAGAAAGATATGGGTCAGGGAACGCCCCGTCGGCCCTATCATCGTATTGATCTTTTCCTCCCACACCTCGGCAACGGCCTCGATTGCGTTCTGCCACCCCGTCGGAACCTCCTTCAGGTTCCTAGACGCGAGAATCGCAATCAGAATGACGATGGCCATCGTGATATAGTTCATGATGAGCGTCTCTTCATTCAAGAGATAGCCGGCAAACTCCACGACCTCGCGATGACCGATTTTGTCCATACAACCCCTCCCCCTCAAAGTCAATTCTTATCAACTTACGAAACCGCATCCTCGCGGTTCTTCTTCACTCGAGCCGCAATCAAGCAAATGAACGCCGTTGTGAGAAACAGGAGATACGCCACAATTGCCACCAAAAAAAACGGTTTTGACACCTGCGCCGCAAGCCCCATAATCACGCAGAGCGAACCTAAGCGGATAAACAGCCCGTTCTGAAGCTGCGAAGCCGCCTTCTCCCGATCGAAGTGTCCTTCTTCCATGCGGTTCGTCAGCGTCCAGCAAAAGATGCCGCCCGCTAAATAGCCGACGAAAAGCCCGCCGATGAGCAACTCCTTCCCCAAAAAGAGGAAGACGAGCGCGCTCATTAGCGTGCACCCCGAGAGGAGCTTCAGCGTCCATACGCCGCCTCTGCCGTAGATTGATAAGAACTTTTGCATATTCCACCTCAGCGAAGTAATTACTTGCCCCCGCCCGACGAAATATTTTCGCTCTATTATACTCCCAAGCATAAAACCTTTGCAAGCGGATAAAAAACTTTTTGCAGATTTTTTTCAGGAAAGGGCGAACAATACAAAAGAATCATTCATTCTTTCAAATTTGACGCATAAAAAAGACGGCTTTCAGTCGCCGCCTTCTTTATTTCCGAAATGGATCCGCACTTGATAATAAATCGAATAAATCGCCACGGGAAAGCCGAGAAAAATACCCGCAAGCGTGCCCTTCGGCCCGATGCCGAAATATTCGTCTGCTTTTTGCCCCATCCAAATACATGCAAGAACCGTCATCGCCACTGAGGCACCGATGCCCGCAAAATACGACGCCGCCCAAACGTAACGAAAGAGCAGCTTGTAACGCTTTGGCTCTCCCGAATCGAAATCATCTTTCTTTACCATCATGTTTCCCCGAGCAAAGAGTGAATGGCTATGCGAGGAGTTAGGAATTATTCAAACATTCCGGGAGCCGTTTCTCTCTTCCCGTACCGATAAAGGATCGCGTCGACAATACGGCTCGCGGCCTTGCCGTCGCCGTACGGGCTTTTTGCTTCCGCCATGCGCGCATATTCCGACGCGTCGGATAAGAGACGGCGCGCTTCGCTGTAAACGCGCTCCTGATTTGTGCCGACAAGGCGGACCGTTCCCGCCTTCACCGCCTCCGGGCGCTCCGTCGTGTCGCGAAGCACGAGCACAGGCTTTCCAAGAGCGGGGGCTTCCTCCTGCACGCCGCCCGAGTCCGTAAGAATCAGCGTCGAGCGATGCATCAGATTCGCGAACGGTTCATAGTCCAACGGCTCAATCAAATGAACGCGGCCGACGCCGCCCAGTTCTTCATTGACGACCTCGCGCACCTTCGGATTCCGGTGCACAGGGAAAACGATTTCAATATCGGGAAATTCCTCGATCAGGCGCTTCAAAGCCTTGTAAACATGGCGCATCGGCTCGCCAAGATTCTCGCGGCGGTGCGTCGTAACCAAAACGACGCGGCGGTTCCCGTAGTCGATGCCGGAAAGCGCGTCGTCCTCGAAGCCGAATTCATCCTGCACCGTGTGATGCAGCGCGTCGATGACCGTATTACCCGTGACGTAGATATTTTCCTCCGGCACGTGCTCGGCACGGAGATTCTCCGCCGAGGTCGCCGTCGGCGCAAAATGCAGATCGGCGATGGCGCCGGTCAGATGGCGGTTCATTTCCTCCGGGAACGGGGAATATTTGTTATATGTGCGGAGCCCGGCCTCCACATGGCCGACTGCCGTCTGATGATAATAGGCCGCCAGCGCGCCGGCGAAGGTCGTCGTCGTGTCGCCGTGGACCAGTACGAGATCAGGCTGCTCCTTCGTCAGCACCTCGTCCAGGCCCTTCAAAGCCCGCGCTGTGATGTCGAAAAGCGTCTGACCCGCCGCCATGATATCGAGGTCGTAATCCGGCGCGATGTGAAAAAGATGCAGCACCTGATCGAGCATTTCCCGGTGTTGGGCCGTCACCGCGACAATCGGGACGATGTCCGCCGGCCGCTTCGTCAGCTCCAGCACGACGGGCGCCATTTTGATTGCTTCCGGGCGCGTGCCGAAAACAGTCATGACCTTGATTTTTTTCGGGGTGTCCGTTCCAGCCATAGCTCTCCCCTACCTTGTCGCTTTCAACTTGAATATGCCGAGCCGCTTCGCGCCGTACAGCACCGCAACGACCATCACGACCAAAATCAGGATCGCGATCCGTGGGCTGACCGCCGTCATCACGATGGCTCCCGAGCCCAGCAGCGCGCTGATGACATACATCAAAAGCACCGCCTGCCGCTGCGAGAAGCCAAGCCCCAAAAGGCGGTGATGGAGATGACCTTTGTCCGGCTTCATGATCGGCGCGCCCGCCAGCCAGCGTCGAATAATGGCGAAGGTCGTGTCCATGATGGGAAGCCCCAGCGCCAGCACCGGCACCACCAGCGCGACCATCGCTGCACTCTTCATCACGCCGACCACCGAAATACCCGACAGCATGAAGCCAAGGAACATACTGCCTGTGTCGCCCATGAAAATCTTTGCCGGATTGAAATTGTAAAAGAGAAAGCCGAAGGCCGCTCCGCCCAGCGCCGCCGTAACCACCGCCACCACAAGGATATCCATGCGGAGCGCAACGAAGCAGATTGTCAGCGACGCGATGGTCGCAACCCCTGCCGCCAGCCCGTCGAGACCGTCAATCAGGTTCACCGTGTTCGTGATGCCGACCATCCATAGCATCGTCAGCGGGATCGTCACATAATCGTAAAGATACATGATCTCGCCGGAAAACGATGTGATGAAATCAATACGGACGCCAAAGGCCACCGCCGCCCACGCGCAGAGGATCTGCCCGAAGAGCTTGACCTTCGGCGGCAGGTTCATATAATCGTCCCAAAGGCCGAGCGCTACAATCATGGACCCGCCGACGAAAAGGCCGATAACGCCCTGCGCCATTTCCTCGGGAATCTCCGACGTTTCCAAAAGAAGCAGCATGGAAACCATAAACGCCGCGTAAATCGCCAATCCGCCGATACGCGGAATCGGCCTCTTGTGTACCTTCCGTGCGTCCGGCGCATCCAATGCGCCCGTCCGAAAAGCCAGACGTATCACAAACGGCGTCAGCATCACAGCGGCTACTAACGCAATCAAAAACGCCCATATATAATTCGGCATACAGCACCTCGTGAAAAATAGGAAATACCCTGTCCTATGGCTGGTTTCAAGCTATTTTACCGCAACGGACAAAAAGTGTCAACAAACTGCAGCTAGTGCACTGTCACGATGATATTTTGCAGTATACCAGTGTACTGGCACGATGATTTTTGAACGAAAAAGACGCCGCATATGTCGTCAGATGCAAGGCGGAGGAGCGAGTCGTAGCGGTGGCTACGGCGAACGACGACAACGAAGCAGATGGCGGCATAGGCGGTGGCGTTGTTCAATGATCATCGTATCAGTACACTAGTCAGCCTAAAGGCACCTCCGAGCGATCGCGGCGGTCGAAACGGATCGACTTCGTGTAGCCGAAGCGCTTTGCGTATTCGATCGCCTCATCGATATAGGCGCCGCAATCTTCCGGCTCGTGGGCGTCCGAAGTCGTGATGATCGGAAGCCCGTAGTCCGCCGCCATTTCCATGAACGCCGGATACGGGGAAATTTCCTCGATCGGATAGCGATATCGTGTGCCCGTATTGATATCGACAATCATGTCGGCCTTCTTCATCGCCTTCGCGACGCGCTCCAGATACGGCGACACGTCGAAGTCGGGAATGTACCGGAACAGGCGGATATTGAACGGGTGCCCCAGCGCGTCGTAATGTCCTCCCGCACAGAGGTGCTCGACCTCTTCCGCGTACTGCGCATAGATTGTTTGCAACGGACGCACATCCCATTCCGCCTTGATCTCGGAGGAGTCATACGCCCACCCCTTGAGAAAATGGACGGAACCGATCCGATAGTCGAAGGGATACTTGTCGAGGATTTCCCCAACCGCCTTCTGATCGGCGAAATTGCAGACCTCGATGCCGGTCTTGACGGGTTTTCCCCGTTTTTTCAACTCGTCCATGAACGTGAAATAATCGTCCAGCGGGCATTTGAACTTATTTTTCTTCAACCATTTTTTCTGAAAGCTTCCGATAAAAGAGTCGTCAAGAATCAGATCGTCGTAGTAGAAATGCTCGAAATCGGTGAATCCGTGGCTGTGCTCGGATATTCCGATCTCGTCCAGCCCGCGCCGCGCCGCCGCGTCGAAAAAACCCTGCACCCAGTCGAAATCATAAGAGCCGCGCTCAAAGTGCATATGATAGTCGATCTTCATGCCAAAACCTCCTATATTTTTCCCGCGTCCAGCAACTCCCGCAGCTTTTGCGTCACGCCGTAGGCGGTGTTTGCCGGTGCCCGGCAGGCTGCCGCCTCGAAGAGCGCCGGATGAGAGTTTTCCATCGCGAAGCTGTATTTGACCGCGCGGAGCATTTCGAGGTCGTTCAGATAGTCGCCAAAGGCTGCGCAGGCTTCCGGCTCAACGTCGAGCAGCTTTTGCAGCGTTTGCACCGCAAATCCTTTGTTCATACCGGGATTCATGATATCGACCCAGTAATTGCTGGACAGCGCCACATGCACGGGACCGTCGAGCTTTTTCAGTCCAGGGTAAATCGTATGCTCAGCATCTCCCTGCTCCGCATCGCAGTATGCGACCTTGATGATCGGCACCTCCTTCGCCACGCGCTCCAGATCGGGCACGACCGTGTTCTGCGTGAAATATTTTTTCATTTCCCGAAGATAAGGGCGAAATTCCTCGCCGACGTAAGCAAGCCGCTTCCCGCACAGCACCGGATACGCGCCGGGGATTCGGTTTCCTTTCGTTAATATACGCAGGACGTCCGCTTTGTCCATCTCGCTGGAAAACAGCTCTTTGTCATGCCGCGCGGCGAAGGTCCCGTTTTCCGAGATGAAAATGAAGTCGTCGGCGTATTTTTCCATTTGCAGCACCAGCGCCGAATACTGGCGCCCGCTGGCGGGCGCAAAAATCGCGCCGCGCCGGATCACCTCGCCGATCACCTCGTCGAAATCCGGCGGCAAATTGCTGTTCTCGTCCAGCAGCGTGCCGTCCATATCGCAAAAAATCAGCTTGATTTTATCACTCATACTTGCTTTATTTCCTTCCTTTATAGGCGCACCACGGCTCCTCCGCCATGTAGTCGCCCTCCGCGTAAAACGCCGCCCTCGCACGGCAGCCGCCGCATACGCCCTTGTATCGGCAAACGCCGCAGCCGCCTTTATAGTCAAGGGTTCGAAGGCGTCGAAATACTTTGCTTTCCTTCCATATTATATTGAACGGCGTCTCTCGCACGTCGCCCGCCTCGATATCGAGATAAGCGCAGGGCTGCACTTTTCCCCGCGGACCGATGATACAGTACGCGAGCCCCGCGAGACAGCCGCGTCGAAACCGCGTCTCGACGCCCATTTCCTTCGCTATCCGCAAAAACTGCGGCGCGCAGGTCGGCTTCAACTCGATATCCACCGTTTGCTGCTTTTTCATGATCCGCGTCAGCACTGCTTCGTATGCCTCGGCGTCAAGGGATTTGTTCTCTATGCTGACAGCGCGTCCTGTGGGCACGAGGAAAAAGAAATGATGGGCTACCGCACCCTTTTCCACCGCGAAGTCGGTCATCGCCTCCAACTCCGGCGCGTTCCAGTCCATGACCGTCGTATGGACCTGGAACGGCAGCCCCGCCTTTCGGCAGTTTTCCATGCCGCGCACCGCTCCCGCCCACGCGCCGGGGAACGATCGGAACGTATCGTGCTTTTCCGCATCGAGGGAGTCGAGGGAAATCCCCATGCCCATCGCGCCCGTCGCTTTCAGCTCGCAGGCTTTCTCTTCGGTAATCAGCGTGCCATTCGTACCGAAGACAGGACGCAGCCCGACGGACGCCGCGTGATGCACCAGCTCCAAAATATCCGGGCGCATCAGCGGCTCGCCGCCGGAAAAAATCATGATCCTGAACCCGGCGCGGGCTATTTCGCCGAGCATCTTTTTCGCCTCGTCGGTGGAAAGCTCGTCCTCCGCCTTGCAGCCCGCGTCGCGGTAACAGTGGGCGCAATACATATTGCAGGCGTTGGTCGTATTCCATGAAACGATCATATCCCGATCTCCTCGTCCGTCAGGTAACAGGCCGGGTCCGACGCCCAGTAGTCGCCGGTCCGTGCTTCCGCCCGCGTGCGGAAATTCCCGTTGCAGACGGAAAGGAATCGACATTTCGCGCAGCGGCCTTTAAGTAGCGTTTTTCTGTCCTTGAGTCCCGCCAGCACAGGATTCGATTCGTCCGTCCAAATCTCCCCGAAGGAACGCTCCTTTACGTTGCCGAAAGTGTAATACTGCGTAAACTGATCGGGATGGACATTTCCCTCGGGATCCACCTCGCCGAAGGCGATACCGGAGCGGTTTCCGCCGTTCATCGAAATCAATCCCCAAATCCGCTCCGCCAGCGCTTCGTCGCCTTCCCGCTTCGCGGTCAGATACAGATACACGCCGTCGCAATGATTGTCCACGGTCAGGATTTCCTTTTCCAGGCCGCGCGCCTCATAGTCTCGCGTGCGGCGAATAATCGTGTCCATCGCACGCCGGGACTCGGCGGGCGTCACGTCCTCGTCCGCCATCGCCTCGCCGCGTCCCGCATAGACCAGATGATAAAAGCAGGCGCGGTCAATATGCTCGCGCTCGATGAAATCGAATATTTCGTCGAGATTATCGACGTTCGCCTTGTTGATCGTAAATCGGAGACCGACGCGCTGCCCCGCTGCCACGCAGTTCTGGATGCCGCGCATCGCCGCGCCGTAAGCGCCCTGTTTGCCGCGAAACGCGTCGTTGACATGCTCCGGCCCGTCCAGCGAAACGCCGACGTAGGCGACGCCCGCCGCTTTAATCTTTTTCGCCGCCTCCTCGTCAATCAACGTCCCGTTCGTCGAAAGCGTCGGACGGACGCCGCGCGACGAAGCGTATTCCGCCAGCTCGAAGAAATCCTCCCGAGTCAGTGGCTCGCCGCCCGACAGCAACAGTGCGGGCACATGGAACGCCGCCAAATCGTCGATGAATTTCTTCGCCTCTGCCGTCGTCAGTTCCCCCGCGTGCGTTTGCGCGTCCGCATCCATATAACAGTGGCGGCAGCGCAGGTTGCAGGTTCGCGTCATGTTCCACGCGACTACCGGGCCGTTCCCTTCCGACGTTCCGTGCTTCATCTGCGCCGCCCCCTTCCGATAACGCAGCTCGTCCCCCTGATATTCCTTTGCAAGCAACAGCTTCGTGACGCTGATCATTCGGTTCTCTCCCCCGCAGAAAGTTGAAAGGCGCCGCACCTCTCCAAAAATGACGCCAATTCATGTTTTGCTGTTCTATTATAACAAAAAAAGAGCGGTTATAAAGTCCTTTCGACGAAAAAGACTTCATAACCGCTTTCTACTTCTTCACTTTCTCGGCTCCAGACCCGCGAGCAGCAACTCGATCTTCATCTTCACGTTTTCTGTGAATGTGAAGTTCAGCGAGCTGAACGACGCCGCCTGGAAAATCGAATGGAACATCTCCGTGACCACCGGCGCCGGAATGTCCCTGCGGAACTCCCTGCGCGACTGCCCATACTGCACGACGTCGGAATACACCGAACGGAACGCGGGCGCGAGTCTCGGCCCAAGATTGTGCTTCGGGCGCGGCAGCGCCGAATGCTCCGACGCGCTCAAAAACAGCGGCAGCACGAAGCGATTCTCATCCAGCTTCTCCGCCGTCAGCAGCACAATTTCCTCGAGCGCCTGCGCCGCCGGGACATTCTCGTCCATGCGCTGCGCCGCCAGCCGCCGCGTCTCGTCGACAATCCCGTCGAGCAGGCACAGAAGCAGCGCCTCCTTCGACTCGAAATAATTATAGAACGTGCCGATACCGAGCTCCGCCTCGTTCATGATATCGGCGATGGACGTCTCCCGAACGCCCTTTTCCATGAATTTTTTCACGGCCGCCGTCATAATCGTACGCTTGGACTGCAGCTTCTTCCTCTCGCGGCGTCCCATGACCACATCTGCCATAACAAATCCCTCCAGCTTTTATAACATTGCTCATACCGGGCCTTTCCGTGTCCGGGGTTTCGTCCCCGTCCGGAAATATACCCCTATGGGTATTATTATAGCCGATTTTGTTTCAAATTGAAAGAGTTTATGAAATTTTTTTCATTACATTCGTCAAATATTGCAAAACAAGGCCTGCAGCCACATGGACAAAAAAATCCCCCGGCGTCGCCGGGGAAAATTTATATTCGGGAGTTATTTCCATATCAACTTCTTGGCCCTGCTTCTCTCATTTTTATTTTGACGCGCTCAACCCCCGCCTTCAGCTGCATATCCTCCGTCGCATTTTCCGGGAGCTCCGCCTCGATATCGGGACGAATGCCAGTCCCCTGTATGCTCGTGCCGCTTGGCGTATAGTATCGCGCAATCGTCAGTTTCACCGCGTCCTCCTGCCCGGGAATCGGCATGATGACCTGCACCGAGCCCTTGCCGTATGAGGTCTTGCCGACCAGCTCTGCCGCGCCCGTGTCGTGAAGCGCCCCGGCGAGGATTTCCGACGCGCTGGCGCTGTTCCCGTCGATCAACACCACCATCGGCATCGTACCCGACGACAACTCGGAAAAATATTCCTCCTTCGTGCCGTCACGCTCGACCACAGAAACGATGAGCCCTGCCGGCACGATTTCCTTCGCGATTTCGACGCAGGACGTCAACAGACCTCCCGGATTCGAGCGGAGGTCGAGAATCAAGCCCTGCATGCCCTCGCCTTTCAGGGAGGCCAATGCGTCCTTAAATTCCCTGGCGGTGTTTTCACTGAATTGTACGATACGGATATATCCGACGCCAGGCTCTCCTTCAACCATACGTCCCGCTACCGTTTTAACCCGGATATGGTCGCGGGTGATCGCATAGTCTCGATCCGCTTCGCCCGTCCTGCCGATGGTCAGCACGACCTCCGTCCCCGCTTCTCCGCGAATGGAGGCCGCCACGACCTCCGGCTCCATCGTCTTCGTCTCCTCACCGTCCACGCGTAAGATGCGGTCGCCCGCCAGGAGACCCGCCGCTGCCCCCGGCGTCCCTTCCATGACGGAAATGACGCGCACCTCCGCGTCGTCGAAGCCCATCACAACGCCGATACCGCCGAAGGTTCCCTCTGAATGTTCCTTGAGTTTTCTGTACGTCGCCGGGTCGAGATACGCTGAATGCGGGTCGCCCAGTGAGCGCACCATGCCGGAAATCGCACCGTCGATCAGCTTCGCCGGCTCCACCTCGTCCACGTATTCCGACTCGATGAAACGCATGGTCGCAAAAAAGCGGGCAAGCTGCGTCACCTTCGCCTCGTCGAGATCGAGCAGAGCCACAATCCCCGTCACGAGAACGAGGAACGCGACCATGACCGACAACGCCGCGCAAAAAACCCACTTAAAGATACGTCCTATCAAAGCCTAAGCCTCCGAAAGCAGTCTGAAAAGCGAAGATACGTTGACCAACGTCCATTATCTTCACGCTTCACTCTCAGTTCTTTTCTTCCAACTTTATAAATAGCCCATGGGGTCTACCGGCTCGCCGTCCACGCGCACCTCAAAGTGACAATGGGGGCCTGTTGAGTTGCCTGTCGAGCCGCAGTAAGCGATAACCTGCCCCTGCGAAACAGTCTGCCCTTCGGAGACCGCCAGAGCTTCATTGTGCCCATAAAGCGTTGAAATTCCGCCGCCATGGTCGATGACAACCGCGTAGCCGTAACCGGAAATCCAGCCGGAATAGACCACGATACCGGCCGCCGCCGCGAGAATCGGATCTCCGTAATCGCCGCCAATATCCATGCCGCTGTGGTATCGGCTGTCGCCATAGATCGGGTGCGTTCGCCAACCGTATTCCGATGTAATCTCGCCGACAATCGGCCAGATCATCGAACCGTTCCCACTTCCCGAATATTGATACCGATAACGGCTCGCCTGGATCAATCGCTCGACTTCCTCGGACGCCGCCAAGAGTTCCTCATACGCCTGCTGAGAAATCTCGCGATCCGACTCCACTTTCTCCAACAAACGGTTTTTGTCCTGCCTCTTTTCGAGCAGATTCAGATGTTTCTCCTCCGCGTCCCGTGCGAGGCGCTCCTCTTCCGCGAGTTCCTGCTCCAGAGCGGCACGGGTCGCCTCCACGACGCGCTTTTCTTCCAGCACTGTCTGCACCAGCTCATAGTCGCTGTTGATAACACGCTTGAAAAGATCCATGCGCGTCAGAAAATCCGAGAAATCCTTAGCGCCGAACAGCACGTCGATATAGCTGACCTGCCCGTGCATATAGACGTTGCGGATACGTCCCCGAAGCTGCGCGAGTTTATCGGAAAGCTTCTTTTCCGTCTCTTCCAGAAGCTCCTGATTGGCCTCAATGCGCATTTCCGTCGCCTGGAGCTCGCCCTCGATCTCCCGGTACTCCGCCTCGGCTTGGCTGACTTCTTCCGACAGCGCCCGGAGCTGCTCCGAGATTGTGCCGATACGCTCGGTCAGCTTGTCTGTCTTTGCCTGCTGCGCCTCCGCCTGTCGCTGAAGCTCCTCCAGCTGCGACTCCAACTCCTGCGTCTCGGCGTCGTCCGCCAGCACATAAGACGCCGGAGTCGTCAGAAACGTCAGCGCGAGGAACGCGGCGGCCGTTCGCGCCTTCCAGTCTTTCATCGCCGCGCCTCCTTACGCATTCAGGAATTTCTTCAGCGAAATCGTGCTGCCAAGCGCCCCAATGAACATGCCACATAAGAGAATCGCTGCGGTCACATAATGCAGGAACGGGTTTTCCGGAATCAGCGGGAAAAAGGCCAGCGTGTCATAAATCTTCGCCGCGATTACGCGGTACGCGCCCCGGAGGACGAGCGCCGCCACAATCCCGCCGAAGCAGCCGAGCACGACGCCCTCCAACAGGAAGGGCCAGCGGATAAACCAGTCGGTCGCGCCGACGTACTTCATGATCGCAACCTCTTTGCGCCGAGCGAAGACCGTCAGCCGGATCGTATTCGAAATGATGAACAGCGTCGCCAAGGCCAGCACGAACATCAGCGCGAGTCCAAACAAGCGCACGAGCCGCGTGATGTCGAAAAGATGCTCGACCACGTCCTGCCCGTACTTCGCCGTCTCCACGCCTGGCAGCTCCATGATGGCCTCCGCCGCCGTCCGTACCATGTCGGGCTGAATTACGCGCACTTCGAAGGAATTGGGCAGCGGATTGTTTTCGCCGAGGGCGTCCAGCAGGAACTGCTGATCGCCAAGCCTCTCGCGGAAACGCTCCATCGCCTTCTCCTTGTCGATGAACTTCACCGACCGAATGCCCTGCATGGCCGTAATGCGTTCCTCCAGCGCGCGGAGACCGGCGTCGTTCACCCCGTCCTTGACATAGACGCTGATTTCCACCTGAGACTCCAGCGACGCCACCATGCGATTCATATTCAGCACGAGGATCAGGAACATGCCCAGCACGAAAAGCGACACCGCCACCGTGCCGATGGACGCAAACGACATCCAGCTGTTTCGCTTCAGCGAAATCATCGTCTCCCGAATGATGTATTCGCCGGTACTAATTTTCATAGCCGTATACCCCCTGCGCCTCGTCGCGGACGATATGGCCGTCCTCGATGGCGATCACGCGCCGCTTCATCGCGTCCACGATCCCCTTGTCATGGGTCGCCATCACGATTGTCGTGCCGTCCGCGTTGATTCGCTTGAAAATGTCCATAATGTCCCAGGACGTCTCCGGGTCAAGATTACCCGTCGGCTCGTCCGCGATGACCAGCGCCGGGTGATTGACAATGGCGCGGGCAATCGCCACGCGCTGCTGCTCTCCGCCCGAGAGCTGCGAAGGAAAACACTTGTACTTATCGCGGAGTCCCACGATATCCAGCACCGCGTTCACGCTGTGCTGAATTTTCCGTCGCGGCGCCTCGATGACCTGCATGGCGAACGCTACGTTCTCCGTCACCGTCTTGTCCGGCAGCAGCCGATAATCCTGAAAAATGACGCCGAGTCCACGCCGTAAATAGGGGACGTCGCTTCGCTCCATATTGACGACGTCCTGCCCGTTCACGATAAGAGAGCCTTCGGAGGGCAGCACCTCGCGGAACAGCATGCGGATAAACGTGGACTTGCCCGCGCCGCTGGCGCCGACGATAAAGACGAACTCGCCTCTGTCGATATGAACGTTCACATGATCGAGCGCCATCGCGCCGTTCTCGTAAACCTTGGATACGTCTTTCATTTCAATCATCGCGAAACCTCCGACGATATTTCTGCCATTGCCAAACCGAAAATATACTACCGTTTATCATACCATATTTTTATGGGAAATTGAAAGCATTTTGCAAAGAAGCAAGGGAAATTGCTCTGGAAAATTATGAATCATGGTATTATAATATGAAGGGATGCTCCAAAAATTCACAAGGCAACGTAAGGAGGCCACGATATGACGATCAAAGAGTACACCGAATCCTGCCTGAAATTCGCCGAAGCTTCGAAGGGCTGGGAAAAGCTCGACGAGAATTCCTTTTACACGACCTTCGACAAGACCTGGGAGATGTCCGGCGACAACCAGAACGGCGGCGTCGGCGTAGAATGGGCTTTTCATCTGACGGAGGACGAGATTCGCGCGCAGGCGGCGGCAAAATTAATCGCCTACATCGCGCAGGAGCTTGATATGGCGCTCTCGCTGGGCGGCGAAGAGCTGACCTACACGGTGCAGACGCTGTCGGGACTCTTAAAGCCAGGCGTATTCAGCAACTCGGAAATCAAATGACAGGAAACATGATGAAAAAACGGAACGGACTTTTCTCCGTTCCGTTTTTCTTGCTCATTCTTCCGCGTCAGCCCTCTCCGCGAGGAGGTGAACGGCTGCGGAGGCGCCTATGCGGTCGCAGCCCTGCGCAAGGTACGCTTCCATGTCCTCGACGGTACGGATTCCGCCCGCCGCTTTGATTCTGACGCCCGCGCCGATATGCGTGCGGAACAGGTCGACGTCCTCGTGGGTCGCGCCGCCTTTGCCGAAGCCTGTCGAGGTCTTGATGAAGTCGGCGCCGCCTCCAGTCACGCAGCGGCAGGCCTCGATTTTTTCCTCCGTCGTCAGATCACAGGCTTCGACAATGATTTTCAGGATACGGGTTCCGACGGTATTTTTCAGCGCGGCTATTTCCGCCGTGACCTTTGCCGCGTCCCCGTTTTTCATGTCCGCGCGATTGATGACCGCATCGATCTCGTCTGCTCCGTTTTTTACCGCCTCCCGCGCCGCCGCGCATTTCGCTGCCTCCGTGTCGTAGCCGAGCGGGAAGCCGATGACGGTGCAGATCGTCAGCTCCTTCCCATACGCCTCGCGCAGCCGCGCCACACAGGCGGGCGGCACGCAAACCGAGGCCGTCCGGTAGCGGATCGCCTCGTCGGCCAGCCGCTTCATTTCTTCCCATGTCGCCGTCGGCGCGAGCAGCGTATGGTCGACGTGCGAAAGAATTTCCGAAGCCTTCATTCGTGACTCCCCCTTTGCAATCATTTTTCTTCTATCATAATAAGGATGCCGCCAAAGCGCAAGCAGGATTTTCTTTTCGGGGCAGGAATTATTTTTTATACGACGAATAATAATATATCGAAAACAGTGTTAAGGAAACACTGATTAAGTCAATTCGTGCATCTGTCGAGGGATTTTTTCGA
>CAMHCS010000028.1 GCA_946183785.1 uncultured Selenomonadales bacterium | reverse complement strand
GATACAAGTTCTTTGACTATGTCAAGGCCGGTGTTCCGCTGGTCCTCGTTTCCTTTATCGTTTCCCTGATCGTTATTCCTATCGTTTGGCCGTTCTTCCCGTGATATTACCGAGACTTGACAGATCGAGCCCGAAGGGCGAAGAGATGTCTAGTCGAGGTTATAGCCGAATGTGAGCGTAGCGAACATTCAGCTTCCTTGCGAGCGAAGCGAGCCACATATTGGGATAAGAAAGGCCCCCGCGTTTGCGGGGGCTTTTCGTTGCGTGTGTGATGTTGTTATCTTGCATGGAACATCGATACAGAGGGAGGTCAATTCTCATCTGGAAATAGATCCACGCCATAGCAGGGCAGAAATACTGTCTCGTTCCATCCTTGCATATCCTCCAGCGCCGCTTTTTTTATGAATCCGTTGGGAAAGACCAGTTCTCCGGAAAATGCGTTTCGATGCTTTATCATATTTTCCCGCGCTGTCAGTAAAAGCTCATGTAACGGCGTCTTCAGGGGAAGTCTTCCTCCTTGTTCTGCCAACGATAGACGTGTCAGATACAGTACAGCCAGATAAACGTCCCCGGCCGTGCCCTCCAGCAGAGCGGAGAGGCCGTCAGACAAGGCTTTTTCCGCATGGGATGTCTCGTTCGCGGCAGTGTGAATATCGCGGAGCACTTGCCAAGTATCCGTTGGGGCGTCTTCTCCCGCGAAGTCGGACTGCGGGATTTTACGATAAGCTCCGTCTCCTCGCAGGAAGGGAACAACTTCGCCCTTTGCCATTGCTTCCTGAAAGCTTCCGGTTTTTTCTGCTGCCATTTTATTCCCCTTGCAGCCGCGTTACATGAATGCGGGCCTTCGGTATGAGGTCGGAGACGGCTTCGGGAACGCCGCCTGACGTATAGCCGCCGGGCAGCCAGTAGGCGTTTGCTCCGGCTTCATTGCCGGAGGGAATCCTGACGTGAAGATCTGCCACTTCGGTGACGTCGATTCGTACCAGACCGCCGTGCCCCTGGAAATAGCCCGGTTCAAATCCCAGCGCCTGTTCATAGACGGATATGTCTCCCCTGGCCTTTTTTGCGATGTCGTCGCAGACGATCTTGGGCATGACAAAGCAGGAGCCGTCTTCTCGGCCGATGGATTTGCGCGTCAATACATACATGACGTAATTGTCCAGCCCCATTACGAAGGACACGCCTTGACGGAACTGCTTCAAATGGCGCTGCATATACTTCTTGTCAAGATAGGTTGCCGGATCGGGGCGCTCTCCCTTTGGCGCCGCCAAAATCTCCTGTACCTGCTCCGCCGTCAGAGGAGCTTTCCCCAGCCATTTCCAGTCATGGGAAGGCGCTGATTCGACAGAGACGGAGCTCTCTTTCTGCGCTGCCGCCGTGGATGCTGCTTTCGCTAACGCAGGAGCGCCTGCGCCCCAAAGGAGCAGTGAAACCGTGAGCAGGAGCCAGGCTGTTGCCGTGCGCAGACATTTTTTCAGTCGGCTGGCCTTGCGTGGAACTTCATTTACTCTTGCGACGTTTGACATGAGGAGTCCTCCTTTATGATGTTCTGCTTTGCCTATTTTCACACGATGAACCGCGGATTGTCAAGGAATACCGTCTATCCGCCAAAATTCACAGACAAGCTACCCGCGCCGTGCAAAAATAGAATAATACTATGCGGATTTCAGCGCCAAAAGATGTCAGAAGAGGGCTCTGAATTATATTGACTGATGCAATCATTCGCGCTATTCTTATAATGCAACGGGGATTTTGGATTGGAGTGATAAGGTATGAGAATCAAACAAAAATTTTTCCTGTTGGCTGGAATTATCGGCATCGTGATGATTATTGTTTCCGCAATAGGCTATAAAACCGCCGCTGATTCTGTGGATGAAGCAACCCGTAAGGAACTGATGGCAAATATCGTTTCCAAATCCGATGAGGCCGAAGCTTGGCTTTCCGCAAAGGCGCAGTATGCAAAGTCTTTGGCGGCTATGCTGTCAAAAATTCCTGATACCGCGACGGCGCGCCGCCCTGAATTGCTCACCGGCATTTTTGCCGACCAGGAATTTCAGGACGCTTATCATGTTATGGAAGACGGATACGCATGGGCGATCGTCGCCGGCGATTTGAACGGCAAGCGCGAATGGCGTGAAAGACCTTGGTATATAGACGTCAAGAAGGCAGGGAAATTTCTCTATACTGATCCTTACATTGACGCCATGACAAAGAAACTTGTTATTTCCGCGACGATGCCCTATTCCCGGCAAAACGGTCCCGGCGGCGCTCTGTGCCTCGATATCAAAATGGACGCTTTGCAGGAACATGTCGGCATGATCAAATTTAACGGCGAAGGCGTCGGGTATCTTTTGAATCCTGCGACGGATATCATCGTTATTTCCGCCGACGAGTCCCAATCCCTCAAAAAAATCTCCGAGAACCCGCTCCTCAAGAATCATCTTGCTGAAATGACGCAAAAAAAGTCCGGCTTCTTTGCAGAGGTCGTCGACGGCAAGGAACGGTTCGTCGTCTACAACACGATGAACCTTACCGGTTGGATTACCGCTATAGAGCTTCCTGCCCTTGGTTCTTTGGAAAGCGCCGCAAAATTGCGGCTGGTTTACATTGGGCTCACGGTTGTCGGCGTGGCACTGCTTGTTGGGGCGCTTTTGTTCTTTGCAAACAGCGTTGTCCGTCGCCTTGTCAACCTCAATCTCGGTCTGCATGAAATTGCGAACGGAAACCTCGCTGTCGACGCTTTGGCTGTCGATACCTCTGACGAATTCGGTGAAATGGCGATGGAATTCAACCGAATGAAGGATCATATTTCCAAGCTGATTACAAGGATGACGAAATGCTCGGAACGGGTAGCGGCAAGCTCGAAAGAGCTGACCACCAGTTCCCAGCAGGCTGCGGAAGCGGCGACGCACGTCTCGCAGACAGTTGCTACAGTCGCGGACGGTATGGAACAACAGTTGACCAGCGTTGATCAGGCTAAGCAGAATATCGACGCAGCGTTTATGGATATCAGCGCTATGACGGAGAAAGCGACGACTGTAACGGAAAATACGGAACAAATGGCGGACGTGGCGAATCACGGCGCGCAGCTCATGGAAAACGCCATGGAAAAAATGACCGGCATTGAGCAGAGTGTGGCAAATTCGGCACAGGTCGTCAAAAAGCTCGGCGAAAATTCAAAACAGATCGGCCAGATTGTCGAGAGTATTTCGGCCATCGCCGATCAGACGAACCTCCTGGCGCTGAACGCGGCTATCGAGGCGGCACGTGCGGGCGAAGCGGGCCGCGGTTTCTCCGTCGTCGCGGAAGAGGTCCGAAAGCTCGCCGAGCAATCACAGCTGTCGGCGGAGGAAATCAAGAACCGCATTACGGTCATTCAGGGCGACACGGAAGAAGCCGTCGTCGCGATGGAGGCGGGCACGAACGAAGTCGCGCTCGGAACGCAGGCTATCCGTGAAGTCGGTGAGCAGTTCCAGGACATTACATCGCGCGTCGCGTCAATCAAGTCCGAAATGGAGGAAATCAACGGCGCTGTGCAGACGGTTTCAAAAGGAATGCAGGGAATCGTAGGCGCAATGGACACCATCGACTCGGTGAGCCGTACGACAAGCGAAGAAACAAAAACTATCTCGACAGCGGCTCAGAAACAATCGACGTCGAGCCAGGAAATCGCGTCTGCCTCGTACTCGTTGGCAGATCTCGCGGAGGAACTGCAATCGGCAACGGGACAATTCAGGATATAAACGTTTGCAGCGTATAAAAAGGCGGCGCTTCCATGCGTCGCTTTTTTCTTGACGATATAGTGAATTGTAGTATAATGAACATACAGGAGAGCCGCGGTTCAAAGACTCGGTTCTCCTTGTTTTTTTGGGTAAAAATCATATTTTCTTATTTCACAGGAAGGAAGCGTCGTTATCAATGGAAATCCTCTCGCTTGCACTGTTGTTTTTCGCTATCATTCTCGGCTTTTTGCGGCACATGAACACGGGGCTGCTGTCCATTGCTTTTGCGTTAGTATTGGGGCGTGTGGCAGGAATTCCGGACAAGGCCGTGATTGCGGGCTTCAACTATTCGCTGTTCCTGATTTTGCTCGGCGTAACTTATTTGTTCAGCATTGCACAGCTGAACGGTTCATTGGCGCTGCTGGCGGAAAAGGTCGTCGCCCTGACTGGGGAGCATACGGCTCTTGTCCCCATCGTCATTTACGTCTTCTCCACGGTGCTTTCGGCGCTCGGTCCGGGCACGGTGCCGACGATTGCGATCATGATGGTGTTTTCGATGACGTTGGCTGCTGAGATGAAAATCTCCCCTGTCATGCTCGCGGCGCTCGTGGTACTGGGCGCGTCGGGCGGCGGCGTGTCCCCGTTGGCCGCGACGGGCATCATCGGGAGGAATCTTTGCGAGCAGATCGGTCTTTTCGGCGTTGAAGCGCCGTTCCTGATGAACGGCGTGCTGTCCATGACCGTCTATGCGGCGGTGGTCTATATCGCGTTTGGCGGTTGGAAGCTCCATTCCACCCATGTCATTCATCTGTTTGAGCTCCCTGCGTTTAGCGCGAAGCAAAAAACGACGCTGGCGGGCATTGCGGTCATGGTTGTGCTTGTGATGTTTTTCCATTTCAACGTGGGCTTGACGAGCTTTGCCGTTGCCGCCGCGCTTTCGCTGCTCAAGGTTGCGGACGAGGGCGAGGCGTTGAAAAACGTCCCGTGGGGTACGTTGATTCTGATTGGCGGCGTCAGCGTGCTGATGAACCTGATCATCAAGCTCGGCGGCATCGAGTTGCTGTCCGACACGCTGGCGTCAATCATGACGCCTTCGACTGCAACTGCAATCACGGGCATTACCGCAGGGTGTATGTCCTGGTGCAGTTCTACGTCCGGCGTTGTAATGCCGACGCTGATTCCTGCGATTCCCGATCTTTCTGAAAATCTTGGCGGCGGGTTCGATCCAATTGAGATGGCAACGTGCCTTTCGATGATTTCCCATTGCGGGGGCATCAGTCCGCTCTCCACGGGCGGCGGCCTTGCGCTTGCAGCGTATTCCTCGGCGGCGAAAGCCTCCGTTCCCGAACAGCATCGCCTGTTTGTGCGCCTCTTTGCGGTTTCCGCCTGCGGCGTCGTCTTTCTTTCCTTCCTCGCATGGATGGGACTGTTCCATTGGCTGTTGTGATATGGGAAGAGGCATGGGAAAAGTCGCATATTGAGGGGCGCTTTTTTCTTGACGATTTATAAAATCATGCTATAATGAATACAGACAGAGACAGCCGATGTTGCACGCGTCGGTTCTCCCAAAGATTTTTTGGTTCTTTAGAAAAAACCGCGTTGCATACGCGGTTTTTTCATTTCACTATGGAAACTATCTCCCGTTTGAAAGGATAGCCACAATCAGGAGTCCGAAAGCAATCATCAAAGACAAAGCCTCAAACACCCGCATCGGGCATCACCTCCCTTACGGGAGCAAACCGACGTACACCTTCTGTCTCTCGATGTTTATTATCGCAAAACTTTTATTAAAAAGAAAGGTTTGTTCGGAATGATTTTCACGGGAATGCTGGCTATGGGGTTTTTGCTCGGCTTTTGCGGCGCGGGCGGTTCCGGCATGACAATCGCCTTGCTGGTGGCGGGGTATGGCGTGCCGATGCACGAGGCGCTGGCGGTGGCCATAACTGCGATGATTTTCACGATGATTTCCGGCACGGTCAGTCATCTTCGCGAGGGCGAGGTCGAGGTGAAGATGGGCCTTGTCATTGGTAGCGCGGGCATGGTTGGCGCGTTCATCGGCGCGCATGTCGCGCATAGCCTGCCGACGAATGAGCTTAGCTTTTTTACCGCCATGATGATGTTCTTGTCGGCAATCATCATGTATGTCCGACTGTATCACAAAGCGTGGCTCGACCGTCACATCCATATCCGCAGGACGCAGCCGCAGGGGCAGGAGCTTCTCGTGCTCGGCTCGGTGACGGGCGTAGTGATGGGCTTCCTTTCCGGCGCTTTCGGCATCGGCGCGACGGCGTTCATTCAGCTTTCGCTGATGATGTTTTTCGGCGTTTCGCTACTGAAGACCGTCGGGACCTGCATGCTCGTGATTTTGCCGATCTCGATTGCGGGCAGCGCCGGATATATTTTGAACGGCCATCTGAATATGGGGATTTTCATCCAGACTTTTCTCGGGCTCGTGATCGGCTCCTTTGTCGGGGCGAAGTTCACAAGCCTCGCGCCGCGTCCGGTCTTACAGGCGGTAGTCACAGCGACGCCGCTTGTCGGCGGGTTGGTGATTTTCCTGTCGAGATAATAAGATTGCTATAATAAGATTGCTTGTAATTTTAGCCTTGAATGGGTATAATGGAGAACGGTAAACGGAGGTGGAACGGACTTGACGGATACGGAGATTGTGCGCCGGATTTTTTTCTCGCTGGTCAGCGCATTTTGCCTTGCGCATATCGCGCTTCGGCTGCTCGGGGAAAAGCGGCGGAAGAAATGGTTCAAGAAGCGTACGAGGTCATGGTTTTTCAATCGGCGCGGTTTTTTGGGAGAACATTTCCATTTCGGGCGGCCTGCCACGAAAGAAGGCGTAATGGTTCTGGCGGCGTTGCTGGCTTCCATTGCGTTGACGGCGTTCATTATTTTTATCGTATGACTGGTTGTGAGTTGAAAGTCTCTTTCTCAAGCGGGAAGGGGCTTTTTTTTTATGATCCTATTGTTCGCGGCCGGAATTTATGGTATGATGTTTTTGGTGGAAAAGGAGTTTATTTTTCTATTTTGTCAAGGAGGAATGCAAAATGGCTGTCAACAATGTTACCACCAACGCGCAAATGGCGTATGCGTCCGTATCGGCGTCGCTGAAGACGCCGCATGCGCAGAAGAAGGACGAGAAGGTCGCCGAGAAGCCCGAAAAGACTATGGGCGATGCTTACTCTGTCAACATCTCGGATGCGGCGAAGGATGCGGCGAAAAATGCCAAGGTTGAAGGCGCGGGCGCTGAGAAAGCGAAGGGCTTGACCGCGGACCAGGTTCGTCAGCTTCAGGACATGACCGACCAGAGCTACACGATGATGATCCAGGCGATGACCGAGCAGAACATGAAGGTGCAGAACCTGTTCAACGAGGGCATCTATTCGCTGAACTTCGGCGGTACGGAAATCGGCATCGAGAATTTCATGCTCCCGCCGGTAGGCACGACGCCGGAAGAAGCGCAAGCCGCGATTTCCGAAGGCGGCGCGTATTCCGTGGAGGCGGTCTCCGATCGTATTTTTGGATTGGCGGAGGCACTTGCGGGCGGAGACACGGGCAAGCTGTCCGAGATGCGCGCGGCTGTAGAAGAGGGGTTCCGTCAGGCGGGGCTTGTCTTCAAGGACATCACCGGCAAGGACGAAATGCCGCAGATTACGCATGACACTTACAATGAGATTATGGGCCGCTTCGATAAGAAAGCGGCGGAGATGGGCGGCGTCTGATTCGCCGGTTCATACCGTTTTCCCATAAAAATATGCCGCGACACTGCGCCATGGTGTCGCGGCTTTTTTATGGTGTGTCTTCCCCTTGAGGGGAAGGCAAGGAGTTATTTCCTTCGATCAACTTCTTTCGAGAGCGCAGGAATAGGGCGAGGGAGAACAACACGCATCCCGCCACATAGAAGACATATTTCATGCCGAACAACGTGGCCACCACGCCGCCGAGAACCGGGCCGAGGATCGAGCCAATCTGCTGGACGGCGAACATCATGCCGAAGATGCTGCCCTTGACGCCAGGGGAAGTGTTTTTCGCCAGCAGTGCGTTGATGGAAGGATGGACGGCGCAGAAGAAGACGCCGCAGACGAACTGCATGGCGGCATAGATATGGAGGTCGGTCACCGAGCCCTGGATGAAGAGGCCGACGCCAGCCAGCGGGATCGCGGTCAAGGCGGCGCGGAGATACCCTTTGTGCTGACCGAACCAGCCCCAGGCGGGAGCTGCGATGACGCCCGCGAAGCCGCCGAGAGAGAAGATCATACCGGAGACGAAAATGATATTCGGCAGCTCGCCTGCAAGTGACGTGATATAAGTGGTCATGATTGGCTGAAGGATCAGGATGACCATCTGCATGACTGCCGAGGCGGAAAGCAGCGTTCGCAGCACGGGAATCTTCAGCAACGCAAAGGGGCTGGGCGCGGGCGCTTTCGCTGCGTCCTTTTTCCGGGACGGATCCGGTGGCTCCTTGATGACGAAAATGAAAATGATGCAGTTCAGCATCAGAGCGGCGGAGGCCACGAAAAACGAGGCGCGCATGCCGAAGGCCTCCGCCAGCACGCCGCCCAATAGTGGGCCGATGACGCCGCCAGCGGTCATCGCGCTTTGCATGACGCCGAGGCAGACGCCCAGCTTGTCCGGCGGCGCGTACATCGTCATGATCGCAAGATCCATCGGCCAAAGCCCTGCGGCAAAGCCTTGGAAAATACGCATCCCGACCAGTTCCAACGGCGACGAGACGACGCCGCCGAGGAAATAGCTGACGGAGAGCAAAAGGCTCGCGCGAATCGCCATCATTCGCTTGCCGTGGGTGTCCGCCATGCGTCCCCAGATCGGCCCCATGATGGCGCTGACCACGAAGCTGGCCGAGAATACGGCGCCTGACCAGAGATTGACATCTTCCATCGGGACGCCCAGCTCGTGCGTCAGATACATCGGCAGAAAGGGGATCAGCATCGTATAGCTCGACGCCATGAAAATGACATTTCCCGTCAGGACGGCGAGCACAACTTTCCAATTCACGACGATATCCTCCTCTTGCAAGTTTGGGGCTTTCAATTTCATCCCATTATAGAGCAACTTTTGAAAAATAGGAAGCGTCTCAGGCAACCATAATCATGTCGGAAAAACATGAATCCCGTCGGGAGAGATTGCTTCCCGACGGGATTCACGACACCACAGTTTATATGCATTCCAACAACTCAAGGGGATTTTGCTTCGGAACCCATTTATATTTTTCCGAGGGCAGAGCGTTCTTCGGCGCGGCTCCGTCAGCGACGGGGACGAGACGCGGCTTTTTGCGGTATTGCTCGACGATCTTGCCGTCTTTCGTCGTCGTCACGAGAATTGTGCCGTCGCCCATGACGCGTTTGACCGTCTCGGGCAGCTCAGCTTGTGTGCGGAATGTGCCGCGTTCCTCGGCGTCGCGCCGCAGCGTGTCGATTTCCTCGATATCTTCGCGTTCTTTTTCCATGCGCTTCAGGTCGTCTTCGATAGAGGCAATCTTCTCGGTAAGAATGCGCGCGTATTCTCCTGCGGCGCCGTTTGCTGCGGCTTGCCGTTTAGCGGGGCCGACGACGGGCGTCGCGCTCTTTGCTGAAATGACTTGCGTCCAGAAGCTTTGATTCGTCATTGCCGTTACCTCTTTTCAGTGCCGATGAAATCCTGCTGACTATATATCGTCAGATTCGATCGAAAAATTAAGGGGAGGGATAGTTTCTTAGACAAAATGCGACTTATCGACTATAAAATGTAGCTTTCAAATTTTTCATAGACGGAACGGACGGTGTGGGCTATAATATTACAGTATGTTTTTAATTGTGGCGAGGTGAACGAATGGACAAGGTCATCGTGAAGGTGCGGGGCGAACAGACCGGAGCGGACGGCGAGACGAACGCCGTCGAGGTAGTGGCGGAGGGGCGCCATTATTATAAGAACGGCATGCACTATGTGATTTACGACGATCATATGGATAACGAGGCAATCTCTACGATGCTGAAGATTGAGCCGAATTGCCTTCATTTGACGCGGCACGGCGCGATTGCGCAGGACCAGTATTTTATGAACGGCGTGGAGAGCACCAGCGAGTACCGGACGCCGTTCGGCAGCATGAAACTGTCGGTTCGCACGCAGAATATGGAAATCGCTTACGGTACGGTGTCGGGGGAAATCCGCGTAGACTACGCGATGGCAATCAACGGCATGTGGCAAAGCAACAATTCACTTTCCATCTCGGTCAGCCCGGAGGCGAGCGAGGTCGGGCGGCTGAATTGATTTTGAATTGAATTAATATGCGAGGGAATTGAATGGACATGAAGGAAAAACTCGCCGCGGCGATTCGCGCGGCGGCAGAAAAGGGGATTGCAGACGGCGTTTTCCCCAAGGCGGAGCTTCCGACGGTGGAGCTGGAAGTGCCTCCGCAAAAGGAAATGGGCGATTTCGCGACGAATTTCGCGATGAAGTCGGCGCGGACGTTTCGCAAGAGCCCGAGACAGATTGCGGAGGCGCTGTCGGAGCGTTTCCCGAAGGACGGAATCGACCGCGTGGAGATTGCGGGACCGGGTTTCATCAATTTTTTCCTGACGAAGGATGTGATCTATGACGGCCTCCGCAAGGCGATAGAGGCGGGGGAGGCCTACGGGAATCTTCCGAACAAGAATCTGCCGAAGGTACAGGTCGAGTATGTCAGCGCAAACCCGACGGGGCCGCTTCACGTCGGCCATGGGCGCGGCGCGGCGGTGGGCAGCGCGTTGGTGAATCTCTTACGCGCGGCGGGCTATACAGTTGAAGCCGAGTATTACATCAACGACGCGGGCAACCAGATCGACCATCTGGCGGAGTCGGTGAACGCGCGATATCTGCAGCTTTGCGGGCAGGACGTCGAGGTGCCGGAGGACGGCTATCGCGGGCAGGACATTATTGAAACGGCGAAGCGCATTAAAGAAAAAGACGGCGAGAAGTATCTTGCCATGCCGGAGAAGGAGCGGCTTGCGATTTTCAAGGAGCGCGCTCTTGCGGAAAAACTCGCGGCCTTGAAAGAAGATCTTGCGGCATTCAACGTGAAATACGACGTCTGGTTCAGTGAGCGGACGCTGCACCCGGACAAGGTGAACGCGGCGGTGGAAAAGCTCCGCGCGAACGGGAACATTTACGAGAAGGACGGCGCGCTCTGGCTGCGCTCGACGGATTACGGCGACGACAAGGATCGCGTGGTAATCCGCGCGGGCGGCGAACCGACGTATTTGGCGGCGGATATCGCCTATCATAAGGATAAATTTGAACGCGGATTCGGACGGGTAATCAATCTTTGGGGCGCCGATCATCACGGCTACATTTGCCGTGTGAAGGCAGCCATCAAAGCGATGGGAGACGACCCGGACAGGCTGACGGTGATGCTGCTTCAAATGGTGAGCCTGCTTCGGGGCGGCGAGGCCGTGAAGATGTCGAAGCGGACCGGAGAGAGCGTGACGCTTTCCGAGCTGATCGAGGAGGTCGGAACGGATGCGGCGAGGTATTTTTTCGTAATGCGTTCCCCGGACAGCCAGCTCGATTTCGATATCGATCTGGCGAAGTCCCAGTCCAGCGAGAACCCGGTCTACTACGTCCAATACGCGCACGCGCGCATTGCCAGTGTGTTCCGGCAGGCGGCGGAAACAGGACTGAAAGAGGGCGGTGCGTTTTCGCTTCTGACGGATGAGTCGGAGCTTGACCTCATCAAGAAGATTGAGGAGTACCCGCGGGAAGTGGAGAAGGCTGCTGCCGACCTCGCGCCCCAGCGTATCGCGCGTTCGGCGCATGAAATGGCAAGCGCGTTTCACAGCTTTTACAGCCGGTGCCGTATTATGGGCGTGGAGCCGGAGCTTGCGGGAGCGCGTCTCGCATTGGCGGGGAAAACGGCGCAGGTGATTCGCCATGCGCTTCATATATTGGGCGTCAGCGCGCCCGAAAAAATGTAAGGGGGATTTTGCAGTATCATGAATTATGCAAAGAGCTCGGAGACGGACGTCGCGTACTACATTCTCTCCAAGAAGGGAGAGCCGCTCTATTACAAGGATCTCATCACGGAGGTCATCAAAAAGAAGGCGAAACCGGTCCAGTCCCTTTCTCACGCTATTGCGGAGGTCTACACGCAGATCAATATGGACAGCCGCTTTCATCATTTGGGAAATAGCATGTGGGGCTTGACCGAGTGGAACCCGCCGGAAACAAAGCGTTCGAGCGCGTCTTCGGGGACTTCGTCGTCCTCCAGCGTAAAGACGAGTCGTCGCCGGGAGAAGCTTTTGGAGGGTATTCAGGAGAGCTGACAGGCCATTCAACGGGAGGTCAAAACATGGCAAAGTATATTTTCGTTACGGGCGGCGTTGTTTCTTCGCTGGGCAAGGGCATCACGGCCGCATCGCTGGGGCGTTTGCTCAAGAATCGCGGCGTCAAGGTCACAATCCAAAAGTTTGATCCATATATTAATATCGATCCCGGCACCATGAGTCCGTATCAGCATGGCGAGGTCTTCGTGACGGACGACGGCGCGGAGACCGATCTCGACCTCGGTCACTATGAGCGGTTCATTGACATCAGCCTGACGAAAATGTCGAACATCACTGCCGGAAAGGTGTATTGGTCGGTGCTGAACAAGGAGCGCAAGGGCGACTATCTCGGCTCGACGGTGCAGGTCATTCCCCATATCACGAACGAGATCAAGCAGCGCGTCTACGATGTGGCGAAAGCGGACGAGGCCGACGTGGTCATAACGGAAATCGGCGGAACCGTCGGCGATATCGAGAGCCTGCCTTTTATTGAGGCAATTCGTCAGGTCAAAAAGGAAGTCGGCAAGAACGACGTCCTCTATATCCATGTGACGCTGGTGCCTTACATTTCCGCCGCCGGCGAGTTGAAGACGAAGCCGACCCAGCACAGCGTCAAGGAACTTCGCGGCATCGGCATCCAGCCGGATATTCTCGTCTGCCGTACGGAAAAGCCGTTGTCAAAGGATATGAAGGAAAAGCTTGCCCTGTTTTGCGACGTGGACGTCAACGCGGTCATTGAGAACCGTACGGCCTCGACGATTTACGAAGTGCCCCTGATGATGCAGAAGGAAGGGCTTGACCGCATCGTTCTTGAAAAATTGAATATGGACGTTTCCCCGGCGAACATGGAAGAATGGGAAAAGATGGTCTACAAAATCCAGCATCCGACGAAAAAGGTCAAGGTCGCCGTGGTGGGCAAATATGTCGCGTTGCCCGACGCCTATATGTCCGTCACCGAGGCGCTACATCATGCGGGTATCGCCAACGACGCAGAAATCCGCATCCAGTGGGTGCATTCCGAGTCGCTGGAAAAGGAAGACGCCGCGCTGGACGAGATTTTTGACGGCTGCAAAGGGATCCTTGTGCCAGGCGGCTTCGGCGATCGTGGGGTCGAGGGCAAGATTCGCGCTATTCGCTACGCCCGGGAAAACAAAATTCCGTTCCTCGGGCTTTGCCTCGGTATGCAGTGCGCGGTTATTGAGTTCGCGCGGAACGTCTGCGGCATGGAAGACGCCCACAGCACCGAGTTCAACGGGGAGACAAAGCACCCGGTCATCGCGCTGATGGATTCCCAGCAGGGAATCGTCGAAAAGGGCGGCACCATGCGCTTGGGCGCGTATCCTTGCAAGCTCCGCGAGGGCACGCATACAATGGAGGCCTACGGCGAGCAGGAAGTGCAGGAGCGCCACCGCCACCGTTTTGAGTTCAATAACGAGTACAGAGACGAGCTGACGAAGGCAGGCATGGTCATCGCGGGCACGCTGCCCGACGACAGCCTCGTGGAAGTCGTCGAGGTGAAAGATCACCCTTGGTTTGTCGGCTCCCAGTTCCATCCCGAGCTGAAATCCAGACCGAACAAACCGCATCCGCTGTTCCGCGACTTCATCAAGGCCGCGCTGGCCGTGCAGTAACACGATAAACAACCGCAAGCTTCGGCGAATCTTCGTCGGACTTGCGGTTTTTTTCGTGGAAAAGAGGGGAAGGATTTCACGGTGGATACTACGTCTTCACCGCCCGCAGCCGTTCCTGCCGATGCCGGGGACAAAATTCTACGGTACGAGAACGTATGGCTCGGTGATCGTGCTGAACGCGGAAGGCGAGGTCGAACATGCCTGTGTAACGAGCGGCGGCGGGATGATCGGGCCGGACGAACACACATTGCGCCAGATTGAACGGGAACAGGCGAAAAAACGGGAAAGACGTGAGGCGGCGCACAGGATAGCGGTCGAGGCGGCGGAAAAGCATTGGCGGACGGTCGAGGATTTACGGCTTTATGTCGCGCGAGGAATAAGTATTCGTTGACGAAATCGAGAAAACGGGATATAATAAACACAAAGAAAGGTGCTCGCCGACAAACGGTCAGCCCCGATACATCAACGGACTAGAGATTAGCCGCCTCAGCGTGGGAACTGGAGGGCGGCTTTTCTCATGCTTTCAGAGCGATTACGCATAACGCGAAGATAAAAATCAGCACGAAAAAATCGTATTTCGTCATCGGCTTCGCCCCCTTTCAGGGGCGTGATTTGACCGCCTGCCGTGTGGCTTGCACCTTTCACTGCGATTATAGCATTTAAATTTTGCAGTTACAAGGACGATAGGCAAAACGGAAAACTTATGGTACACTAAATAAAACATAATCCAATATTCACGATGAGGTGAGGAAATGGCAATCCATGTTATCCGCGAAGCGCGGCGCTGCCTGCAATGCAGCGAGCCGACGTGCCGTGAGGACGGCTGCCCGGTGAAAACGAATATTCCCGAAATGATCAAGCTGTTTCTCGAAGGCAATCTGAACGAGGCTGGCACGATGCTTTTCGACAATAACCCGATGAGCGTTTTTTGCTCGCTGGTCTGCGATCATGAGGGGCAGTGCGAAGGGCATTGCATTCAGGGGAAGGAATCGGGCAGCCCGGTACAGATCTCCAGCATAGAGCATTACATTTCCGACGCGTATCTTGACCGCCTCGTGGCGACGCGGGAGCCGGACAAGGGGCAGAAGGTCGCTGTCATCGGCAGCGGCCCCGCGGGGTTGACCGTGGCGGTCCGTCTGGCGCGGGAGGGTTACAACGTCACCGTCTTTGAACGGAAAGACAAGATTGGCGGCATGCTCCGCTACGGCATCCCCGAGTTCCGTCTGCCGAAGAAGATACTGGATCGCTATGAGAAGAAACTCCGGGCGCTGGGCGTCCATATTCGTCCGAATACCACCATCGGCGGCGCGCTTCGCATCGACGACCTATTCGACGACGGCTTCGATGCGGTGTTTATTGGCGTCGGCACCTGGCGAGCGCGCAGGCTCGGCGTCAAGGGGGAGAGCCTCGGCAACGTCCATTACGCCGTTGATTACCTGCAAAATCCAGACGCCTACGAGCTGGGCGACACGGTGGCAATCATCGGCGCGGGCAACTCCGCGATGGACGTGGCGCGCACAGTCATCCGGCATGGCAGCCGCTACGTCACCATTTATTCCCGGGACAACAAAGTGACCGCCAGCAAGCGGGAAGTGGAGTATACGCTGGCCGACGGCGTGGAGATCGCCTACGGCGTGGAGACTCTCGCCATCACCGACGAAGGGCCGCTTTTCGTGCGCCGCGTCTACAACGAAGCGGGAGAAATCGTTTCCCGGAGGGAGCCAGCCATTTCGGCGGCGGACAGTACAATCATCGCGGTCAGCCAGCGGGCGAAAGACAAACTGTCCAGCACCACCATCGGCCTTGACAGTAATGAGCGGGGACTTTTGGAGGTCGATGAGAACGGAAGGACGACGCGATTGGGCGTGTTCGCGGGCGGCGACGTGACACTCGGACCGTGGAATGTGGTACAAGCTGTCAAGAACGCAAGACACGTAGCCGAGGCCATGAGCGAGTATCTTCGGGCAAAGGCGCGGGAAGAATAACGGGAAAACTAAAAGCGGAAGTCGACGGAGACTTCCGCTTTTCTGCATCTTTGTTACTTTTTTACGAAGTACAGGGATTCGTTATTGGCCTGCAGCTCAAGAAGCCGCGTATTCAGCCGTTTAATGTTTTTCTGATGTAATGCGACGGCAAAATTTGCGCGGGACGCTTCTTCCTCGGTCAGATCCGCAGTTTCCAATACGTTCTTAATTCGCGCCAACCGTGTTTCCACATCTTTTATTTCATCGGTCAGGAGCTTTTGCTCACCGAGTACGACGCCGTATATCGTTCGCATATTCTGCAGCACGATTTGCGCGTAACCTGCTTCGTTCGATTTTTTTTCGAGATAGTTTGCGATATGGTAGATGATGTCAAAGGGGTTTTCCGCACTGTGGATCATGGCAAGGAGATCCATCTTGAGGGTTTGATCCTCGCCGTGGGGCGTCGAAATTTCCCTTTCCGTTTCACTCATGACACTCTTCCTTTCCGATTCTTTCATAGTATACCAGAAAGCGCGTCGGATAGGAATAGCGCGCCACATGAAAAATGGATTAGAGAACGTTTATAAAACGGTGAAAACGTGCCGTACCTCATTGCCTTTTTGTCGAAGGCAACATATAATAACCGTGAGCAGGGCGAAAAGGATTCGCTGGATTGAATAAGGAAAGGGTGATGAAGATGATGGAATTTGCTTTTTGGATCCTCTGCTGCGCTGGTATCGGTTATTACGCGGACAAAAAAGGGCGCAGCCAATGGAAATGGGGTCTTGCGGCGGCGTTGTTCAGCCCGATCATCGTCGGCATCGTGCTTGCGATGATGTCTGACAAGTCGATTGAACGAGACGTGGCGGAACTTCGTATGGGACAGGAGCAGCTTCGCGATCGTGTGGCGGCTGACGAAAAAATCACGGAAGCTCGTTTTGGCCAGATGGAGGGCCGCATCGGCGGCGCGGTGCAGGCGACGGGCGCGTTGGCGGAGGTGCGGCATTGCCCGTCCTGCGGGGAGTCGCTCAGGGCAGAGGACAAGTTCTGCTCCCGTTGCGGTGAAGAAGTTTCGTGGGTGTGAAGCGAGGCGAGTGGTATGACGTTTGCGGAAACTGTCAAAGCAGGCGGGCGTGTGATTCGGCGGCAAGTTGCGGCAGCGCTTCGTGACGACCGTGTCACCCTGCGGGGTGAGCTTTTGGTCACTCGCCCCGGTATGACGGACGTGATGGAGGATGAGGTGCGCGCCACCGGCGCGCTGGCGGCATTGGCTCCGTTGGAGACTCTTTTTCCAGGCTTAAAGCTCACGATGGAGCGCGGCCTGCTCAGCGTCGATCTTAGGTTTTTCTGTTATGAGACGACGCCGGGCTCGTCGGATTTTCAAAGCGAGTTCTGCCGTGTCTTGGAGGACGCCGTTTCGATGATTGAAGCGGCGGGTTTTGAGGCGCGGCTAAACGCGCGGGGAGAAAGGAAACGCCTCGACCGAATCGAGTCTTTTTGCTGCATGAATAAAGGCAAGCAGGTTTCCTGCAAGTCCACGGGCGAAGAGACGAGAAAATTTCCGTTCAAGGACATGAGGCAGTCGGCCTCCGAAGTTCTCGAAAGTCTGTGAGAAGAAATTTTCGCTAAACTATTGACAGACAAGAGAATTCTGGGCTATACTATCTCTTGTCAGTCATGCTAGCTTAGCTCAGTTGGTAGAGCAGCTCATTCGTAATGAGCAGGTCGTAGGTTCAAGTCCTATAGCTAGCTCCATAAGAATAGTGAGGCTTCCGGGGAAATCTCCGGAAGCCTTTTTTGTATTCAGCCGCATATGAATCGCATAGCTGAATCAGATTCAGGAATTGCCGTCAGCAGTGAGATGGAATGTTGGAATCATGGTCATTACCGGGATGAGGCGAAATGTCGGATTGCCAATCCCACGCGATCATCGTTCCCAATGCTCAATTAAATATTTTCCGTCCTTTTCTATAGCCACGCCGACGGCGCGTGCACGCTCCTCGCCTTTTTGCCCTACGCTCAGCAGTAAGATCTTCCCGTCCTTTTTCCGTGCGTAGACCGTATATTTCGCGTCTCCGGAAACTCCGTCAAACAGTTTCACATGCTTCGCCGTTGCGTTCTTTACCTCGTCCGCCGTCGCCGGTTCCGTATTGAGGCGCGAAACCGCGAGCCGCACGCCGTCCTCCGCCGTGTTGCGGAGCGCTCCCCGCTCCAAAAAGCGACGCGCCGAAGCCGTATGGCTCATGCTTACCGCGTAAATCGTCACAGTGAGAAGCGTCAGTATTCCCAACGCGCAAACGCCGAAAATCGAGAATACGCCGCGCTCGCCAAGTCTGTGTTGTCGCTTCATGTGTTTTTCCCCGTCCATGTGACCGCCGTCTCCAGCTCGTATGTCTGATCCGTCAACTGGTTTTTCCCTGCGAGATGGATAACTACCGTCCGCTCGAAGGGTATTTCTATTTCGAAACGCTCTATTGTGATTGTGCCCATTGTACTCTGTCCCGTCAGCGGCTGACCGTCTTTCATTATACGCGCAGAGGTTTCTCGCGTCTTTTCATATCTTACCCATTCCGCGGGGCCGCCGGCCGCGCGACAGAAGACGCGAAGCTTCCCGTCGTCGATTTTCACGTCCTCCGCATATCGAAGGTCGGCCGTCATGCACTCCATCGCGTACCCCACCTGCTCTTGAAGCGTCCAATCGCTCAACAGGCATATATACGCATGAAAGCCATACGCGAACGCCGTGCCGATTCCCGCGAATAGGATCGCTATCAGCGGCATGGCCGCTACGAGTTCCAAAAGCCCCGCGCCTTTCTCGTTTTCGCAGTCGCTCTTCCTATTCATGATAAGTCACGAGCTTTCGATACGAGGCTTCGCGCTCGTGTCCGTTCGCCTGCCATCGGACGCGTACTTCAGCCTCCATGAGGTCGGTGGACGCGGCATGCGGCGAAAGAGAAGACAACATCTCAAACCGCGTGTCGTTTTTCGTCATGGACAACGCCCCGGGCTTATGAATGTACGAAGAGGGTTGTGCCTCGATCAACGCAAACTGCTCCTGCGCAAGATACGCCGCCGTTATTGCCATCGCCGTCTCGACGCGATTGCGGGAAAGCGACCGATACACCAGAGCGAACGAGGAGCAGGCAAGCAGAAGGAAGGACAGCACGAGCACTTCGACCAAGAAAAACCCCCTCTCGTCAGTCCGGCGGCGTAATCGATACGCGCACCCGCCCGACTCTGTCGATAATGACATGGCGCACCTCCTTGCCTAAACTCAGATAGATGGTCATCGGCTGCGCGTTGCCCGTCATCAGAAAGGACACTTTGCCTTTTTTTCCACCGCTCCATGACACCGTCATCCCATCCGGAAATTTATGTATCGGCGAAAGCGCTTCCATTTTCGTCTTCATGATTCTGTACCCTTTCGAGGACAAGTCAAACTCAGGCTCCACCTCGGAAGAGACGCCCGAGAAATCCTGATGGGGCGGCTGCCGCGTCATTATCATTTCCCGGTACTGTATCAATTCGGCCGCAAGGCGCCCAGCCTCGGCGTCGAGGCGCATGGCTTTCCCCAGGTCGGTAAAGCGCGGAATGGCGGCCGCGGCTATGACGGACAGCAAAAAAAGCGCGACCAGAAGCTCTGCCGTGCCATAGCCGCGCCTATCCATAGCAAAGTTCCCAATAATACGCAAGCAGCCGTTCCCCAAAAAGGAAGGCGGTCCATATCCCGAACGAGAGGAACGGTCCGAAGGCCACTTCGTCGCGTCGGCTCCGCCTGCCGGAGGCAAGCAGGAAAAACGCTGTGAGCCCGCCAATCCACGATGCGAGGACCAGCGAGAGAAGCGCCCCCTGCCAACCGAGCCAGAGGCCGCCCGCCGCCGCGAATTTCACATCGCCGCCGCCGAGACCGCCGCTTGACAACGCGCGAATCGCGAAAAGCGGCGCGCCGCCCGCGAGAAGGCCGAGCACAAGGGAAAGGGTGCCGACGCCGTCATACAGGCGAAACCCTGTCGCGCAGACCGCCATAGAAAACGTCAACCGGTCGAAAATTAACCCGGTGCGGTAGTCGACGATTGCTGCAACCGCAAGGAACACTGCCAGTACAAGCCCCTCAAACAGTCGCCCGTCCATCAATTTTCTTTCCGCCCAAATTCGCTGAGTTTTTTCCCCTCACAGGTCGCTTCCCCATCCGCTATTCCATAAGCAGCGTCGTCAACGTCAATGGCCTCTTCTTTCCGCAAGCTGCACTTTCCCTTGGGAGGCCTCACATTTCCAATATCCCGCACGTAATCTCCGAGCTCGGAAACGGCCGTCGGATATTCTCCCTTTTCCGCCTGATACATCACGATGGCGGAGTTCAACACCTGTAAATCGGCCTGTACCCGCGAGGTATTCGCCATTAGGATCGCGTTGTTGAAACGCGGTACCGCCACAGCTGCCAGCACACCAACAATACTGACGACGAGCAGCATTTCCAAAAGCGAAAAGCCCCGCTGATCTGAAAGAACGCCTTTGCCTGATGAACGCAATGTCTTTTCCCCCTAACTGTCATTACATAAACATGGTCATGCTGTCAAGCAGCGGAAGCACTGCCGAAAAGATAATGAGTCCCACCGCGCCGCCGATAACCAACAGCGAGACCGGCGGCAACAGCTCGCGAACGCGCTCGGCTCGCGAATCCGTATCGAGGCGGCAAAACGCTGAGATTTTTTCGAGCATTGTCTCCATCTCACCTGTCGCCTCTCCCGTCGCAAGAAGCTCCAACAACATCGTCGGAAACAGCACGCCGCCTCGAAGCGCTTCCGAAAGCCGATTGCCCTTTTGGACTTCGGAATGCGCCCTTTGAAGTTCTTGCCGCAGAAATGAATTTTCTGTGACGCCTTCCAATATCTCCAACGCCTGGTCGAGGACGACGCCACTGACAAGGAGAACGGCCAGCGTCCCTGTGAGACGCATTCGCTCGGCAGAAGCCGCAAGTTCTCCAAGCACCGGAATTCGAAGCAACAGGCGGTCGGCTTGGACGCGAAACGACTCTCTCCGATATAATCGTGCAAAAAACAGAGCGGCTACAAGAATCGCAGTCAAACTCCAAAGGCCGTAATCGCCAAGCCATTCGTACAGCCCCAACATCAATCTCGTAGGCAGCGGGAGCTCTATTGCAAGCGACTGAAACATGGAAACGAACACGGGAAACACGAAGGCAAGCAAAAATCCCGCCGCCAGTGTCACGGTAAAGGCAAGGAAGCAGGGATACAGCATCAACGTCACAAGCTTTTCCCGCGCCGCATAGTCCGCCTCCAGTTCGTCGGCAAGGCGGGGCAACAAAACATCGAGACTGCCGCTCCGTTCTCCCGCGTCCACCAATGCCGAAACGCCCGGCGCAAATATATTCGGAAATCGCGCCATCGCTTCGGAAAGTCTCTCCCCGTCCGTCACCGCCTGATAAAGGGCGGATACGATTTCGTCGTTCCCGCCCTTTGCGTCCTGGTTGACAATTACGTGAAGCGCTTCTCCAATCGTTATGCCCGCCGAAATCATCACCGCGAGGCGGCGGCATAAAAATGCGGTGAAGCGGGAATCCGCTCTCCTGGGAATCGTCCACCCCCTGCGCGCTGGACGAAGCCGCAATACGAACAAGCCGCCCTCTGTGATTCGTTTTGCGGCTTCTCTTTTCGACGCCGCGCGGAGTCGCCCTTTAATCGCCCGCCCTTTCGCGTCCCGCGCTTTGTAATCGAATTCGATCAGAGAGCCCGGGCTCATCGAGCGTCCTCCAAGCGGCGACGTGCCGTTTCAGAGTCGATTTTTTGCTGCGCGGTCAACCGCTCAATATCCTGCCGCAGCGTCTGCATACCAGAAGCCGCGCCGGAGACAATGCAGGAAGCGAGCTGCTCCGGTTTTCCCGCGCGAATCAGATGGCGTACCGCGTCCGTTGCGACGAGCACTTCTGAAGCAAGAACCCTGCCTCCGCCTCTCGCGGGCAAAAGCTCCTGCGAGATCATCGCTTCGAGTACGGCGGCGAGTTGCGCTCTGATCTCCTGTTGCTGCGCCGCAGGGAAAAAACTTTCCAGTCGGTGTACCGCCTCAACGGCGGAACGAGTATGCAGGCTCGCAAGCACCAACTGCCCCGTTTCCGCCGCGCTGATTGCCGCCCGCGCAGCGTCTGCATCCCGCAGCTCGCCTACGAGCAAAATATCCGGATCTTCGCGGAGCGCGCCCCGTATCGCGCGGCCAAAACTTTCAAAGTGTACGCCGAACTCCCGTTGACTGAAGATGCTTTTTCCCGACGAAAACACGTACTCAATGGGATCTTCCAACGTGACGATATGGGCCGCCCGCTCGTGGGCAACGGCGTCGAGGAACGCCGCCAGCGTCGTCGTCTTTCCTGCGCCCGTCTTTCCCGAAATAAGGACGAGACCGCTCCGAAGGGAAAGCATACGATGAAAAACAGGCGGAACGCCCAGTGAATCCAACGGCGGAATACGCTTCGGCACGAGTCTCACGGAAAGCGCGATGCCTCGCCGTGTCGTGTAGGCGTGAACGCGAAGCCGCGCATCCTTTTCCTCTTTGGCGAAATCGAGCTCTCCTTGCGCCTGCAGACGCTCCCTTTGTTCCGGTGTCGTCCATTTGGCGAGAAGAGCCGTTATTTCTTGTGCCGTCGCCCCGGCTCCCCCCTCCGCAATATCTCCACATACGCGAAAGAAGGCCGCCGCGTCAGGCGCGAGGTGGATATCCGACGCTCCCTGAGCAACCGCCTGCGCAAGAAGCTTCTCCCATTCCAGTCTTTCAACTCCCGCCATAGACCACTCTCCTGACTTCGGCCAGAGAGGTCAGGCCCTCCGCCGCTTTTTTGACGCCGTCCTCCGCCAAAGTTATCATACCCGCTTCCCTTGCCAAAGCTTCCATATCGTCATACTGCCCGGCGACGGCTCGCCGCACGGCGTCGTTGGCCGACAGCAGCTCATGGATTGCCGTACGTCCTTGATAGCCGGTTCCGTTGCATTTTTCACAGCCATGCGGACGAAACAGTCGACGCGTCTTAGAGCCATGCGCCGCCATAAAACGCGTTTCATCTTCTCCCGCTTCATAGGGTTCCCGACACGTGGGACAAAGCCGACGAACCAATCGCTGCGCCATAATTCCTAAAAGCGACGCTGCCAGAAGATATGGCTTCACGCCCATGTCGAGCATGCGGAAGACCGCACCGGTCGCGCTTCCCGTATGCAGCGTCGAGAAGAGCAGCCGCCCCGTCATCGCTGCGCGTACGGCAATCTCCGCCGTTTCCTCGTCGCGGATCTCACCCACCATACCAATATCGAAATCCTGCCTCATCAGAGAGCGGACGCCTCGCGCGAAGCTCATTTTCGTATCGGAGCCGACCTGGATCTGGTTGACCCCCGGAAGGAAATATTCGACCGGATCCTCGATGGTCACAATGTTTTTCTCCGTCGAATTCAACTCGTTCAGCGCGGCATAAAGGGCCGTGGTTTTTCCCGAATTAACTGGGCCTGTAGCCAGGACAAGTCCCGATGGGCGGCGGCACCAGTCGTCAAACCGAAGGCGGTTTTCCGGCGAGAATCCAAGCTCGTCCAAGTGCAGGAGCCGCCGCGCGCCGCTCAAAAGACGGAGCACGGCCGTTTCGCCCAAGAGTACCGGCATGGTCGAGACTCGAATATCCACCGTGCCGTCACCCGCCGGAAACGCAATACGTCCGTCCTGCGGTAACCGGCGCTCGGTCGTGTCGAGCTTCGCCATGATTTTAAGCCGTGACAGCAGGACTTCTTTCAACTTCAGAGATAGTCCGCCGTACATCTCCCGAAGCACGCCGTCGATACGATATCGGACGCGCAACTTGTCCTTTAGCGGCTCAATATGGATATCGCTGGCGTTCATCGCAACCGCTTCGCGGATGATCTCGTCCATCAGCGACACTACCGGCGCGGCGGACACGGAAGGGTGTGCCGCGCCGGCTGTGCGGCCTCCAATGGCTATTCCGCGTGCCGCCTGCTCTGCCAGGGCGACGACGCTTTTACGATTGTCCGGCTTCATTTCAAAGCACCAACGTCGCGATCGACGAGGCGGCGCTTATGCCGACCCGCCCGTCGCCGGCCGTTTTTGAAATCGTATACGCATAACGATTGTCGCCGAAATAGGTCAATTCATAATGCTTGCCCGCGCCGCTGATGACGAAGCCAAACTTTTGCAAACGATTTCTGACGGCTGCGTCCATGGAAACATACCCGCGCAAAATAGTTTTCAATTCCTCAGCGCGTTTTTTCTGCCGCTTTTCCCCGCCGTTGGCTGCGAGGACGGAGAACACCACGTCTCGCCGTCGGCTGCCCGGTTTCAACGAAACAAGCGCGTCGTCCAACACGGACAGCAGGATATCCTTTCGTTCCCCCGTGTAAAAATCGTTTTCGGCGCCCGGCTCAATGAACTGCGCGCCGTCGTACTCCACTCGGGGGGGCTGCGCATTTTCCGTCACATACTGCTGCAGTTTTTCGTATTCTTCTTTCAGTTCGTCGTACCGCTTCCGCAAATAGCCTGTTTCCTTTTCGAGATCTTCGTATTGCTGGCGGAGTATGGCCAGCTCCTTTTGAAGCGCTTCCGCGCTCTTCAGCTTCATGCCCTGTCAGCCTCCCGTTTGCCCGCGAGGGCGTCCAAAAGAGCTCGCTCCATCGCGGCCTCGTCCGGCTGTATCCCCGTCCAAAGGGCGAGGGCTTCCGCTCCCTGCCCCACCAACATTGAAGTCCCGTTCAGCACGCGATGGCCGCGCGCTTCCGCTTCCTGCAGGAAGCGCGTACGCGCAGGCGTATAAATAATATCGTAGACAAAAGCTGACGGTTGAACGAGATTCCAATCCACCGGAGGTATAGCCTCCAGTTTCGGCGTCATGCCGAGCGGCGTCGAATTGACGAGAAGCGCCGCATTCTTAAGCGCGTCCCGAAAAGCGGTATCCTCCCAGGAAAATACCTCCAGGTTTACAACGGACGCAAGATCGGCGAGGGCCGCCCGCGCCTTCATTTCATCGCGAACGCCTACCGTAATGCGTTCCGCGCCTTCTTTTGCAAGCCCCCAAATCACCGCGCGTGCCGCGCCGCCCGCGCCGAAAAGCGCCGCACGTTTCCCCCGCACAGTCATACCCTGACGGGAAAGGCCGCGCAAAAAACCGGTTACGTCAGTATTGTGTCCCGACAGCCTCCCGTCTTCAATGACGACGGTATTCACCGCGCCGATACGGCGCGCGTCCTCGTCAATCTTGTCGAGGCATTCGATAATTGCCGTTTTGTGCGGTATCGTGACGTTGAAGCCGCGAAAGCCGAGACTTCGAAGCCCAGCCACCGCCTGCGTCAGCGCCTCCGGGTGTACGGGCATAGCAATATACGCATAGTCAATCCCAGCCGCCCGTATTGCCGCCGCCTGCATCGCAGGCGACAGCGAATGCACGATCGGCCAGCCTATGACGCCAAGATTTTTCGTCTCGCCGGAAATGCCTTTCATCAACAACTCTCCTTACACTTGTTCCAACCCAATATCGTTGCGAAGCTGCACCGCTTCCCCTATATGCTTCGCGTCGATATTCTCCGCGCCGTCCAGATCGGCGATTGTCCGTGCCACCTTGATAATTCGGTCGTAGGAGCGTGCCGACAGATTCATTTTCTTGAACGCCGTCTCCAGGAGGCTTTGCGCCGCGCTGCCGAGGGGGCACATTTCCTTCAGCATAGCATGATTCATCTGCGCGTTGGCAAAAATACCAAAAGACCTTAGCCGTTTCATCTGAAGGTCTCTGGCGGCGGCCACCCTTTCGCGGATCGTTTCCGAGCTTTCGGCTTTTTGGCGCGAACTCAAATCCTTATAGTCGACCTGCGGCACACGGATATGGATATCAATGCGATCCAAAAGAGGCCCCGAAATCCTGCGTGTGTACCTCTTGATTTCAGTGGGCGTGCAATTGCAGACATGAACGCCGTCCTCGGAAAAACGAAACCCGCAGGGGCAGGGATTCATCGCAGCAAGAAGAATAAAATCCGCGGGAAAGGTCAACGTGGCGTTCACCCGGGAAATCGTAACCTGACGATCCTCCAACGGCTGACGTAGAACCTCCAACGTCGTCTTGTTGAATTCCGGCAGTTCATCTAAAAACAGCACTCCGTGCTGAGCCAACGTGACCTCGCCGGGGCGCGGGTATGTGCCCCCGCCTATTAATGCCGTCGTCGACGCAGTATGGTGCGGGCTACGGAACGGGCGCTTTCGTATCAGGCCGCCGCCGGGGGGAAGCAAGCCCGCAATGCTGTATATTTTCGTGACCTCCAGTGCTTCCTGCTGCGTGAGATCGGGCAAAATCGAGTTTACACGGCGCGCCAGCATCGTCTTGCCGGAGCCCGGTGAACCACTCATCAACACGTTGTGTCCTCCGGCCGCAGCGATTTCAAGAGCGCGCTTCGCCTGAAACTGCCCCTGCACGTCGGCGAAATCGTCCGCGAAAAAAGGCGATTCTTGCGCGGGTTCATCGCCCGCCCGCGCAGGAGAAAGCTCTGTCTTTCCCAATAAAAAATCCACCAACGAATGCAAATTGTCGACGGCGTATACTGTCACTCCATCGACTAACAGCGCTTCGTTGGCGTTTTGCCGTGCTGTAAAAATTTCCTTGAAGCCTGATTCTTTTGCTTTCACCGTCATCGGCAAAATGCCGCTTACACCGCGAAGTTCGCCCTCCAAAGAAAGCTCAGCAGCGAAAAGACGGCTTTGCAAAGCCTCCTGCGGAATTATGGCGTATGCAGCCAAAAGTCCCATCGCAATGGGAAGATCAAGCCCTGGATTATCCTTTCGCAGGTTGGCAGGCGCGAGATTCACCGTCACCCTCTCCGCCTTCAGCTTCAAACCGGAATTCTTGATGGCGGTACGCACCCGCTCTTTTGCTTCCTTTACAGAAGCGTCCGGCAGTCCCACAATTTCAAAACTTGGCAGCCCGTTGGCGGAATCCACTTCCACGTCGATAATCATGCCGTCCACGCCGAGCGTAGTTGCGCCCTGAGATTTCGCGAACAAAGCGGTCCCCATCTCCATTTCCTCGGCAAAGCGCATACGAAAAAAGCGTATGAACATTTTGCACTATTTTACAATTTATAAAGACCTTTGTCTATTATACACAGAAAATTGCTCAAAGTAAACAATTTTTTGCAAATTCTGCAAATGCGTCTCTATCCCTAGAGACGCCTATTTCCTTGTATATTAGGGAACATTAAAAAGGCCATTATCTTAGCCTCCCTCAAAGTGCCGAAAACTTTCTGCTATAATTTTTGGGAGGAACAAATATGAACAACAAAATGCATGCGATTAAACCACTAAAAATCCTCAATCTTATAAGGAAAGGAAAGATTGAGATGAAAAACACAGAACTGCTCGATTCACGAAACTTTGTGACGCCTACAGAGTTTTGTGACATCTGCGACAACCAGATAAGCGTGACGACGGTGAACCTGCTTATCCGGAAGGGAGAAATCCCGTGCTGCAAGATGGGTCGAAAGAACCTGATTCCCGTTTCGTATGTCCGCAAGATTCTTGAGGTCGGGACAAACAAGGGGGTGGACTGAATGTCCCGCGTCCGCAATCCGAAAGGCGATGGGTGTTACGATAAGTGCGGCGAGTATTACCGATGGCGTTTGGGTGTATTCGACCCAGCAACTAACAAAACGCATTATATAACGCTGAAAGCCAAAAGTCGACCCGCACTCAACGAGAAGGTGGATCAATGGAAAGCGAAATATCAATCAGACGAAGGCGCGCTGATTGGGAAAAAGCGATGGCGCGTAAAGGATTTGGTTGAGAAATGGCTGGAAGAAGCCCGCCACCAATGCTCGGATCAAAGCTTTAGGCACTATGACAACGTCGCCCGCAAGCATATCATCCCCAATTTCGGAGATGAGTTCCTTGCAGGAGTGTCCTCGATAGATTTGCAGACGTATTTCTATGGTCTCTTGGACACTCTTGCGCCAGCCACGGTCGCCGAGATCCGCTCGGTCTTTCGGAATTGTTTCAGTCTTGCCTGCAGGCACGAATTGATTTCCCAAAATCCCGTGCTGAAAACAAAACCGCCGCGGCGTGGGGAAACACACCTGAAAATCTTGGAGACGGACGAGGTTGCTCGTCTTCTCCAAGCGGCAAAAGAAGGAAGCTACAACAATTGGCCTGATTCCGTGTCGAAGGACTACATTATAGAAAGGAATTATTTGCTTATGCTGATTGGCGCAAGCACAGGAATGAGAATCGGGGAAGTCTTGGCCTTGCGCTGGTCTTGCCTGAACGGGAACGAGCTGACAGTTGACCGTTCCCTGCAGGATGTGCATGGGCAAAAGTCTTTGAAATCGACGAAAAGCGGGAAATCGCGCGTGGTCGCTGTCCCGGTTGCGGTCGCCCAGAGATTGGAAGGTTATCGAGAGCAACAAAAACAGTACGCGGAACAATACCAAGATTTTTATAAAAACGATCTGTCGCTTATTTTCACAGCTTTAGATGGAAAAGCCATGAGCGCAAGAAACTTTGTCAGCCATGAATACAAAAAAATTTGCGAAATCGCCAAGATAGAGCCTAAACCGCGCTACCATGATTTAAGGCATTTCGCGGCGAGCAGCGCGCTGATGAAAAAAGTCCCGATTACGGCAGTTGCCGAACAGCTCGGGCACAGCAGTCCCGATACGACACATAGAAAATATCTGCATGTGTTACAGCAATCGCGTGATGAGCTTCACAATATCCTTGATTCCGACCCGCTGTTTAATGGCTAGCCAAGGGGTTCTGGGCGCTCTCGCGTTGTCCTTCAGGATTTGCGTTGCTTTTCTAAGGCAGGTTTTTTCGTGGGGCAAGAGCATTTTCCTGTTGCCCTTCCACCGCCCTTGCGTTTTCGTAACGCCGGGGCGGTTTTAATATGGGAGCGCCCGTCTTCATCAACGAGTCTCCCAAACGCGAACCGCCTTGTCTAGCATATTTCCGGAGCGGGATTTCAGCTCCATTTTGGCAAAGAAGGTGTTACAAAAAAGAGGTCGCGAGAGCGGCTCCATATTAATAGAAAACTTCCTATTAATATGAAATGGAAAACGAGTTCGCCAGAGAAATCTTTTTTGTGCGAGGCGTCATGGCTAGTCAGCATGCCTAGAAGAATTCGCCTCTCTTTTAAGGAATTCGACAGCCTTTCTTTAGACGGTTTGCTCAAGGTTGAGTCCAAGCACTAGAATTAAAGAGCCGAGATATAATCCTTGATTGTTTATGGGTGAGGCGTGCAAAGAGCTCGTCTGCCAAAGGGGGAATGTTTTATGGATTTTGAAAAACTATTCGAAGACTTCATGATGGAAGCCGCAGCTTATGGCGCTTGGGGGAGACTCGAACGCGCCGACAGCTATTTGTACAGATTCTATGACGTCGCGATCACGTTCGCCCCGAACGTCCCGTTGCGCAGGGCGTTTGAAGAGTTGCTCCGGATGAGGGACAATAGGAACTGCTCTTTCAGCACATACGAAACGCTGGTAAAGAAAGCCGAACTCGACAATAAATTTATATATGAATTGCATAAGACCTTGAAATATCTCGCTACTGCGAGCCTTGCGGAAAAGCCAGCCGCTTAATCATAATGACTAAGCCGGGACTCGTTTCTCGGCTTTCTTTTTTGGCAGCCGTTCCTAGCAAAGACGCCAAAAAGCGAAAATTCCAGCGAAAGCGATTTCGGCGTCGTACAATGACATCATCGGGGGTAGCCCCAAGAGGCTGTTCCCGCTAGGCAAGCCCCCCTTTTCCGCCCTTGCGCTGTCGATTGAACCGCGATAGCGCGAGGGCTTTTTCACGGAATCTCGGAGCGGGATTTTGATTCCTTTATGGTAAGGAAAAGTATTATGAAAGGCATATTGGCGATGACACCGCGCAATCCGCCAGCGCCGCTTGGCTAGTTCCCCAAAGGTGCGGTCTTTGTTGGCCTTTAGGAAAGAACGAGCATTCTCTTTCAGCCCAAAAAACGATTTCCTGAAAAGCCCTCTTTTATGAGACACTGGCGGTCTGCTTTTTTCAGCCACATTTTCGTGAAATCGTGTCCTGAAAGTCCGCCACACATTTCTGATACAATATAAAGAGAGGAAGTGATTTTTTTGGCTAAAGAAATCTGGGGATACGCTCGCGTATCGACGAAGGAGCAGAGCTTGGAGCGACAGCTCGTCGAGCTGCGGAAATACGTCCCGAACGAAGCCAATATTTTATCCGACAAGCAGTCGGGCAAGAACTTCGACCGGGCGGAGTACCAGCGCCTGAAAGGAATGGTCCGAGAGGGCGACGAGCTTTACGTCAAGAGCCTTGACCGCCTCGGCCGGAACAAGCAGATGATAAAGGACGAGCTCCAATGGATGAGGAGCAAGGGAGTCTTCGTGCATATCATCGACTTCCCGCAAACGCTTGTCGAAGCCGAGACTGAGCAACAGAGGGATATCCACGATCTCATCACGAACATCATGGTCGAGGTTCTGTCCTATGTGGCCGAGGAAGAGCGGAAGGCGACCCTCGCCCGGCAGGCCGAAGGCATAGCCGTATGGCGGCGCACCGGGAAGACGAAGACGGGAAGACCCTACGGCCGCCCTCGGGTAAGGCGTCCGAAAAACTGGGAGCAGGTCTACGAGGCGTGGAAGGGGCAACACATCCGCTCAAAGGACGCTTGGAAGCTGCTGAATGTTTCCAAGAATATCTTTTACCGCCTCGTCCGCGAGTACGAAGAGGAAATGGAAAAGCAGGTTCTCAAATAGATTGAAATGAGCATTGACCCCGAGGGAGGAAGCAATATGAAAAAATATCCGGAAGATCTAGGGAAAGTTCCGAAGAACCCTGAGGCTCGGATAAAGTTCCTGCTCAATAAAGTCAATGACTATATCGAACAGGACCGGCCTTTGTCCGCCCAAGCTTTGTTGGCGGACATAATAATTGAGTTTGAGGATTACGTAGCAGATCATGAACCCTACACCTAAAGGCGGGGGCTTAGGGAGGAAAGCGAAGTTTCCTTTATTCCCTAAAGTCAATATACCTTTTTGCTAAAATCCATACAGGAAGGTGATATAGTGGGTATAAAAATATGGGGCTACGCCCGTGTCTCGACTCGGGAGCAGAATCTCGAGCGTCAGCTTTTCGAGCTTCAAAAATACGTCGATAAAGAGGACATCTTCGTGGACAAGCAGTCAGGCAAGAACTTCGACCGCGAGCAGTACAAACAATTAAGGGCGATAGCGCGCGAGGGCGACGAAATCTATATCAAGAGCATTGACCGCCTCGGCCGCAACAAAGAAGGCATTAAGGACGAGCTACAATACTTCAAAAAGAAGGGCGTCCATGTCCACATTTTAGATTTCCCGCAGACCCTTGTTACGGTGGATGACGAACATCAGAAAGCCGTCATGGACATGGTGACGAACCTTCTGATTGAGGTGTTCGGCTTCGTCGCAGAGGAGGAACGGGCGATGATTCGCTCCCGTCAGTCAGAAGGCATTGCGGCGTGGCGCAGGACCGGTCAGACGAAGACGGGACGTCCCTACGGACGCCCCAGAAAAGAGGTTCCAGAGCAGGAATGGGACAATGTTCGCTCTTTGGTCAAAGAAAAGCGGATCAAGATTGAGCAGGCGTGGCAACTCTTGGGAGTTTCGAAGAACACGTATTACCGCCTCATTCGGCGACGTTCGCAGGAGCAGAACAAGGAAAAATAGGGAGGAAACAAAAATGGACGAAAAGAAGCAGGATTACACGAGGGAATATATTATCGCGAGCGCGTTGATTTTGTTCGCGGGCATAATCATTCTAGGCGGCTCTTTGATGATCAGCAGCAGGTTCGTTGGCGTCAAGCCGGAAAACCCGCCAACAAGCCAAGAGGATCTCCAGCCGCAGTCGGCGTCAACGGGTGAAATCGGTGTCATCGACATTGACAGGGTAATGAGGGAGCACCCGCTCATTCAGGAAGGCGAACCGATAGCGAAGGAAAAGTTTAAGGCGGCCGAGGAAGAAATCAACAAGCTTCCCGAACAGGAACGTCTTCAGGCGTGGCAAGCGAAAAACGAAGAGATTATGCGGGACATGCAAAAACAATACGTCGAGCCAGCAAGAAAAGAAATCGACGAGACCGTCGATAAAGTTCTCGATCAGAACGGAATCAAAACATGCCTCCTCAATACGAACGTGTTCCGCGGCGGCGTCGATATAACCGATGAAGTCATCGCGCGACTACCAAAATAAAGGAAAACTAGCCGTTAACCGCTCTCGCTTTACGACAACGCGAGGGCGGTCTTTGTTTTTCTAGCCAAGTGAGTCTCCTCCAAAAATCCCTGCGCAGAGAAAAACTCGTCTGATAAGATTGCCGCGAGGGCGATAGTTGAATATGGGGGAGGTGAGATGTAATGGTTATCATGAGCATGATTCGCCTGTCAGAGAAGAAGGGGGTGATTGCCTACGCTGAAAAGAATGGCCGAATGCGCTTGGGAGACAACTTGCGCGTATCTTGAGAACTGCGAAACGCCCGCGGAAGTTGCGCTTACTTTTGAAATCGCCTTGCGAGCAATCGTTGAATATCAAACATTGGAGGGCGAGGTCGAATCTGAGGATAACTCCGAAGGTGTGGAAATAGTAGATATTGATGATTGCCCTGGCTGGCAACACCTGATTGAAAACGATGAAGAATAATCGCACATAGTCTAAAGCCCATGCTCGCTAGCCAAGCGGGGCTTTCGTGTCTTTGTACTCATTGACAAACCATAGCCGATTCTGTATATTGAAATCGGAAGCAGGATGTCAGCGGAACGGGCGGACTTGGCTAGCCAAGAGGCGCACGCTGAACCTGCTTTCGCGTGACTGTAAGACACTGCGTTGCCTAATGGCGTGCCGTTAATAGCGGTCTTGAACACATCATCGCGGCAACGAAAGCATTACAGCGCGTTTTGCCCTCCGTTCGGCTTCGGTGAAAACCTCGTCGGCGGTACCGCGGGGCAAAAGAGAGCCGTCCAATAGGTTGCCTTCGTCAGGGGAATCGCCCCTTTCCGAGTGTAATCGTTGGACGGCTTTTCTCTTTAGCTCTGTTGGGAAATCGTGGTGGTGGGTGCAAAGAGCCTGATTTTTGTCAGGTTCTTTTAATTACGTCGCAATAAAAATGCCGTCAGCGTAATTTCCTCCACCGGCGGCGTTCTTTTGCATTTATGATCTAAGGAAGAGGGGCGCGTTAAAGAATCCGAGCCGTTCCACGCCTCTGCATACACTACAAAACACTATATTTCAGACGCTTTTAATGATATAATGTAGTGTGAGTTATTGTGTAAATGTGCCGAAAGGGAGTTTTACTATGAAAACCCGCTCGCCAAAGAAAACGTCATTAAAGCAAAAAATCGCGCTGGCGCTCTCGCTCGTCAACGCGATAAACGTATGCTCGCCCATAGCTTTGCCGTATGTCAACTTGGCGAAGAACGTCCGTGGCGCAGGGGGGCAGACAGAGCGCCTTTCTGACGTTTTTTCGCTGTATGGCACGGCGGAGGCGACGCCCCCCCAGTACATACTCAGCGGCTCATCCAGCTTTCCCAACGAGTCGATGGAAACCGGCGACACCCAGTACATCCTCGGCGGCACGGGCACGGTCTCGACCATGAACGGCGGCATGCAGTACGTCATCGAAGGTTCGGGCACGGTCTCGACCATGAACGGCGGCTATCAGTACGTTGAAGACGGCGGCACGGGTACGGTCACGTCCATGACCAGCGGCAAGCAGATCGTCAGCAGCGGCGGCACGGGTACGGTTTCGATTATGTCCGGTGGTCAGCAAGACATCGGCACAATCGATTTTGTCGGTGGCAGTGGCACCATTGAAAACATGATCAGCGGCAAGCAGTTCATTTACAGCGGCGGCACGGGCACGGTCTCTTCTTTAGATGGCGGCACGCAGGTCATCAAAGAAGGTGGCACATCGCTGGATACCACTATCAACAGCGGAGGGAAGCAAATCGCCTCGTCTGGCGGAATAATTGCTGGCACGCAGACCGTCAATAATGGCGGCGTCGTTTCCGGCGGGGAATTGATAGGCACGCAGACGGTCAACAGCGGGGGCGTTGTCACGCTCAACACAATCAACAATGGTGGCAGACAGTACATCAAAAGCGGTGGCAATGGCACAGTCTTGACCATGAACGAAGGGGTGCACCAGCAGAACATCGAAAGTGGCGGCACGGGCACGATTTCCGCCTTGAACGGGGGCTATCAAAACGTCGGCGCTGGCGGTGCGGGAACGGTCACGTCAATAACGAACAGAGGCGAACAGGTCGTCAAGAGCGGTGGCACAGGCACGGTATCAACCATGAACGGCGACAACGCCACGCAGAGAGTGAACTACGGCGGCGAGGGCACAATCACGTCCATGCATAACGGCTGGCAACATGCCGTCGGTGGCTCTGGCAAGGTCATCACTATGGATGGTGGCATACAGGAGATTGAAAAATACACTGATGGCGGCACTATCTACAGCGGTGCAGGCACGGTCGAGACTATGAACGGCGGCACGCAGCGCGTCCAAAGTAGTGGTAACGGAACTGTCGAGACTATGAAGGGCGGCACGCAGATTGTCAGCAACGGCGGCTCTGGAACGGTCACAATCATGTCGGACGGTGGCAACCAGCAAGTCATGACCGGTGGCAACGGCACAGTTGCGACCATGGAAGGCGGCTATCAAACTGTGAGTAGTGGCGGCTCTGGCACGGTTACCACCATGAACAACGGCTGGCAGTATATCAAAAATGGTGGCGCGGGCACAGTATCCAATTTCAGCGGTGGCGTTCAAGACATTTCTGCCGACGGCGCTGGCTCAGTCGAAGACATGTATGAAGGAGCTCAACAGCGTATCGGTGAGAACGCCGTTGGATCGATTACTAGCATGCATGATGGTGTACAGAATGTTTACGGAACTGGCACAATCGAAACCATGGACGACGGAGATCAGGCTGTCTTCGGAAGCGGAACGATTACCGAAATGAATAGCGGTTCTCAGATTATTACCCGAGGTGGCGAGGGCACAGTCACCACTATGAGTGGCGGATATCAGGAGATTCACGATCGAGGTCAGGGCATTGTCTCGACTATGGATGGCGGTGCTCAATACGTTTACGAGGGGTGTGCTGGCACTGTCTCTTTAATGAACGACGGCGCACAGGACGTCAACGACGGCGGCGATGGCACAATCGAAATCATGTTCGGCGGTACTCAAACTGTAAGCAGCGGTGGCTCGGGAACAGTCGTGAATATGAGCCAAGGCAACCAGAACATCGGAAATGGTGGTTTTGGCGTTGTTACACATATGTCTGGTGGTACGCAGACCGCAAACAGTGGTGGCAATGGAACTGTCACTGATATTTCTTACGGGTCGCAAGTCGTCAATAATGGCGGCTCTGGTGTTGTCTGGAATATGAGTGGAGGCACGCAAACTGTCAACACTGGCGGTCGTGGGACGGTTACGAACATGAGTTCTGGCGAGCAGAAAATCGTCGGCGGCTCTGGATTGGTCTCAAATATGCACAACGAGGGAATGCAGAACGTAAGCGCTGGCGGAAGCGGCACAATCGAGGCTATGAGTGGCGGAGAGCAGACTGTCTGGAGTGGCGGCACGGGCACGATCTCGACCATGAAAAACGGTTATCAGACCGTCAGCGGCGGCAATGGCACGGTCGAGACCATGAGCGGCGGCATGCAATCTGTTGGCAGCGGCGGCACGGGCACGGTCTCCACCATGAACGGCGGTTGGCAGAACGTCGAAAACGGAACGGGCACGGTCACGACCATGAACAGCGGCTCGCAGACCGTCAACGGCGGCACGGGCACGATCTCCACCATGAAAAACGGTTATCAGACCGTCGAAAGCGGAACGGGCACGGTCACGACCATGAACAGCGGCTCGCAGACCGTCAACGGCGGAACGGGCACGGTCTCCACCATGAACAGCGGCAAGCAGTACGTCGACGGCTACGGAACGGGCACGGTCACGACCATGCACAGCGGTGGCATGCAGTACGTTATGAACGGCAAGGGCACGGTCACGACCATGAGCGGCGGCATGCAGTACGTTATGAACGGCAAGGGCACGGTCACGACCATGAGCGGCGGCTCGCAGTACGTCGACGGCGAAGGCACAGGCACGGTCACGACCATGAACGACGGCGGACAGACCGTCCACAGC
>CAMHCS010000027.1 GCA_946183785.1 uncultured Selenomonadales bacterium | reverse complement strand
AGTCCTTTTTACTCATTTCCATTTTTCGTGTCCAATTTTTGTTGACTACTGCACGGCGGTATTTTATAGTAATGGCGATGCAACTAAAGACATTGGGGGTAAGTAATGAACGCATTATATTCGGGATGAATATATCTCCTTTTTTCGACGTAGGAGAGCAATTAGTTCATGATTTGCATGGCGTTGTTTCGATTGATAACTCACAAGCAGTCTTAAAGTGTGATTCCGGTGAATACCGTTTTTCTACGGAAGAGGAATATCAAGCGGTTATTTGGCGGCTTTCAGTGGGGAAAAATCCTTTTGGAGAGGTGTTAGCCAAATCTCCATTGCAACCAGCAAGCCGAAGATTTGGTGCAGAACGTGGAAAACCAATCGACCGATATTATATAGATTCTTTTCTGGAATCGAACCAAGAGTTCATACATGGAGATGTATTGGAGATTGCGGATACAATTTATACGCAACGATTTGGGAAAGGTGTTACACGCAGCCGTAGTCTTCACGTTGCAAATTGGGGTGGGACGGACGATCACCTCCAAGGGAATCTAGAAACAGGCGTCGGAATTCCTTCCGAGACTATAGATTGCCTAATTTGTACGCAAACCATTCAGATGATTTATGATATCCATAGTGTGGTGAAAAACATACACCGCCTGCTCAAACCGGGCGGCACGGCATTGATCACGGCTCACGGCATCAGCCAAATCAGTCTGAGCGATTATAATAATTGGGGAGAATATTGGCGCTTTACCAAACAATCCATGGAGAAGTTATTGTGGGAAGCATTTCCTCGACAAGGCGTCACGGTTCAAGCGGGGGGAAATGTGAAAACGGCAATATGTTTCCTGTACGGGCTTTGCCAAGAAGATTTGGCAGAGGAAGACTTTTTGTATAATGATGAGCAGTATCCGCTGATTATAACAGCGGTGTGCAGAAAAGCTGCATCATAAAAAATGGAGTGTTGTGTATGGATATGAATGATAGACAAGCAAGGTATATTCATCATATCAAAAAGGAATTACATGACAGACCGTGTCCTTTAATAATTTATGGAGCGGGAAATGTAGGGCGACAGCTTCATGAATTGTTGCGTAAATACAATCTGTCCGTACAATGTTTTTGTGTAACAGATGTAACGATGAATATTAATGAGGTATCAGGGTGCCCAGTCGTATCAGTATGTGATGCGGCAAAGATAAAAGACGCCTTATTCTTGCTTGCAGCACTTCCTCCGGCAAATGAACAGATGATAGATAATTTACGTCAATATGGGGTTGATTCGTATATAGATACGCCTAAAGATATTCGTTATATCGTGGACGAGGTTACATGGAACCCAATCTTGGAAATTACGAGCAGAATTGGCTGTAGTGTGCATTGTCGTTACTGCCCGCAAGATTTACTAATTAAAAGGTATGGGAAATCGCATTCCACAAATGTGCTGGCTTTGGATACTTTTAAGACATGCATTGATAAAACGCCACAAAATTTGATTGTTGATTTTGCGGGATTTGCAGAGCCTTTTTTGAATCCCGATATTGTTTCGATGATGAAATATGTAGCGCAATCGGGGCGGCAGATGCGGCTTTTTACTACATTGGTTGGACTCACCGACGGGCGCCTAGATGAGGTCTTGAAATTGCCGTTTCGATATGTCGTGTTACATCTCCCGGATTGCAAACATTTCGCTAATATTCCCATAACACAAGAGTATATTCATTATTTGCAACGGGTATTGAATGCCAGAAAGCCGGACGGAAGTCCGTTTATTGATAAGGCGAATGGACAAGCAGATCCAGCGCCGGAGATATTTCCGTATTTGAAAGATATCACGATATATCAGAACCTAATTGATTGGGCGGGTAATATATCCACCAAAGAAGTGCGATCTGTTTCGGTTGTGACGGGAAAAATAATGTGCGATTATGCAGTTCGCCAAAATCACAATGTATTATTGCCGGATGGTACAGTGGTCTTGTGCTGCATGGACTGGGGGATGAAGCACATATTGGGAAATCTGTATACACAAACTTATGAAGAAATTATCAAAGGCGAAGAGAAGAAGTATATATGCAACGCAATGGCAAATGGTGAAGACGGGCATGAACTCTTATGCCGAAAGTGCACAAATACCATAAAAATATAACAGTTGTTTTTGCATTCCTGCGTAGATTAGATTTCCAAAACGTGCGGTAAGGAGAGAGCATCATGGAGGAGCTTTTTAAATTTATAAAAAAACATAAGAACATAATTATTTTTGGATACTCTGAAAAAGGTAGAATCTTATATCAATTAATAAACACCCATTTCCCGGATGCTAGAATTGATTATTGTGACAATGATTTAGGAAAGCAACAAACGATAGAGACTCCGTGTGTTTTTCCGGTTGAAGATGCAGCGGATAAATATCCGTGCGCTGGATATTTAATTCCGTCACCGTTTTTTGCAGAAGAAAAGCGTGAGCAATTAATTTCGTTAGGTGTGTCCGAGCTGTGTATTATTGATGCGCCAGCAGAAACAATGTTGCGTATTGAGGGGGAAAAAAGATTTCTTCCATTGACGGAAGAACAATTTCGATTTGAGTTTTGCATTGTAAAGCATTGCAATTTGAATTGCCGTAGTTGTGATCATTTTTGTCCGTTGATTGAACAAGAAATGTTTATGGATTATAATGTGTTTTCGCGCGATATTAAAAGACTAGCTGAATTATTTCATGCCAAAGCAGAACAAATCCTTATTTTAGGAGGCGAGCCTTTACTAAATCCGGATATAATTAGCTATATGGATTTAACGCGAAGCTGTTTTCCAAATGCAAATATCTATATTGTAACAAATGGTATTTTATTAGATAAGATGAGCACTGAATTTTGGGAAGCTTGCCGTAGGCGACATGTTGGATTGCGTCCAACGCGTTATCCGATACGTGTTGATTACAAATTGTTGGAGAAATTAGCCCACAACAACGGTGTTGATTATGACTTTTTTGGAAGCACGAAAGTCAGCACAAGAAATATGTGGCATCATCCTTTTGATTTAACAGGGATGCAAAATATGGAGGAAAATTTTTTGCTGTGCTATAGCGGCAATCGCTGTATAACGCTTGATGATGGGAAATTGTACACATGCCCTATTCCAATGACCAGCAGAGCATTCAATAAGTATTTTCATGTAGATCTTGAGGTAGTCGATACAGATTGGATTGATATTTACAAGGCACGCTCCTCGAAAGAGATTCTTGAGGCATTGGCAAAACCGATACCCTTCTGTAGATACTGTGATGTTAAAAATCGTACGTATAATCATCCATGGGGAATATCAAAAAAAGATATAAAGGAATGGACATTATAGGGGGATCAAGAAATGCCTAAATTGAGTGTCATTGTACCAGTTTATAATGCTATTGATTATTTACAGAGATGTGTAGATTCTATAATCAATCAATCTTTGAAAGAGTTGGAAATTATACTAGTTGACGATGGTTCTACAGATGGATCAGGAGAAATGTGCGATGCTTATGCAAAAATAGATTCGAGAATTCGCGTACTACACCAAAGAAATCTCGGACAACAGGCTGCACAAACAGCTGGATTTCGAGTGGCGAAAGGAGAATATATTACAACCGTAGATGCGGATGACTGGATCGATTCCAGGATGTATGAAATCCTTTGTAGTCAAATGAATGGGATTGATATGGTTACTTCCGGAATGATAAGGTGTTCTTCTGATGGTATCGTGGCGAGATATATGGTCGATAATTTTCCGAAAGGGACATACTCTTTATCGGATAATGAGGACTTTTGGAGAAATCTTATCGTATGTCGGAAATATTCAAATGCACAAGAAATCAGTGGGATTTTGCCCTCCAAATCGAATAAAATTTTTCGGCGATCTCTGCTCCAACCAATGATGGAATTGGCCAATATCTCTATACGATGGGATGAAGATTTCCTGTTTGTCCTTTTATATTTATTACGATGCGAGACTATTAAAATAACACATGATTGCTACTACTATTATCGTATAAATTATCACTCTGTAACATATACATATAATCCAGACTATTTACGAGATGTAGGTAAAATGTATCATTTGATCCGTAATGAACTGATGGGGCATAAATGGGAGAGGGATTTATTGAAGCAATTGCAGATGCGACTTTTATATTACCTCTATCGTTATACACCGACGATGTTAAACTTTGACGAGACAATAAGGATTCCAACATATTCGTTCCCTGACGACGCAATAATTCAAGGGAAAAAAGTTGTTTTGTTTGGAGCTGGACGTGTGGGGAGTGATTACTTCTATGATTGGAACAAAAGAAGAAGCGTAGAAGTGGTTTTATGGGTGGATAACTCGCCACCAATGTCTATTTTATTTGGGAAGCATGTGGAAGTACCTCAAATGATCAAAAATGTACAATACGATTATATTGTCTGTGCAGTGAATAATGAAAGTGCGGCAAATTCGATTCGAAATCAACTAATAAATTTAGGAATAAAAGCAGAGTGTATTTTGTGGAGTGAGCCAATCAATGTTTGGTTACAATATTTTCTTTCCTGTTAATCAAACCTATCTAGAATAACTCTTTTATACGAAATTAGGGAATGGTGTGTATAGTCTGACTTGTTATATTGTTCGACATATAATTTTGGGCATGAGTCAAGAATGTAAAAGGTGATGCCTATATGCGCTACGAACTTGGGGATTCTATAATGATATGGAGAGAACGTTATTTTATATGATGCTGGACTGTGGGACAAATACGTCCTCAACAGGTTACAAATATTGCTTAGCGTAATGTGAAATTATGGGTGGATAGAAACTATGACACTTATATTGACTTGGATGTAAAACCGGTAGAAGTTCTTGGTGGGGAAGTATCCTATGATTAGGTTGTAATTGCGATATTGGACAATAATACAGTGCATAAAGTCAGGCGTGAGTTAATCCGTATGGGTATTGATGAAGAAATAATAATCATGTGAATATTGAACGGAGGTTTTTGTTTGGGTCCTTTGATTACTGTCATCGTGCCCATTTACAATGTGGGGGCGTACCTCAGACAATGCATAGAAAGCATCCAGAGCCAAAACTACAGGAATTTACAGATTATTCTTGTGAACGATGGCTCAACTGATGATTCGGGGAAGATTTGTGACGAATATGCGCGGCTCGACAACCGAATCGTGGTAATCCATCAGCTCAATGGCGGCTTGGTGCGTGCACGAAAAGCGGGATTGAAAAGGGCGGCAGGGGAATATATCGGCTTTGTAGACGGGGATGACTACATTGAAGCGAAAATGTATGGAGCCCTCGTGGATGAAATGATGAAATCCGACGCAGATTTTGTTCATACTGGCTATTGGCAAAATCAAAGCCGTCAGATTCCGTTCCAAAGAGAGGAAATCGAGCTTTCTTCGCATCGGGCTTCGTTCCTTGGCAAGGCTGTTTTTTCGGAAAGCGCATATATTTCGCCAAGTATATGGTCCAAACTGTTCAAGAAACATCTTATACAAAAGTGCTACGCGAAGGTGCCGGATCAAATCAGCCATGGAGAGGATGTTGTCAGTTTATGCGCTTGTATTCTCGAAGCGGAGCAGATTCTTTTGCTGGATCAGGCGTTTTACCATTACCGCGTACGGGAGTCTTCGCTGACGCACCGTGATGCGGCAATTTTGGTGAAGGCGGAAGTTTCCCTCTATGAGGCGTTATGTGATTTATTTCGTGGATATCATTTGTTTGAATCGGTCGAGGCTGATTTGAAACGAAATTTGCTTTGGACGTTGTTCTGCGTTATTACAAATGAGATGAAAGATATATATCCTATTCAGAGATATCGTTATGCGGATATAGAGAACATCAGGCATAAACGTCTGGTACTTTACGGCGCCGGAATGGTGGGGCAATCGTATTATACGCAAATTAGCAGATATCAAAGTTGTCAAATTGTGGCCTGGGTAGATCGACATCCGCCTCGTCTTCATGATGTGGATATTAATATTGATTCTCCTGAAGTGCTTCTTAAAATAGAGTATGATTTGATTTTGATTGCATTAAAAAGCAAAGAAGATGCCATTGATGTCAAACAAAATCTTATCGCGCAGGGAATTGAAAGGGATAAAATATTCTGGTCTGTGCCGGAAAAGCTGTTCTGACCACATGGACAATCGTGAATCATTTAGAGAGGAGGGGGGCGATGTTTCCGAAACGTGAGGTGGTTGTTTGGGGCGCGGGAAAATGGGGAAGAATGGCGTATGCGCTTTATCAGGAATCATGCAATATTATTGGGTATGTAGACAGCAATAGCGCACTGTGGGGAACAAAACTGGACGGCATCCCTATCTATACCCCTGATATTTTGAAAACTCACGATGCAACCGTTATTATTGCTGTAAGACGTGGAGCCCATGATGTGAAGGATATGCTTCTACAAACGTACGGCATTCAAGCGGCAATCGTGTTTCGCCTTTCCACGACATATGAGGATACGAGATTTCGGCCGAAAGAAAAGATATTCAATGAGGAAATAATTGTAAGATTTCAGGGCGGATTAGGGAATCAAATGTTCCAATATGCGCTTTATAAGATTTACCAAAAGCAAGGGAAAAGGGTGACGGCAGATTTATCTTCCTATCTGGGAGTCAAATCGGCCCACCTTTCGTTTCGTTTATTGGATGTTTTCTCTGCGGTGCATATTGAACCGGCTGCTTCTGCAGTCGTTTTCTATTATGAAAACCTTATTCATGGCTTTCGTGAGCCATTTTTGCCGAAGGTGGTTTTTAACGAGAATGATGTTTTAGGCTTGCGAGAAGGAGTTGTGGAAGGATATTTTCAATCTTATAGGTATCCAGAAATTGTTAAGGAAGAATTGAATAAAGAGTTCATGTTCTGTCAAAAACAGGAGCAAAAAATGATTGAACTGATTCGGCAACTTGAAGAACAAGAAAGTGTTTCGATTCATATTCGTCGGGGCGACTACACTGGGCTTTCTTCGATTTATGGTTCGCTTTGGGGAGACGATTATTATAGAAGGGCAATTGAATGGATAAAAACGCGAAAAAAAAAGGTAAGGTTTTGTTTTTTTTCTGATGATATGGAATGGACGAAAGAGCGGTTTCAGGAAGAAAATGCTATTTATATAGAACGTCGTCTATTTGATGAGTATGAGGATTGGTATGACATGTGCTTAATGAGCCACTGTAAACATAATATTATTGCTAATAGTTCCTTCAGTTGGTGGGGGGCATGGTTAAATCTGAATCCGAACAAAATTGTAATTGCTCCAAAGACTTGGATGGCTCAAGGAGATGTTTTGTTAGATATTTGCCCGCCCGAGTGGCTTCGAATGTGAAAAGAAATGTCAAGGAGACGGGAATATGGTGAAGGTTTCTGTGCTAATTCCGGTGTATAACGCAGAACAGTATTTAAAATCGTGCATGGAGAGTGTCGTTTGTCAAACATTGGATGGAATCGAAATTATCTGCATTAATGATGGGTCGACTGATTCATCTGGCACGATATTGAACCAATATGCGAATTCCTATCCTAATGTCAAGGTGATTCATAAAGAGAATACTGGGTATGGGCATTCACTGAATACAGGCTTGAAGGTTGCAACAGGCGAATATGTTGGATTTGTTGAGAGCGACGATTTTGCCGAGCGGGATATGTTCGAGGTACTTTACGAAAATGCGGTAGCATATGATGTGGATTTCGTTAAATCGAATCATTTCTATACTTTCGATGATCATACGGATATTTTTTGGGATGTCTTAAAGGGATTGGTATATAATACAGTTTTGTCTCCAGTGAAAGAGCAAAATGGATATTTCCATATTGCAACACCGCCTTGGAATGGTTTATATAAACGCAGTTTTTTGTTGGGAAATGACATATGGTTCAATGAAACACCTGGGGCTTCCTATCAGGATGTATCATTTGGTATTAAAGTTTTGATTTCTGCTAGTTCTATGGTGCTTATACGGGAGGCATTTCTACATTATCGTGCAGATAATCCGGCCTCCTCGGTGCATTCAAAAGACAAGGTGTTTTGTATTTGTGATGAATTCGAAGAAGCATGGAGATTTCTTGATAATAAAACGAAATTTTTAGGAAGTTTTCACTATCAACTTCCAGCGGAACAATATAAGCGTTATATTTGGTCATATAATCGAATCGGCGATGAATACAAAGATATGTTTTTACATCGCATGATTGATGAGTTCAAAGAACTAAATAGGAAAGGGTATTTAAAGAAAAAATATTGGTCTAATGAAACTGATTGGTTGCAAGCTCAAGATTTAGTGAATTGTTCAGAAAAGGCGCTATCAAGAAATCTTTCAGATATTCAGTCTCGCAAGATGTTATATGAAGCATTGATGCATACTTTTCAAAATGAAAAAAACATATATGTTTTTGGGGCTGGAATAATTGGAAGAGAAGTAGTACAAATACTTTACCATCAAAACATTCATATGACTGGTATTCTGGTTTCTAGTAAGGATGATAATCCTACAGAAATTTATGGTTTATCAGTAGATGTTTTAAGTGAAATAGATATTGATATAAAAAATAGTTTGATTTTAGTTTCTGTTGGTGAGTCTAACCAATATCAAATTGTACAAATGTTGCGTGACAAGGGATTTGAAAAAATATTGATAATGGGGGCAGAAATTAGAAAAAGTTTAATTTAAAGAGTTGGAGATCATTAGGAGGACAAAATGAAAAAAGCTTTGATTACCGGGATTACCGGGCAGGATGGTTCTTATCTTGCGGAGTTGCTATTGGATAAAGGGTATGAAGTTCATGGCGTTGTGCGTCGGCATAGTACCATTTGTACGGAGCGCATAGATCATCTTTTTTATGATGAAAGTTTGAAAGAGCGATTTTTCCTGCATTATGGAGATTTAACCGATTCCTGTAATCTTAGCGCGTTAGTTTTGAGCATCAAGCCGGATGAGGTCTATAATCTGGCGGCGCAGTCTCATGTGGCCGTTTCCTTTGAGGTTCCTGAGTATACGGCGGAAACGACAGCGCTCGGGACGATACGATTGTTGGATGTCATTCGGCAAAGCGGAATCGCTTGTAGATTTTATCAGGCGTCGACTTCGGAGCTTTACGGCGGCTTGCCGGGAACAGCGCCCCAAAATGAGGAGACGCCGTTTTACCCTAAATCGCCTTATGGCGTCGCGAAGCTCTATGGGCACTGGATTACAAAGAATTACCGGGAAGCATATCAGATGTTTACCTGTAACGGCATTTTGTTCAATCATGAATCACCGCGGCGAGGCGAAACTTTCGTTACTCGGAAAATCACGATCGCTGTGGCCAAAATTATGGCGGGTAAGCAGGAAAAGCTTTCGTTGGGCAATCTAGACGCAAAACGGGATTGGGGTTTTGCCGGTGACTATGTTGACGGCATGTGGCGGATGCTTCAGCAGGAAACCCCGGATGATTATGTTTTGGCGACAAACGAGACACATACGGTGCGGGAATTTGCCGAAGCAGCCTTTGCTGAGGCCGGTTATGTGCTTGAGTGGCGCGGTAAAGGGGTAGAAGAAAAAGGGTATTGCCAAAAAACAGGAAAAATGTTGGTGGATGTCAATCCGAGATACTTCCGCCCGGCAGAAGTAGAATTGCTTTTGGGCAACGCGGAAAAAGCGGAGAAGAAATTGGGTTGGAAGCGTAAAGTTACGTTCAAAGAACTGGTCCATATGATGGTACAATCGGATTTGAAGAAATTTGCATCATAGAAACTGCAAGGACAGGTGAAAGAGCATGAGAATTCTATTGACTGGAGCCAGTGGACTGGTAGGTCATAGCGTTATTGAATCGACAATTATGAAGGCTCATGAGGTGCTTACGCCTCGTCATCAAGATTTGGATTTGCTTGACGCCGATGCAGTTTTACGTTATTTGCAAAATGAAAAGCCGGATTGCATTGTTCATGCGGCGGGAAAAGTCGGTGGGATTGCGGCAAACTGCAGAAACTCGACGGGCTTTTTGCTGGAAAACTTGGATATGGGCAAAAATTTGATTTATGGGGCTTTTCAAGCGGGAGTCAAAAAGCTCTTGAACTTGGGGAGCTCTTGTATGTATCCAAGGAACAGTACGGTTCCTTTAACGGAGGATATGGTACTGAAAGGCGAACTGGAGCCGACAAACGAAGGCTATGCCTTAGCGAAAATAATGTGCGCACGTTTATGCGAATATATTTCTCGGGAATATTCAGATTTTCAATATAAGACGTTGATTCCTTGCAATTTATACGGGCGTTGGGATAAATTTCGTACGATGGATGCGCATATGATTCCCGCCGTCATTCACAAAATTCATATTGCCAAGACAACCAATAGTCCGACGGTTGAAATTTGGGGGACTGGTGAAGTGCGGCGAGAGTTTATGTATAGTGGAGATTTGGCGGATTGTATTGCGTATTGTTTGGAGCATTTTGAGGAAATGCCCACGTATTTGAATGCTGGCCTTGGGCATGATTATACGGTCAATGAATATTATGAAACGATAGCGGAGATTATTGGTTATAAGGGGAACTTTGTGCATGATTTGTCCAAACCGGAAGGAATGAAGAGGAAATTGACGGATGTTCGTAAAGCCCATGCGTTTGGTTGGAAAGCGAAAACAACTTTGGTTGAGGGAATCAAAAAAACGTATGATTTTTACCGCGAGGAATTGATCGAGAATCAATAATGGGGGCTTCATAATGACGGGGAAAATCGGAGTGGGATACGCGTATGTAAGCGATATCGAAAAGGAATATGTCAATGAGGCGTTGAACGAGAGTCGTTTATCCCAAGGGAAAATGGTATATCAATTTGAAAAGAAATTTGCCGAATTGCATATGCAGAAGTATGGAGTCGCTTGCAACAGCGGAACGTCTGCTTTGCATGTGGGCTTGGAAGCGTTGAAGGAAAAAAATGGGTATTGCCAGCCGGAAGATCATGAAGTGTTGGTACCGGCGATAACCTTCATTGCCACATCAAACGCGGTAATGCATGCCGGATTAAAGCCGGTGTTTGTCGATGTCGACCCTAAAACCTATAATATGGATCCGTCAAAACTTGAGGATAAGATTACAGAGAAAACCATCGGGATCATCCCCGTGCATGTTTTTGGACAGCCCTGCGAAATGGACGCCATTATGGAAATTGCGGTACGCCATAAGCTTTGGGTCATGGAGGACTGCGCAGAAGCGCATTTTGCATCCTACAAGGGGAAGAAAGTAGGAAGTTTTGGGGAAATCGCGGCTTTTAGCACTTATGTTGCCCATACGATTACAACGGGCGTGGGCGGCGTCATTACAACGAATGATCGTTCGATGATGGAAATCGCGAGATCGCTGATAGCGCATGGCCGAGCTTGCACATGCGAGGTTTGCTTGGCTTCCGACCCTCGCAAGGTTTGTCCGCTCCGCATGGAAACCGAAATGGATAAACGTTTTATGATGCTGCGGTTGGGATATAGCTATCGTGTTGGGGAGCTGGAAGGCGCTATCGGGCTCGGTCAGTTGGAGAACCGGCAATACATCATGGAGAAGCGGAAAGCGAATGCCGCTTATTTGACTGAGCATCTGCAGGGAGTACAGGATTATTTGCAGCTTCCTTATGCGCCTGATTATGTGGATCATTCGTATATGATGTATCCCATTGTCATAAAGAACAATGCGCCATTTACGCGTGAGGATTTGACGCATTATTTGGAGGAGCGGAATATTGAGACGAGGCCAATGTTGCCTTTGTTGAATCAGCCAATCTATAAGAAATTGTTTGGCGAGATTGAGCGGGAATATCCGGTAGCGGAATGGATTGACCATAATGGATTTTATGTCGGATGCCATCATGGATTGGATGAAGATGATTTGGAAATCATCGTGCGGGCTATAGATGGTTTTATTGCTTCTTTCGGATAATCAAATTGAACAAAGACGAGCGCGATACTGTTGATTGGACAGTGCCGCGCTCGTTTGGAAACGGAAAGGCAGAGATGGGAATGGAAGTGGCGTTGCTGGAAGGTATTCGGTCGGGACTTGTCGGGTGGTATGATTTTGCGGCAGGAAGCCGGGTGCTTTGCCTTGGCGAACATCGGGAGATTTTGGCTGCTTATTTGCGCGGAGAAGGACTTCGGGCGGAGTGCGCGGAAGACGTCGATGCTTTATATGACTATATTGTTTCTGTTGCCGACTTGGAACGGACGGAAGAGCCCGGGAAGCTGCTCGACGCTTGGCGCGGGATGTTGAAGCCGGAGGGGAGGCTGCTTCTCGGTTTGAACAATCGGCTGGGGTTGAAGTTTTTTTGTGGTGATCGGGATCCGTATACGGGACGGAATTTCGATGGGATTGAGAATTATCGGCGGACTTATGTGAATAAATCCGACAGATTTACTGGGCGGATGTACGCGCGGGCAGAGATCGAGCGGATGCTTCGGGGGAGCGGGTTTGACGCATTCCGTTTTTATTCGGTGTTGACTGATTTGGAGAATCCGGCGTTCATTTTTGCGGAGGATTATTTGCCGAACGAGGATATGGCGAATCGCGTATTTCCAACGTATAATTTCCCAGATACGGTTTTCCTTGAGGAGGAAGGGATTTACGCTTCGCTGATTGAGAATGGGATGTTTCATGCGATGGCAAATGCTTTCTTTGTTGAATGTTCTCTGTCGGGTGAATTTTCCGATGTGTTGCATGCGACCTGCTCGATGGAGCGGGGGCGGGAAGATGCGTTTTTTACGATTATTCGGCGGTCAGATGTGGTGGAGAAACGGGCGGCCTATCCCGAGGGAAGTGCCCGACTTGAAGGCATGGCGGGAAATATTGATGCGCTCAAGGCACGAGGAATCGGCGTCGTGGAGGGACGGCTCGAAGGGAACAGCTATGTGATGCCGTATGTCAAGGCTGAAGTGGGGCAGCTTTATTTGAAAAAGTTGCTTTTCGAGGATAAGAACGAATTCCTGCGGGAAATTGATCGGTTCCGCGATTTAATCCTTCAATCGTCCGATGTAATCGAGCCGGACAAAGGGGATGGGGAAGGTGCGACGTTGGCGCGCGGTTACTGGGATATGGTGCCGCTGAACAGCTTTTTCATCGACGGCGAGTTTGTGTTTTTTGATCAGGAGTTTTGCCTCGCGCCGTGCCCGGCGAATTTTGTGATTTATCGGATGCTAGGGGCGTTTTATGCCGGGAATCCGCAGTTCGAACGGATTGTACCGATGCAGGAGCTGCTTCATCGATATGGATTGAATAAAAAGCTCGAAAAATGGCAGAAAATGGATTGGAAACTTCTTTCAGCACTTCGCAAGGAGAAGGCATTGGGCTTGTATCACGCAAAATGCCGAAGGAACGGGGAGGTCGTGCATACCAATCGCCAACGGGTCAATTACAGCACGGAGGAGTACCAGCGTTTGTTTGTCGATATTTTCCGCGATTCAGAAGGGAAAAAGCTGGTGCTGTTCGGCTCGGGACGGTACGCGGACCGCTTTGTCACGCTCTACGGGAAGGAACATCCCGTGGCGTTCGTGGTGGACAATAATGAGACGAGACAGGGTAAAGAGCTTGGAGGATTGCCAATTCGGTCGCCGCAGGCGTTGATGGAAGGGGCAAAAGCTTACAAGGTGTTAATTTGTATCAAGGATTATTTGTCGGTGGCGAAGCAACTTGATGCAATGGGCATTTTTGATTACGCAATTTTCGATCCGAATCGCGACTATCCGAATCGCGACTATCCGAGGCGGGAGGTTGTTGTGCCTGTCCGGATGGCGGGTAAGAAGGCGGACGCGTTGCCGAAGAAGTACCGTGTCGGTTACATTGCCGGAGTATTCGACCTTTTCCATATCGGGCATTTGAATATGTTCCGCCGTGCGAAGGAACAGTGCGAGTATTTGATCGTTGGTGTGGTGACGGATGAAGGCGTGCGTCGGAACAAGAAAGTTGAGCCGTTTATTCCGTTTGAGGAGCGGATTGAGATGGTGTGTGCTTGTCGGTATGTGGATGAGGCTGTGGAGATTCCGCTGAATTATGGTGGAACACGAGATGCATGGCGAATGTATCATTTCGATGTGCAATTCTCGGGTAGCGATTATATCGACGACAGATATTGGCTGTCCGAAGGAGAATTCTTAAAGAAGCATGGCGCAGAGCTGGTGTTCTTTCCCTATACGGAACAGACTAGCTCGACGAAGATCAAGGCGCTAATTAATAAGGAATTGGACGGACGACAGCAGAAAACGGCTCGGGATTGATTCCCGGGCCGTTTTTCCGGCGCTGTTGCTTTCTTTTTTGTCGCGAGAATGATATGATAAAAATATCGACGTGCGAGGGAGGATAACTATGGAAATCGCGTGCAGGTCGGCGGGGATTGTTTCGGCAGAGGAACCAGGGCATGGATTGATGGAGATTGCGGAGGCCGGGTTTTCTGAGGTCATGATAGATTTTTCCGCTTATGCTGAAGCGGAGGCTTTGGAAGCCTTTGGGACTGAAAAAAATATGGCGGAACTGTCGCGGCTGCCAGAGGACGTTTCGGCGCTTTGGGAGACGGCGCGTCCTTTTTGGGAGGAAGCGAAAAAGGCGTCGTTGTCGATTGGTTCGGCCTGCGCACCGTATTTACAGCAGGATACGAAACGCGGAGATTTAAACGTTCTGCTGGAGAATTTGACTCAGGAAAGTCTGCGTATCTGCAGGCGAGTTGGGTGCCGGATGCTAGTGGTACGGCCTCTTTTCGCGGGGGTGGCACGAGCGGAAGCCTGGGAGGTAAATCGGAGCTTTTTCCTTCGGTTGGCAGAAACGGCAAAGGAACAGGATGTGCAGATATTACTGGAAAATCAGGGGCGAAATGTGAGTGGGCATCTTATACGGGGCATTTGCGCCGATGAGGACGAGGCGTCACGCTGGGTGGACGAGCTGAACGCAGCCTGCGGAGATGACCGGTTCGGTTTTTGCTTTGACGTGGGGATTGCCGGCTTGCTGGGGCAGGATTTGGATGCTTTTGTACGGGGGATGGGCAAGCGTATAAAAATCGTGGTGCTCAGCGATAATGACGGATACGGGGAGAGTGCGCTGCTACCTTTTACTGCGGCAGTTAAAGGCGACTCGAAAACTGATTGGCCGAGATGTATCGCAGGGCTGCGATCAATTGGCTATCGCCGTAAACTGGTGCTGCAGCTGGAAAGCACCGCTAAATCGTTTCCTTTTGGGCTTCGTACCGATGTGTTGCGGATGGCGCGGCGCGTGGGAGAATTTTTTGTGGAACAGGTGGGGGCAGACATGGAGGCGCAGCTTAGGCGGTACGAAGCCCGGGTATTGTTCGGCGCAGGGAATTTATGCCGGTTGTATGGCAAGGTCTTTGGCACGGCGTATCCTCCATTGTTCGTATGCGATAACAATAAAGCTCTTTGGCGGCAAAAGATCGAGGGAGTTGAGATCAGATCCCCGCAGGCGCTTCTGGCATTGCCGGAGGATTGCGCAATCGTAATTTGCAATGTGTTCCATTGCCGCAGCATTGAAGATCAGCTTAGAGGGATGGGCCTGAAAAACCCCATTGTGGTATTCAACAACGAATATCTTTTTGCGAAACGGGAGGGAAACGAAGGTTTAGGGACAGGAGGCGCGGGATGCTGAAATTGGGCGTGCAGACGCAAAATGTAATCGGGGACGAAGCTCCTCGACAGGATTTCGCGCGTCTTCGGCGTGTGGGTTTCGACTGCGCGGATTTCAGCTTGCATAAGTATCTTTTGAATACCGATATTTATCAAATGAAGCTCAATTCCTTTTTCAGCAAGACGACTGCGGAGCTGGAATCGTTTTTTTCGCCGCATAAGGAGGCGGCAAAGCAGGCGGGCGTCGCCGTCCATCAGATGCATATGCCATACCCCATTTATGTGCCCAAAGGGACGAAGGAACTGAACGAGTATCTTTGGCATGAGGTGGCGCCGAAAAGCATGGAGCTTTGCTCTTTTTTCGAGTGCAAATACATCGTGATTCATGGGCTGAAGCTGGCGCGATTCCTTGGTTCGGAGGATGCGGAGTGGGGGGAGACGGAGCGGTTCATCGAGTCTGTCACGCCGATGGCAAAGGAGCGTGGGATCACGATTTGCATCGAAAATCTGTATGACAGCATCGGCGGACATTTGATCGAGGGGCCGTGCTGCAATGCGAAAAAGGCCGCGGCGCGTATCGACCGTATCAATGAGAAATATGGCGCGGAGGTGTTGGGGTTCTGTCTCGACACGGGACACGCGAATTTGATCGGACTGGATTTCGAGAAGTTCATCACGACGCTCGGTGCGAGACTGAAGGTGCTGCATATCCACGACAACGACGGGGTGCGGGATTTGCACCAGATTCCGTTCACATTTACACGAACGAGAGAAAATACGTCTTCGACGGATTGGGAAGGTTTTATTTGCGGACTTCGAAAGATTCATTTTGATGGCGTGTTGAATTTTGAGACGGGACCGGCGCTGAATGCTTTTCCCAAGACGCTGCATGAGGATGTATTGGGATTCATCGCAAAAATTGGGCGGTATTTTGCAGAGCAGTTGGACGGCGAGGAGAGGGCATGAAATACGATGTGGTGATTGCCGGGGCGGGGCTGTTTGGCTCCGTTTTGGCACGGGAGTTGCGTGACAATGGACGGCGCGTGCTCGTCGTGGAGCGGCGTGCGACTGTCGGCGGGAATATCCGCTGCGAGGAGCGGGACGGGATTCCCGTTCACCTTTACGGCGCGCATATCTTTCATACGAGCATCCGCGAGGTTTGGGAGTATGTGAACCGGTTTGCTGCGTTCCATCCGTTTATCAATAGTCCCGTTGCGAATTACAGAGGAGAGCTTTACAATCTTCCGTTCAACATGAACACGTTTCACCAGATTTGGGGCGTGAAGACGCCTGCCGAGGCGCGGGCGAAAATCGAGGAGCAGCGGGCGGGAATGGCTGCCGAACCGAAAAATCTGGAAGAGCAGGCGATTTCGCTGGTTGGAAAAGATATTTACGAGAAACTGATCAAAGGGTATACGGAAAAGCAATGGGGACGCGACTGCCGGGAGCTTCCGGCGTTCATCATCCGGCGGCTGCCGCTTCGCTTCACTTATGACAACAATTATTTTAACGATCCGTGGCAGGGCATTCCCGACGGTGGGTATAATGGGCTGATCGAATCGTTGCTGGACAGTGTGGAGGTGCGGCTCGGGACGGACTTTATGGCTGATCGGGATTATTTTTTGCGGAATGCAAAGCGCGTAGTCTATACTGGCGCAATCGACGAGTATTTCGATTATGAATTGGGCGAGCTGGAGTATCGGGGGCTCCGCTTCGAACACGAGCGATTGGAAACGGATAATTTCCAAGGCATCGCAGTGATGAATTTCACCGACAGGGAAACGCCGTATACGCGCGTGATCGAGCACAAGCATTTTGAGCCGCAGAACGCGGCCCTTATTGAAAAACCGGTATCAATCGTGACGAAGGAGTATCCGGCGGCGTGGAAGCGGGGCGACGACGCCTATTATCCGGTGAACGACGCGAAAAATCAGGCGTTGTATGAAAAGTATCTGGCGCGGGCGGCCTCGGAGCGCGTGATTTTCGGCGGACGGCTAGGAGAGTATAAATATTACGATATGGACAAGACAGTGGAACGGGCGCTGGCGCTGTCTAAAACACTGACGGAGTGAACGCGAAATGGACGTTCAATATTACAAACTCGAAATCTTCATCCCCGAGACCCATTTCCGCGCATTGCAGAAGGCGTTGCAGGAGGCGGACGCGGGGCATATCGGGAATTACGATTCCTGCCTTTCTTACAGTCGCGTGACGGGGACTTGGCGGCCGCTTGCTGGGACGAAGCCTTTTATCGGGACCGAGGGCGAAGTCAGCGAGGAGCCGGAGCTGAAGGTCGAGGTGACGATCCGGGCGGAGATTTTGGACTCGGTCATGCGGGCGGTGAAGGCCGTGCATCCGTATGAGGAGCCGCTGATCAATGTGCTGCCGCTCGTCGCTACGAGTATGGAGTGGAAATGAGAGCGAAGTTAGCGTTTATTGGATTGGAGGATGAACGACATTCGTTCCTAAAAGTGTAAAAATATATTGGCTATTCGTTCTAAAAAATGTATAATAATGAAAGAGATTCGGTCGTAAAAATGTGAGGAAGGGATAGCCGTGGAACGAAATTTAATGCGCGAACTGATAAAATGGAAAGATTCCTCGCAACGCAAACCGCTTATACTCAAAGGAGCACGTCAGGTCGGAAAGACCTGGCTTATGCGTGAGTTTGGCAAGAGGTATTACAAAAAGATTGCCTATGTAAATTTTGATAACAATCATCGCATGCAGCAGGTGTTTTCCGAAGATTTTTCGATTGATCGGCTGCTGATGGCAATCAACGCGGAAACCGGCGTGGCGATTACGCCGGAGGATACGCTGCTTATTTTCGATGAGATACAGGAGGCGACGAAAGCTATCGCGTCCTTGAAATATTTCTGTGAGGAAGCAGCACAGTATCACATTGTGGCGGCGGGTTCGCTATTGGGAGTAGCGATTCATGGAGGGGCTTCTTTTCCTGTAGGCAAGGTTAATACGCTGCGGTTGTATCCCCTGACATTCGTGGAATTCTTGTATGCAGTGGGAGAAGAGGGGCTTGCAGCCTTGCTCGAGCAGGGCGATTGGGAATTGATCCGTACATTCGAGGATAAATTTGCGTCCTGGCTGAAAAATTACTGTTATGTCGGAGGAATGCCGGAATCTGTGAAAATTTTTGCGGAAACGCATGATTACCATGCGGCGCGGCGTATGCAGTCGGAGCTTATCGATATGTACGAGGCGGATTTCGGGAAGCATGTCGAAGCCCGCGAGCTGCCAAGGCTGCGCATGGTTTGGAATGCTATCCCTGTGCAGCTTGCAAAGGAAAACAAAAAGTTCTTTTTTGGTCAAGTAAAAAAAGGAGCGCGCGCCAAGGATTTTGAGATAGCCATCGAGTGGCTGCTTGATTGCGGATTGATTACAAGGGTTCATCGTGTAGCAAAACCGGCAATCCCTCTGAAGGCGTATCAGGAAATGAATGCGTACAAGCTGTTTTTCCTTGATGTAGGCTTATTGGGAGCAATCAGCGGGATAGAAGCAAGGTCGCTATTGGACGGGAATCGCTTCTTTGTGGAATTCAAAGGAGCTCTTACGGAGCAGTATGTGTGCCAGCAGTTGATTGCCGACAAGGGGTATGAGCCTTTTTATTTTTCCTCGGAAAGCAATAAATATGAAATTGACTTCATGATACAGCAAGGTCTAAACGTCATTCCGATAGAAGTCAAGGCGGAGCATAATGTACACGCCAAAAGTTTGAGGGCGTATGTGGCAAAGCATAAACCAACAACGGCGGTACGATTGTCGATGAACAACTATCGGCAGGAGGAGTGGCTGACCAATATTCCGCTGTTCGCGATTCATCGTTTGGACTTTGGGAGTTGAAAGTCGGTGAGGAATGAGGAACTCTCTTGTTAGATTGGATAGGGATAAAAGGGATTCGGTATGAGTGGGATTGAGCTTTCGGCGTTGGAGCATTGCGCGATTTGTCCTCGACGCTGCGGTGTGAACCGGTTGGCAGGGGAGCTCGGGTATTGCGGGGCGGGGCGGCTGGCTCGCGTCGCGCTTGTTTCTCTGCATCCGTGGGAGGAGCCGTGCATCGCCGGAAAGAACGGGGCGGGCACGGTGTTTTTTTCGCATTGCAGCCTGCGTTGCCTTTTCTGCCAGAACGCCGTGATCAGCCATAAGGAAAACGGGATTGACGTGGATGAGGAGCGGCTCGCGGAAATCTTCCTGGAGCAGCAGGAACGGGGGGCGGCGACGCTGGACCTCGTGACGCCGACGCATTTCGCGCCGCAGATCTTGACGGCGCTCCGTATGGCGAAAAAACGCGGGCTGACGCTGCCCGTAGTTTGGAACAGCAGCGGGTACGAGCGGGCGGAAATCATTGATGTGATTGCCGAGGAAATCGACGTCTTCCTGCCCGACCTGAAGTATTTCGACGAAAAAAGCGCGGCCGATTGCTCGGACGCGCGGGATTATTTTTCGTATGCTTCGGCGGCGATCGCGGCGATGGTCGAGGCGAAGGGGGCGCCGGTGCTGCGGGAGGGCGGGATTCTCCGAAGCGGCGTTCTCGTTCGCCATCTGATCCTGCCGGGGAAACGGAAGGAAAGCATGAGAATTCTCGACTGGCTTTGGGAAACGTTCGGCGAAAAGATCATGCTGTCGCTGATGGGGCAGTACACGCCGATGTATCGCGCGGCGGAAGTCAAGGGGCTGGACCGGAAGCTGACGACCTTTGAATACCAGTCTGTCGTTGACCATGCGCTCAGTCTTGGCATTACGCGCTGCTATGTGCAGGAGAGAGGCGCGGCGTCGGAAGAGTTCGTGCCGAAATTTGACGGGACAGGCGTAATTCGTTAGAATATGAAAAAACATAATCAAAGGGAGACGTTACATTGAGCAATTTAGAGGTTGGAATCGTCGGGCTGCCGAACGTGGGCAAGAGCACGCTGTTCAACGCGATCACGAAGGCGGGCGCGGAGGCTGCGAATTATCCGTTCTGCACGATTGAGCCGAACGTGGGCGTTGTGGACGTGCCGGACGCACGGCTCGGCGTACTGCATGAGATGTACCAATCGAAAAAGACCACGCCGGCGTCGGTGCGCTTCGTGGACATCGCCGGGTTGGTGCGCGGCGCGTCGAAGGGCGAGGGCCTCGGCAACCAATTCCTGGAGCATATCCGGCAAGTGGACGCCATCGCCCACGTGGTGCGCTGCTTCGAGGACGAGGATATCACCCACGTCGAGGGCGCCATCGACCCGATTCGCGACATCGAGATCATCACGACGGAGCTTTGCCTCGCCGACCTCGACACGGTGGAGAAACGCCTCGTCAAGGCGCAGAAGCTGACAAAGAGCGGAAACAAGGAGGCGAAAGCGGAGGAAGCGGCGCTTTCCAAAATCGCCGCGCTCCTGGGCGACGCGAAGCCTGCGCGGAAGGCGGAGCTGTCCGACGAGGAACGGGCGCTGCTCCGCGACCTGAACCTTCTGACGATGAAGCCGACGCTCTATGTGGCGAACGTGGCGGAGGACGAGGCGGCCACGGCGGATAAAGAAAATCCCTTCGTGCAGAAAGTCAAAGCCTATGCCGCCGAAGAAGGCGCGGAAGTGGTGGCGATTTCCGCCCGGGTGGAGTCGGAAATCGCGGAGCTGTCCGGCGACGAGGCGAAGGAATTTTTGGAAACGCTGGGCCTCGAAGAATCGGGCCTCGACCGGCTCATCAAAGCGGCGTTCTCGCTCTTGGGACTCTTGACGTTCCTGACGGCGGGGCCGGACGAGTGCCGCGCATGGACCATCACGAAAGGTACGACGGCGCCGAAGGCCGCCGGAAAGATCCATTCCGATATCGAGCGCGGTTTTATCCGCGCCGAGATCGTGAACTACGACGACCTGATTGCCGCAGGCAGCATGAACGCGGCGCGGGAGAAAGGACAGATCCGGCTCGAAGGCAAGGATTATGTGATGCAGGACGGGGACGTGACGTACTTCCGGTTTAACGTATAGCAGGCAAAAAGATACCGCCGACCGCGAGATGGTTTCGCAGTCGGCGGTACTTTTTTGCCAAAATCAGTCTTTCGGGACCATGTCCTCCGCTTTCAGCGTTCCTTCCTTCGCCCGCTGGGCGAATTCCGCCGTGGCGGTGAAAAGCACGTCGCTGGAACTGTTCAGCGCCGTCTCGCAGGAGTCCTGCAGGACGCCGATGATGAAGCCGACGCCGACGACCTGCATGGCGACGTCGTTGTTGATGCCAAAGGAGGCGCAGGCCACTGGAATCAGGAGCAGCGAGCCGCCCGCCACGCCCGACGCGCCGCAGGCGCCGACGGTGGAGATGATTGAAAGCAGCAGCGCCGTCGGCAGATCGACCTGGACGCCCAGCGTATTCGCCGCCGCCAGCGACAGCACCGTGATGGTGATGGCCGCGCCCGCCATGTTGATGGTAGCGCCGAGAGGAATCGAGATCGAGTAGAGGTCCGGGTTCAGTCCGAGACGCTCGCAGAGCCGCAGATTGACCGGAATATTCGCGGCGGAGCTGCGGGTGAAGAACGCGTAGACGCCGCTCTCGCGGAGCGTCGTGAAAACTAACGGGTACGGATTTTTATGCGTTTTGAGAAAGACGACGAGAGGATTCATGATCAGCGCGACCGAGAAGAAGGCGCCGAGCAGCACCGCGAGGAGCCTTGCGTATCCCAGCAGCGCGTTGAGGCCGCTCTCGCCGATGGCGTCCGCCACGAGGCCCATGATTCCGAACGGCGCGAAGCGGATGATCCACTGCACGATCTTCGTCACGCCTTCCGCGACGTCAGCGATGAAAGACTGGGTTGCCGGCGAGGTTTTGCGGAGCGCGACGCCGAACAGGATCGCCCACGCCAGGATGCTGATGTAGTTCGCTTTGATGATGGCGTTTACCGGATTGTCCACCACGGACAGCAGCAGGTTTTTCAGCACTTCGATGATGCCGCTGGGCGGCGTCAGGTTCGCGTTGGCGACGGAGAGCTTCAGCTCCGTCGGGAACAGGAACGACGCGGCCACCGCAACCAGCGCGGCACAGAATGTGCCGATCATGTAAAGCCCGATGACCGGGCGCATCGACGCGTTCTCTTGGGAAGTGTCCCGCGCCATGGCGTTGCGGACGAGGACGAAGACGAGAATCGGCGCGATGCCTTTCAGAGCGCCGACAAACAGCTTGCCGAAAATGGCCAGCACCGGGATTGCCTGCGGCACGGCGACCGCGAGCGCGACGCCGATGACGAGGCCGCACGCGATCAGCCCGATCAGCGGCGTGTTCATGTACTTGCTTACCAATGCGTTCAAAATGAGTCCTCCTTTTGTATATTGAATACAAAACTTTTCACAGTATACTAAGTAATCGCCGCACCAGTCAAGTCGGGATTCTGCAGAGGAAGTTTTGTCTTGCCTGCGCGGCCGCTAACCATCTGCTTATCATCAGGTGAGGATGAGGGAGTGGGTGTGCGGCAGCGCTGTATCGAATACCATCTGGCGCGGTATGGCGGGCAGAGAGTCGGCAGAGGTTTTTATAGAAAAGGAGCGAGGAAAACTTTCTTTCTTGCCCTAAAATATGATACAATATTACGGAATTTAAAAAAAGGCAGGTTAACAGATGGAAAGCCGATCTTTCCAGACCCGGCTGCGCCGCCGTCATGAGCGGGAGAAGCGGAACGTGCTGATCGTTTTCTTCCTTTTCGCTCTCGTCCTCGGTCTCTGGCTCTGGTATTATTTTGTATATACGCGCACGCCCGAGCATGCGCTGCACAATCTTGCCGACGCCTGCGCGCGGCATGACGTCGCCGCGGTTCAGCGCGGCGTCGACGTGGATCGCGTGATTTCGCGTGCTTACGACGATCTTACCGACGATATGCTGCGGTACGACGCGGCGCTTACCGCCGAGAGCAAGGAACAATACGAGCAGTTTTACGACGTCATCAAGCCGCAGATGGTGGAGGGACTGCGCGAAGTGATTATGGGCTATGTCGCTTCCGGCGAGTGGTCGCTGCCTCAGGGGACGAGCCTGACGAAAGGACGCCAGCTCGGCATTGATTTCGAGCGGTTTCTTGAGCGTTCGCAGCTTCGCGACATGGAACTGGTCGAGGTAGACAAGGCGAAAGTGGTCGGCGACACGGCCGAGGTGCTGATTGCGATCCGCGACCGCGTGACGGAAATGCCGTTCTCTCTCCGACTGCGCATGGAGCGAGGGAAGGACGGTCATTGGCAGGTCGTCCGCATGGAGAATTACAAGTTGTATCTCGACACGCTCGCGCCCAGACAAAATCAGGATATCGCCGATTACATTGCCGCGACACATGATATCGTGGCCGAATACAATGAAAAGCTGGAGGAGCTTCGGGAGCGGTTTTCCTCGGTGGCGCGTTCGGCTCGGGGACGGTTCGCCGGAAAGATTGCCGTTTCGTTGACTGAGCTGGTTGAGAACGAGATCGTGCCGACGCTGAAGGAGCGGCAGGAGCGTCTTGACGCCGTGGCGATCCCGAAGGGGGCGGCCTATCTCGCGAATCTCCGCCACACCTCCACCGACCTTTCCATCGCGGCCTGGACGCACTATCTGAAGGGCATCGCCACCGGCGAGAATTCGGAGTACAATACGGCGGAGACGCTTTTGAAGCAGGAGCTGGAGATTGAGCTCCGCATCACCGATATTATCCACCACAATACGGTCAGCCAGGCGCTGCCCGATATTCCGTGACAAAAGCCCGTCAGGCGAGGAACCTGACGGGCTTTTGAACGTTGCAAAGACGTTATACCATTGTCAGCAGGAAACGGCCGTGGCCGCGCAGCCAATAGGGGCCGCAGCCGGCGGGTACAAAGATGGAGGCGCCTTTTTCGATGATTTCCTTCCCGCTCGGGTATTCGAGCTCCAGGATGCCCTCCAACAGCAGGATCGAGTGGAAGCTGTCGCGGCCCGTGAACAGATGAATGCGCCCGTCCAGCGCCACATGGTAGGCGGTGAAATGCTCGCAGGAGGCGAGGCGCTGCACTGTGTATTCCGCGAAAAAGGCTTGGGGCGGCGGCAATATGAGACGAGGCGTCGGCGTCATGTGCAGGACGTCGAGCGCGCGATCGATTTGGAGTTCCCTCGGTTGGCCGTCGCGGTCCGAACGTCCATAATCGTAGAGACGGTAGGTCGTGTTGGCGTTCTGCTGGATTTCCGCCAGCGTGACGCCCGCGCCCACCGAGTGCAGCGTGCCGGCCTCAATCAGGTAGACGTCGCCGGGACGGGCGGGTACGCGATTGCAGATTTCGAGGAGCGTACCGTTCTCGATGCGTTGGCGGAGTTCCACCTTTGTCACGCTGCGGTTGACGCCGTGAATCAGCGTCGCCCCCGGCTCCGCCTCTACCACGTACCAGAGCTCGGTCTTGCCCCGCTCGTCTTTTTCCCAGAGCGCGTGCTCGTTATCGGGGTGAACCTGGATCGAAAGGTCCTGCGCCGTGTCGATCAGCTTGATCAGGAGAGGGAAATATATGACGCGCGCCGAGTGGGTGCCTGTTACTCGGTCGCCTTCCATCGCGATATAGCGCGAAAGCTCCATGCCGGCAGAAGGGCCGTTCTCAATCACACTGCGGCCGTCTTTACGGCAGGCGAGTTCCCAGCTTTCCGCCACCGTCGGCAGGCTCGTTTCCTTATGATATTTTTCCTTGAGTTTCGTGCCGCCCCAGAGGTAATCCTTCAGCGGTGGAATCAGCTTCAACGGATACAGCAGGACGTTCCCCTCCCGTTCTTTCTCTATATAGGCATATATTATACTCTTCTTGAAGGAAAAAGGCTATAGTGAAAGATGGAATGGCGCAAAAAAATGCCGCCTCCGTGGGAAGCGGCATATTCACTCCGGGAGTTTTAATTTTTACGTTTTTTCCGGTACTTGAACCAGAAGATTGCGGCGCCGATGACGCAGAGGATCACGAATACGAGGCTGATTTCGTGGCCGACCTTCATCATGATGGCCCAGCCTTCGCCGAGCAGCTCGCCAATCCAGAGAATCAGCGCCGTCCAGGGCAGCGAGCCGAGAATGGTCAGGACCAGGAACTTGACGCGATTCATGCGCGCAAAGCCTGCCGGGAGTGAGATGAAGGTCCGTACCACCGGCAGCATTCGGCTGAAGAAAACCGCCTTCAGTCCGTATTTGTCAAACCATTTTTGCGCCAGATCCACATGGGACGGCTTGACGAAAAAATATTTGCCGTAACGGTCGACAAAGGGGCGCCCTCCGCGGCAGCCGACTTCGTAAGCGAAGATTGAGCCGAGGACGCCGCCGATCATGCCGGCCCACATCGCCCCCGCGAAGGTCATGCGCTCCGCATAAATCAGATATCCGGCAAAGCCGAGAATCAGTTCGCTGGGAATCGGAACGCAGGCATTCTCGAGACCCATGAGAAGGGCGACGGCAAAATAGCCCCATTCGTCGATAAAATTCAAAAAAACGTCCGCCAAAGAAGTTCCCCCTTAAATCAATATATCTCCATTATAAAGGAAAAAGCAAAATCATGCAAAGATGGATGCGAGCCCTGCGACGCCGCAGAGGATGAAGACCATCGCCGAGACTTTTTTCATCGTTTCCGGCGAGACATGGCGGCGGAGTTTCGCTCCGAGCACGACGCCGAGACCATCCGCGATCAGCATCGCCGCTGTCGATCCTGCGAGCACCGGCAGCCATGTGCCCTGCTCCGCCGCAATGGTCAACACCGCGAGCTGTGTTTTGTCGCCCATCTCTCCGAGAAAGAATGTCAGCGCGACAGTCCAGAACGGGCTTCGGCCCTGGTGAAGCTCTTCCTCTTCGTCTTCGCCGTCCCGAAGTGTCAGAAGGCCGAAGATGATGAAAGCAATCGAGCCGACGATACGCATTTCCGTTTCGGGCAAAAGTCCGCCCAGCAGGACGCCCAGCAAGACGGCGAGGCCGTGGTTTGCCAGCGTCGCCGCCAGTACCGCCGCCATGACCGGGCGCCACGAATACCGCGCCGTGAAAGCCATCACGATCAGCTGCGTCTTGTCCCCCATCTCCGCGCAAAAGACGAGCGTGAAGGCCGCGAGAAATCCTTCCATATTCTCTCCCCCGAAAAGAATAGTGATGTTTCGCCAAATGTATCAAAGCGGCGAGGGTATGTCAAGATGAACCTGAGGATTTCAAGAAAGCATTCTATTATTTTTTTTATTTCTTGTGGCGGCGCTTATTGTGCCGTATAATATTGAAAGAATAATTGAGAGGCGGCGTGAAATATGGCGATTGAGATTGAGCGGAAATTCCTGGTGAAGGACGGATGGCGTCCCGAGGGTGAGCCTATCCATTTGCGGCAAGGGTATCTGCCATTGACAGGACCGATCATCGTGCGGATTCGCCAGCAGGATAACCGGGCGTTCCTGACATTGAAGGGGCGCACGGATGGGATTACGCGCAACGAGTATGAATACGAGATTCCGCCGCAGGACGCGGAGGAGCTTTTGATGCGCTGCCAAAAATCCATCGTCGAAAAGTCGCGGTATCTTGTCACGGAGGGGAACTACACTTGGGAGGTGGACGTCTTTTTCGGCGCAAACGACGGGCTGATTGTCGCCGAGCTCGAGCTTTCAAGTGAAGACGAAGAATTTGAGCGTCCTGAATGGCTGGCGGCAGAGGTGTCAAACGATCCGAGGTACTACAATGCCAATCTCGCCAAGCATCCATTCTCTGAATGGCGCAGTGACACGGACTGACGGATTTATCCACAGATTTTTTCGGAGAGGGAACAAAATCTAGCGGTTGACAAAATTGGAAGCGCAAATAAGAGAGTTATACACCGATTTATCCACTTTATCCACAAAAGACGTGAGAAAAAGAGCGTGAATTTTTAAGGAGATTGTGTATAACTTGTGAAAAAGGTTGGAAAAGTACGCGGCCTTTTCAAAAATTTCTTTCAAAACATTGCTTTTCCTGCTCAAAAACCTTATATTAAAGAAAGCGGAAAAAAGGATTGACGCTGAAACGTGTGGCGGAGGGAGGCGCACAGGCATGGACGCGATCGGGCTGACAGCGTTGGGAGTAATTTTCGGAAAGCTGCTTCTCTCCTGTGTTTTGGGCGGCTTGATCGGTTATGAGCGCGAAGCCCGTCACAAATCGGCGGGGCTTCGGACGAATATTCTCGTCTGCCTCGGTTCGTGCCTCGTGATGATGATTTCCGTAGGGTTTCAGGAGTGGACCAATGCGGACGCGGCACGCATCGCGGCGCAGGTGGTCAGCGGCATCGGCTTTCTCGGCGCCGGCGCAATCATGAAGGAAGGACTGTCCGTGACCGGACTGACGACGGCGGCTTGCCTCTGGGTTGTGGCGGGCGTCGGGCTCGCGGTCGGATTTGGCTTTTATACGGGCGCGATCATGACCACGGCGCTTGTCTTCCTGGTGCTTCGCGTGTTCGGCAGTTATGACTCGTGGATGGTGCGCGAGGACAATTTCGCCGTCGCCATCGTCGCGGAAAACCGGCCCGGCGTTATTCAATCGGTTACAGACCTTTTAGCCGCGCAGGATTATTCGCTGCACGGCATTCGTATCCATATGCGCGAAAGCGATTACGATCGGGATGCGGATCCAATGCTGGAAATCGAGCTGGAGATCAGCTCGAAGCGTCGGATCGACCGGGGGGCGATCATGGAAATGGTGAGAAACGTCGAAGGCGTCATCAAGGCGGATTCTCTTTAGGAACGTATTTTATAACGGTTCCTATACTGAACGGAGGAGATAGGCAATGATCAACGAGGATATCATCGATACCATGGTGCGTACGGCGAAGGACGCCATGCAGAAATCCCACAGCCCGTATTCGGGGCGTCCGGTGGGCGCCTGCGTGCTCGCCAGCGACGGCACGCTGTACGGCGGTTGCGCGGTGGAAAACGCGGCGTACGGTCTTTCCTGCTGTGCGGAGCGCGTGGCCATTTTTAAGGCGATTGCGGACAGCAAGCAGGAATTTGACGCCATCGCTATCGTGGCCGACACTGACGAGCCGTGCGTGCCATGCGGTGCATGCTGTCAGGTCATGGCGGAGTTCAAGATTCGCGACGTCATCATGGCGAACCTCAAAGGCGACGTCGAGCTTGCCGATTTGATGGACCTTGCCCCCTGCGCGACGGGAAAGGCGCGGATTAACGGGAAGGAATAGAAATGAAGCGTAACGCGTACATTCTTTCGCTGACGCTTGTTTTTCTGGCTGTTTTCGGGGCGGCGGCATTCGCTTCGGATGGGAGTGACGCACAGCAAAACGCGCCTCCTGTGCAGGCGGATGCAATGAGACGGGCGAAGCGCGTGGCCTTGATCCCGCTGATTGACAGGACCGGCGGCTGGCTTTCGCAAAGCGGAGCGGAGCGGCTGATGGCTCGCATGGATCGGGAACTTCATATTCCACTGAATGAAACGATGCATTGGGTGGATTTTTTAAGCGAGGACGAAGCTGCGGCGGCACTCAATGAAGCGATGGCCGCCCAGGGGAAAAAGGCGAAGCCGGAGCTGGCGGCCCGTGACGCGGCGCAGAAGCTTGACGCCGATTTGATGCTGTTCCTCGTCGTCGAGCATATCCACCAATTTATTTACCATAGCTTTGGCTGGGAGGGGGAAATGACCATCGAGTCGTCGGCGCGGCTCGTCGTTTACGGTTATGACGCGCGGCACGATCGATTGATTAAGGCGCCGGCATGGCGCTTTGAGCGGACGACATACCATCCCGCTTACGAAGCGGAAGAGTTGGCGATGGAAGCACTGGACGAGGCGCTTCGCGAAGCGCACGCAAAGGACGCGATTTTCCCGCTTTCAGATGAAAAGACGGAGATTTCTCCACAAAAAGATACCGCGATACAATCGCAAGGAAAGGAAGATAAAAAATGATGGAAGAATTCAAGAAATTTGTGATGCGAGGCAACGTGATGGACCTTGCCGTAGGCGTTATTATCGGCGGCGCGTTTGGGAAGATCGTTTCCTCCTTCGTCTCCGACGTGCTGATGCCGCCGCTTGGGCTTTTGATGGGCAATGTGGACTTTTCCAATCTCTTTATCAATCTCGGCAAGGTTCCGGTCAAGACCCTCGCCGAGGCGAAAGCGGCCAACGTCCCTGTTATCGCTTACGGTCAATTCATCAACGCCTGCATTGATTTCCTGATTCTCGCTTTCGCCGTGTTCCTGATGGTCCAGCAGATCAACAAGCTGACGACAAAGGAAGAAGAACCGGCGGAGGAGCCGCGCAAGTGCCCCTACTGCAAGTCGGAGATCGACGCGGAGGCGACGCGCTGCCCGCACTGCACCTCGGAGCTTGAATAAAGCTTTACAATCCTTTCGTCGTATGTTATAATGCCTCCCGTATTCGAATAATGTTCCGTGACGCGGGGCGCGAGCACTCCGACGTGCGCTTCGTCACCGGAGAATGAAGAAACAGGAGGAATATACCATGTTGACAAAGGAAGAAAAGACTGCTCTTATTAAACAGTACGCCGTCCATGAGGGCGACACGGGTTCGCCGGAAATCCAGATTGCCGTCCTGACCTCGCGTATCGCGTACCTCACCGAGCATTTGAAGGAGCACAAGAAGGATCACCATTCCCGCCGCGGGCTTTTGAAGATGGTCGGCCATCGCCGCCGCCTGCTGGCGTATCTTCGCAACAAGGATATCGAGCGTTACCGTTCGATCATCGCGAAGCTCGATCTCAGAAAGTAATACGGAGACGCGGGGCAACGCCCCGCGTTTTTGCTATATTGTTTTGGGAAAATTTCAAAAATAGACAGGAAACAATATAATTTAAGTTTGTCTGCTGCCGGGGACATTTACCGTCAGGCAGGGGAAAGGGCACGAAGACGCAGTGCTTCCTGCGTCGAGTGCTCTTGGGCACAGCATGGCGGGAAAAGGATCGGCAGGAGAGTTGTAGGAGGATAAGAAATGCAAAGCTTTACAATGGAAGTGGGAGGCCGCCCACTGACCATCGAACACGGCAAAATGGCGAAGCAGGCGAACGGCGCGGTGCTGGTTCGTTACGGCGACACGGTGGTTCTAGTCACGGCGACGGCTTCGACGTCCCCGAGGGAAGGCGTGGATTTCTTCCCGCTGACGGTAGACTATGAGGAAAAAATGTACGCGGTTGGCAAGATTCCCGGCGGCTTCATCAAGCGCGAGGGGCGTCCGGCCAACGAGGCGATTCTTTGCGCGCGGCTGATTGACCGTCCGATCCGTCCGCTGTTCCCGAAAGGGTTCCGAAACGACGTGGAGGTTATGGCGACGGTGCTGTCTGTAGAGCAGGACAATCCGCCGGAAATCGCGGCGATGATCGGCGCGTCCTGCGCGCTTTCCGTTTCGGATATTCCGTGGGCGGGACCGATTGCGGGGGTGCGCGTCGGCCGCGTGGACGGTCAGTTCGTCATCAATCCGACCGTTGAGCAGCGTGAAAAATCTGAGTTGAATCTGACGATCGCCGGTTCCCACGACGCGGTGATGATGGTCGAGGCTGGCGCGAACGAGCTGCCCGAGGATGTTATCCTCGAGGCGATTCTGTTCGGCCATGAGGAAATCAAGAAGATCGTCGAGTTCCAGCAGGGCATTGTCAGCCAGTGCGGGAAGGAGAAGCGCGAGATGAAGCTCTTCGCGCCGCCGGAAGCGCTGGAGCAGGGCATCAAGGAGTACGCGGGGGCGCGTCTTGACGCGGCGGTCCGCAATCCCGACAAGCTGAACCGTGACGAGAATATCGCCGCGATCAATGAAGAGACGATGGAGCATTTCCTCGTCGAATATCCTGATTCTGCGAAGGAAATCGCGGGCATCCTGCACGATCTTGAAAAGGATATCGTGCGCCGTATGATTACGCATGAGAAGATTCGTCCCGACGGGCGCGCGCTGGACGAGGTTCGTCCAGTAACCTGTGAAGTGGGGCTCCTGCCGCGCACCCATGGCTCGGCGCTCTTCACGCGCGGGCAGACGCAGATATTGACGGTCACGACTCTCGGTTCTCTTGGCGACGAGCAGGTCATTGACGGGCTTGGCACAGAGAAATCGAAGCGCTACATTCACCAGTACAATTTCCCCGGATACAGTGTCGGCGAAGCTCGTCCGGCTCGTGGCCCCGGACGGCGCGAGATTGGTCACGGCGCTCTCGCAGAGCGTGCGCTGCTTCCGGTGATTCCGTCGGAGGAAGAGTTCCCCTATACGCTGCGTCTTGTCTCTGAGGTTTTGGAGTCGAACGGTTCCTCCTCGATGGGCAGCGTTTGCGGCAGCACCATGTCGCTGATGCACGCCGGCGTGCCGATCAAGCGTCCCGTTTCCGGCGTGGCCATGGGACTTGTCAAGGACGGCGACGCCTACACGATCCTGACTGACATTCAGGGCATGGAAGACGCCCTCGGAGATATGGACTTCAAGGTCGCGGGCACGCCGCAGGGCATCACCGCGATCCAGATGGATATCAAGATTGCCGGCATCACGCGGGAAATCCTTGCATCAGCGCTTGCGCAGGCGAAGCGGGGCCGTGAGTTCATTCTCGGAAAGATGCTCGAGTGCATCCCGAAGCCGAACGAAGAGCTTTCGCAGTACGCGCCGCGGGTCACGACCATGCATATCAGCGTGGACAAGATCAGGAACGTCATCGGGCCGGGCGGCAAGATTATCAAGAAGATTGTCGACGACACGAATACGCAGATCGACATTCAGGAGGACGGCACGGTATTGATTTCGGCCACCAGCGTCGAGGATTCCCAGAAGGCCATCGCCATCATCAAGGAACTGACCCGCGACGTGGAGGTCGGCGCGACTTATCGCGGCCGTGTCACTCGCATCATGGGATTCGGCGCTTTCGTCGAGGTGCTGCCTGGCAAGGAAGGGCTTTGCCATATTTCCCAGCTCTCAAAGCGTCGCGTCGAGAAGGTCGAGGACGTGGTGAAGGTCGGCGACGAGATTGACGTGAAGGTCACGGAAATCGACCGTCAGGGTCGAGTCAACGTATCGCACAAGGCGCTCTTGGTCTGAGGTAATTTGAAATCGAAGGGGAGGGCGCTGCCCTCCCTTTTTTGCGAATTCCTTGTGATGTTCACGGCTTGACTTATTCGGCTTTTTTTATATAATGAACGTATTCCATAAGAGAGAGGCAAGGGGTTATGAAACGGAATCTTTTCGCGGCGCTGATTGCTGCGGCGATTTGGTTGACAGGCGGCATATGCATGGCGACGCCTATCGACTTTTCGGACATGGATCTCCGGTTCGTCGATGCGCAGGGAAATACCGGCTACTATGTCGATATGAATGCGGTGGAGATCAAGAACAACAACGAAGCGACGGCGCGGGTCGAGATCGTAAAGGCCGACGCGAATTGTCTGTACCTTTACACGATCGCTTTCGACCGAGGCAAGCGCACGTATCAGATTCTCGATTCGGTAGTCGCGGCGTATGACACGAAAGAACCGAACGGAGGCTCTCAAAAGCCGATGAAGGCACAATCTTACGCTAAGGGCTCGGCGATGGAAACGGTCGCGGAGTATATCTATTCGCCGCAGCGATAACGTCGTTGCGGTTTTTTGTTTGAAAGGAGGCCGGCACGGTGGAGGAGCGGTCTCGACATGCATTGATTGAAAAAGCGGCGTGCGACCATTGGCTGACGCGGGAGGAGCTTTCCGCTTTGCTGGCCGACGAGGAAGCGGAGAAGGAACTGGCGGCGGCGGCGGATCGGGTGCGTCGGGCTTACGTTGGCGACGAGGTACATCTGCGCGGCCTGATCGAGTTTTCCAGCTACTGCCGGCAAAACTGCCTGTACTGCGGGCTTCGCCGCGACAATAAAAACGCAGAGAGATATCGTCTTTCGCCGGAAGCGATTGTCGTCCTGGCGAAAAAGGCGAAGGCGGCGGGCTATCCGACGGTGGTCATGCAGTCGGGAGAAGACGCGTGGTTTACAGCCGAAAGGCTCGTGGACATTGTGCGCGAGGTGAAGACGCTTGGCCTGACGCTGACGCTTTCAATCGGAGAGAGAACGGCGGACGAATATCGTGCTTTGCGCGAGGCGGGCGCGGATCGTTTCCTGCTTCGCATTGAGACGACGGATCGCGAGCTTTATGAGCGGCTCGACCCGGGGATGTCGTTTGACAACCGCGTCCGCTGTCTCGCCGACCTGAAAGCGCTTGGCTACGAGGTGGGTACGGGCTGCCTTGTCGGGTTGCCCGGGCAGACTGTGGATTCGTTGGCGCAGGATATTTTGTTTTTCCGGGAAATCGACGCCGATATGGTAGGGATCGGCCCGCTGGTGCCGAACGGAGAAACGCCGCTTGGAAACGAACCGCCCGGCGATATGCGCCTCGTGCGTCGCGTGGTGTCGGCCATTCGCCTGCTGCTGCCGGAAGCGAATATCCCGGCGACGACGGCAATGGAAACGCTTCAGCCGGGAGCGCGGGAAATTATGCTCCAATCTGGTGCGAACGTCATGATGCCGAACGTCACCGAGGGCGAGGCACGGAAAAAATACGCGCTCTATCCGGGCAAAGCCTGCGTCGCCGACACGCCGGAGCATTGCCGCGCTTGCATGGAAGGCCGCATTCGCGCGATGGGACGCACGGTGGGGACAGGCGCGGGGGGACGTCGGCGCAACAATTGATGGATTTTACAGGGAGTTTCCATAGCTTTTCTTTATGCTGTGAAACGCGGGGAATCCGCAGGACGGGCAAAGGAGCGGATAAACGGGCATGAGGGTTTCGGTTCTCGCCAGTGGGAGTAAGGGAAACGCGATTTTTGTCGAAATGGACGGCACACGAGTGCTCATCGACGCGGGTGTCGGCGTCCGGCGTGTGGCGCGGGAGCTCGGGGCGCTTTCGGTGGCGATGGAGTCCTTGGACGCGATTTTCATCACCCATGAGCATAGTGATCATGTGAAGGGGCTGGAAACGATTTTGAAGCGAACGGACGCGCCGGTTTATACGAGACCGGGCACGCTTCGGGCGATGACGCCGGACGATCTGCCGGAGGACCGACTGTTCGCGATTCACGATTCGGTGGAGATTGGTTCGCTTCGTGTTTCAGCGTTCGATATCCCGCATGACGCCGCCGATCCTGTTGGATATGAGATTACGGGCAGCCGCAAATGCACGGTGGCGACTGATCTCGGTTTCGTCACGGACGGCGTGCGGACGGCGATGGAAGGGGCGGACGTGCTCGTGTTCGAAGCAAACCATGACCTCGCCATGCTGCGCAAGGGGCCGTATCCGTGGCCGTTGAAGCAACGGATTCTCGGAAATCGCGGTCATCTGGCCAACAACGAGGCGGGACGCGCGATTGCTCGGCTGCGGTCGCGCCCGCAAAAAATTATTCTCGCGCATTTGAGCGAGACGAACAATCGTCCCGACGTCGCCGAGGAAACGGTCAGTCAAGTGTTGGCGGAAAACGGCGTAACCCTGCCGCTGGTCGTGGCGCTTCAGGACGAAATGGTCTCGGCGTGACAGACAGTAAATTCCCGGAGGCAGCCCAATATGGCGCCCCGGCTGGGAGGGAAAGGATATGTTTTTGATGGACATTTGGAAAAAATATCGCAAGACCGTAGTGGCTATGAGCGTTGCCGGAGCGGTGCTGGCTGCCGGGTGCGGCGGGGCTTTGGCGGACAACACCTCGCAGACTGTCATGCCAGAGACTTCACGGCCTGCGGCTTCAGCCGGGACGATTTCCGACGCGCGCAATACGCCCGCCGTACGCGTCGCGAAGTCTGTCGGCCCCGCGGTCGTCGGCATCACGAATAAGGCCGTGGCTCGCGACTGGTTCAATCATCAGTTCGAGATTGAACAGGGTGTCGGTTCCGGCGTGATTTTTCGTGAAGACGGATACATCGTCACGAACAATCATGTCATCGCAGGCGCGCGGGAAATCCTCGTGTCCCTGTCCGACGGGCGCAGTCTGAAAGGAAAGCTTGTCGGCGCCGACGAGCTGACAGACATCGCTGTTGTGAAAGTGGACGGCGGCGATTTTCCGACGGCGGTCTTCGGCAATTCCGATGATATCGTGGTGGGCGAACCGGCTATCGCCATCGGCAATCCGATGGGACTTGAATTTCAGGGCAGCGTCACCGTCGGCGTCGTCAGCGCGCTGAATCGCACGCTGGACATTTCGGAGCGCCATCTGAAGCTGATTCAGACTGACGCCGCCATCAGTCCGGGCAACTCCGGCGGCGCGCTGGCCAATGCGGACGCTCTCGTTATCGGTATCAACAGCGCGAAGATTGCCGCCAACGGCGTCGAGGGCATGGGTTTCGCGATTCCCATCAATACGGTGCGTGACATCGTCGAGCAGATCATGGACAATGGGCGCGTGATTCGTCCCTATCTCGGCGTCGGCGTTTATGATAAGGAAACGGCGGCTCGGGCCGGCTACCAGCTCAATGTCGACAGAGGCGTCTATGTGCAGAACGTTACGCTGGACGGCCCTGCGGGCAAAGCCGGAATTCAGCGCGGCGACGTGATTATTTCTGTCGGCGGCGAAAAGACCGACACTGTCGGCGAGCTCCGTGCGGCAATCACCGGTCATCAGGTCGGCGATACGGTGGAAGTCGTCATCGTCAGGAATGGTGACAAGATGACGCTCACCGCTGCTCTCGAGGCGATTCCGGAGAATTAAGGAAACACCGAATAAGCGTTCAGATGTCAAAATTCATTTACCAACACAAA
>CAMHCS010000026.1 GCA_946183785.1 uncultured Selenomonadales bacterium | reverse complement strand
ACAGTCAAAAAAATCCCTCGACAGATGCACGAATTGACTTAATCAGTGTTTCCTTAATTCTTACAATCTTCATGAATAAATTACATGTTGTTATTTATCTAATTGCATCATATCACATCTTTAAATAAATTACAACATGTAATTTATTTTTTTAATGAAAAAATAAAACTGCCGCGAAATCAAATCGCAGCAGTTTTTTGTAAGCGTGTTTCCTTATGGAAGCACTGAATAAGTCCCGCCGCGCCCCTGACGGGTCTTTTTCCGTCATGCTGCGTCAAAGTGCTCTCGACGTAGCTCTGCTACGACTTCGAGCACTTTTCCTTGCCTGACGAAAAAATCCCTCGACAGGGCCACGACTTGACTTAATCAGTGCTTCCTTATTTCTTTACCACGTCGATATTATCCTTGTCGACGATGGCCGGGATACACAGATAGCTTGGAATCGTCTTGACGTCGTTCTTGATGTTCTGCACGTCGTTGATGGCGGGCTGACTGCCCTCCACGACGGCTTTGACCATGCGGACGACTTTCGCGCAGAGGACGTTCGGGTCTTTGTAGATGGTCATGGCCTGACGACCCGCACGGATATTCTCGAGGGCCTTGTCACTGGCGTCCTGCCCGGTGATCAGTGTTGGTTTCCCTTTATACCCCACGGTCTTCTGGGCTTCCAGCACGGCGTTGGCGAGGTCGTCGTTGGCCGCCACCACCAGGTCAAGGTTCCTGTTCGTATAATGCTGGCGCAGGATTGTTTCCATGCGGCCCTTTGCCTTGTCCGCGCTCCAGCCGTCGGTCGCCACGTCTTTGAACGCGACCTGGCCGGAAGGAATAACGAGCTGCCCTTTCTCGATATAGGGCTTCAGCCGGTCATAAGCGCCCTGATAAAACAGCGGGGCGTTCATGTCGGAGGGATCGCCCGCCACGAATTCCATCGTGAAGGGGCCCGCGCCGCCTTTCAGGTTCAGCTTTTCCTCGACGTATCTGCCCATGAATTCACCGACGGCAGAGTTGTCAAAGGAGGCGTAATAGGTAATTGCGTCCGTGTGCATGACGAGGCGGTCGTAAGCGATCACGGGAATATTCGCTTCCTTCGCTTCCTTCAGCGCGTCGCCGAAAATCATGGCGTCCTGTACCGCGAGAACGATGCAGGCCGGTTTCTGCGCGATGGCCGCCTTCAGCTGTTCCACCTGATTCTGCGGCGAGCTGCAGAATTCCATCGTGCAGTCGTAACCCGCCTCCGAGACATATTTTTGGGCAAGCGGACCGACATTTTTCCATGGGCCGCCCGCAGCCGGGTCCGGGAAAAGAAGGCTGACTTTCTTGGCTGCATCCTGCTCCTGTCCGCAGCCCGACGCCAAAAGCAGGGAAAACAGCACGACGAAGAGGAGCGCCGCCATTTTTATCATTCGCTTCATGGGAAAATCTCCTTTCCTGTCCTGATCCCGTCACAGCTTGAACTGCGTCGTCGAATCCTTGAGCTTTTGGGCCAGCTCCGCAAGGTTGCGGCTGGCGTTGGCGATTTCGTCCATCGAAGCGGAAAGCTCTTCGGTGGCGGCGGAAACGGAGCCTGTTTCGTCGGAGATCTCGCCGCTGGCCTTGTTCAGGCTGTCCATCGTCTGGACGAGAGCCGTGGCTTTTCCCGCGGACGCACGGGCCGCTTCCAGGATCGTCTCCGCGTTTCGCGTGAGTCCCTCCACCGCGTTCACGATGGCGTTGAAGGCGTTGCCCGCCTCGTCGACGACTTCCTTGCCGTTCTTGACGTCCTCGGTCCATTTCGCCATGCTGTCTACAGCCTTCGTGGTATCGACCTGGATGGAGCTGATTAGCTCCGCGATCTTCGAAGCGGCTTCCGCCGAGCCTTCCGCCAGCTTCCGCACTTCATCCGCGACCACGGCGAAGCCGCGCCCGTGCTCGCCCGCACGCGCCGCTTCGATGGCTGCGTTCAGCGCCAGCAGGTTTGTCTGCGCTGCGATATTTGCGATGGTTTCCGAGAACTGCCCGATGTCTGTCGAGCGATCGGAAAGTTGCTGGATGGTCTCTGCCGACGACGCCACAGAGTTCGCGATCTCTTCCATCTGGCGCGCCGCGCCGGCAATGGAATTCCCGCCTTCCTGCGCGATGGTCGCGACATGATTTGCCGCCGTCGAAGACTGATCCGCCAAACGCTCAAAGCTCGCCATATCGTCCGACATACTGCGGATATCTCTCACAGAAACGTTGATGTCGCTGCCCTGCTTGCTGGTATTGGCCGCCACGTTGCCGATGGAGTCGGCCACCTGCTGGGTCGCTTCCGCGGACTGCTCCGCGTTGCTCGTCAGCTGCTCGGAAAAGGACGCCACGTTGTCCGAGGTCGTCGTGATATTCGTGATCAGGCCGCGCAAATGCTGGACCGTGTCGGCGAACGCCATTGTCAGCGTCCCGAACTCGTCGCCGGTCTTCGCGGTCACGTCCACCTTCAGATTGCCCTGCGCAATCTCATGGGCGATATTCATCAGGTAGCCGATGGACGTATTGATGGAACGCCCGAGATAGAACGCCATAAACGCGGAAAGCAGGATCACGAAGCCCACAGCGAGGATCAGCATCAGGCGCGTCCGCTCGTAGGCGCCGGCCGCCGCTTTCGTTTCTTCGTTGATGAAGTCTTTGCGGGCGTCGATGACCTTGACAAGAGAATCATTGAGTTTCTCGAATTTCTCCGCCGAGGCGTCCAGCATGGCCACCGCTTCACTGCTCCTGCGGTTGTCGGCGAGGTCGGCGATCTTTTTCAGCTGCTCCCGATAGGATTTCCACTGCTCTCGCAGCGTTTTCAGGTTCGCGTCCGCTCGGCCTTCCATGTTCTTTTCCATGGCGTCGAAGGTGATGTCGATCTGGTCGCCGAGCTTAGCGGCCTTTTTTTCCGAATAGGCACGGCTTTTAAGCGTCGGCGCGGTGACGATGGCGTATTCCAGCGCACGGTACTCGGTCATCGCCGCACCGTTGTCGCTGGCCGCAAGGACGCTGTGCAAGTGCGTCGTCGCGATGCGCATGGCGCCGTCGTTGATGTTTTTCAACGAAAGCACCGCATAGATGCTGGCGCCGAGAAACACCAGGATCAGCAAGGTAAACACGACGCCAAGTTTTTTTCGGATTGTCAGGTTGTCCATAAGAGCTCGCCTCCCATGAATGATGAACGGCGGCGGTATTCCCCGAAGCCTGTATGCCGCCGAAAATCCGCCTCTGAAAAATGAATCATCTCGAATTATAGTCTACCATAAACCTGAAATCAGATACAATAAAAACTAATATGAACCAGCGTTCATTTGAATTTAATTCACCAAACTCAATCCTTTGTTATTGACGAAGCCGGCACGTTAGGAGTAATATACGTGTGGGCAATTTATCCGTATTGTAAAGAAAGGCTGGTGAGGAAAATGGACGGCGATCATCCCGGTTCATGTCGATTATGTATTAAAATCCATGCGGGAACACGCCCGCCCATTCGCCTCGCCTGACGTTGACGCATGGGCGCTCTCTTCCTGCGCGAAAGGAGCATCCGCCTATGCTCAAGATTTGCAAATCCCTGGAGTCGGGGCCTCTCACTGAGCTCTCGCTCAAGACGCTTGAAAAAGGCGCATGGATCAACATCATCGATCCCACGCCTTACGAATTGAAAGTCATCGCCGAACGCACCGGAGTCGAGCTGGACTTCCTCCGCTCCGCACTTGACGACGAAGAACGCTCCCATACCGACGTCGAAGACAACGCGATCCTCATCTTGACGAACGTTCCTGTCATGCGGGGACAGGGCAGCTACGATACGCTGCCGCTCTCCGTCATTCTGACGGCGGAATACGTCATCACCGTCAGCCTGGAGGAAACGCCCGTGCTTGCCGACTTCAACGAGCAAACGGCAAAGCTGTTCCGCACGTTCAAAAAGACGCGTTTCCTGTTCCAGATTCTCTACAAGTCGGCGACTTTCTATCTGCGCTATCTGCGCCAAATCAGCAAGCTTTCCGACGAGATTGAACTGACGCTGCGCGACGCGATGCGAAACGAGGATATTTTACGCCTGTTGGAGCTGCAAAAGGGCCTCACATATTTCAACGCGGCGCTCCGATCGGACGGCGCGGTGCTGGATAAGCTCCTGCGCCTGCGCTCCAATCACTCGCTGGCTCCCATGTTCAAAATGTACGAGGAAGACGAGGATCTCCTGGAGGACGTCATCATCGAGAACAAGCAGGCGCGGGAAATGGTCGAGATGTACAGCCAGATTCTCTCACGCCTCGCGGATACGTTTTCCTCGATTATTTCCAACGACCAGAACCGCGTCATGAAATTCCTCGCGGCCATGACGATCATCCTTGCGATTCCGACGGTCATTTCGAGTTTCTTCGGCATGAACGTCCCGGTTCCCTTCGCGGAGCAGGGAACCGCCTTTGCCTTTCTCGCCGTGCTCTCCGGAGGAATCGCTCTGGCCTCGGCTTATGTCCTGTGGCGACACAATATGTTTTGGAATTGAGGTGTTTCCATGAGCGTCATGCAGACCTCGCAGCTCAAAGCAGGCCGGATTTTCGGAGACCTGGCGACAAGCGAATATGTCTATATGCCCGCCAGCGAGATCGGCGCCAGGGAACCGATTTGCGTCTATGAGACGGAAACGCGGCGCGACGACGTCAGCCTTGACGAAGCGCTCCGCCTGATCCGAATCCGCAGCCTCCGCCCGACGCGCCACCCGCGTCTCGGCGAAAGCTCCTGCTGAAAGGAAGCGAAGCAGATGACAGCCGTTACCTCCGGCGAATTCCTGAACGAATTCACACTTTATGCCGATCGTGCAAATGAAGAGAATGAAACTTTCATCATTCAAAGAGAAAGTGGGAAGCACCTCGTCATGATGTCGCTGGACGATTACAATGCCCTGCAAAAAAAACTGTATTTTTCAAGAGGAAACAATGAATAACGCAAATAAAAAGGACGCGGGAGATAATAACTCCCGCGTCCTTTTTATTTGCATGAAATCCGATGACCGCACCGAATTCATTCCACTGCTTCTCCTTCGCCGGTGAAGCTCGGCACTGTCTGCTTCAGCGCCTGCTTGGCTTCCGTATCATCGTTCTGCTCGACGGCTTTTCTGAGGATTTCGAGCTTTTCGGCGATTGCCTCTCTCGACTTCGGTTCGTCCCGCTCGACGAAAATCATGTCGTTCTCCGTCTTGCCGAATTCCTCGCCTTGAATATGCAGCTCTTCATAAAGCTTTTCGCCGGGCCGGAGGCCGACCTCCACGATGTCGATATCCTGATATGGTTCATGTCCCATCAGGCGCACCAGCGCTTCCGCAAGATCGAGGATCTTGACAGGCTTGCCCATATCGAGCACATACAGCTCGCCGGAACGAGAGAGCGCCCCAGCCTGCAGAACAAGCTGGCAGGCTTCCGGAATCGTCATGAAATATCTTGTGATGCGCTTGTCGGTAATCGTAACGGGGCCTCCGGCCTCGATTTGCCGCTTGAAAAGCGGAACGACGCTTCCGTGGCTTCCGAGCACGTTGCCAAAGCGCGTGCAGGAAAAATTCGTCTTGCTGTCAAAACGGCTCTGGAAAATCATCTCGCAGACGCGCTTTGTCGCTCCCATGACGCTGGTGGGATTGACCGCCTTGTCCGTGGAAATCATGACGGCCTTTTCCACTCCGTACTTCTCGCAGCATTCGACGACGTTCAACGTGCCGAAAACATTGTTCTTGATCGCTTCAACGACGTTCTTTTCCAAAAGAGGAACATGCTTATGCGCCGCCGCATGGAAAACCACGTCGGGACGGATCCTTTGAAACGCCCGATCCAATTGCCCCTCGTCGCAAATGGAGATAATCTCGACGGAAAGATTGAGTGCGTCTCCATATGTATTCTTTAATTCCTGCTGAATATCGTAAGTAGCGTTTTCATAGACGTCGAGCAGTACAAGCTTTTTCGGCTGCATGCCCGCAAGCTGACGCGCAATCTCGCTGCCGATACTGCCGCCGCCGCCGGTGACAAGAACGGTTTTGTTTCCATAATAAGCCGCGGCCTCGGCGTCCATAAAATATCTTGGCTTCCGGAACAGCAAGTCTTCCACGTCGAACGCGCGCAAACGGCGCACTTCTTTCTTGAAGTCCTGCATGGAAAGGTAATCGTAGATGGAAAGTTTGCAGCCAAAGCCGTGGAAACGATCGTAAAATGCTTTTTTCCGTTCGGGCGTCATATCGGACACCGCGAAAATAAAAGTGTTAATTGAGAGCGCTGCCACGAGATCCGCGTTCATATCCTTTTCCGCAATGATACGGACCCCATCGATCTGTCGTCCGATCTTCTCTTCGTCGATCTCAATAAAGCAACAGGGCTGATATTCAGCCCTTGGATTCTTTAACAGCTCTTCCACCAACGCCGCACCCAGACGGCCCGCGCCGACAATGGCGGCGTTGACCCGCTTTCCGGATTCCGCTTCCGGCTTGATGTCCAGCCCAAACAATGCACGCGCAAAACGACGTCCCTGTATGACCGTCCACGTCTGCCTCGCAGCGTTGTCCAGCAGATATTGGTAAATCATACGAATCATGACGGCAAGCAGAAGTTCGACCATCGCGGCGGAAATCAACGGGAAAAGCGTAATCCTGGCAATGCCGCCAAGCCACGCCAAAAGAGCGCATACAGTCCCCACCAGCGTATCCGATAGAATCAGGCGCAGATAAAGCGCCGCGTTCCCGTAACGCCAAACGTGACTGTATACGCCAAATAAGATTCTGCAGACAAATAAGAAGAAAATCCAGCCTATTGCGTACGGTATTATCTCCGATACCGTACCAACGGACACTGCTGCAAAACATACAGCCAACGCCAGGAGCAACAAAAAAAGATCACAACTGGCAAGCTGCAGCGAATGCTTATGGCGAATCATTTACTTACCGCCGTCCCCACCGTAATAATAGCCATAGGAACTGCTACCGGAAATCTTGGCCTTGTTCAGCACGCACCCCAGAAGAGGCGCCTTCGCCTGTTCCAGCCGCCTTTTAGCAAGCTGTACTTCCTCAGGTTTATTCTGTCCGCTGGCCACCACCAGCACGACTCCGTCCACTTGGGCGGACATTGCCGCTGCGTCCGTTACCGGCAACACCGGCGGCGTATCGATCAGGATATAATCATAGGATTCCTTGAGCTCGTTCAGTAACGTCTTCATCTTTTCCGAAGTCAAAAGCTCGGAGGGATTTGGTGCGACAGGACCGCTGGCAAAAAGGTCAAGCCCTTCCTGGCCGGTCCCCTGGCGGAAATCCTCAAACTTCCCTCCCGTTGCAATGCAATCGGAAACACCTTTATTTCTCACCTTGAAAATTTTATGCTGGGTCGGATTTCGAAAATCACAATCGATAATCAAAACCTTCTTGCCCGCCTGCGCCATGACGATACCAAGACTCGCGATAACAGTGCTTTTCCCCTCATCCGGAACAGTACTTGTAATCTCGATGACCTTCAACGTCTTGTCAATGCCGGCAAACTGAAGATTCGTACGTACAGTGCGGTACGCTTCAGCAATGGGACTTTTGGGGTCATTGAAGGCCGCCAATTCTATTTTTTCCATAGGAGTCCCCTCACCTTCTGCCATACGCTCTGGCCTTCATCCTGTTTGGCGATGGCCTCTGCCAGCGCTTTTTCCTCCGGCACGACGCCAAGAACGGACAAGCCGATATAATCCTCAACATCTTTTTCCGTCGTAATCGTGCGATTCAGCATGGCGTCTCCAACAGCGATACCGCCGCCAAGCAAGATACCGAGCAGAATAGAAAGTGCAACCGTTAATACTTTACGCGGTTTGATCGGTTTTTCCGGTAGCGTCGGCGGATCGACAACCTGTACGTCGTTCGGCACCATAACCTCGGCTACTTTAGCTTCTTCCAATTTCTTGGCGAGCATGACGTATATTTCGCGAGCTACTTGTGCATCGCGCGCGACCTCAATATAGCCGCGCTCCATAGCTGGGAATTGTTCAAGTATCTCATTGTTCTGCCGGATAATTGCGTCAAAAGCTTCGGCTTTCTTTTGCGCAACAGCTATAGTGCCCTCACTTTGGAACTTGCTGGCCAAAAGCTGTTGATGGACAGGGTTGCCGCTCGGCGCCTCCAAAGCCGCCACTTTGGCGATTTCTTCCTGAACCTTGGCTTTCATCGACTCGATCTGCTCATTGAGGTCGATCATCGTCGGATGCTTGTCAGTATATTTTTCCTGCAACACGATGCGCTGGCTCTCCATTGCTGCCAGCTGTGAATTGTACTGCTGGATAGTGGAGTTATCCGCCACCACTGCAGCCTCTCCGCCAAGCTGTTCTCTGACAGCAGCAAGGGAAGCCCGCGCCGCTTCTATCGTGACCTGGTTTTCCGTGGCCTTCGTCTCAATGTCCGCTGTACGAGCCACAAAACGTTTCGCGTCTTCCGTAGGATCGACAATCTTGTGAGCAGCCTTATACGCAGTCACCGCATCCTCAGCCCTGTTCAGTTCAGCCTTGGACGCCTTCGTACGCTCTTCCAGGAAGCCTCTGGTCGCGGACTGCGCCGTATGAGACAGGTTCGCCATATGAGTGTCAAAGCTCTTAAGCAAAAGCGTATTGCCCCTATTGGCTTTCTCCGGATCTTCGGCGGTGAACTTCACCACAAGAATCTCCGTATCACGAAGAGGCTCTGTAGTGATGTGTCCCTTCTTGTAGCCTTCGTATCCCGGATATTTGCCTTCCTCGTTAGGCTCCTCGATCTCTTCAATGACAGGCACAAGTACGCTGCGGCTCTTTAATATTTCCGCATAGGTGCTCATGGATTGCAGCGAGCTGCCGCCGCCCATGGCCGCCTCGAAGATGGAGCCGCCGAGGCCTCCCTGCTTCTTCACTCGCAAAAGCGCCTGCGATTCATAAACAGGAGTCGCAATCAAAAGATACAGCAACGCCAGGACGACACAGCAAGCCGTCACGACAGCAATATTCCTCCGATTGTCCTTCAGGACATGGAATACCTCTACAAGGTCTATTTCCGTATAATCTTTTTCTTTTTCATCTTCCACGGAAGAACCTCCCTTGCATAGTGAAATGGTATGTTCATGCATCAATCTTTTCTCAAACGATCGATATAATAATAACCGTACACCCAAGGCATGATATCCTTGGAGAAGTCAATCTTGTTGTTGCTGGTAAAGTAGAGACAATCTCCTTCCTGCAATTCCACATTCTGGCTCATATCGCCCTTTTTCAAGTAATCGTTCAGGTTCAGCTTCTCCACCTGTCCCGCGGTGCCGTCGTCGTGGATGTCGCGAATCAGATAGACGTTCTTTTTCGCCGCGTATTGAGTAAATCCGCCTGCTGCGCCGACCGCGTCAAGCATCCGATGACTACGAGACAATGTAAACATACCGGGATTGCGTACCTCGCCAAGAACGAATACCCGCGTCCCCCCTAACTTCGTAACGTTGACCGTCACGTTAGGATTAATGATATATTCAGAAAGACGCCGTTCCAGTTCTGCTGTAAAATCCGCCACTGTTCTTCCCGCAAGATTAATCTCACCAATCAAAGGGAATAGCAGCTTTCCATCCGGCCGAACAACATAGGAGGAATCCGCCGAGTCTCTTCGGGTACTGAGATCAGAATGACCAAACACATCAATTTGCAGCGTATCGCCAGGAGCCAAGACATATTCCCGTAACTCCGCCGAAGCCGACGAAACGGGGAAGGCAGTCAAAGCCGCAAAAGCCAGCGCCGCCAGTTGTTTTTTAGGAAGCTTCACTTTTTATCCCTTCCTTGTAAAAATTTCTTGTATTATCCAAAGAGCTTTTGGAAAAAGCCCTTCTTTTTCTTTTGCTTGAGCTCGGGGGGAACCTCCCAAAACACCGGCTTCTGTTCCAAAATCCGACGGGGATTGTCCTCCAAGATTGCGTCCGCGTCCTGCGCGCCTGCAAGCTGCCGCAACGCCTTGCACGCTTCTGTAAGATCAGTATTGCGTCCTTCCAAACGATGCGCATCACTGCCGAAAAAGCAGGCCATATGGTTTTCCACCAGCGTTTTTGCACGTTCCTGTATCTTTTCGCCGAAGAAGCCCGTTAAGCTGCCGCCGTTGATCTGCACCAAAACGCCCCGTTTCATCCACGAAAGAAGACGCGCCGGGTCATGCATCAGCACGGGATGACGCTCGGCATGAGCGATGACAGGCACAAACTGCCGAATTTGCAGTTCATAAAGAAAATCCTCGATATGCGGAGGCATGGAAAGCGCTGGAAGCTCAATCAAAGGATAAAAACTCCCCGCGAGGCAATAACGTCCCTCTCCCGCTTTCAGAATGTCCAACAGTTCGGCGTTGAATTCAAGCTCCGCGCCGGGATACAGACGAATCGGAATACGGTGCTTCTTCGCCTCGGCCTGAAGTTCCTCCGTTTTCGTCGTAATGGTATCCCAATCAAGGCCCCGCCCTGCTTCAAGCACATGAGGCGTGCAAATCATATCCGTCGTCCCGGATTCTGCAGCCATGCGAAGGAGCCCAAGGCTGGTTTCCAGATCCGGCGAGCCGTCGTCGACCCCCGGAATCACATGGCTATGAATATCGATCACGAAACGCGTCTCCTTTACACAAAATCCCTCATAAAAGCGACAGATAAAGATTGTCAGCACATTGCTTTTGTAACTATACCATATATATTAGCTCTGCGCAACAAATTATTGCCCGAAACAAACGATAAATATACATTTTTAAAAGAAAAACTACGGGAAACACTCCCGTATCTATTCCTTTTTGTCAATCCTGTTCCTGATACTGGCGGAAATTCCGCAAAATGACGATCGGCGTTTTCTGCGAATCGTTGCCGAATGGGTTGTCGAGCAGAGCCTTTTCCACTTTCTCCGGGCGAAGTCCCTTGCTCGCGCCGACGATGCGCGCGCGGCCGAGGTCGTTAGCGTCGACGATGGCCGCGCCAAAACAGCCGACCCTCGCCTTGATATCCTCGACGACCTTTTCGGGATTGCGCGGCCCGTAAACGATATGCTTGTCATAAGGCGGCATGGTGCCCGTCACGTCGTCGATCAACGCCGCCTGCTCGCCGCCCAGACGGTAAAACACGCCGCTGATCCCGACGAGCTTCGCGAGAAATCCTAAGAAAAGCGCGCCCGTGACGCGCCAAACGCCTTCTTCTTCCATCAACGACTGCATGGCATGCGGCGCCGCAAGGCTTCCCACGTCGGGCATGAACCGGCAGAGTATTCTCGCCTGCCAGGTCAACGTCAAGTCCTCAGGGCGCACGATGTGATTCTGCGTAATGGCCACGACGCTCTCCGCCACCGTCACGATGTCGTCCGGGCCGACCTGTTCCTTTGTATACCTCTCCATCGCGTCCACGATGTCGTCCTTGTGCGTCAGAATGCGCGTAGGCACAGGGATTTTTTCCAGTCCGTCCATACCCGTACCCCCTTAATCGTCAATAAGCGTAACGCCAGTAAGCGACGCGATTTCCTCCGCTGTCAGCACGATGCGGAATTTTTTCAGCTGCCAGGGATTCCGGCTGAGTTCCGTATAAATGAAATCAATCGGCAAGTCCACCATGCGCGAAAGCGCCGTCCGAATATCCATGCCCTTGCGCGCCGTAAGGCGCACTTTTACAAGGATCGGCAGGCTCTTGTGCGCGTCGACCAGCGTCGCCTCGAAATAATCGTCCCCGCGCGGCTTTCCCTCGACCTCCGCCTTGCCCCTGACATCGATTCCGTCATACTGCTCAAACGGAAGCTGCGGACGCACGACGCAATCTACGAGCGTTCCGTACTGCCCGCCGAGATTTTCAAAGAGCACGCTGCAATACAGCACGACGTCGGTGTCAGTCATCGACTCCATGACAAACGGAGAGCGTTTCTCCTTCCGCACAATCACCCTGCTGTTTTTTTCCAATGAGAAAAACAATCGAAAAATCAAAAATGCGAGTGCGACAAGCACAATCGCAACCGCAGCCGCTATCAGCATTTCCACATGCCTCCCATACCAGTATCATTCCATCATTGCCGCAAGTTTCGTATAGTACTTTTCCGGCAAGCGCAGGATCTTTCCCGTTTCTCTGTTCGTGAACACGTTTTGCGTATGGCCGGTCACGAGCACTGTTTCGTCGACTTTTTTCAAAATCCGGTAATCAAACGCCATTTTAGCCTTCGTCAGCGCCGTCGGCGCAGTCTCGATCACCAGCACGTCGTCGAACCGTCCCCGCGACAGGAATTTCGCGCTGACGTCGGTGATCGGGAACACAATCCCGTCATCCATAAGCTCGCCCAGCGTAATGCCCGCCGCCCGCAAAAACTCGACGCGGCCGATCTCAAACCAACGGATATAGTTGGAATGGTGAACGACTTCCATCGCGTCCGTATCATAAAAATTCACATGGTATTCCACCCGCGAAATCATCCTCTTTCCTCCCTTAGGAACAGTAGTCAATCTGACGCATTCATGCTGCGAGTAACACAGCAGTTATTTTCGCAAGGTTCCTTACATAACTTATATAGCGTATGCCAAATCAGAAGCAAAGTCAAGCCCACGCAAAAAGAAAGCGATTGCCCGCGACAGGAGCAATCGTTTTCCTTTTTGCGCTCATTCCATATTGATTTGTTTTGTCGCGAGTTGACCCGTCTCTTTCATTTCCCTCGTAACAAGGGCGGCGGCTGCGGAAAGCTGGGCCTCGACCTGTGCGTTGGACGTACCGCCTAAGGAATTGCGATTCTTCACGCAAGTTTCCGGCAGGATGGCTTCACGAATGTCCTCCTCAAACAGCGGGGAGAGTTTTTTGAACTCGTCCATCGTGAGATCCTGCAGCCATTTTTTCTGCTCAATGCAGTATCCGACGGCCTCGCCTGCGACGGCGTGAGCCTTGCGGAAAGGCAAGCCCTTTTTCGCCAGATAATCGGCAAGGTCGGTGGCGTTCGAGAAGTCCTCTTCGACGGCGCGGCGCATCACGTCTTTTCGCACTTTCATGCCGCGAAGGATTCGCGCGTAAACCGCGAGGCTGAACTTCACCGTGTCAATGGCGTCGAACACGCCCTCTTTGTCCTCCTGCAAATCCTTGTTGTAGGCCAGCGGCAATCCCTTGACCGTCGCGAGCATTGCCGTCAGATGGCCGATTACGCGCCCCGTCTTTCCTCGCACAAGCTCGGAAACGTCGGGGTTTTTCTTTTGCGGCATCATGCTCGAACCGGTGCAGTGCGCGTCGTCCAGTTCAACGAAGGAAAATTCCCGCGAGCACCAAAGGATCGTCTCCTCGCTGAGCCGGGAAAGATGAACCATCAGGATCGACGCAGCGGACAGGAACTCCATGATGTAGTCGCGGTCGCTGACCGCGTCAAGGCTGTTCGTGTAGATGCGGTCGAAGTGAAGCGCGTCGGCGACCATCTTCCGATTGATGGGGAACGTCGTACCCGCCAGCGCTCCCGCGCCAAGAGGCATGATATCCGCCCGCGCGTAAACGCCGCGAAAACGCTCGAAGTCCCGTGCCAGCATCGAGAAATACGCCAACAGATGATGGGCGAACAGGATCGGCTGCGCCCGCTGCAAATGCGTATAGCCGGGCATGATCACATCGGCGTTTTTCTTCGCCGTCTCGATCAGCGCCTGCTGCATATCAAGAATCAGCCGCAGCACTTCGACGACCTCACGCCGCACATACATGTGCGTGTCCAGCGCCACCTGGTCGTTGCGACTGCGGGCCGTGTGGAGCCGCGCCCCCGCGTCGCCGACAGCGTCCGTCAGCCGTTTCTCGATATTCATGTGAATATCCTCGAGCGCCACGTCAAAGGAGAAATCGCCGTTCTCGATTTTCGCGAGAATATCCTTCAAACCGCCGATAATCGCGTCTTTGTCCGCGTCGGAGATGATACCGCATTTCGCCAGCATCGTCGCGTGGGCGATACTACCCGCGATGTCCTCACGGTACATGCGCTTGTCAAAGGAAATCGACGCCTGAAAGTCGTTGATCATCTCGTCGGTCGTTTTCGAGAAGCGACCACCCCATAACTTTTCGCTCATTTCAGCAGTCCCGTCTTTTCTTGCATCAGCGCGCGAACCTTCAGCGGCAGGCCGAACAGATTGACGAAGCCGGTACCGTCCGCCTGATTGTAAACGTCGTCCTCCTCAAAGGTCACGAATTCCTGATTATAAAGCGAATATTTGGACTTCGCGCCCGCCGAGATGATGTTGCCGCGATAGAGCTTCAGGCGAACTACGCCCGTGACCGTGCTCTGCGTAGAATTCACGAATGCGTCCAGCGCCTCGCGGAGCTGCGAGAACCACATGCCGTCGTAGACAAGCTCCGCGTAGCGATTCGCCACAAGTTCCTTGTAATGGAGCGTCGCGCGGTCCAGCGTCAGGTATTCGAGCTCGCGGTGCGCGTAGTAGAGAATCGCTCCGCCCGGGTTCTCATAGACGCCGCGGGACTTCATGCCGACGAGACGGTTCTCGCAGATATCGGTGATGCCGATGCCGTGCTTCGTGCCGATCTCATTCAGCAGCGTCAAGAGCTTCTTCGCGCTGCGGATCTTCTTGCCGTTCACACCGACAGGCACGCCCTCCTTGAATTCGATCTCAATGACCTCGGCCTTGTCGTTGACTTTTTCCGGCGCCTTCGTCACGAGGAACATATCGTTCTTCGGTGCATTCCACGGGTCTTCCAGGTCGGAGCCCTCATGGGAAAGGTGCCAGATATTGCGATCCATGCTGTAAGTCTTGTTCTCGGTAGCGATGGGAATTTTGTGCTTCTTCGCGTACTCGATCTCTTCCTCACGGGAACGAAGCTCCCACTCGCGCCAAGGCGTGATGATCTTCATCTGCGGCGCCAGCGCTTTCACCGAAAGCTCGAAACGCACCTGATCGTTGCCCTTGCCTGTCGCGCCGTGGGCGATAGCGTCGCATTTTTCCTTCTTCGCGATCTCGACGAGCTTTTTCGCGATGACAGGACGCGCAAACGACGTGCCAAGGAGATACTTGCCCTCGTAAACCGCGCCCGCCTTCAGCGTCGGCCAGACATACTCGGTCAGGAATTCCTCGGTCAAATCTGCGATGAACACCTTCGAAGCGCCGGAAGCCAGCGCCTTGTCATGGACGACGGAAAGCTCGTCGCCCTGTCCGATGTCGGCACAGACCGCGACGACCTCGCACCCGTCGTAATTTTCCTTCAGCCATGGAATGATGACCGACGTGTCAAGACCGCCGGAATAAGCCAGCGCGACTTTTTTCACCTTTGCCTTTGCGCCCGTCTTCGTTTTCGCGGCTGCCTTTACTTTTGTTTTTGCGTTTGCCATTGAAAAAACAACTCCTTTATATAATATAACCTTTAGAATAACGACGTTTAAGAAAGCGATGATGGCGTCAAATCGCGGCCCTTAGCTCATCAAAAGCGTCATGATTGCCTTCTGCGCATGCAGGCGATTTTCCGCCTCGTCGAATATAACCTCGGCGTTCGCCTCGAAGACCTCGTCGGTAATCTCTTCGCCGCGATACGCGGGCAGGCAGTGCATGACAATGACGCGGCGGTCGGCTTTTTGCAGGAGCTTCTTGTTCACCTGGTACGGCGCAAAGATTTTCTTGCGCGCGTCGTGCTCCGCCTCCTGCCCCATACTGGCCCATGTGTCCGTTACGACGACGTCGGCGTCTTTCACGGCCTCCATGGGGTCGGTGGTCAACGTAATCTTTGCGCCTGTCTCTTTCGCGTCCTTCAGCGCATTTTTCACAACCGTCCTGTCCGGCTGATGCGTTTTCGGCGTCGCGACGGCCAGCGTCATTCCCGTCTTCGCCGCGCCGTAAAGATACGAGTTCGCCATATTGTTGCCGTCGCCGACGAACGCCACTTTCAGCCCCGAAAGATCTTTGCCCTTGTGCTCGCGCAGGGTCAGGAAATCCGCCATGACCTGGCACGGGTGCAGAAGGTCGGTGAGCGCGTTGATGACGGGAACATCCGCCCACTTGGCAAGCTCCTCCGCCGTCTCATGGGCAAAAGTACGGATCATGATGCCGTCGAGATAACGCGAAAGCACCCGCGCCGTATCGCGGATCGGTTCGCCGCGCCCAAGCTGCGTATCATGGGACGACAGAAACAGCGCGCTACCGCCGAGCTGGTACATACCGACCTCAAAGGAAACCCGCGTCCGCGTCGAGGACTTCTCGAAAATCATGCCCAGCGTCTTGCCTTCCAAATACCGGTGCGGCGTACCGCTGTCCTGCATTGCTTTCAGATTCGCCGCTAAATCGAGGACGTCCTCCACCTCGCCCGGAAAAAGATCGTGAATGGTAAGAAAATCCTTGTTCAAAATTTTCCCTCCCTGTCATGCGAACCGAGGCAGAACGCGCTCCAACACGTCCATGACCTCGTCGATTTCGGACTTCGTAACGATCAGCGGCGGCACGAAACGAAGGACGTTTCCTGCTGTGCAGTTGATAATTGCGCCTTCCTCCAGGCACGCGTTTACGATGTCGCGCCCATCTTTCGTCAGTTCCATGCCGAGAATCAGGCCTTTGCCGCGCACCTCCGTTACAAACCACGGCAGTTTCGCCGCGAGCTTGTCCAGGCATTCCCTGAAATACGCGCCCATCGTCCCGACGTTCGCGAGAAATTCCGGCGTCATTGCGTCCAGCACCGCATTGGCCGCAGCGCAGGCCAACGGATTGCCGCCGAAGGTTGAACCGTGGTCGCCCGCATGGAATGCCGCCGCGACATTGTCCGTCGCGACAAACGCGCCAATCGGCACGCCGCCCGCCAATCCTTTCGCCAGCGTCACGATGTCGGGCTTTATGCCGAAATGCTCATATGCGAAGAATTTTCCGGTTCGCCCCATGCCGCTCTGGATCTCGTCAAGAATCAGGAGCGCGCCGTACCTGTCGCAAAGTTCCCGCACCTTCTTGAAATAGTCTTTCGGCGGCACATGAACGCCGCCCTCGCCCTGTATCGTCTCCAACATGACCGCGCAGGTCTTTCCGTCGACCATTTTCTCCAACGCGTCGTAATCGCCGAAATCCACATAGGAAAAGCCGCCGGGCAGCGGACCGAAGCCCTCCTGGTATTTCGGCTGTCCCGTCGCCGTCAGCGTCGCCAATGTCCGCCCGTGGAAGCTGTGCCAGGCGCAGATAATCTCGGACTTGCTCTTTGATACGCTATGCGCATATTTCCGTGCCAGCTTGATTGCGCCCTCGTTGGCCTCCGCTCCGGAATTGCCGAAAAACACTTTTCCGCCGCCGAACCGCGCCGCTAGTTTTTCCGCAGCGTAAGCCTGCGCTTGCGTATAATAGAGATTCGAGCAATGGATCATCTTCTTCGCCTGCGACGCTACCGCGTCCACCAGCGCAGGATACCCGTGCCCGAGCACGTTCACCGCGATGCCGCCGAGAAAGTCGATATACTTCTTTCCCTGCGTGTCGTAGACATAAACGCCGTCGCCATGATCCAGCACGATCTTGTACCGCGCGAACACGGGAAGATAATCCCGCGCGTCAGCCGCGTATATCTGTTCGTCCGTCATAATGCTTCACCTCATACATTACCATACTCACCGCCTTTGGCGGGCCCCCTCCCCAAAGAGGAGGCAAGGAAAAATCACTGCACAATCTCCGTCCCGATGCCTTGCGAAGTGAAAAGCTCCAACAGCAGCGAGTGCGGGAGCCTGCCGTCGATAATCGAAGTCTTTTGCGCGCCCTGCGAAAGCGCCGTCAGGCACGCCTCAACCTTCGGAATCATACCGCCGGAAATCGTGCCGTCCTCGATGTACGCCTCCGCCTCCGATTTCGTCAGCGACGAGATGAAGGTGCTCTTGTCCGAAAAGTCCTTGTATATGCCCTCAACGTCCGTCAAAAGCAGCAGTTTTTCCGCTTTCAGCGCGCCGGCGATGGCCGCCGCCACATAATCGGCGTTGATATTGTACTGCGCCCCGCTTTCGTCGACGCCAATCGGCGCGACTACCGGAATATAGCCCCGGTCGAGATTGTCCTCCAAAATGCCGGCGTTGATGCTTTCCACTTCTCCGACATGCCCGATATCCACCGAGTGCTCCGTCCCGTCCTCATGAACGACGGCAAGCTTCTTTTTCGCCCGGATCAGCTCCGCGTCCACGCCGGACAGGCCGACAGCGCGATTGCCGCAGACGTTCAGCCGCATGACGACGTCTGCGTTGACCTTGCCGATCAACACCATGCCGACGATTTCCATCGTCTCCTCGTCCGTCACTCGAAGCCCGCTGACGAACTCCGAATCCTTGCCTACCTTCTTCAAAAATCCCGTGATGTCCGGGCCGCCGCCATGCACGATGACCGGACGAATGCCGACCTGCTTCATCAGCGTGACGTCCTGCATGACCTTCGCTTTCAAATCTTCGCTGATCATCGCGTTGCCGCCGTATTTGACCACGATGGTCTTGCCGGAAAATTTCTGGAAATACGGCAGCGCTTCGACGAGAAGATTCGCCGTATCCTGCGGTGAAAACATTCTGCCGCCTCCCATCAGGTATGGTACTCGCCGTTGATCTTCACATACTCATAGGAGAAATCGCAGGACCAGACCGTAGCCTCCGCGTCGCCGAGCCCAAGCTCCACATCGATGACGACGTCATGCTCCGCCATGACCTTGCGGAGTGCCGCTTCGTCGAACTTCGCACCGACGCCTTTATCATAGACGGCAATCCCGCCGAACTTCACCACCGTTTTCTCCGGCTCCATCGGCACGCCCGCGTACCCCACCGCGCAGATCACACGGCCCCAGTTCGGATCCTCGCCGAAAAACGCCGTCTTCACCAGCGGCGACTTCGCGACGCTCATACCAACCTGTTTCGCGCTTTCAAAGGATTTTGCACCAGTCACATGAATCGTCAGGAACTTCGTCGCGCCCTCGCCGTCCGCTGCGATACGCTGGGAAAGCCCAATGCAGAGTTCCTTCAGCGTGTCGCGGAAAATCTCATAATCCTTGTCTTTTTTCGTGATGGCTGCGTTGCCCGCCGCGCCGTTGGCCAGCACCACCGCCATATCGTTAGTGCTCATGTCGCCGTCGATTGAAATCATGTTGAACGAAACCTCGACGACCTCGGACAGCGCCGCCTGCAAAAGCGGCTGGTCAATCGCGGCGTCCGTCGTAATAAAGCAGAGCATCGTCGCCATGTCCGGCTGGATCATGCCGGAGCCTTTGGCGATCGCGCCGAAGCGGACTTTCTTGCCGCCGATCTCGACTTCCGTCGCGCAGGCTTTCGAATAAGTGTCCGTCGTGATGATCGCGTTGCCCGCGTTCACGCTGCCGTCCTCGGACAACTCCGACGACGCTGCCTTGACGCCCGCCGTAACTTTTTCCATGGGAAGCTGTACGCCGATGACGCCCGTCGACGCGACAATAACTTCGTTCGCCGCGCAGCCTACGGCGTCCGCTGCCGCCTTCGCCATAGCCCGCGCGTTGGCCATGCCCTGCTCGCCGGTGCAGGCGTTCGCGCAGCCCGCGTTCGCGCAAATCGCGTGTGCTTTGCCGCCCTTCACGACTTCCTTCGACACATAGACGGGAGCCGCCGCCACCTGATTTTTCGTAAAGGTACCGGCTACCGCCGCCTCTTTCTCGGTATAAATCAGAGCAAGATCGAGATTCCCGCTCTTCTTGATCCCCGCCTTGACGCCTGCAGCCTTGAACCCTTTCGGGAACGTCACGCCTTTTTTCGTATGTGCTTCACTGAACATGAAAATTCCTCCTATATTGATATATTAATAGATAGATGCTATAATCTTGCCTTCCCCTCTGTGGTAAGACAGTCCAGTGGACTGTCGAATGGCGCGCGAAACGATAATATTAGCCTTCCCTTTGGGGAAGGTGGCGCCCGGAGGGCGTCGGATGATGAGGTTTTGTAAGCGTAACGATTAACGCAAGCGCAGCCTTAGGAACTCACCCACCGCCTACGGCGGTCCCCCCTCCCCATAGGGGAGGGCTATCTCAAGGATACACCGGCGCCGACGTCAGTCCCAGCTTTTCGTCGAAGCCGCAGGCGATGTTGAAGTTTTGTACCGCCTGTCCCGCCGCTCCTTTGACAAGGTTGTCAATAGCGGAAAGGACAATCACACGATTTGTTCTTTCGTCGACGTGCCAGCCGAGGTCGCAGAAATTCGAGCCGCGCACGTATTTCGTCTCAGGATATGCGCCTCGCCCTCGCAGACGAATGAAATATTCGTCCTTATACAACGATTGGAACGCTTCATCCACCCTGTCCGCCGTCACGCCGTCCGCGAGTTTCGCATAGCAGGTCGAAAGAATCCCTCGGGACATCGGCACGAGATGGGGCGTGAACTGAAGCGTAATCGGCGTGCCGCAAAGGTCGGAAAGCGCCTGCTCGATCTCCGGCGTATGGCGGTGCGTCGCGACGCCGTAAGCCTTGAAATTATCGAACAGCTCCGGGAAATGGTTGGGGAGCTTTGCCGAACGGCCCGCGCCGGACACACCGGATTTCGCGTCGATCACGATACTGTCGAGATCGATCAGCCCGTCCTTGACCAGCGGCGCGAGTGCGAGAATGCTGGCCGTCGTATAGCAGCCCGCGTTGCCGATGATTCTCGCTTCCCTGATGGCGCCGCGATAGAGCTCCGCGAGACCATAAACCCGGTCCGCATTCGCGTGGGAATGACTCACCTTGTACCACGCCTCATAGACCGCCGTGTCGTGAAAACGGTAATCCGCGCCCAGGTCGATGATCCGCACGGGATAATCCTCGACAGCCAGCCCAATCTCCATGGCGTGGCCGGCTGGCAGCCCGATAAAAATAAATTCGCTGTCCTCCGCTATGCGCTCAATATCCTCCATGCTCTCCAACGGCCTGTCAAACAGGCCGAGAAAATGCGGATAAACTTCCGAAAGCGGCTTCCCCGTATGACTCTCTGAAGTCGCATGGACGACCTCCGCCTTTGGGTGCCCCAGCAAAATGCGCAGCAGCTCCGCGCCCGCGTAGCCTGTCGCGCCGATAATGCTCACTCTCATGAAAATGCCTCGCTTTCAATAACCTTCATAATTATACACACGTATTGCATAAAAATGCAACAGAAAATGCAAATTTTTATTCCTTGTGTTTAAAAAATACGCTATAATGGAGCGAACTTCGAAAAATGCAGAAAGGATCTGCGCCCATGAGAAAATTGCTCCGCCTATGCGCGGGTCTCATACTTGTATTCTTCCTCGGTTTTTTCCTCGCGGGGGGGCGCGACGTACTCCGCAGGGAAACGGTGAGCCGCGTCACAGATTGGGCGGCGGACAGCGTTTTGCCATCCGCGCAACAGGACGTCCCCCGTCCGCTGAAAACGCCTGACGGCTTTACCCGCCTCAAACGCCTTCTGTTTCTTCGGGACGCCCTCGATGAACGAATTTCCGAAAAGAAGATCGTTCCGACCAGGGACTTGCCGGACGCGCTCCTGCAGGCAATCGTCGCTGTCGAGGACGCCCGATTCTATTCGCACCCCGGCTTCGACGTCGAAGGCATCATCCGCGCAACGCTCGTCAATCTTCAGAGAGGAGAAATCGAGGAAGGCGCGAGCACGATCACGCAGCAGCTGATCAAAAACCTTTTCCTCTCGCAGGAACGTTCGTTCGCGCGCAAGGCGGAGGAGCTTGCCCTCGCCGTCGACCTCGAGCTTCGCTGCTCAAAGGACGAAATCCTTGCGCTCTATCTGAACTCGATTTATTTCGGCTCCGGATATTACGGCATTTACGATGCATCCCGCGGCTATTTCAACAAAGAACCGAAGGAGCTGACGCTCCCGGAGGCGGCCATGCTCGCCGGCCTGCCGAACGCACCTTCCGTGTATTCCCCATACGAGAATTTCCTGTTGGCTAAGAAACGGCAATTCATCGTGCTGGACGCGATGGTGAGGAACGGCATGATTTCCGAGGAATTGGCCGAAAACGCCAAAATCGAACCGATTTACCTCGCACATTGATTTCAAATCACAAAAAACACGCAAAACAGGGCTTTCACGAAGCCGCCTCCCGTACTTCGTGAACAGCCCTGTTTTTATACCCATTTTTATTTTCCGGCATTCTCCGCCGCCTTTTCACGCTCGCGCTGCGCCTTTCGCTCGGCTTTCTCGCGTTCCTTGCGTTCCGCCTTCTGCTTAGCTTCCTGTTCCTTCTTCTGCGTCTCGATGGCCGCGGCGAACTCGTCGTAGAAAAGAGATACCATGTCCGAATAAGTCCGCACGTTGTCCGGTTCGTCGGGCGCGAGAATGATCTGATAGGTGTACAGCAGATCGCTGGTCGCGGCGCTGTATACCTCAAAGAAAAGCACCGAGCGACGGCTCATCGTCACCGTAGGGACGATATACGCGTCGGCATAGTTCGCCACGTTGTTCTTGAACACCCGCGCGGCGGGAATACGGGCCAGCTTGTAAAGATCCTTCCCCGTCTTTTGCAGGACGTCCTTTGCAATCACGTCGTAAGGCACGACCGTATATTTTTTCGGCGACACCTTCGCCCCCCGCGTATTCAGGACATTGACGAATTCCTCCAGCGTAGGCGTGTCTTTTTTCTCCGTATAAAGCGGGGCTGCGATGGCAACCGTCTTTATGTCGGAAATCGACTGCCCCTCCTGCAGCTTGCCTTCTTCCCAATACGCCATCGCCGACGGGCAGGAAGCAGCCATAAACACGACGAGCAGAAAAATTTGAATGAACTTTTTCATGCGAAATTGCCCTCCCTAAATCAGGTTATGCGCTTTCAGCGCGGCGTCCAGCTTTTTCCGGTTCTCCGGCTCCATTTCCGAGAGCGGCAGCCGGAGCGGCCCCGCGGCGTAACCCATCAGACGCATTGCCGTCTTGGCAGGAATCGGGTTCGTCTCGCAGAAAAGCGCGTCCACGATATCGGTACAGGCAATCTGGAGCTTCGCCGCTTCTTCCACCTTGCCGTCAAAGTAAAGTTGGCAAATATCGTGGGTTTCTTTCGGCATGACGTTCGACAGCACCGAAATGACCCCCATGCCGCCAAGTGAAAGAATCGGAACGATCTGGTCGTCGTTGCCCGAATATACCGCGAGCTCGTCGCCTACCGTGTAGCGCAGGCGAAGAATCGACGAAAGGTCGCCGTTTGCCTCTTTCACCGCCACGATATTCGGATGCTTGGAAAGTTCCGCGTACGTCGACACTTTGATCGAAAGGCCTGTACGTGAAGGCACGTCGTACAATATGCACGGAACATTCACACTGTCGGCGATCTTCGTGAAATGCTCGATCAGTCCCTTCTGCGTGCATTTATTGTAATAGGGCGTCACGAGCAGGAGGCCGTCGGCGCCCACTTTTTCCGCATACTGTGAAAGCTGCACCGCGTAGGCGGTGTCGTTCGATCCCGTCCCTGCAACGACAGGTATACGCCCTTTCGTATGCTGGACGGCGAACCTGATCGCTTCCTTGTGCTCCGCATCGCTCATCGTTGCGGCTTCGCCCGTCGTGCCCGCGACAATAATAGCGTCCGTATGGCCCTCAATTTGCGCATCGATCATGCGGCCAAACTCGGGGAAATTGATGCCGTCCTCGGTGAACGGTGTGACAATGGCGACGCCCGCGCCCTTGAAGATCAATTTCTTCATAACGACTTCTCCTTTTCGTAAAAATCATTTTAATTATATTGCATTCAAGGTTTTTATGCAAGAAGGGACGAAAGCAAACAAGCTCTTTCGCCCCTTCTCATGATTATTTTCGGATTCTTTCAGGATATTTCATCGACTGCGGCCATTGTTTCATCGAAGCGCCGAACCACCTCATCGAACAGATACAGGCCGTCCTCGTTCGTTTGGAGTCCGGTCAGCCGCAACGGAACGATCATCGGCGGATTTTCCGGCGTCAGCGGCTCTCGGCCTTGCATTTGCTTCGCGCTCTGGTAAACGAGCTTCAGCGAAGCGTATGCTTCTCCGTCTTCACCGAGCCGTTTCTCGATGACGAACTTCGTCCCGATCGGCGTCTTTGCCTCGATGGTATCCCGAAGCGTATATTCTTCGACGCCGAGCGCCGGCAGGACTGTCGCCAGATTGACGTCATGGCCGCAGAGGAACGTGAAAATCCGTCCGTCCTCCGCCAGCTCATCCCGCATGACGGAAAGCAGCGGACGAGCGAATTGTCCCGCCATCGTCGGCAAATAGAAATACGCGTTGATCCCCATGTCCTTGACCCGCGCGATTCCCTGCCACTGCTCCATCGTCAGCTCACGCCCAAAAGCAGCCCACGCCGAATCGTGCTCCTCCGCTTCGTAATATTGCAGCGTCAGAGCATCGGCGGCGCGGCCTGCGACACGCATCGAACCGCTCAGTCTCAACGTATCTGTGTCAAATGTCAAATCGTCCGCCGTGAATGACGATAAGCCCTTTTCGCGCGCGTACTCCGAATCCTTGAAATCAATAATCTCCGCAACCAACGCGGCGTCCGGCTCCAGGCGCTTTCCGAGCGCTTCAACGCCGCCCATCGCTTCAACTTCCTTCACTGTCCGCGCGCGAAACTCGTCGCTGAAAGAAGAGGGCGTTTTCGGCAGGAACACCGCGTCGCGCTCGTTCAGCGCCAGGTGGCGCTCGACGCGAATATTCGCCATCGGCAGCATCCCGGAAGCAAAATACCGTGCCGTGGCAATCGTCCTCTGATAGGAATTTGCATAGAATCGCATCTCCCCAATCTCCGGCACGTAATTTGCGGCGATCAGCCCTTCGTCCTCCAGCCATTGACGGAAATACTGTCCCATAATGGTCTCAAGCTGACCGCCTTTCATGGAAAGCTCCCCGGGCCCCGCCGTCCAATCGAACCACCGATACGGCGACAGCGAATAGAGTACGCGACTGCCGGACGTGGTCGGCGAACGAAGGTTATGGCGGCTCAAAATCAGTACCTTGCAAAGCCGATACCGTTCCCCAAGCTCCGACGCCCGCGCGATTCTTCCCGTAAAGACAGACACACAGACGCAGAGCATGCAAAACAGTATGACGATCTTATTCTTTCTCATAAAGGAACGCTCCTTCCTTTTCCCGAACAGTTCATTCCATCGCCCGCACAACGCGGCTGAAGAGCTTCTCGTTTTCCCTGACCTTTTCTTCGCCGCCAAAGACGCAGAAAGTGTCCGTTCTCATGCATGCTTCGACAACCGGCGCCAGGGTCCGGATTGCCTCCTCATCCGCCGCGAGGATTTCGTCGCGCTCCCGTTGGCGGTCCTCCTTCGTGATGCCGCGCAGATACAAAATCTCGGCGAGATTTCCCTTCATCTGCGGCGTCAACGGCATATCCACCGTAGAAATCGTGCCGATAATATATTTCGTCATTTCCCGTTCCGACGCCGTGAAGCTTTTCAGGTAGTCCGCAATCTCGTCGTAAACGTGCAAGGTTTCCGCGAGATTCGGATCGCGATATGAGGTGAAGAGCATGAGGCCGTTTCTCGCGAACTGCGCCGACGCACCGTATGCGCCGCCCTGCACCCGGAGCCGTGTCCAAAGGTAGCCATACCGCATGATCGTCTCCAGGACGCGCATGGCGCCGGTGAATTGGTAACCCAGGCGGACGAAATTCCCGCCTTTGCCGACATATTGCACACGGCTCGACGTAACAAGCGCCTCGTTTTTCACTTCGTTTTCCTTCGGCTGCTTTGCCGCCGGATACGCTTTGTCGCTCAATGCGTCGAGCATGGGCGAAAGAGCCGCCTCCACCGCCGCAAGATCCTGTCTTTCAGCGGTCACGCCGAGAATCAGGCCGCGTTTCGTGAACATCTGCGCGAGCAGCGCCGAGAGCTTTTCGCCCGTTTCTTTCGCCCGCGCCTCAAAATGCTCGTCCAAATCCTTCAGGAAACGATAAAACGAAAGGAAGCTTTCGTCCTCGAAGCGGCTCGCCGGGGCAAAATACGAGCTGAGGCGCACCGCCATCACGCGATTCGGCGTATTCAACAGCTGCCGCTCCACGCCCGCCAACGTTTGCTTGACCAATTCCCGAAGCCGTTTCGCATCCGAGAAGCGGCTCCTCGTCAGAATTTCCGCCAACAGCTTTCCTGGTTCCGGCAGCTTCCTGACCAACACCCGCGCCTTGACGACGGTTTTCACAAACCATTCGTCCGCCGTGTCGCCGCGCGTCATCGACGTCACGTTATAGCTGACGCCGCCCGTGTGGAGATTGACGAGATTCGTCAGCTCCGCGTAAGAATGCGCGTCCGTATCCACAGCGCCGAGTATTTCGCAAAGGAGATAGGCGTAATGCTGCTGCTCCGGCGCAATCGACGCGCCATCGAAAAACAGGTTGATATACGCAATGCCGTTCGTTACGATATCGCTGTACAGCACCGCATGGCCGCCCAGCGTCCGTTCCTCCAGCGGCAGCTTCTCCGCCGTCGTCCTGATATCCGACAGCTTGAGCAGCGGAATTTTCTCCAGCATTTCCGGCGCGTCCGGCGTCTGCTGCAGCTCCTTGAGACGTGCTGTCGTCGCGATGATCTCGTCGATTTCCTCCGCAGTCATCGCCGCTTTTTTCTCCGCCAGCGCTTTTTCCGTCGCCGCCTTGCGCTCCGCCGCCATCGTGCGGCTCGGTTTCATCGTCACCAACACCTTGTGCGGATTGTCGAGGACGCAGCGACGCAAGAGCCCTTCATAAAAGCCGTTGTCCAAACCCTCGCGCAGCTTCTTGAAATCTTCCTCGTAGAAAAGCGGTTCGGCCGGGTCGCCGCCATACAGCCAGCGCGTCATCACGCTGAGATTGTAAACGAGGCCTTTCGGCGTCGAAGCGAAGTCCGACTCCCGCACCTTGAATTCCAAAAGATTCAGCGAAGCTTCCAAAAGCGTGCGGTCGACGCCTTCCTTTGCGAGTTTTTCCACCGTGTCCGTCACGACGCGGTAAAATCGCTCCGCGTCCTCCGGCTCGGCATTCGTCACCTCAACGGAAAGATTCGGCTGGAAAATCTGCGCCTCCAGCGACGCATTTACATCCTTGCCGATTCCGGCGTCCATCAGCGCCTGCGTAATGGGAGCGGCGTCCGTCATGAAAAGCGCGTGAACGAGAACTCCCATGCCGGAGCGCGTCAGGCGGTCCTCAGAATCGCAGACGATCATGCCGAGCGCGAGATACGTCTTTTCTTTCGTGTCCTCCTCCGCGCCGACCGGGTACTCCGCTGTAACGCGCTTCATCGCGTCAAATCGCGCCTGCTTTTTCAGCTCCGAATCGATCTCCTGCCGCGAAAAGTGCGACAGATACGCTTCGTCGAGGAACGCGAGCTTTTCCTCGATATCCATATCGCCGTACAAATAAATATAGCTGTTCGACGGATGGTAATATTTCCTGTGAAACGCCGCGAAGCTCTGCTGCGTAATCTCGGGAATCTTCTCGGGATTGCCGCCCGATTCGAAAGCGTAAGCCGTATCGGGGTACAGCCGCTTCAAGAGCTCCGTCTCCAGAAGATCCTCCGGCGAAGAGGTAGCGCCCTTCATCTCGTTGTAGACGACGCCGCTGTAGCGAAGCGGCGCGTCCGGGCTGTCAATCTCGTAATGCCAGCCCTCCTGCAAAAGGATTTCCGGCTTATTGTGCATTTGCGGATAAAACACTGCGTCAAGATAAACGTCCATCAGATTCTGGAAATCCTGCGCGTTGCGGCTCGCTACCGGGTACATCGTCTTATCCGGGTATGTCATAGCGTTCAGGAACGTATTCAAGGAGCCCTTCACCAGCTCGACAAACGGCTCCTTCAGCGGAAATTTCCGAGAGCCGCAGAGCGTCGAATGCTCGACGATATGCGCGGCGCCCGTGTCGTCAATCGGCGGCGTGCGGAACGAAATCGAGAAAACCTTGTTGTCGTCGTCGTTCTTCACATAAAACAGCCGTGCGCCGCTCTTCTCATGCTCGAAGAGAAAGCACCGGGAAGAAATCTCCGGCACCTCTTTCATCTCCTTCAGCAAAAAACCGTGCATTTTATCGTTCACCTGCATTGAAAAGCTCCTCTCCTGATTCATTTGAAAAAATTCAATATATTATATCATATCTATATGCAAACGGCCAAAACCTTCCTTTTGCCTCCACCCGTCCCTTTGTGTTACAATACATTCGATATGAAATCAAAAGGGAGGCTTCCCATTGGACGCAGAAACCTGTCTCGCGATTCTTCGCGACGTTTACAAAGGCAATCAATTCATTTCCTACTGCGGAATCACGATCGACGCCGTTCGCTGCGGCGAAGCGACTCTAAGCCTCGTAGTCGACGACACGAAGCACACGAACCAGTATGGTTTCACTCACGGCGGCGCGCTGGAAGCGCTTGCCGATATCGCACTCGGCGTCGCCTGCGCTACCGTCGGCAAGCGCGTGATGACGCTCTCCTTCAATATGAACTTCATCAAGAACATTCACGCCGGAGAACGCGCGACAGCCGTCGCCGTCGTCCGCCACAACGGCCGACGCACGATGGTCGTCGACGTCGACACCACGACGGACGACGGAGAACTGATGACCCGCGCCACCGCAACGATGTTCGTCCGCGACCGCTACGACAATATTCCCGAAAGCTGGTAAACGAAAGACAAAATAAGAAGGACTGCCGCGAAACGCATATCATTTGCTTTTTGCGGCAGTCCTTCCTTTTGTTGCAAAATCTCTTTTCAGGTTCGGCGGCTTTAAGGAAGCACTGAATAAGTCCTGCCGCGCCCTTGCCGGGTCTTTTTCCATCATGCCGCGTCAGAGGCCGTTCGACGTAGCGATGCTACGCCTTCACGCCCTCTTCCTTGCCTGACGAAAAAATCCCTCGACAAGGCCACGAATTGACTTATTCGTTGTTTCCTTAAGACTTTACTTTCTTTCTTTCCTGGAACATTCTCGCGTTAAAATCATAATTGAACTGCACCATCTGATCCGGCTTGACGTCAATCGTCTGCACCGCGTAGAGTTTCATTCCGATCGTAGAAAGCTGATACATATCCCACGCCCGCAGGAACTTCCGGAGTTCCTCCGCGTCGCTGGACTTATCCACCTCTCCCGTAAGCTCTCCGCCGCCTGGCATCAAGACTACAAGGAAATACTGGCCTTCAGGAATCCCGGTGAAAGCATACTTGCCGTTCTCATCCGCCTTTGCGATGAAGATATCCGCATCCGTGGGAGCAATGCCGTCCTTGTACCATGCGGTAATCTCGGCTTCAGACAACGCGTTCATGTCCGTCGCGCGGGAAATGAGCTGCAGCTCGATGGTATTTTCCTTTTTTTTCTTCTCGCCGCCGATGGAGACGCCGACGCCGGACTGACCCCGTTCCCAATTCCCGCGCCCGCTGTCACGCACGACCAGATCGACGCCGAGGTCGAGAGGGCCTTTGACCTTGCCTTCTACGCCGCCGTCCGCCGCGCTCGCCGTCCCCGTCATAAGCAAAAATGCCGCCGCCATGGCCGCCAGTTGTTTCTTCATGCTAAACCCTCCCGATTTTTTGCTAATAAAAAAAATTCGACACGACCTTTTAAATTCCTTTTTCCTTTTAAAAAAAATCGCCCTCCTGAAAAGAAGGGCAAACCAGAACTCAACAAAAATGATGGTCGATATGGAGTATGGCGCGATCTCTCGGGCTTTGCTTAAGGAAGCGCCGGAGAAATGCTCGTCGAAGCTCCCGATCGTTCATCGGGAGATCCTCCGGGCAGGAGACCTCGAAGCTGATTTTCCGTCCGTCACGATAGGGCACAATCTGGAAATCATGGATCGCGAGCCTCGTGTCAATCGAGGTCAAGAGCCGCGAAGCCAATACATACAAGCGGTCGGCCTCCGGGTCATCTGTGGCGACCGGGTCGATATGCACGGTCACGAAGATCTGCAGGCGCCCCATGAGCTTACGTTCGATGTGGTCAGCCAAATTGTGCGCCTCAATCAGAGGCATTTCTGCGGGCAGTTCGATATCCAGCGTCGCGAAGGTACGCCCCGCGCCATAGCCATGCAGCACAAGATCATGGATACCGAGCACGCCTTTTTCCTCCATGACAATCTTGCGAACCTCCGCCGCCAGTACCGGGTCGTTTGCCATGCCCAGCAGAGGATCGGTCGCAGCCCGAAGCGCTTCCCATCCGCTGTAAAGAATGAAACCCGAGACGAATACGCCCGCCGCGCCGTCGATATTGATACCGGCCAACGCGTAAGCCCCCAGAGAGACGAGAACGCCGGAGGTCGCGAGGCAGTCCGTCAGGCTGTCTGTCCCCGCCGCTTCCAGGGCGGAAGATTGAATGCGTTTTCCCACCTTGAAGTACATACCGGCAAGGCCGATTTTCAGGAGCAGGGAAAGCGCCAACAATGCGACGCCCAGCTGGTCGATGGAGAGAGGCTCTGGCGTGAAGATTTTTTCCACCGAGGTGCGGAACAGCTCGACGCCCACGAGCAGAATGACCGCCGCGACGAAAAGGCCTGCCAGATACTCGGCGCGCCCATGGCCGAACGGATGCTCCGCGTCGGCGGGCCGGCCCGCAATCCGGAAACCAAAAATCATCGCCAGTGAGGTTCCCGCATCGGACAAATTGTTCAACGCGTCCGCCACGACGGCTACCGCCCCGCAGGCGACTCCGACAGCCAGCTTTACCGCGAACAGTAGGAGATTGACGCCAATGCCGATGGCGCCCGCGCGCTCGCCGCACCGCTGCCGCGCCGCGTAGCCGTCGCCCTCGCCTGGCAAAAGAAGCAACCGATCCAACAGCATTTCCTTTCCCTTCCTTAAGGAACCACTGAATAAGTCCCTCCGCGCCTCTGCCGGGTCTTTTTCCGCCTGTCGTTGTCAAATCCCTCTCGACGTAGCGATGCTACGCCTTCGAGGGATTTTCCTAGACAGTCGAAAAAATCCCTCGACAGATGCACGAATTGACTTAATCAGTGTTTCCTTAACAACGAATATATGAGAACGAAAATGAGAGCGTTTTACACTCCCCCATATAACGCAGAACTGCCTTCCCGAATTTTGGGAAGGCAGCTTCATAATTTCTATCCATTATAAAGTTGTAATTGCTGTTTGTCAAGAATAGAAAAATTACGCTTCGGCGAGGAATGCCCTGTAGCCCTTCGTGACCTCGTAGAGGTCGACAATGCTCGTGACTTCCCAGGGCGCGTGCATGGAAAGCACCGGAACGCCGCAGTCAATGACCTGCATTCCGTAAAGCGCCATGATATAAGCAATCGTGCCGCCGCCGCCGAGATCGACCTTGCCGAGCTCCGCCGTCTGGAAACGGACCTTATGCTTGTCCATCATAGCGCGAAGCTCGCCGAGATATTCTGCGTTCGCGTCGTTGGAGCCGGACTTGCCGCGCGCGCCGGTGAACTTGTTGAACACCATGCCGCCGCCGAGATAGGCGACATTCTTCTTGTCGAAAGCGCTGGCATAGAGCGCGTCAAAGCCGGAACTTACGTCCGACGAGAGCATTTTCGAGTTCGCCAGCGCGCGGCGAAGCCGAAGCTCGCCTCGCTCCCCTGCCGCTTCCATCAATTCCGCCAGGGTATTCTCGAAGAATCGCGACTGCATTCCCGTCGCGCCGACGCTGCCGATTTCCTCCTTATCGACGAGCAGGCAGCAGGCCGTGCGCGCCGTCTTTTTCGTCTCGAGCATCGCGCGAAGCGACGTGAACGCGCAGACGCGGTCATCCTGCCCGTAGCCGAGGGTCATGCTGCGGTCGAAGCCCATCGACCGGGCGCGGCCGGCCGGAACAAGCGTCAGCTCCGCCGAAATAAAATCGTCTTTCGTGATTCCGTATTTCGCGGAAAGAATCGCGAGCACGCCGCCCTTGACTGCGTGCTTTTCCTCGTCGGGAAGGGGCAAACTGCCGACGAGGATATCGAGCTTTTCGCCCTCGACGACTTTCGCCGCTTTTTTCTCCATCTGCTCCTGGGCGAGATGAATCAAAAGATCGGTAACGCAAAAGACAGGATCGCCCTCATTCTCGCCGACGGTGATCTCGAGCGTCTTGCCGTCCTTTTTCACGACGACGCCATGCAGCGCGAGGGGCAGCGTCACCCATTGATATTTTTTGATTCCTCCGTAATAATGCGTGTCAAAATAGGCCATGCCGCCTTCCTCATAAAGAGGATTCTGCTTAAGATCGAGACGGCAGGTGTCGATGTGCGCGCCGAGAATCGCGAGGCCGTCCTCCATCGGGCGCGTGCCGAGCTGGAACAGCGCAACCGTCTTTTTCATGCCGACGGCGTAGACCTTGTCGCCCGCCTTCAGCTTTTTCTTTTTGCGAATCGCCTCGGAAAGCTCGACATAGCCTGCAGCCTCCGCCATACGGACCGCCTCCGCCGCGCTCTCGCGCTCGGTCTTGCAATCCGAGATGAAGTCGCGGTAATCGTCGGCCAGCGCGTAAACCTTTTTCTTCTCCGCTTCCGAGTAAGTATTCCATGCGTGGATATCTTTTTCTTCCTGTTTTTTCTTTTTGTCAGCCAAAATTATCGTCTCCCCGTTTATATTTTACCATTCTTTCAACAATCTCCTGAAAATCCTCTCTCGTCTCCGCGCGGTTAAAAGCGTCGCGAAGGTTTCCGCCGCCCTTCATGCCCTTTGTGTACCATGTGGCGTGCTTGCGCATTTCTCTCGCGCCGATATAATCGCCCTTGTATTGAATCAGCATATCGAGATGACGCAAAATCAGTGCGCCGCGCTCTTCGATGGTCGGCGGAGGCGTTTCGACGCCCGTTTCCAGGAACGAGCGAAACGATTTGAAAATCCACGGGTTGCCCTGCGCCGCGCGGCCGATCATCACGCCGTCGCAGCCTGTCTCGCGGAACACACGGGAAAGGTCGTCCGTCGTGCGGATATCCCCGTTGGCAATCACGGGAACTTTTACCGCGCGCTTGACCTCCGCGATCATACGCCAGTCCGCATGGCCCTTGTAATACTGCTCCCGCGTTCGTCCATGCACGGCGATTGCCGCGACGCCTGCCGCTTCCGCGCGTTTCGCCATCTCCACGGCGTTTATGCTCGTTTCATCCCAGCCGATCCGCATTTTCACCGTCACGGGAAGCTTCGTCGCCCTGACCAACGCGGAAAGGATTTTCCCTGCGAGCGCAGGCTCCTTTAAAAGCGCTGATCCCGCGCCGTTCTTCACAATCTTCGGCGCGGGACAGCCCATGTTGAAATCGATCGCGTCCGCGCAGCCAAGGCTTTCCACATAAGCCGCTGCCTCCGCAACAGGCTCGGGGCGCGCGCCGAAAAGCTGCATAGCCAGAGGCCGCTCCTCCGGCACGGTTTGGAGCATGGCCAACGTCTTTTCGTTTCGAAAATGAATGCCAAGTACGCTGACCATTTCCGCGAACGCCATCGCGCATCCCATTTCCCGAGCGAGAATGCGGTAAGGCGTATCGGTCACACCCGCCATCGGCGCGAGAAAAACCGGCGTCAGAAAGTCGAGATTCCCGATTTTCATTGCGGCTTCTTGTCCTCGCACTTTTTCTCGTCGGACTTTTTATCGTCCGCCGAGACGTTGCGCTCATAGAGCACGCGAAGCCCGGTCAGCGTCAGGAAATTGTCTACTTTGTCAATGGTCTTCGACTCCCGTGAGATCATACGAGCAAGACCGCCCGTTGCAATGACCTTCATCTCCTGCTTCATTTCCGCCTTGATCCGCCGCACGATCTCGTCAATCTGCCCGACGAAGCCGAAAATGACGCCTGCCTGCATGCCCGTCACCGTATTCTTACAGATGATCGTCTTCGGCGTCACCAGCGCGACGCGCGGAAGCTGCGCCGCCCGCTGGAACAGCGCCTCGGTGGAAATACCGATCCCCGGCGCGATGACGCCGCCGAGATAGTCGCCGTTCGTGTCCACGATGTCAAAGGTCGTCGCGGTCCCGATGTCGACGACAATCAAAGGCCCGCCGTATTGCTCGAACGCGCCGACCGAATTGACAATACGATCCGCGCCGATTTCCCGAGGATTCTCATAGCGAAGCCGTATGCCTGTCTTAATGCCCGGCCCCACGATCAACGGGCGCAGGCGAAAATACCGCTCGCACATCTTGACAAGCGGCACCACTAACGGCGGCACCACAGACGAAATGATGATCGCGTCGATATCCGTCATGCGAATCCCCTGGAAGCGGAACAGGTTATTGATCAGCATGCCGTACTCGTCGCCGGTCTTCTGCCGATCCGTCGAAATGCGCCAGTGCTTCATCAGACGCCTGCCCTCATAAGTGCCGAGCACGATATTACTGTTGCCGATGTCAAAAACCAAAAGCATAGCTTTCCTCCAAAATCCCCTACCGGTTCTCGTTCCCTCATGTTTGTCCGATGGCGCTCGACGCAGTTCTGCGACTACGATTTCGCGCCTTCTTCCTGACCTGAAGAAAAATCCCCGACAGGATACAATATCTATTTCTTTCTCGGACGAATGGACACGTCTCCCGCCAACACGCGGCGACGGCCTGTCGGCGTGTCGATCAGGAGCGCGCCGTCTTCGTCGATATCCGCCGCCGTTCCCGAAAACGATTCCCTGACGCCGATCACGTTGACTTCCTGCCCCAGTGTCACCGAGTATTGACGCCATTCGTCAAGCACCGTGCCGAACCCGTCGTTTTCAACGCTGACATACAGCTCGTCCATCGCTTCCAGTACGCGCGCAAAAAGCTCCAGTCGATCCACCCTGCCGCCGCGCAGCATGGAAAGCGACGTCGCTATGTCCCTAACGTCCTCCGGAAAATCCTCCGGCCAAAGATTCACATTGATGCCCGTGCCGATGACCACGAAATTGACGCGCTCCATTTCCGCACTCATTTCCGTCAGAATGCCGACGAGCTTTTTCCCGTTATCGTCGAGCACGTCGTTCGGCCACTTGATCCCGACGGAAAACCCCATGTCCTTCATCGCGCGCATGACCGCCACCGCTGCCATCAGCGTGCATTTCGGCGCCTCCTGCGGCAAAAACGACGGGCGGAGCACGACGGAAAACCAAATTCCTTTCTGCGAAGGCGAATACCAGCCGCGGGAAAGGCGCCCCTTGCCCGCGCCCTGCGCTTCCGCTACGACCACAGTGCCGTCCGGCGCCCCTTCCAACGCGAGCCGCTTCGCTTCGTTGTTCGACGACGGGATATCGTTGAAATGAATCATGTTCTTCCCGATGACCTGCGTCCGCAGCGTCGGCTGAATCTCCTGCGGCAGCAAAAGGTCGGGTGCGTCCAGCAGCGAATATCCTTTCCGCGCGTGGCTCTCGATCTCATAGCCCGCCGCCTTCAGCGCGCGAATGTGCTTCCAGACCGCCGTGCGCGAAACGCCCAAACGTCCCGCGATCTCCTCTCCGGAGATATAGCCGTCGCCCGCTTCGCGCAAAAGCGCAAGCACTTTCTTTTGCAATACAATCCCTGCTCTCAAGATAAAATAAGGCTTTTCAAAAAATAATCATCTTCATATAATATAAAAATATAAACGCTACGCCGCAATTATACATTTTTTTCATTTCCTCCGCAACTGCAAGAACGCGGGGAAATGCACGAAAGGAAGGATTCAGATGAACACGGCAACACAAAAGCTCTTTCGGGGCGTCCTCTTCGCCCTGCTTCTCCTGCTCCCGGCTGCGACTGCTTTCGCGGAGCGTCCGGAAATTACCTGTGACAAGCAGACCTTCGACATCTTCACCGGGCGCTATCTGCTCGACGGCCATGTGCGCGTCTCAGGAAAGGATCGCGCCGTCACCGCCGATCACGCACAGGTCAGCCTCATCACGCAGGAGGTCTGGGCCCAGGGAAACGTAACGCTGCTGCAGGAAGGGCTCACATTCCGTGGCGACGACCTCTATGTGGAGGGTCAAGCACACGTCGCCCACCTGAAAGACAATATCCTCTTTGAACGCGACGATCTCACCATCAAAGCGGACGACGTCGTCTTCAACTGGGACACGAAAATCGCTGAATGCACGGGCAGGATAACGCGCATACTCAACGGAAAGAAGAAGAAACTCTCGCGCCTCGTATACAACGTGGCGACGGGAGAAATCGTCAGCGAGGAAAACTGAAACAGAAACCAATGCCCAAAATTCGGCGCAGTTGCTTTTTCCCCGCATATGGTAAAATAAAACGCAGACTATGGCAATAGGAAAAACGGATTGCCTTAGCAAGAGGGGGCCGGATATGAACAAGAGAGCCATCATTATACGAAAAAGCGCGTCGTTTATGACGAACGCCGTCCAGAAAAATCTGGAGCAGGCCGGTTACGAGATTTTACCTGTGAACGCAACCGTCGCCGCCGTAAATGAAAAACACACGGAGGCTGACATCCTCATTTTTTACCTGGGCGAATTCATTTCGGACGCTTCCAATCTTCTCGTCTATCTGAAAGACCTCTGCGCCGACGAGGAAAAGCTCTTGGTTCTGCTCGGCAATGCTGAGGAAATTGAAACGGTGGAGGAGACGATTCCTCCCGCTTTGATTGCTGCCCGTTTTGTGCGCCCGTTGGACGTCAATGCCCTGATTGACACAGTGGATTGCCTCGTGCAGGCCAACGATGAAAACGCACGCAAGAAAAGCATCCTGCTTGTCGATGACGACAACACTTTCCTGAAGACGGTCAAAAGCTGGCTTTCCGACAGCTACCGAGTCACCATCGTCACTTCGGGCGCACAGGCGCTGATGTACATTGCGAACAACAAGCCGGACCTGATCCTCCTGGACTACGAGATGCCCGTGACCAGTGGTCCACAGGTGCTGGAAATGATCCGCAGCGAGACGAAAACGGACTCGATTCCGGTCATTTTCCTGACAGGCAAAGGCGATCGTGAAAGCGTATTGAAGGTTCTGGAATTGAAGCCGGACGGATACCTGTTAAAAACCACGGGCAAGGAAACGCTTTTGAAATCGCTGGAAGAGTTTTTCGAGAAAAAGAAATACGAGCAGCTACATCAAATGCAAAAATGATTAGTCGCCCCCACCCGTTTTACGGGTGGGGGCGACTTTTCTCCAGCGCTCTGCTGGCCTGTTCCCTTTCCTCCATACGACGCTTGGCGTGGGAAGACTCCCGGGCGAAAAATGCCACCGCCAGGAGGGCCGCCGCAGCGATCAAGAGACCGATAATCCAGAGATGGTCCATTATCATGTCGTAAAGCGAACGGGAATACAGCTTGCCGATGTGACGGTTGATCATTGCTTCCAGACGATCCTTGCCGATGGCGTTCACGCCCCGGTTCAGGATTTTCAGGAGTCTTTCGTTGCCGACGCTTACCCCAAAGGAATGATTTTCGGGCCAATTCAGCGGTTTCATGGAAAGCTTGCGGAATTTGCGATTTTTGAGGATTTTAGCCGCTCTGAGCCCGTTGGCCGTGGTGTAGGGCACTTTTCCTTCAGCTACCGCCGTCAGGCATTCATCAACGGAGGAGCAATAGAAAATCATCGCGTCTGGATAATGCGCCCGGATATAGTAATACTGAATGCGGTTGTTCCTGTTCACCGCGAAGGTCTGGAGCGTATTATGCACATGGTCTTCGCTGTAAATCAGGTCCGCGCTTAAGGAAGCAACGGGATTGGACTGGTAGATGCTGCTCTCCTCCGAGAAAAAGAGCCCGCCGCCTACAGGAAAAGCCACGTCGATCATTCCGTCGTTCATAGCCGCAATCATGTCGTCATAGCTGTTATAGCCGGTGTAGGAAACATCAAGACGCAAAATCCCCAGTTCCTCCAGAATCTGCGGAACGAGGTCGCGGACAAGACCAGTGGCGTCGCCTTTGGCGTCAGTATCGCTATACGGGAGATAATTGTTGAGATAGCCGACCCGGAGCGTATCATGTTCCTTGAGCCATGTTTTTCCGCGCCGGAAAGCTTCCGACTCACAATATCGTATTTTATCTTGAGCGAACTGACAAAATTCGGCTCGTCCACCAGCATCTGTTCCTGGGCTCTCGAAAGCGCAGCGAGTAGGTCCGGCCTGCTCTTGCTCACGCAAAGGTAATAGTCCGAAGCGCCGAAAGAGTAGAGCAGAGACATATCCTCCCTTTCAGAGCTGCCGTCGCTCTCCGCCACCATGGTGTCGACCCGGTGCCATGCAAAGGCAAGTATCAGGCTCTGGTGGTCGGGAAAGACGACGACTTCGGCGTTAAGGAAGCACTGATTAAGTCAAGTCGTGGCCCTGTCGAGGGATTTTTTCGTCAGGCAAGGAAAAGTGCTCGAAGTCGTAGCAGAGCTACGTCGAGAGCACTTTGACGCAGCATGACGGAAAAAGACCCGTCAGGGGCGCGGCGGGACTTATTCAGTGCTTCCTTAATGTTGTGAGCGTCAAGAAATTTTTGCAGCACCTGCACCATGGCGCTGTCCAGCACGCCGATCCTCATCCCGTTCAGCGTGGAATACGACATGGTAATTCTGTCGTCTTCGCTGTGCTTGATCATGTTGTAAGTTTCGCTGCCCATGGGAAACTCCGGGTAGCCGATAATGCCGAGACGCTCATCTGTCTTCGCGAGTCCCGCCAAAAGGTCGATCTGACCGTCCACGAGCATTTGATAAGGAAACACCGAAAAAGGTCGCCAAAGTGGTAAAATAAAACAAACTATCCACA
>CAMHCS010000025.1 GCA_946183785.1 uncultured Selenomonadales bacterium | reverse complement strand
GAATATAAGCGATGATCAGTCGCCTTTTCCGAAATCTATTGTAGTAGGGGAAGGCGAGGGGTTCTCTTCAAAACTAATCAGTATTTCAGGTTCACGTTCTTCACGTCGGTAATCAGCATGTGGCCCGGCGCGTGGGTAATCACGAAGTCGGGCTTCGACTGCATGACGACGTTTTGCGGCGTGACGCCGCAGGGCCAAAAGACGGGGACCTCGCCCTCGCGGATCGTCACCGCGTCACCGTAGTCGGGATGCGCAAGGTCTTTGATGCCGATGGCTTCCGGCGCGCCGATATGGATAGGAGCGCCGTGCACGCGGGGCATCTGTCCGGTAATCAATACCGCCTTCGGCACGAGGTCGTGAGGCAGCGGCCGCATGGAAACGACCATGTTGCCGTGAAAAACGCCGGCGGATTCGCAGGGAATGTTCGTGTCGTACATCGGCACGTTCTTTCCTTCCTCGATCTGGCGCACGGGCACGTCCGCCGCCAGGAGATCCCCCTCGAAAGAGAAGCTGCACCCGATCAGGAAGCTGACGAAATCGTCCTGCCAAAGCTCCGACACGTCCGTGTATTCGCCGGCCAGCTCGCCTTTCCTGTAGAGGCGGTATTTCGGCAAATCCGTCGCAATATCGGCGCCCTCGGCAATCGTATGCAAAAGCCGCGAACCGACGTCGCTGACTTCCAGCAGCGGACAGGGCTTCGGATTCCGTTGGCAGAACAGCAGGAAATCATAAGCCAGCGCCTTCGGCAAAATCACGAGATTCGCCTGCGCGTACCCGTCGCACATGCCGGAGGTCTGCCCGGTCAGCTTTCCCTCGCGAATGAGTTCCCGTACCTCTGCAGGTTTTGCTTTGCTGTAGTCCATTGTGGTTCCCCCCATAAAGAGTAAAGAGTGAAGCGTGAAGCGTGGGATTGAGAACGTTTTATCTTCATTCTCAACTCTCCACTCTTCACTCTCAATAAAGCGCCTGTGCTTCTTCCGCGCTGATGCGTGCAAACCGCACCTTGTCGCCCGGTCTCGCCTGCGCCAGCTTCGGCAGGTCAAACGAGAGCACCGTTCCGATTTTCGCGTAGCCGCCCGCCGTCTGATGGTCGGCCATCAGGATGATCGGCACGCCGCCGGAGGGCACCTGGATCGAGCCGAACACGATGCCGTCGGAAACGATGTCCGTGCCGCTTATGCTCTCGACTTCCGGCCCGTCGAGGCGGAGCCCCATGCGGTCGCTGTTCGGGCTGATCTCGTAAACGGCCGAGAAAAACGTATCGACGCCCGCCGCCGTGAAATACTCCTCCTGCGGACCGGGAACGACGCGCACCGTGATCTCGCTCTCATAAATGGGCGGCTCATAGCACAGATCCGTCGGCGTCCAATTGTCGGCGGTCAGGGTCGGCAAAACGTCGCCCGCTTTCAGAGCCCGTCCCCCGAAACCGCCGAGCTTCGCACTGACGTCGGTGGAGCGGCTGCTCATGACCAGCGGCACGTCGAAACCACCCCGCACGGCCAGATACCCCCGGCATCCTGTCGCCGCCATACCGACGGCAAGGGTCTGCCCCGCCTCGGCCCTGACGGCCCGATAGCGTTCCACGGGAACGCCGTCCAGCTTTGCCTGCATATCGGCGCCGGTCAGCGCGAACCACGCCGCCGACTGGAATTCCAGTGCCGCGCCGAGGAACGTCATTTCCAGTACTGCCTCGCCCTTCGCGTTGCCGACGAGCGCATTGGCCGCCTCATAGGCGGCGGCGTCCATCACGCCGGACGGCCGGATGCCGCTGGACTGGTAAAAGAACCGGCCCTCGTCCTGCACCGTCGTCAGAGGGCCGGGCGTTTTCACAAGAACGCTCATACCGCTCCGCCCTCCTTTATTTGCCGCTCATATTCTTCCGGCGGGATCGGCACGAAACGGATATAATCGCCCGCCTCGCAGAGCACGGGCTTTTCGCGATTCGGGTCATAAAACGAAACCGGCGTCATACCGATGAGCCGCCAGCCGCCCGGCGACGCCATCGGGTAAACCCCCGTCTGGCTGCCGCCGATACCTACTGACCCGGCGGGTATCGACACTCGCGGCGATTTGAGCCGCGGCGCGGCGATGCGCTCGTCCATGCCGCCCAAATAGACAAAGCCCGGCAGAAAGCCGAGCATGTAAACGCGGTATTCCGTCCCCGCGTGAATATCGATGATTTCTTGTTCGGAGAGCCCCGTAAGCTCCGACAGCCCCGCCAAATCCTCGCCGTATTGGCCGCCGTAGCAGCAGGGGATTTCCAGCACGCGCTTTTTTTCCGCTTCCGCCTGCTCGCCGCCAAGGCTTGCCGCCTCGATGCGCCGCGCAAGCTCCTGCATGGAGATAACGGCCGGATCGTATTCCACCAAAAGAGAGCGGTACGTGGGGATCATCTCCCGCACGCCCGCTGTCTTTTCCGCCAGCAGGGATTTTTTCAGCGCATTGACCTTGCGGTTCACGTCTTCGGAAATCACGTTGCCGAAGTCCGCGACCAGCGCCCTGTCCCCCGCCGGAACAATTCTCATATTTGCCATACTTGTTACTTCGTTGCTTCCATGAACTCGTCCAGGACCGCCTTGCGCATCTTCTCGAACAGCTCCGGCTGCTTGCCGCCCACCGGCTTTCCGTCGATGTGGTCGACGCGGACGCAAAGGTTCGAAGAGCTCGTGACGATGACTTCCTCGGCGTTCATCAGGTCGTTCAGATAGTACGGCGTCTCGCTGACCGCGATGCCCAGTTCCTTGCACTTCCTGATCAGATGGGCGCGCGCGATGCCCGGCAGGATCAACTCGTCCGTCGGCGCCGTGAACAGCTTGCCGTCCTTGATGATATGGCAGTTGCTGTGCGCGCACTCCGTCACGCGTCCGCCCGGACGATAGAGGATCGCCTCATGGCAGCCCGCCTTCTTCGCCTTCTCCGCCGCCATAACCGACGGGATCAGGTTCAGCGTCTTGATATTGCAATGGAAGAAACGGGTATCCGGCTCGGTGATGACCGACACCGGCTTCGTACCGTCGTTGATTTCCGCCGGAATCAGCATGACCCAAAGGTTGCCTTTGCCCTCGGTGAAAACGTGGTTGCGGATGCCCGTGCCGCGCGTCACCTGATAATAGACGAACAGGTTGCCCGTGTCCACCTTCTTGACGAGGTCGTTCAGGAGGTCTTTCAGCTCCTGCTTCGTCACCGGCATATTGATATCGAGCAGAGCCGCGCTGTTGAAAAAGCGGTCCACATGGTCGTCGATCGCGAAAATGTGATAATTGCGCGCCGGGCCCGCATCGTAAACGCCGTCGCCAAACCAATGGGAACGGTCGTTCATCGGGATCGACATATTCTCCAATTCGTCGTACTTTCCATTGTAATAACCAAGGTTTTTCATTATATTTTCCTCCCCAATTCTTAGAAAATGCCAAATAAGACTGTGATGACGCCTGACGTTCCCTTAACTTGCGGCGCGGGTTTCAAGCGCCGCGTCGATTTTGTCCGCCAGAGCGTCGAGGATTTCCTGCTCCACGCTCTCGTCGAAACCGTCCACATGTGTGACGCGCTCATGCGTAATACCGTCGACGCTGCCGATTTCCACCGTCTTTTTCATGTACGTAGCGGCCCACGCATACGAAGGCATCAGGTGCTTGCCTTCGAGAATCGAAAGGTATGCTGCAAGGCCGTAAGCGCCCCAGTTCGAAACGCTGGCAATGACCAGATGATCGACCTTCACGACGCAGGGGACGAGTGAAAGCTCTTTCTCGATCACATCCGCCACATTTCCCATGCCGATCTCGTTGCCGCCGTCTCCGACGCCCACCGTATGGATTCCATACTCGGGCGCGAACTGGAACAGGACGTCCGTCGCCGCGTTGTGCTCGCGAATCGAGACGCCGCGCATATTCGCGTAATCGTCCTGGGCGTTCAGTCCGCAGCGCTCCACCGAAATCATGCCTACCGGCTGCCACTCGAGAATCATCTGCCGGAAAAAGTCGGCCTCCACGCCGACTTTCGCCTCGATGACCTCAAAGTCCCGAATCGTGAAAAGTTCCGCGTTTTCCGGCTCGGTGACGATTATCGGCTGGAAACCCATGTCCCTGAGTACGCTGGCCAGTACCGCCGTACCCGTCGGACCGTCTGTCTCCGGGTAGCCCGCCACATAAAAGCCGGTAGTCAGGAAAATGACGCCCCGCTTCCACGAATGGATCTCCTTCGCGGCCAGGCGGCAATAGTCCGCCTCCATATGGGGCCGCAGCTTCGTCATGCCCCGCTGGGAATGGCGAAGGATAATGTCCTCGATTCGCTCCATACATTCCACCTCCAAAAGTAAAGCCTTGCAACGCCAAAATAAAATTAAACCGGCGCCGTAAGGCTTCATTGCCGTCAAGGACTTGAATTTCTTGCCAAGACGCAGTATAACACTCAGTTATGTGCTTGTCTATCCGGTGCCTAAATGTATGATGTATACATTTAAGGAAACACTGATTAAGTCAATTCGTGCATCTGTCGAGGGATTTTTTCGACTGTCTAGGAAAATCCCTCGAAGGCGTAGCATCGCTACGTCGAGAGGGATTTGACAACGACAGGCGGAAAAAGACCCGGCAGAGGCGCGGAGGGACTTATTCAGTGTTTCCTTAACAGCAAGACAAAGAGAAGCCGGATGAGATGACAGTGTCGTCCGGCTTCTGATAAGACAGCGGTACTTATGCAGTAATTCTTCAACGACCCGAGCGCATTTCCCTTGCCTGTTCACGAAGACGCGCGATTCGATCCTGCATGGGCGGGTGGGTGCTGAACAGGCCCGCGAAGGTCGCGTGGGCGTTCGAGAGCGGGTTCACGATGCAGAGGTGCGCGTTCGAGGTTGATGCGCCTGCCAGCGGACGCATCCGCGTCGAGGCGTACTCCAGTTTTTCCAGCGCTGATGCCAACGCCAACGGATTGCCGCAAATCTCGCCGCCGCTCTTGTCCGCGTCGTATTCACGAGACCGCGAAATCGCAAGCTGAATCATCATAGCCGCGAACGGCGCAACGATGATCGTGAACAGAAGCCCGAGAGCGCCTCCGTTGTCATCACGGCTGCTGGACCGACCTCCGCCGAAAATCGCCGCCCACTGCGCGATATGCGCAATCGTCGAAATCACGCCAGCGATTGACGCCGCTACCGTAGAGATCAAAGTGTCGCGATGCTTGACATGGGAAAGCTCATGGGCAATTACGCCGCCCAATTCATCATAATCCAGGATTTCCATGATTCCCGTCGTCACAGCCACAGCCGCGTGCTCGGGATTGCGCCCTGTCGCGAAAGCGTTCGGCGTCGAGGACTGGATTACGCAGACCTTCGGCATAGGCAACTCGGCCTTCTGCGCCAGCTTCTCTACCAACCCGTAAAGCTCCGGCGCCTGCGAACGATTGATTTCCTGCGCATGGTACGCCGCCAGCACCATCTTGTCGCTGTACCAGTACGAAAAGAAGTTCATGGCAAGCGAGAATACCAGCATGATCATCGCGCCTTGCCGTCCGCCGAAGCTGCCGCCTACGGCGATCAGAAGCCCGGTCAATAGCGCCATCAAAAGCGTTGTTTTCAGGGTATTCATAAATTCAATATCCTCCTTATCTGATTCCTTGCGGGTATGATAGCAACAGGTTATGAAAAAGGAATGAACCTGAAAAAAAGCGGAGACCGTTTTTAATGCCTCCGCTTCTTGTCTATATGTCAAGATTCCTGACCTTTTTCGCGTTCTCCTCGATGAACTGCCTTCTCGGCTCGACTTTTTCTCCCATCAGGATCGTGAAGAGTTCGTCTGCTTCCTCCGCGTCCTGCAAATCCACACGGAGCATGGTACGCGTCTCCGGGTCCATCGTGGTCTCCCAGAGCTGCTCGGGATTCATCTCGCCGAGACCCTTGTATCGCTGAATGGTGATATTGTCGCGGCCGACTTCGTTGAGTTTTGCCGCAAGCTCCTCGTCGCTGAACGTGTACCAGTGTTTCTGTCCCTTGCGGATCAGGTAAAGGGGCGGCTGGGCGATATAGACCCTGCCGTGTTCGATCAGCGGACGCATATAACGATAGAAGAAGGTCAGCAGCAACGTGCGGATATGGGCGCCGTCCACGTCGGCATCCGTCATGATGATGATCTTGCCGTAGCGGCTTTTCGCTAAATCGAAATCCTCGGAAATGCCGCTGCCGAACGCTGTAATCATCGTGCGAATCTCGGCGTTGGCGAAAATCTTGTCAAGACGCGCCTTTTCAACGTTCAAGATCTTGCCGCGCAGCGGAAGGATCGCCTGGAAACGACGGTCGCGTCCCTGCTTGGCAGAGCCGCCGGCGCTGTCGCCCTCAACGAGGTAAATCTCAGCCTGTTCCGGATCCTTGACCGAGCAGTCGGCCAGCTTGCCGGGAAGACCGAGATTCAGATCCAGCGCGTTCTTGCGGCGGGTCAGCTCCCGGGCTTTGCGCGCGGCGACGCGGGCGCGGGCCGCGAGTAAGGACTTTTCCAGAATTCGCTTGGTGATTACCGGATTTTCCTCAAAGTATTCGTTGAGACCTTCGGTGACGATGGAATCGACGATACCGCGCACCTCGGAGTTTCCGAGCTTTGTCTTCGTCTGGCCCTCGAACTGCGGGTCAGGAACTTTGAGGCTGATGACGCAGACGATACCTTCGCGGATATCTTCGCCGGTCAGGTTCTCGTCCTTTTCCTTCAGCACATTCAGCTTGCGCGCGTAATCGTTGGCGGAACGGGTCAGCGCCAGCTTCAGGCCCGCGAGATGTGTGCCGCCCTCTTCGGTATTGATATTGTTGACAAAGCTGTAAATCGTCTCCTGATAGCTTTCGTTGTACTGCAGCGCGATCTCAACGATGATGTCGTCCTTGACGCCGTTGAAATAGATGACGTCGGGATTGATCTTTTCCTTTTTGCTGCCCAGATGCTCAACGAAGGATTTGATGCCGCCCTCATAGTGGAAAGTCTCGCTTCTCAGCTCCTCGCCGCGCTCGTCGGTCAATACGACGGTGATGCCCTGGTTCAGGAACGCCAGCTCCCGCAAACGATGGCGCAGTATCTCGTATTTGTATACGGTCTCGGTGAAAATCGTATCGTCCGGCAGAAAATGAACTTTCGTACCGGTCCTGTCGGCGTCGCCTATTTTCGTCAGCGGCTTCGTGACCTCGCCCCGGGAGAATTCAATTTCATACCGGCTGCCGTCGCGCATGACCTCGACTTCCATAGAGGTCGAAAGGGCGTTGACGACGGAAACACCGACGCCGTGCAGACCGCCGGAGACTTTATATCCTCCGTCGCCGAATTTTCCACCGGCGTGGAGCACAGTCAACACAACTTCGACTGCAGGCTTCCCGCTTTCATGCATGTCGACGGGAATACCCCGGCCATTGTCAACGACGGTGACGCTGTTGTCCTTGTGGACAGTAACTTCGACATGATCGCAATATCCTGCCAGCGCCTCGTCGATGGAGTTATCCACGACCTCATAGACGAGATGGTGCAAACCCCGCTCGGAGGTACTGCCGATATACATGCCGGGACGCATGCGGACGGCCTCGAGACCCTCCAGCACCTGAATCTGGTTCGCATCGTAAGGTCCGGCCACCTGCGAGATCTCAGGATCGACGCTGTCCGAATTGATCGTGATGCCTTCAGTGTTGAGATCGGCGTCTTCCAGATCCTCAACTTCTTCCTTTACCTCTATCTCAATTTCGTTTTTCTTTTCGTCTTCCGTCATGTTAAACCTCCGTTCCAAAGGAAAAAACATATTCAGCCCGCCTCTTCAGCGTATTCGGCGAAAGGGCGGAAAGGTAAATCGACTTGTCGGTGACGACGGCGGATTTCGGTCTGCCGCCCGAAAAGTCTTTCAGATCTTTTTTCCTTTTCGACAAAAAAGCATTTCCATCTTCTGATTTTCTCATGGAATCGTAATCGTGGATTGAAATGATATCCGCGAAGCGGACGGAAAAATCGCCGCCGATATGTAAAAACACGGCTTATTCCTCCCAGCCGAAACCGCTTTTTCCACGGCCTTTGCGCTTTTTTCCAAATTCCTCTGCCTCCGCCGACAAATCGAAACGAAGGCGATTCAAATATTTTTTCATAATTTCATCGTTCAGCTCTTCCGGCTTTACCGAAGCGAAGAGCATGACGAGCTTTTTCGCGTCCTCACCGCTTTCGTCTCTTTGCTTCACACGGGAAGCGAGATCGCGCAGCAAGCGGGAACGCTCCTTTATGACCAGACTTCGCGAACAATTCAAGAGAGCAGCAACTTCGTAAACGTGAAGCCACGGTTCCTTTAAAAGCAAATTCCGCACTGCCCGGCTTTCCTCTTCCCTTTTTTTCCTGTCGCAGGAAAGACACAATCTTTCTGCCGGCGGAATCATCCTTCCACAAGAAGCGCAGGGCTTCCAATTCTCTTCTGCACGAACGCGCCTGAGCGCAAGATTTTGAGCAAATGCTCGCGCCGCCGCTGTTTTCAGCTCTTCATTTTCAATGTTCATGCCTTCAACGACGGCTTCTGACGTTTCAATATCTTCACGATCCGGAAGGATCTTTTTTTCTTCCGGCTCTTCTTTTTCTTCCATCTTGACGGAAAAATACTCCGAACGCGGCGAACAGAATGATATTTCCGTAACGAACTCGTCGCAGACGAAGGCGTTGATCTTGTCGATCAGCTTTCTCTCCATATAGCGAAGCTCATTAGACCAAACCGGCGCGTCCGCTGCCAAAAATAGCTTTTTGAAATCCATGCGCACCGGCCGCACATGATCGGCTGCGACTTCTCCTACGATATCCTTCCAATGGCTTTTCAACAGATGCAGCCGATATGTTTTATCCTGTCCAAGAAAAGCCACAAGACGGGACATGACGTCGGCGGGGCTCTCGGTTCGCTTTGACAGTGCCGGCTTTTTCGCCTTTTGTTCCCGCTTCATGCACTTTTCACCGTCCCATGTTCGACGCGAAAGATCGTCCCGAAATCTCTTGGCGGAAAATAGGCTTCGTCCGTCGCCGTGATCAGCGCCTGCATATCTTCCCCGCGAATAAACGCAAGGAGCTGCTCTCTCCGTCCGCTGTCGAGCTCGCTCATCACGTCGTCGAGGAGAAGCGTCGGATATTCCCCCGTTTCCTCACGAAAGAAAGCAAGCTCCGCCAGCTTCAGCGCCAACACGCCGGTACGCTGCTGCCCCTGGGAACCGTAAGCGCGAAGATCGACGCCGTTGATAAAAAAACCAAGATCGTCCCGATGAGGTCCAAAACGCGTAATACCGCGCAAAATATCGAGTTCTGCGGATTCCGCCAGCTTCTTATTATACCACGAAAAAAGGTCGTTTGTCATGGTTTCCGCATTTTCCCCGTCCTCGCCATGGATTTCATAAAGGAGGGAAAGACGCTCTCTTCCGCCAGAAAGTTCTTCCTGTGTTTTCTCAGCGAAAACATCGAGTTTTTTCACAGCTTCGATCCTTTTTTTTACGACGGATACGGCTTTGGGAACGAGCTGTGCGTCCCAAAGGGGCAGTTCGCTTTCCGACGCCATACCGTCGCGTATCCTTTTCAAAAGAGAATTTCGTTGGTTCAGGAGACGCGTATAAATGGCGAGATCATAAAAATAAGCGGGATTAGCCTGGGAAATCTCCATGTCGAGAAAACGCCTTCGTCCCGCCGGAGCACCCTTAATCAAAAAAAGATCCTCCGGGGAGAAAAGGACGACGTTCAGGGCTCCGATCAAATCCTTCATGCGGATTGCCGCGCCATTTCGCGTCATCTGTCTCCTTCTGTCCCGAAGGAATTTGAATTCCAATCTGTTTTCCGCGTCGCGGCGCAAAAAATCCACCGAGAGACGTGCTTCCCCCTCTTCCCAACGAATCAATTCCGCGTCGGCGGAAGTTCGATGGGAGCGTCCGAGTGCAGCGTAATAGACTGCTTCCAGGATATTCGTCTTCCCCTGGGCGTTTTGCCCGAGAAAGACGTTGATCCCCGGCGCGAGTTCAACCGTTTCATCCGCGTAATTCCTATAATTTTTAAGACTGACGCGCCGGATTTTCATCGATTATTCCCCGCGAACGACCTTATATTCCTCTTCTCCTTCCTCCAGAAGAAGCGTCACCGTATCGCCCGGCGAAAGCTGTTTCCGCCGTGCCGTTTCCGGGACTCCGTTGACGAGAATCCTTCCTTCGGCCAGAAGCGGCTTCACAGCCCCGCCGGTGGGAAGGGCGCCGGAAAGCTTCAGGAGCTGATCGAGCCGTATCGTGTCCGTCTGTATCTGAATCGTTTCCATGAAACTTCCCCGCTCAGTTCTTCGTACGCACCGGCGTAATGATATAGACGAAATCTTGCTTCTCTAGATCACGGACGGCGGCGGGTTTCAATGAATCGTTCATAAAAAGCATGAATTCCTCGCCGTTGACTATTTTCAGCACATCAATCAAATATGCCGCGTTGAAAGCAATCTTGACGTCTTCGCCGTCGATATCTGCCGGTACCGTTTCTTCCGCTTTGCCGACGATGGGATTGTCAGAAGAGATATGCACTTCCCCCATGTTGAAAATCAACTTTACAGTGTTGTATTCCGAAGAACGCGCAATCAGGCCGACACGGGAAACGGCGGCGAGGAAGTCCGCAGTCTTCATTTGCACCCGAGTGGCGAACTGTTCGGGAATCGCGCGGCGATAATCCGGGAACTGTCCTTCGATAAGACGGGTGGTCAGATAAAACTTCTCCGTCTCGAAGCTCATCTCGCTGCGCGTACAGCTTACAGCCACTTCTTCCGGGACTTCGCTGCTCATGATATGCTGGAACTCTTCGAGAACTCGCTTGGGGACTATATAATTGTTTTTCTCTTCTGCATTTTCCTCGATCTTCCCTTCGTTGACCGCGAGACGATGAACGTTTGAAGCGGCCATTCGGATCGAATCATTTTCCAGCTCTAATAAAGCGCCGGTAAAAACCGGACGCGTTTCGTCGGAAGAACAGGCGAAGGTGGTTCTGCGGATCAGATCTTTCAAAACGGCGCTGCTGACCTTGAAATGCTTGCTTTCTTTTATGCGCGTGATTTGCGGGTAATCGGCTGCGTTCATGCTCAAAAGCGTGAAATTCGATCGCCCGGATGAAATTTTCAGGATTTTGGTGTCATGATCATATTCAACCTTCACTTCTTCTTCCGGTAACGTGCGCACGACTTCCTGAAGATAGCGGCCTGATACGACTACCTCCCCGTTCTTTTCCACTTCTGCTGGAATATGGAGTATGACTCCTATTTCATAATCTGTCGCCTGCAGCTCCAACATGTTGTCGACCGCATGGAGGTAAATGCCGGACATGATGGGAGTCTGCGGTTTATTTGCGACGGAACGGCTTGCAATTTGAACGGCTTGCGACAGTTCCGATTTCAGACAGGAAAATTTCACGGTTATGCACCTCACGTTTTATTAACACAAATAATATTTATATATCTAGTAGATGTAGTAGTAGGGACTGTGAAAATGTGGATATGAGGCTGCAGCCCTTTAAGTCGAAGGTCTGAAAGATGTTCATAACGCTGTTGAAGGAGAAGGTATATCTTCCACATTCGTCACAGAATAAATATTCCTTTTCGTTTTTGAACAAGTTTTGGACATTTTTTTCTCCGCCTTGTCCACAGGATTACATCTGGCGGATTCTGTCGATCAATTCGCCGATCTTTTGGTTGAAATGAGAATCCTGCTCTCTTTTCTTTGCAATTTTATCGCGGGCGTGCATGACGGTGGAGTGGTCCTTGCCGCCGAAGTATTCGCCGATTTTTGTCGTAGAGGTTTCCGTCATCGTGCAGCAGAGATACATTGCGACCTGTCGGGGAAATGCGACGTCCTGGCTTCTCTTTTTGGAAAGAAGGTCTTCCGTCGTGATGTTGAAATAGGAAGCGGTGACGTCCTGGATCAGTTCCAGTGTGATTTCTTTCTTTCGTTCCGTCGGATAGCTGCCGTGCATGGCCCGGCTGGCGATTTCTACGGTGATAGGCTTCTTGTCGATGGAAGCCTGAAGCACGACGCGTGTCAGAGCTCCTTCCAGTTCCCGGACGTTGCTGTCCACGCGGCTGGCGATGAAGTAAAAGACGTCTTCCTGAATGTCGAGATTTTCCATCATCGCTTTCTTTTGCAAAATGGCGATACGAGTCTCAAGATCCGGCGCCGTAATGTCGACGGGAAGTCCCCATTCAAAACGAGAGCGGAGACGATCCTCGAGGTTCTTGATGTCCCTTGGGTGACGGTCGGCGGACAGAATGATGGCCTTATCCGCGTCATACAGTACGTTGAACGTGTGGAAAAATTCTTCCTGTGTCCGTTCCTTCGTATAGAGGAACTGGATATCGTCCACGAGCAGCACGTCAATATTTCTGTATTTATTTTGGAAGTCCGCCGGTTTTCCGTCGCGAATCGACGCGATGAAGTCGTTCAGGAATTTTTCGCTGGAAATGTAAAGGACGCGCATCGTCGGATTTTCTTTCAAAATCCGGTTCCCGATAGCGTGCATCAGATGTGTCTTGCCGAGACCAACGCCGCCGTAGAGGAACAGCGGATTATAGACCTGTCCGGGATTTTTGGCGACGGCGAGCGCCGCTTCGTAAGCGGTCCGGTTCGAAGTGCCGCGGACGAAGTTCTCAAATGTGTACTTTTCCTTTAATGAAGAAAAATCTCCCGGGCGTACGGGATCGAAAAGATTGTTTTTCGTATAGGACGGCGCTGTGGAAGTATGTTCGGCGGAGAAAAGGGACGTTTGCGAAAGAGCGGCGTCCTCGTCCTGATTGGTAAGATCTTCTTTTGCAGAAGAATCTTTAGTCTTTCTCTCTTGATCAGCGTCGGATAGAATCGTTTCAATCTTGATTTCAAGATCTTTTTTTAGCACTGCTTTTGCGGCGTCTCCGATAAAAGGAAGATAATGGTCCCGGACGTAGTTGCGGGAAAAATCGTTGGGAGCGCCGAGTACGAGCGTCTCGTCAGTTAGGGAAATCTGAGTCATGGGAACGAGCCATCTTTGGTGTTCTGTTTCCGTCGTCGTTTCGAGCAGTTTTTTCAGCATCTCGCTCCATATTGACTGTGTTGCTAGTTGTTCCATGAAAATTGCACCTTTCAAAAATAGGTCAAAAAAATCCGTTATCCACATTATTATCAACAAATGTGGATAACTTAGAAAGGGAAATCATGAGTATTTTATCAGACGCGAGGAAATGAATCAACAATTTTTGGAGGAAAATTAAATTGACACCGTCCGACGCGTAGTCTATAATGATGAGGCGATTTCGTAGCCGTCCGCCGTCGAGGCAGCCGGTTCTCAACGGAATAGAAAGAAAGATAAAGAGAGGAGGAACAGCATTGAAGCGTACATATCAGCCCAATAAGCACTATCGCAAAGTCACGCATGGTTTTCGCACGCGCATGAAGACGAAAGGCGGCCGCCTCGTTTTGAAGAAGCGTCGTCAGAAGGGCAGAAAGAAGCTTTCGGCTTAATTTTGATCAGAGGTTCCGACGTTTATGCTGAAACTGCCGAAGCGAAATATCCTGCGAAGCAAGCGGATGTTCCAGGAAGTTTATCTCCGCGGGCGTTCGTGGGCCGATCGTTATTTGGTGCTTTACGTCTTTCCGGCAATCGGGCCGGGAAGAAAAGCCGGCTTCGCCGCCGGGAAAAAGCTGGGTAAAGCCGTTGTGCGCAACCGTCTCAAGCGATTGATGCGCGAAAGCTACCGGCTGTATCAGGCGAGACTTGCCGAGGGTTATTATTATCTCCTCGTCGCAAGGAAGCCTGCCGTCGGCGTCAAGAAGCCGGTGATGGAACAGGCCTTCCTGAAATTGGCGGGAAGAGCCGGGATTCTGAAAAAATCGGCGTATGGGGAATAGCGACATGGCGAAAGAAATCTTTCTCTGTTTGATTCGATTTTATCGCACGTTTGTGTCTCCCATGAAACTTCCCTGCTGCCGATATGTTCCGACCTGCTCGGAATACGCAATGATAGCGGTGGAAAAATACGGAGCGATGAAAGGCGGCTGGCTGGCCGTGAAGAGAATTTTCCGTTGTCACCCTTTTGCGGGAAGCGGTTACGACCCTGTGCCGTAACGAACAGAAATGCCCGGGTCAGCCGGGCATTTTTAGAAGATTTTTTTTCCGAAAATAATTAGGAGTGATACATTGGATTTTTTTGGTTCCCTGTTGAACCCTATCGTTCATTTGTTCCAGACGGGCATCAACGTTCTCTATGAGTTTTTGTCCGGCGCGGGCTTTCCGAATTATGGCGTAGCCATTATTCTTCTGACGATTATCATTAAGATGGCGCTCTATCCGCTTACGGCAAAGCAGATCAAGTCCATGAAGGGCTTGCAGGAGCTCCAGCCGAAGATGAAGAAGCTGCAAGATCAATACAAGAATAATCCGCAGCAGCTGCAACAGGAAATGGCGAAGCTGTACGAAAGCGCGGGCGTCAATCCGTTGGCCGGGTGCTTGCCGCTTCTCGTGCAGATGCCGATTTTGATGGCGATTTATTATGCGCTTCGGGATATGACGTATGAAGGAGATCCTTCTTTTTTCTGGATTTCCTCTCTTTCGGAAGCGGATCCGCTTCACATTCTTCCAATCGTATCCGCCCTGACAACTTATGTGGTGTCGATGCAGACGACCCCCTCGGAAGGCGGCTCCCAGGCGAAAATGATGGCGTATATGATGCCTCTTTTCATTGGCTGGATCAGCTGGAATTTTGCGGCGGGTCTCGTTTTGTACTGGATTACGATGAATTTTGTCCAGGGATTGCAGCAGTGGTGGATGTTCCGCGACGAAAAGAAAAACGAGGATGTGAAGTCCGCAAAAAAAGAACAGAAAATGGACAAGGATTCTGCGAAGGGTAAGAAAAAGGGAAAGTAATAGGAGGCAGCCGTATATGGCGTTATTTGTAATAAAGACGGGAAAGACCGTCGAAGAGGCGAAACAGGCGGCACTGGAAGAACTCGACGTCCGCGAGGAGGACGCCGAAGTTGAGGTCATCGAGGAAGCGTCCAAAGGATTTCTGGGATTGATCGGCGGCCATGACGCGAAAGTCCGCGTGACGATCAAGACGATATTCGAAACGGCGCCGAAAAAAGCCATGCCTGAGGTCATCGAGACTTCAGTGACAGTGGGTGATCTTGCGAAAAAAGCGAACGCGGCGGAGGAAGAGCCGGAGCGGAAATCCGAGCGCAAAGCGCGGGAAGAGCGTCCGCGCATGCCGCTTCCTTCCGAAGAAGAAGCAGCTGTTCCTCTGGAAAAAGCGGAGAAGTTCCTGCAGCAGATTTTCGGGTCCATGCATCTGGAAGTTTCCATTGAGAGGGAACGGGGGGAAGAGGCCTATGTGCTGAACCTGACCGGCGAAAATCTCGGCATTTTGATCGGAAAGCACGGACAGACGCTGGATTCCTTGCAGTATTTGACGAATCTTGCAGCAAATCATGGTCTGACAGAAAAACGCGTCCATATCGTACTCGACGTCGAGCATTACCGTGACCGCCGGGAAGAGACGCTTCGTCGTCTGGCGTCGCGCCTTGCCGACAAGGCTACGCGTACGCGCCAGCGGATTATGCTGGAGCCCATGAATCGACACGAGCGCAAGATCATTCATATGGCGCTTCAGGACAATCGCCGCGTTGCGACTTACAGCTCCGGCGACGAGCCGTACCGCAAGGTCGTCATCGAGCCGAACAGGGAACGACGTGGCGGCTTCCGCGACCGTCGGGCGGCGGAAGAATGACGAAATGACTGTAAAAAGCCGTCGCGATTATTGCGGCGGTTTTTTTATACATCCGAGCCTACGGCTCGGATGACGTCTCATGCAGACCTGTAAAAATCAGATGATGTTAACAGGTTCTAGTATCATATGGTGGCGGGAAGGGAAATAAAGCCATGCATCAAGAAGATACCATCAGCGCGATTGCGACGCCGCCGGGCGCAGGCAGCGTTGGAATCGTCCGTTTGAGCGGCGAGGAAGCGATTGCCGTCGCCGGCGCGATGTTCCGCGCGAAGAGCGGGAAAAATATGGAGGATATAGCGGCTGGTTCCGTGACTTACGGGTATGTGATCGACGAAAAAGGGGACGTATTGGATGAAGCCTTGATGTTGATGATGAAGACGCCTCATTCCTACACAAAGGAAGACGTGGTGGAATTTCAGTGCCATGGCGGACCGGTGGCCCTTCGGGCGGTGCTGGAACGCACTTACATGCTGGGCGCGCGCCCGGCGGAACGCGGGGAATTTACGAAGCGCGCGTTTTTTAACGGCCGCCTCGATCTCTCTGAAGCGCAAGCGGTGATGGAAGTTGTCGGCGCAAAGACGGAAGCCTCTCTTCGCATGGCGGTCGGTCATCTGTCCGGGCGTTTTTCCGAACGGATCAGGGAGCTTCGCCATAAGGCGCTGGATATGATCGCGCATCTTGAGGCGACTATCGATTTTCCCGAAGAAGAGATTGACGACGTGGTAATCGACGACGTGCGCGCACAGGTCGCCGCCATGCGGGACGAAGTCGACGCCATGCTGAAGACGGCCCATGCAGGGCGCATATTGAGCGGCGGATTGAAAACGGCCATCATCGGCAAGCCGAACGTCGGCAAATCGAGCCTATTGAACGCGATGTTGTTTGAGGAACGGGCTATCGTCACCAATATCCCCGGCACGACCCGGGACAGCATTGAAGCATATGCGGACGTAGGCGGCGTGCCTCTCTGTCTGATTGACACGGCCGGCATACGGAAGGCTAAGGACGCGGTGGAAAAAATCGGCGTCGAGCGGGCGCGGGCCTGCGTGCAGGAAGCGGCTCTGGTCCTGGCGATTTTCGACGGGGCCGCGCCAATGAGCGAGGAAGACAAAGAGATTCTTGCACTGGCGAAGGACAAGGAGACAATTTTCCTGCTCAATAAATCCGACCAGCTTTCCGCGCTGGACGCCATGAGCGAAAGAGTGATTCATGAGGCTGCGCCGGAGGCTTCGATTCTGCGCATATCGGCGAAGACCGGCGAGGGTATGGAAGAACTCGGAACATTGATCCGGGACAAGGCGTACTGCGGCGAACTGAACGGCGACGAAGCTTCCTTCGTTCACGACGCGAGGGAGGAGGATATTCTGCGCCGCGTTTACGGCTATCTGACCGATACGCTGCAGACGGTTGAAAACGGAATGAGCGCTGATTTTATCGTCATCGACCTTCGCTCGGTCTGGGAGACGTTGGGCGAAATCACCGGCGAAACAGCTGGCGATGGAATCATCGACGCGATTTTCAGCAAGTTCTGTCTCGGAAAATGATGAATTACGTAGAATTTATATAAATGAAGGAGAAATATTGTGTTTATTGCCGGAGAATATGACGTCGCGGTAATCGGCGCGGGCCATGCCGGGGCGGAGGCGGCGCTGGCGGCGGCTCGAATCGGTTGTAAAACCCTGCTGGCGACGCTTTCCATGGACAATATCGCGCTGATGCCATGCAATCCGTCCATCGGAGGCCCCGCTAAAGGTCATCTCGTTCGCGAACTGGACGCGCTCGGCGGGGAGATGGGACTGAATATCGACAAGACCTCGATCCAGTCGCGGCTCTTGAATACGGGAAAGGGACCTGCGGTTCACGCGCTCCGGGCGCAGGCGGATAAGAAGCTGTACCAGTTCACGATGAAGGAGACCTGTGAAAAACAGGAAAATCTGGATGTCAAGCAGCTTCTGATCGAAGATATACAGGTCGAGGACGGCGAAGTGCGGGGCGTCGTGGCGGAAACGGGAGAGGTGTACAGATGCCGCGCGGTGATCCTGGCGACAGGCACTTACCTTCGCGGGCGCATTATCATCGGCGAGACGACTTACGACGCCGGACCGAACGGGCAGCGGGCCGCGATGAAGCTGACGGACGCATTGAAGCGTCTCGGTCTTCGCCTCATGCGCTTCAAGACCGGCACTCCCGCCAGAGTCGACGCCGATTCTCTCGACTACGACGAAATGGAAAAGCAGCCGGGCGACGACGAGTCCGCGGCATTTTCCTTCATGACCGACGAGCCGACGCGGAGCGTGGCTCCTTGCTGGCTTTCTTATACGAACGAGGAAACCCATAAAGTCATTCGAGACAATATAGAACGCGCGCCGATGGCGAACGGCGTCATCAAGGGCGTGGGGCCGCGCTATTGCCCGTCCATCGAGACGAAGATCGTGCGCTTTCCCGACAAGGAGCGTCATCAGCTCTTCATCGAGCCGGAGGGCCTGCACACGAGGGAAATGTATGTGCAGGGCATGTCCACGAGCCTTCCGGTGGACGTGCAGATCGCGTTTCTGCACACGATTCCGGGACTTCGTCATTGCCGCGTGATGCGGGCAGGTTATGCCATCGAGTATGATTGCATCGATCCGACCCAGCTTTCGCCGACGTTGGAGCTGAAAGCGATTCACGGCTTTTTTTCGGCGGGCCAGTCCAACGGCACTTCCGGTTACGAGGAGGCGGCGGCGCAGGGTTTGATTGCCGGCATCAACGCGGCTATGATGATTAAAGGCGGAGAGCCGCTGATCCTGAAGCGTTCGGAGGCCTATATCGGCGTGTTGATCGACGATCTCGTCACGAAGGGGACGCAGGAGCCGTATCGTATGATGACCTCCCGGGCCGAGTACCGGCTGATCCTCCGGCAGGACAACGCCGACCTCCGTCTGACCGAATACGGTCGTCGTGTCGGTCTCGTCACCGACGAACGGTATGCGCGCTACAGGAAGAAAAAAGAAGAAATCGAAACGGCGCTGCAAAAACTCCGGGAGACGATACTGACGCCGAGCGCCGAAACGAATGCGAAACTGGCGGAAGCGGGGTTTGGCGAGATTCGGACGGCCACGTCGCTGTTTGACTTTTTGCGCCGCCCGGAGGCCGATTACAAAAAAGCGGGAGCGCTGTTCCATCTGCCGGAGATCTCGGAAGAAGCGGAAAAACAGGTCGATATTACGATTACTTATGAGGGCTATATCCGCCGCCAGCAGGAACAGATCGCGCGGATGGAAAAGCTCGAGACGAAGCTGCTTCCGCCCGACATCGACTACGCGGAAGTGCCGAGTCTGCGGGAGGAAGCGCGTGAAAAACTCGCCGACCTGCGTCCGCGCTCAGTCGGGCAGGCGGGCCGCATTTCCGGCGTGTCTCCGGCAGACGTATCGGTACTCCTGGTCTGGCTGGAAAAAGAACGCAGGAACAAACAGGAGGAGACGCGGCATGACGTTTCGTGAGGAAGCGCTTGCGGCGGCGGAAGCGTTCGGAACGCCGCTGACAGAGGAACAGGCGGACCAGCTCGCGGCATATTACGCGCTGTTGGTCGAGTGGAACGAAAAGATGAACCTGACCGCAATTACCGAGCCTCATGAAGTGGCGGTCAAGCATATCGTCGACTCCCTGTCGGCTTTTGACGCGTCTCTTTTTACCGAGGGCGTCCGCGCCGTCGATGTGGGTACCGGCGCCGGGTTTCCGGGGCTGGTGCTGAAAATATTTTTCCCGTCGATGGAGTTGGTGCTGCTCGATTCGCTGCAAAAGCGTGTGAAATTTTTGGAAACGGTCGTTTCGACACTTGGATTGAAGGGCGTCGCCTGCGTTCACGGGAGAGCCGAGGAGGCGGCGCGTCAAAAGGCGTATCGGGAACGGTTTGATCTGGCATTTTCCCGTGCGGTGGCAAGGCTCTCGGTGCTGGTGGAGTATACGCTGCCTTTTGTGCGCGTCGGCGGATCGCTTCTCGCGCTGAAAGGTGCGCGGTATGCCGAGGAAATGGCGGAGGCGGAACAGGCGGCAAGAATTCTCGGCGGCGGCAAGCCTACGGCCCGGACGGTAAAACTGCCGGATCTCGACGACGGCCGCGCGGTGGTCCGTATCGACAAGGAACGCCCGACGCCCGCGGCTTTTCCGCGAAAAGCGGGGACGCCGGAAAAGAAGCCGTTGGGGCAAAAATAGGATTCGGAGGGACGCACGATGGAGCGGGACAAGCTTTGGTGGGCTATCGTAGGACTTTCAACGGCGATGCTTTTCGTCGTCGCGTGCATGGTTGTGACGCTGGAGCCTTCACGGGGGGCTTGGCAGAAGGTTGCGCAAGAGAGTGCGCTCACGCCGAAAAAAGAAGAGAGCGGGCCGGTAACGTCGGAGCAGCGGGAAAACGATCTCAGCTTTGACAAAATGCTGAATAACGCCAAAGAGACGTATTTTTCCATGTTCAGCAAGGAGGACGCGGACAGGAATCAGGTCAAGGCCTATGCCAGAGAGCAGGCAATCCGCGCGCAGAGCCTCGCGCGGACGAAAGACCAGCGGTTCCGTTCTCTTTTCCTGTTGTCGGTACTGGCCGACGCGGAGGAGCGGAAGGACGTCTTGCCCGCGAACGGCCAAAAGCTGATGGAGATGGCGGACGACGACTCGCAGAAGGGGAGGGCACAGTACATCCTCGCCGAGGGACACAAGGAGAATCAGAGAAATCAGGAGGCGGTGGAGGCTTACAAGAGGGCTGCGAAGTATCTGCTTGGCGACGGAATCAGCTCGAAGACGGACCGGGTATTCGGCGTCTGGCAGCTCGGCCGCGCCGCCGATGTTGTGGAAGTGCGCCTGAAGGAGCCGGAGCGCGCCGAGAAAATGTATGAAGACGCGCTGAAACAACTGGACGAGGAGCGTACGATTCCGGAACTGGACGGGCCAATCCGGGAGGCGATCCTCCTGAATATGACGAGTCTCTACAAGAGCGAGGGAGAGGATTCTGAGAAAAACAAAGCGCTGGCCCAGAGGCAGCAGGACGTCATGCAGCAGATGAAAAAAACGCACCCGGAGCGCACCAGCGCTTATATCGCGGAACAATGGGAACGAATCAAGCTGAACAAAATCTGACCGGAGCCAATGAATAATCCCGCGGGGTGGACTCGCGGGATTTTTGACGTGCGGAATATGTGAGAATATGGTAAGATAAGAACAGAAATTATCGGTCGGGGTGATATGACGATGCGATGCAAGAAGTGGTTGGCTATGGCGCTTTTGACGGCGGCGCTTTTTCAGCCGTCCTTTGTCATGGCGGAGAAAAAGAGCTGCACGTGTGATCCATGCCGATGCGAAAAGACGCTGGAACAGGTAGTGGAGGAATTGGAAAACCGGTGCAGGTGCACGGAACCGGATACTAGTTCCTATGAATATAAAGAGGTCTCCAATACCAATAGCGACGGAACCACAGAGGAAGGCGCCGAGGAGGAGCTGCCGCGCTTTATTGAGATTCATCGGGACGAATCCTTTGTCTACTATATGGATCGAAAAACGGCACGGTTTCTTCCGATTCCTCACATGGCGAAAGAGAAGATGATCGACGTCTGGATCAAGCTGGCTCCGCTCGAATTTCTGGAGGGCGATTACACGTTTCCGTCGAAATATTATCTGGAGCATTACCTGATCCGTCCGAAGAAACAGCAGATACAATTCCTCGCCGAGATGGAGGTTTTCGGGCGCCCGAGCGCCGAAGCGGAGAACAAGCGGTATGACGGCCGCCGTTGGGAGTACTTGATTCCCGGCAGCATCGAGGACACGATCTACCATGCGGTTCTGCGTCACAAGGGAGAAATTTACGACGAGTCCTCCTCCGACGGGACGTCGATACGAGATTACATTGAAAATACGATCAACGTCTCGCTGTGAAGACATACAAAAAGACTGCCGATGGCAGTCTTTTTTGATGCGTAAAATTAATGGTGGAACAGCCGGATATGGGTCATGGCCATGGCGATTCCGTATTTGTCGCAGGTCTCGATCACGTTGTCGTCGCGGATCGAGCCGCCGGACTGGGCGATATAGGAGACGCCGCTTCGGGCGGCGCGCTCGATGTTGTCGCCGAACGGGAAGAACGCGTCGGAGGCCAGGGCGACGCCTTTCAGTTTTTTCAGCCATGCGGATTTCTGTTCCGGCGCGAAGAACGGCGGCATGGAGGTGAAGAGGCGGGGCCAGTCTCTGGCGAGCAGTTCGGTCCCTTCGCCGGTCACGTAAACGTCGATCGCATTGTCCCGGTCCGGACGGCGCACGTCGTCGCGAAACGGCAGGTTCAGTACGGCGGGGCTTTGGCGCAGGAACCAGTTGTCCGCCTTGTTTCCGGCGAGGCGCGTGCAGTGGACGCGGGATTGCTGGCCTGCGCCGATGCCGATGGCCTGCCCGTCCTTCGCGTAGCAGACGGAGTTCGATTGCGTGTATTTCAGCGTAATCAGAGCGAGCAGAAGGTCGCGTCGCGCGTTTTCGGGAATATCCTTCGCCTTTGTCGGAATATCCTTCAGACAGTCGTCGGTGATTTTGACGTCGTTCCGCTGCTGTTCGAACCAGACGCCGAAGACCTGCTTTTTTTCCATCGGCGCGGGGCGGTAAGCCGGATCCATTTGGAGCACGAGATACGTGCCCTTGCGCTTTTCCTTCAAAATGGCCAGCGCCTCGTTGGTGTAGGAAGGCGCGATGATGCCGTCGGAAACTTCACGTTTCAGGAATGACGCGGTTTGTTCGTCGCATTCGTCGGACAGCGCGACAAAGTCGCCGTAGGACGACATGCGGTCGGCGCCCCGGGCGCGAATGTAAGCGGTGGCTACGGGTGAAAGCTCGATCCCTTCGACGAAGTAAACCCTTTCCAGTATCGACGAAAGCGGTACGGCGACGGCGGCTCCGGCAGGACTGACGTGCTTGAAGGACGCGGCGGCGGGAAGCCCGGTGGCTTCCTTGAGCTCGGTGACGAGCTGCCAGCTGTTCAATGCGTCGAGAAGATTGATATAGCCGGGCTTGCCGTTCAGGACCGTGAACGGCAGCGCGCCGTCCTCCACGTAAACGCGGGCGGGCGTCTGGTTCGGGTTGCAGCCGTATTTCAATGCGAGTTCGTTCATGGCGGTTTCTCCTTTTGCTCATTTGTTTCATTATAATCGCTTTTCTTGGATATCGTCAATATTCGGGGCGAGTTACAGCTTTTTTCTTCGCAGGCAGGATTTTTTGAAGATTTCTCGAAATATCTCATAACAGTGATTTACAAGGGGGACGAACAGATGAGGAAAACGATTGCGGTGATGACCTCGGGCGGGGACAGCCCCGGCATGAACGCGGCGACGCGGGCTGTGGTGCGGACGGCGGTCCTGAACGATGTGAAGGTCTTTGGCGTTTACAACGGCTACAAGGGGCTTTTGGAAAACGATATCGTTGAGATGAATCGGCGCAGCGTCAGCGACATCATCCAGCGCGGCGGCACGATCCTCGGCACGGCGCGTTCGCAGGAATTCATGACGCCGGAGGGGCGCGCGAAGGCGGCGGAAAATCTCAGGGCGCGCGGCATCGAGGGTATCATCGTCATCGGCGGCGACGGCAGTCTGCGGGGAGCTCAATTCCTTGCGGAGGAACAGAATATCGCCGTGGTCGGTTTGCCGGGAACGATCGACAACGACATCTGGGGCATGGATTACACGATCGGTTCGGATACGGCGGCGAATACGATTATCGACGCCATCAACAAGCTCCGCGATACGGCTTCGGCCCATCGCCGCATCGCTGTCCTTGAGGTCATGGGGCGTCATTCCGGCTGGCTGGCTTTGATCACGGGCATGTCCGGCGGCGCCGAGTATATTCTCGTGCCGGAGGAGATTTACGATCTCGATCAGATTGCGACGGAAATCCGCGCGATGTACGATGAGAACCAGAAGCGGTATGTGCTGATCGTCGTGGCGGAGGGCGCGGGCAGCGCCATCGACATCGGAATCAAGCTGGAGGAAAAAACGGGCATCGAGACGAGAGCTTCCGTGCTCGGTCATATCCAGCGCGGCGGATCGCCGACGGTCGCGGATCGTGTCTATGCCAGCACCCTCGGCGAGCAGGCGACGCTGGCGCTCATATCCGGCGTCTCCAATGTGGTCTACGGCATCCGCCACGGCCGCGTGGTAAATGTCAATCTTTACGATGCGGTAAATAAGAAAAAACAGCTCGATCCGGAGTATATCCACATGGCGAAGGTGTTGGCGTAAAGACCTATAACAAGGCGAAAAAAAGCACGCTCCATCGAATTTGATTTCGACGAAGCGTGCTTCTTTTATTTCCTGTTTCCGGCTTTGATTTTCCGCAGCGCGGCGTTGGTTTCCTCCATGCTGTATGGGACGGAGGCTTCTTTCAGCCATTCCTGCGTGTCCACGTCGTCGGATACCAGCATATCCATGTAGCTCCAAACGCCGCCGCAGTCGTCGGGTGGGCAGTCGCCCTCGAAGGCGAGGACGGCAGGGTAGAGCGCCGGATAGTTTTCGCGCACGTCCTCGACGACGACTTCGTGCTCCCAGTTGTCGCCCATGTCGTAGACGAAGACGAATTCATTTTCGTCTGGCAGGAACTGAGAGAGCTTCACCTTGCGTCCGTTCCGCTCGCCGAACTGCTTCTCGTCCGACCAGGGATCGGCCATGATGTTCATGTTGCTCTTCGGCAGCTCAAAGGCGGACAGATGGCTGCCGTTCCAGCCCATAACCGCAATCAGCACGTCCGCGAGATCGTTGAATGTCATGTCTTCCGGCACGAAGAAACGGCGCCAGACGGGTGGCCTCATGCCACGAAGCGTGACCTTCATCTGGAAGGCGCGGATGGAGACTTTTTCTTGTTGTTTTGGCTCTTGCTCAGGTTTTGTTTTCTTTTTTGTCTTCGAGGGCTTCGGTTCCGGCTGTTCGCCTTTCGGCGTCTGCCCGACGGCAAAACGATTTGCCCAGTCCGCTTCCTTGAATCCGACGAGGACGAAGCCGTCGCCGACGAGGATCGGACGCTTGACGAGCAGCCCGTCCGTGGCGAGCAGCTTAAACTGCTCGTCTTCGCTCATGGATGGGAGCCTATCCTTCAGATGTTGTTCCTTGTATTTCTTGCCGCTGGTGTTGAAGAATTTTTTCAGCGGCAGGCCGCTGGCCCTGTGCCACTCGCGAAGCTCGTTCTCGCTGGGATTTTCTTTAGCGATATCGCGCGTTGTAACAGCAACGCTATGCTGATCAAGCCAATTCTGCGCCTTTTTGCAGGTGGTGCATTTCGGGTAGCAGAGAAAAAGGGGCGTTGTCATAGAAATCACCTTTCTTTCGGGTGCTTGTGCTTATCGTATATACAATTCGCCGCATTCGGGCAAATTCCTTCTGCCCGGATTTCACAATGAAATCAAATACACGTTCTTTTGTTTCACGTGAAACTATTGGATTGCGTTTCTCAAAAACTAAACATGCAGCGCTTCTTTTGCCAGTTTCACCGCCGCTACGCCGTCGGGAGCGTAGAGATCGGCGCCGGCTTCCTTCGCGTATTCGGGCGTGACGGCGGCGCCGCCGGCCATGACTTTCGCGTTGACGCCGTCGGCCCGGAGGGCTTCGACGACCGTCTCTATCTCGGTCATGGTGGTGGTCATCAGCGCGCAGAGGCCGACAATGTCAGCGCGGTTCACTTTGGCGGCCTCGACGATGGTCTGGGCGGGGACGTCCTTGCCCAGGTCGATCAGCTTGAAGCCGGAGTTTTGCAGCAGCGCGGCGACGATGTTCTTGCCGAGGTCGTGGACGTCGCCTTTGACTGTGGCGATGACGACAGTGCCAAGGGTTTTCGTCTCGGCGGCGGGCAAAAGCTCCTTGAGCTTGGTAAACGCTTCGCGCATGGCTTCAGCGGAAAGCAGCACCTGCGGAAGGAACACGCGTCCTGCGCCGAAGTCGACGCCGATGTCGTTCATCGCGGCGGTAAGCGCTTTCTCGGTGATTTCGTTCGGATCGAGCTTTTCTTCGACGGCGCGGGCAATCAGCTCCGGCATCCGCTCTTTTTCCCCGCGAATCACGGCGGACTTGATAGCGGCGAGAGCGTCCATGTCCTCTTCTTTCATGGTTGCGGCAGTTTTCGGCGCGGCGAGATTTGAGGCGTTTTGGCTGTAATCGCGGCCGTTCGGGTCTTTTCCAAGGAGCGCGGCTGACGCGGACAGCGCGTTCTGCATCGCATCGTCGTAAGGATTCATGATCGGCGCGTCGAGCCCAGCCGCGAGGCACATCGCGAAGAAGGTACTGTTGATCAGCGGACGGTTCGGCAGGCCGAAGGAAATGTTGCTGAGGCCCATCGTCGTCGGGCAGCCCAGGTGCTCGCGGTAAAGCCGCAGAGTGTCCAGCGTTTCTTTGGCCGCGTCGGTCTCGGCGGCGACGGTCAGCACGAGGGCGTCCAACAGGAAATCGCCGTCCTTGAGTCCTGCCTCTTTTGCTGCGTCGAGAATCGACTGCACCGCTTCCAGGCGTTCTTTTGCGGTCTTCGGCACGCCGTCCTGCGTGATCGGCAGGCAGAGAATCGCCGCGCCGTATTTTTTCGCCAGCGGCAGGAAAGTTTTGAGCCGTTCCGGCTCCGCGCTGACGGAATTGATCAGCGCGCGCCCCGGATAGACGCGAAGCCCGGCTTCGAGCGCGGCGGCGTCGCTGGTGTCGATAGCCAGCGGCGCTGCGGTAATCTGGGCGATTTCCATGACGGCGCGCCGCATGGCGGCGGCCTGGTCAATGCCGCCGACGCCCATATTGACGTCGAGGACGCGGGCTCCGGCTTTGACCTGGTCGAGGGCTTCCTTTTTGACAGAAAGCAGCGAGCCGTCTTTTATCTCGGCGGCGAGTTTCTTGCGTCCCGTCGGGTTGATTCGTTCGCCGATCAGCACGGTGGGAAGGGTTTTGTCGATGACGACGGTTTGCGAGCGGCTGGCGAGGCGCAGGAGGTCCGGCACGGCCGGACGTTCCGGCGGCGCGGCCTTTTTGCATTCAGCAATGGCACGAATATGTGCGGGCGTTGTGCCGCAGCAGCCGCCGATGTAAGTCGCGCCTGCCGCGATCAGTTTTGGAGCCCAATGGGAAAAGTCCTCCGGCGTCATCGGGAAAATCGTTTTGCCGTCGACGAATTGCGGCAGGCCTGCGTTCGGCTGTACAGATATAGGCTTTGCGGTCGATCTTGCCAGCTTCTCGACTACGGGTAAAAGCTGTTCCGGACCGAGGGAGCAGTTGACGCCGATAATGTCGGCCCCCATCGCGTCCAGCACCACAGCCGCCGTTTCCGGGTCGGTGCCGGTGACGGTGCGTCCGTCCTCGCTGTAGCTCATCTGGCAGATTACGGGCAGATTCGTGGCGTCTTTCGACGCGAGCAGCGCGGCGCGCATTTCCTGCAGGTCGATCGACGTCTCGATGATGATGTAGTCCGCGCCCGCGTCGGCGAGAGCTTTCGCCTGTTCAAAATAGGCGTCGTAAGCTGTTTCGAAGCCGAGGTCGCCCAGCGGCTCGATAAAGCGCCCCGTCGGCCCAAGGTCGCCAGCGATTTTAGCGCGGCCGTGTGCTGCGCGTTTTGCAGCCTGCACTGCCGCCGCGTTGATTTCGGCGACGCGTTTTTCAAGGCCGTAGTGGGCAAGCTTCAGGGACGTCCCGCCGAAGGTGTTCGTCGTGATAATCGTCGAACCAGCTTCAATATAGGCGCGGTGAATCGCCTCAATCATTTCCGGCCGCTCTACATTCACAAGCTCCGGACATTCGCCTGCCTTCAGTCCCGCGGCCTGCAGCATCGTCCCCGTGGCGCCGTCAAAAATCTCTATCATGGTGTTGCTCCTTTGTGATATACAGATGATTAGAATGTTACTATTTTATCATGTATGGCGTAAATAAAAAAGAGGCGCGCCGCCGAAGATTTTGGCAACGCGCTCATGGATGAAATTTTATTTGATGGTCTTCAGCTCATACTCCCTCGTCCCCAGCCCGATTTTTTCGGCGTGGATCAGGGTTTCTTCCCAGTTCACGTGGGGGTTGCTGTCGAGGAAGTGGTCGTTGTGTTTTTTCCAGTCGGGCTTTGCAAGGTTGTCGCCCAGCTGGCTGTTCTCGATCGGCGTGGCTTTCAGCGCGGCGTCCACCGAGGCCTGATCCACCGCCACCGGGTCGAAGGAAACGAAGAAGCCGAGGTTCGGCAGGATCGGGCCGTCGTTTTCACCGTGGCAGTCGCAGTTCGGCGAGATGTCCGTGGCGATATTGATATGGAAGGTCGGGCGGTCCTGGCAGATGGCCTGCGCGTATTCGGCCATCTTGCGGTCGAGGACGTCGCTGGCGTCCCACTGGTCGTTGGAAATCGCGTCGAAGGCGCAGGCGCCGATGCAGCGGCCGCAGCCTTTGCAGAGGTCTTTGTTGATATGCGCCTTGTTGTTTTCATACGTGATGGCGTTGGAGCCGCATTCCTTCGCGCAGCGGCGGCAGCCCCGGCAAAGCTCCTCGTTGACCGAGACCTTGCCCGACGAATGCTGTTCCATCTTTCCGGCGCGGCTGCCGCCGCCCATGCCGATGTTCTTGATGGCGCCGCCGAAGCCCGTCATTTCATGGCCCTTGAAGTGGGCGAGGCTGATCACGATGTCGGCGTCCATCAGCGCGCGGCCGATTTTTGCCGCTTTCACATACTGGCCGTTCTTCACCGGCACCTCGACCTCGTCGGTGCCGCGCAGGCCGTCGGCGATGATGATCTGGCAGCCCGTGGTCACGGTGTTGAAGCCGTTCAGGTTCGCGCAGTCCATGTGCTCCAGCGCATGCTTGCGGCTGCCCGGGTACAGCGTGTTGCAGTCCGTCAGGAACGGCATGCCCCCCTGCTCTTTGACGAGATCGGCCACCGCCTTCGCGTAATTTGGACGCAGGAACGCGAGGTTCCCCAGCTCGCCGAAGTGCATCTTGATCGCGACGAATTTTCCGTTCATGTCGATGTTCTTGAACCCGGCGGCAATACACAGACGTTTCAGCTTCTCCGTCATGCTCGTGCCGACCTGTGTGCGGAAATCCGTGAAATATACCTTCGCCTTTTCCATAATAATCCCCCCGACTACATTATTCTTGCCCTCCCATTGGGGAGGGAGGACCGTCGAAGACGGTGGGTGAGGTTTCGGTGATGTCGAAAACCCTCATCCGTCATCCTTCGGCTGTCGCCGTGTTGCCGACCCCGGAGGGGAAGGCTCTTTATATATTATATCCTATCCCAACGATTCTCTTCAATCTTTTTCTTTCCGCGACGGGCAGTCGAGTTTTTCGCAGGATGCGCAGCCTTTCAGCGCGTGCGCCGTCGACGCCGCTTCCCCGCGCGCGAGGCCGATGACGGCGGTGACGGATTTTCGCGGGCAAAGCATGAGGCTCTCGGTCAGCGAAATTCCAATGGTCGACGCCTGTGTCAGCCGCAAAAGCCCCGGTTGGGCATGGATATCCCAGTCCCCATAGCCAGGGGAAAATCTCCACCGCATGGAGAAGCCCTCTTTGGCAAATTGCGGGCGGAGCATGGATTCGCAGGCGTCGCAGGTCTGTTCGACGGCGGCGGTGGCGGCGGCGTCCAGGAGCACGGAGTGCGCGTACCGGCCTTCGTCGAAATGGCGTGTGACGGCTTCCTCAGCAGCTTCTCCAATGGTCGCGGCAAGAAAAATAACGCGTTCTGATCCGGCAAGGTGTTTTCGAATGACGTTCCCTTCGACGAAAAAAGGGGGATTCGAGGCGACCATATTGTTTTCACAGTCGTAATCGTAAATTTCCCATCGCGCACGGGGCTCGGCAAGCAAAGCGCATTCCTCACAGGCTGCCGCGATTGCTGCTTCGTCAAATTTTGCTTTGGCCAGACCAGCGTATCGTCGTGTTTCTTTTTCGTCCACAAACGGAAGCGCGGGCCGATAGATTGGCATATCATCACTTCCTCAATAAAAATGTTTCACGTGAAACATTCGAACTGATGTTTCTATGTTTCACGTGAAACATTTTATGTTATCCGTCTTCTTCCGAAATCAATGTGGCGGAACCGTATGCTTTGAGCGGCTTGCCGGTTTCGTCGAATTCCGTCGTGTAACGGAAATAGAATGGAATTCGGCCAATCGTAAGCGGAACGACACCTTCGATATGCTCCTCTCCGTCCGCGAGGCGCCGGAGCCAATCTCTGTACATGCCCGCGAAATCCTCCGGAATAATCTTCGCCTCAATCAAAGGCTCCGGATAATTCCTGACGAGCGCGGGCAATCCAAGATCCCGCATACACCGGAAGCAGGGACGCATTTCTTTCGTCGCAAAGGTGTATTCCCAGGCGTAGACGTTGATCTGCTCGGTGGCAAATCGAAACCGTCGGTCGCTGTCGTATAGATCCCGGTAGTTTTTCTTTTCCGCTGTGATGTTTTGCACCATCGCGTAAATCAAGTGCTGCTTTCCGGCGCAGCCGATCACGCGGATGAAACTGCGAATGCAAATATGATCGTTCCCGCAGCATTTCGAATGCAGGTTGCGCCATGTCTCGCAGCTTACTTCGTCATGGGAAGAGATGGCTTTTTTGATTGCCGATTCATAAATTTCCCAGTTTTCCTCATCCAATTCCTGGCGAGGATCGAGGCCGATGACTTCCTGAGCCGACAGATTCATGGCGAGCTCGCGCGTGTATTTTTCGTTCACCCGCAGGATTTCCGTCTTCCCTTCTTGATAGGTAAATAGCGCAGCGGCGCCGACGAAGTTGCTGAAAATCAGCGTTTCCATCGAATCTGGATCCCAGAACTTGCCCGCGTCCATCGCTTCGATCAGCCGCATCGCCGGGACGGTAGGCTCGTGCTCGGTCTGGCGGAGTGTTTGGAGAAATTCGTCTTCGGGCATTGGCCTGGCGTACAAAAAGCCCTGAATGTAATTGCAGCCGAGACTCTTCATGTAATCGGCCTGTTCCATTGTCTCGACGCCTTCCGCGATCAGCGGCGTACCGAGCCATTTCGCCATTTGTACCACGGAGCTCAGGATGATGCCGCCGCGTCCGCGGATACCGCCGTCGAGAAAGCCGATATCGAGTTTGATCATGTCCACGTTGAGATTTTTCAGGATATTCAGCGACGAATATCCGCTGCCAAAATCGTCCATTTCCACGACGTAGCCGCGGGTCTTCAGCCGATCGATCACGTCAATCATCAGCTTCATGCCGCCAATGGCCGAGGATTCAGTGATTTCAATCCGGAGGAATTTGACCGGAATACCATATCGATTACGAATGTTTTCGATTTCTTCCACATAGTCATGGTTGAAAACGTCATAACGGGACATATTGACCGAGATTGGGACAATCGGAACGCCGTCGTTCAGGCATTTCCGCAGGAAGCGGCAGACGGACTCGAATACGTAAATATCCGCAGAATAAATCAAGTCATGTTCTTCCAGTATGGGAATGAAATCCGACGGAAGCTGCAGTCCAAAGTCCGGGTGCTCCCAGCGCATCAGGGCTTCCGCGCCCACCATGCGCCCGGTGCTGTGATTGATTTGCACCTGGTAACAAAGGTAGATCTGCTGTTCGCGAATTGCCGCCGTGAAGCCGTCGACGATCTCATGCGATAGCATCTTCTTATTCATGGGTTCTCGTCTCCTTGCAAAATAGATGAGCAATTTGGTTGAAGGGTGTCTTTATATTATATAGGAAGCAACAGAGAAGGTCAATTTATATATTACTTCACTTCGGTAGGAAAACGGAAATGCTTTGCGAGGATAAATACAAACAAACATATATTTGTTTGTTTCACGTGAAACATTTTCTTTTTGAAAATTTACTTCCCCTTTTCCGTTATATTTCGTATAATAAATATAAAGAACCTCTGATAACTGCATTTTCGTGAACTCCTCCCGGCACTTCATGCCGCCCTCCGCAAAGAGGAGGGCTTCATTATTGTCTTTCTGCTTCCCGTATAGAAGGAGGTGGAAGTCTATAGGGCTGACGGAGAGAGTTTTTAGAGATGCCCTGTAATCTTTTTGAAATCATAGGACGGTGAATATTTTGGCGAAGGTGCTGGCAATCACGAATCAAAAGGGCGGCGTCGGCAAGACGACCACGGCGGTGAATCTAGCCGCCTGTCTCGGCGCACTCGGGCGTCGCGTCTTGCTCGTGGACTTCGATCCGCAGGGCAATGCGACCAGCGGCGTGGGACTCGATAAGACGGCGCAGGAGCGGACCGTTTACCATGTGGTGATCAACGGGGATGATGTGCGGTCGGTAATACGTCATACGGAGTTCGATCTCGACGTGCTTCCGGCAAATGTGGATCTTGCAGGCGCGGAGGTCGAGCTGGCGACTGCGGGAGACGGACGGGAGACACGATTGAAGACTGCGATCGATCAGGTGCGCGGCGATTACGACTTTATCCTGATCGACAGCCCGCCGTCGCTTGGGCTTTTGAGCCTGAACGCGCTGGCGGCTGCGGACGGCGTGGTGATTCCGATCCAGTGCGAGTTTTACGCGTTGGAGGGCGTGTCGGAGCTGATGCGGACCCTCGATCTCGTGCGGGACGGTCTGAACCCTTCGCTGGAGGTGTCCGGCGTATTGCTCACGATGTTCGACTCCCGCACGAATCTCAGCGGGCAGGTGGCGACAGAGGTGCGGGAATTTTTCAAGGAAAAGGTTTACGAGACGGTAATCCCGCGCACAGTGCGCCTCAGCGAAGCGCCGTCCTACGGAATGCCGATTATCGCTTATGACATTCACGCGAAAGGCGCGGAGGTATACGCGGAACTGGCGAAGGAGGTGGACGCCCGTGGCTAAGACAAAGGGAGGACTTGGGCGCGGGCTCGGCGCGCTGATCAAAAAAAATCCGGCGGAAGCGAAGCCGGAGATGAAGCCGACGCAAGCCGTGGAAGCCTCCGCTATAAAAGACGACGCTTCCGCTGTCGCGGAGATTCCGGTGGAAAAGATTCAGCCGAATCGTGCGCAGCCGCGCAAAAATTTTGACGAGGCGTCGCTGGAAGAGCTGGCGGAGTCTGTTCGTTTCTACGGCGTCCTCCAGCCGCTTCTCGTACGCGCGCTGCCCGACGGCGACAAATATGAGCTGATTGCCGGCGAGCGCAGGCTCCGGGCGGCGAAACTGGCAGGGCTGCACACTGTTCCCGCATTGATTCGGAAATACACGCTGGAGGAAATGACCGAAATTGCGCTGATCGAGAACGTACAGCGCGAGAATCTGAACGCGGTGGAAGAAGGCCGCGCTTACGAGCTTTTGATGCAGAAATTCGGGCTGACGCAAGAGCAGCTTTCCGAGCGCATCGGCAGGAGCCGTTCCCATATCGCGAATTTCCTGCGGCTGATGCGGCTGCCTGAGCGCGTGCAGGAGAGTCTCGTGCAGGAAGTCATCACGATGGGGCAGGCAAAGCCGCTCCTTTCCCTCGATACGCCCGAGCAGATGCAGCAGGCGGCGGATTTCATCGTCGACCATAATCTGTCCGCGCGGCAGGCCGAGGTCATTGTGGCGCGACTTCGGAAGAATCCCGATCTGTTCAAGCCGAAGGAAAAGTCTTCCGAGCCCGTGAAAAGCGAGCGCGTTTTCGTCACCGACGTGGAGGATCGATTGAAGCTGCTGTTCGGCACGCCCGTCCGAATCGCCTGGGGGCCGAAGAAGAGCAAGATTGAGATCTCGTTTAAGACGCAGGAAGATCTCGATCGTATCGTCGAGGCAGTCGAGGCGCTGTCCAGGCAGCGCGAGGACGAGGTCGAAATCAAGAAGAAGAAGCTCCGTGAAGTCTCGTGGAAATTTAGCGTATAACAAGGCTAAGATGGCTCCGCCTCTATAGGTGGCGGTGTATATCGGAGGAGGCCGGAGGGAGTTTCAATCTTCCTCTGACCGTACGCCTTTGGGAGAAAAATTGGAGTTACGACATAATAAATATTTTGCAGGGAGGAAACCTGGTTTATGAACGAGATGGTCCAATTTGTTGCGGAGGCACCGGAGACGGCGCTCGCCGTTCTCGGCGGAGTCATCGCTCTGCTGTTTGTGCTCGTGTTCGTGCTGTTCGCCCGTCTTTCGTCGCTTCGCTCGCTGTATGAGAAGATGATGCAGGGCGAGGAGTCGGGCCAGTCGATGGAAAAAATGCTGCTTGGCCACATTGAGGAAACGCGCCGCGTCGCCGAAGAGAACAAGAGGATCTGCGAGGAGAACGCGCGAATCGACGCGCTGCTCCAGACGGCGGTTACGCGTGTCGGCGTCGTGCGCTTTTCCGCGTTTCAGGACATGGGCAGCGACCTCAGCTACGCCGTCGCGCTGCTCGACGCGAACAATAACGGCGTGGTGTTTTCCAGTATTTTCGCCCGTGAGGACTCCCGAAGCTATGTGAAGCCCATCGAGGGCGGACGTTCCAAATACACGATGACGAAGGAAGAGGAGCAGGCGGTCCACGATGCCATTCAGTCCGCAAAATGATGTTTCCCCGGCAGGCCAGCCTTGCGGCCTTGCGTTTCCCGTCGAAGCGGGGGCGGCTGCTCTCCGCGCGGAGGTGGAAGCGCGGCTTGCCGATGCGGACGTCGCATGGAAAATGCGCCTTTTGGCGCGGGACTTGATCGACGCGCTCGGCCCTGCGATTGAAAAGACGATTCTCGTCGCGGGGTTGCCCGCCCGTCTGCGCCGCGTCCGCACCGTCCGTATTACGCGCGGCGTCCGCGAATACGGTTCCTGCAATATCCCGCGTGCAAACAACGGAGAATGTAAACTCGCCTTCAGCGGGCATCTTTTTTTCCCGGGCAACGCTGACGCTTTGATCGACGTGGTCGCGCATGAGCTTCTGCATGCGTGCCTGCCGCCGCGGGAGGGACACGGCGCCCTTTTCCATCAGGGCATGACGCTTTTAAACGACGCGATGGGCCTTCATATTGCCGTCTATTCAGAAAAAACGGCAATCCAGCAATCCGAGTCTCTCTACCGTTATAAAGTGACCTGCGCCGCCTGCGGCAACGCATTTTATTACCTGCGCGCGGGCGCGGTTGTCAGGCACCCGTCTCGCTATCGCTGCGCCAAATGCGGGAAAAGCGCCTTCAAGGTTCATCGGTTGGCGGCGGAATAATGATTCCCGGACGGTTTGCCCGGGAGTTTTTATTTGGCCGCTTTTGTTCGTATCGGTGATTTTCGTTGACAGGGAAGGCGGCAAGGCTATATAATGAAATAAAAGATGATGAGTTCATGGAAATATTCATTCCGGAAAGAGGTTTGCCATGGAAAAGAAGACGCCGATGCGGACGCATAAAGGCGCGGGATATATTCTGCACGAGGAGGTACAACACCCGACGCCGGCGCTTTTGCGCGCGGCGCAGATCGGGGTGCTGGTTCACGACGAGCCGGCGTTTGCGGAACGGGAAGATAAGGACGCGCTGCTTGTCGTGTCCTATGGCGCGGCGCGGAAAGAGGCGCGGGCATTGGCAGTGGAGCCGCTGATGGAGGCCATCGCTGCGGAAAATCCCGAGACCGATATTTACGAAGCGTATACTTCGTCGGTCATGCGCGCCAAAGTCAAGGCGGAGGCAGGCACGGAAATTCCGTCGGCGGAGGAAGCGCTGAACGCGCTGCTTCAAGGCGGTTACACGCGGGTGGCGATCGCGTCCCTGCACCTTTTTCCCGGCGCGGAATATCTAGGCATGGTGGATCTTTTTAACGCCTGGAAGACACGCTTCAAGCGGCTGGTGCTGGGCGCGCCGCTCTTATACTGGATGGGCCAGGAGGAGCAGAGAGACGACGCGGAGGATTTGACGAGAGCGCTGCAGGCCTCGCTGCCGCCTACAACGGAGGGCGAGGCGACGTTGCTTCTGGCGCACGGGACGCAGCATCCGTCCAACGCGTTTTATACGGCGTTGCAGACGCGCTTCGAAATGGCGGGCTGGAAAAGGGCCTTCGTCTATACGTTGGCGGGCTGGCCGCGGTTGGAACATGTCATTCCGCTTTTGCGGGAGCAGGGCGTTCGTCGTGTCCGCCTCGTACCGCTGATGCTGACGGTGGGCGCTCACGCCTCGCGGGATATGGCAGGCGATGCCCCCGGATCCCATCGATCGAGGCTCATCGAGGAGGGATTCGAGGTCGAGGTCTTCCAAAAGGGTCTGGGCGAGCTTCCGGCTGTGCGCGAGCTTTATGTGGAACGGGCCAATGAAGCCTGGGACAAGCTACGGGCATGAAGCAGGCAAAAAATGAGGCTGTGCGGCGTATCGAGGGAGTGCGATACGCCGCGCGTTTTCATTTAAAACGATGCGTTCTGTATATATAGATTATTATAACATGATTATTTAATGATGATATAGAAGGGCACGCAGATTGAAGGATTGAACAGGGCACCTTGCGAAAGCAGGGCGCCCTGTGATTTTCAATTTTTCGATCCTGTGACGTCCTCTAATTTGGTCATCGCAAGTTGGAATTGTTTCTGATCCATGCAAGATAAGCATAGATCCATACAACTAAATTGTTATTGATATTATTTTAATAAAGAGCACGATCGCCGCTGCGACAGCTGGCAAACCACGATACATAACAATAGCCGCATGAAACGCATACGAATCGTTTGCCTCATACCCATGCTCCTTTCGTCTTGAACGTTCCGGGGATAGATTGAAGATTACCTTAGTCTCAGAATATCGTTTTGGTCAGGAAATAGGTTCTGTCCCAATCCACGATCTTTCTCTCGGATTCCTTTTCCGGATGGATGTTGAACTCGTCGAGGACCATCACCTTCCTGTCTTTCAGGTCGTAAAGCGGCCACTCCTTCGCCCTGCCGTCCGGAGACAAACTTGCACTGAGGGATGGGTTGCCGGTCTTGGCGAACTGGACCCACATCCTGCGCATGGTCTTTGAGAAGGTTTCGTCAAAGACTCTCCCCGTGTCGCCGGTCATCTCCGGGTGATTGAATACGGACGCAAGCTCGATCGAATGTCCGCATTTTATGATCGGAACCGATGATTCCGGCGTAAAATAATAGGTGTACGATTTACCGCCGGCCTTCGTCTGGGCCTCCGACAGCCGGAATACCGGCGCAATAAACCAGACCTGGCTGAACAGACGGCTGTCCCGTTCCCAGCTTTCGCCCTTGATTTCATTCTGGAAGCTCTCGATACGCTTTTTTTCCTTATCCGACAGCTTGCCAAGCCCTCGCGCCTTGCGTTCGGCGGCCCACTGTTGGAAACCTTCCACGCCGAAGCCGCTCACGAAAAAGTCAAATTCATCCTTGTTGCAGCCCTGAAGAATATTTATATCCTTCGCCGCGCCGTTTGCGTATGCCTCATAGGTATCCAACGGCAAATGGCTTCCGTCCCTTTCCGGGAATTGGCGCATCGAAAGTACGGCTGACGCCTCGAAAATCTTCCGGGCGTCGACCTTCTGCAAATCGGCTACAGTCTTGCAGCCGAGGATTTCCATCAGTTCATTCGTGCAGCCGGCGGCTTCCTCTGCGGATCTCGTCTGGTTCGGGGAACCGCTCTGGGCAATGACCCGCTTGAAATACGCATGGGAGCCTTTCATCAGCGGAAGCAGGGTACAGCTTGCGGCGCCGGCGGATTCGCCGAAGATAGTCACATTGTCGGGATCGCCGCCGAAGCCCGCGATGTTTTCATGCACCCACTTCAGGGCCGTCAGCTGATCCATGAGCCCCAGGTTCTGCGCGTCTGGGTAATCTGCACCGTCCGGCAGGTGCGAGAGATGCAGGAAGCCGAAAGGTCCGAGCCGATACGCGATGGTGACGACGATGACGTCCGGGTTCTCTTTCACGAAATTGTGGCAGTCAAACATCGGGTCCACCGTCCCGCCCGCCTCAAAAGCGCCGCCGTGGATCCATACCATGACCGGTTTCTGATTTGCGGGCGTCGTATCCGCCTTCCAGATATTCAGATACAGGCAGTCTTCGTCCGGATAGAAAAGGGATCCCGTTTCCAATTGCTCATTCCCGTAAGCGCTTTTCGCATTGTAATACGCCTCATATATGCCGTTATCGGCCACGACGTCCACCGGCGCTTTCCAGCGCAGTTCCCCGACCGGCGGTTTGCCGACAAAGGGAATGCCCCTGTACGCGATGATGTTCTCCGTCTTCCTGCCGACGAAAGTGCCGTTGACGCACTTGACGGCCAGCGATTTGTCATAGTTGCCGTCGGTGATCTCCCTGTTCTCGCCGTATTGGGCTCTCAGCAGCTCCTTCGCCTCATGGAAGGCTTTCAGCTGCTCTTCCGCCGCGCTCGATGCATTCATTTCCGGTCCCTCCTTTGTTTGTTCCTGCGCCGCAGCGGCGCAGACGTGCCCCTGCCCGTTCTGCGGAAGTATCCCCTCAGGCGCCGCCAACAGCACGGAAAGAGGCAGCAAGGACGCCGCCAGCCTTTTCTTCCACAATCTCAAAATCTTACACGGTACATCACAATACCTCCTTTTGCTGGAGTAATTCGCTAAACGCGCCTTTTTTCCTCCTGTAGAAAGGATAATTTAGAATCGCCCCTGCATTCGGAATCTGTCCCTGTATGCGGGGAAACAAAAAAGCCTCCCTGGCCGGGAGGTTTTAGAACACGAAGGCCGCGCTTACGCCTCTTTTATATTTATCACGGGCCCTTTTCGTATGACAATAGCCGAAATCAATTATTTTTCGTTCGTGTACGCGCGCAGGATCATGTTTTTCAGAAGCTCCAGCTCCTCCTTCGACACGTTCCCGTGCCGGAATCGTCCTCCTGTGCATTGGATTCAATATCATTGGTTGCAGCCGGATCGGCGTCGGAAGGAAAAAGACTTTCGTGAGAAGATCAGAGATATGGTATAATCAAGGAAACGATTGGAGGCGAATCTCATTATGCTGGTGAACACTGTTATCAAAGACCGCATTGCCTATGTGAAGATGCAGGACGGCAAGCATTTCAACTGCCTGAGCGAGAATATGTGCCATGAGCTGATGGAGGCCATCGAGGACAGCTACGCCAAGGAATGCGTGGGTATCGTGCTGCGGGCCGAAGTCTATCGGCACGTCTGGAGCGCGGGGCATGATATCAAGGAACTGCCGCAGGACGGCAGCGACCCTCTGGCGTTTCGCGTGCCGATGGAAAAGCTGCTGCGGGCAGTGCAGGACACGCCTATCCCCGTCATCGCCTGTGTGGACGGAACGGTGTGGGGCGGCGCGTGCGACCTCTGCCTTTCCTGCGATATGATTGTCAGCACCAAGGACGCGACCTTTGCCATTACCCCCGCTAAAATCGGCATCCCCTACAACGCGTCCGGCATCATGCACTTCATTAATCAGCTTGGCATCAACAAAGCGCGCGAGATGTTTTTCCTCGCGCATCCCATCGAGGCGGAGGACGCGCTGAACGTGGGACTGATCAACCGTGTGACAGAACCGGGCGCGCTGGAGAAGGAGCTGGAAGAGCATTTCCTTGTGCCCCTTCGTCGCAACAGCACGCTGTCTGTCAGCGCGATCAAGCGGCAGTTCCGCATTCTCTCACGGGATGCCACGGTCCTCAGCGCAGAGACGTTCGAGCTCATCAACGCCTATCGCAATTTCGTGTACCAGGGCGACGACTACAAGGAAGGGATCCGTGCTTTCCTCGAAAAGCGCGAGCCGCACTATAAAGGCAAAGCATCGGATTTGGATCAGGAGTAGGGGAAGCGCCGAGCCTGCAAAGAAAGGCGCCCTCGCCGACCAGACGATTGTTGTCAGTATGCAAGCCTTTACAGTATGAGTTTACGGCCTGCGCAGCATCGGATCGGGCGGGTTCCCGTACCGGGCGTCCCACTCGCGGCTGAAAATGCGGTGATTGAAAACACGGGCGGCGATGAAAGCCTTGCTTTCCTCCGAGACAGACGCATCGGCGTTAAACCGGGCGGCCACGTCCACGAAGCTGTACTCGTTCATGCCCGCTTTCACATAGCCGCGCTCCCTGTCGCCGTCGAAAAACAGTTCAAACTGCATCTCCGGCGTCCACGCCTTCCAGGGCGTTTCCCTTTCGTCGAGGTTCGGGTCGCCGGAAGTCATGAACTGACCGATGTAGCTGAATAGCTGCGAGCCCAGATACTCAGCGCCCGCGTGCTCGAAGAAATCGTTACCCCGCTTCCAGGGGCTCTTGTACTGGTCGGTCAGGAACGGCAGGTACACGCCGTGCAGGGCGCCGTACCGGCGGGTAAATTCCTCGCCGAAATCCTTGGCCTCATGACCGTAATGGAACTTTCCGATGTAGATGGGCGCGCCCAGATGGGGGTACAGGCTTTCCGCCAGCTGGTGGGAATTGAAATCCCCCCAGATCAGGCTGCCGTATTTTATGCTGAAGGCCTTGTCCTGCTCCAGCGTCGCATCCGGAGCTTCCGGCGTCTGTGCTTTCCGCCGCTGCCGGAACCAGGAATCGGCGTCGGCCAGGATGCTGAACTCGTCCGTGCTGTAAAAGACGAGCAGCGGAACGTGGTTCATATCGGGATCGTCGAAGGACGCCGACGGCACTACCGTCCCGTCCCGGAAGAAGATCGGGAACAGCTCCATGCGCCCCCACGCCGGAGGGAAAATGCCGGCGAGGCGGGAGCCGGGCAGACCGTAAAGCCACTGCCGCGCCGTTTTTCGATCCTCCTCGGCTTCGGAGAGCAGCCAGGCCTCCGCTTCCCCTTTTGATTCTTTTACGCCGTCCTCCACCGCCAGGGGAGCGAACCGCTCCGCGAAAATCCTGCGCGAAGGCTCCGGCTCGCAGACCAGGAAACCGGCGCTGAAGCAGACGGCCCGATGAAAAAGGCCCCGGGCCAGACGGCTGGTCAAGAGTACTGTGATCGCGCGCCCGCCGGCGGAATAACCGCTGACAGTCACATTGCCCGGGTCGCCGCCGAAGGCCGTGATGTTCCGCTGCACCCACCGCAGCGCGGCAATCATGTCCAGCAGCACGAAATTGCCGCTATCCTCTTCCGCGTCGCCGGTCCGAAGCGCGGGGAGCGGATTGAAGCCCAGCGCCCCCAGACGGTACGCTACGCTGACGTGGACGACGTTCAGCGACTCGCTGAACTTGTTGCCCAGCCACTCCTCCGGCTGCCCGGTCTGAAAATTCCCGCCGTGGAAGTACACCATGACGGGCAGCCCCCGATCCGGCGAATTGCGGCGGCAGATATTGAGAGTCAGCCTGCCCTCGGCGCCGACCGTCCTGCTGTATGCGATTTGGAGGTTCCGTTCGCCGGGCTTCGTGCAGTTCAGCACGCGCTCGATCCGCGGCGCGGGCTGCGGCTTGCGCCAGCGGTTTTCGCCCGACGCGGGCGCGGCGTAGGGAATGCCGAACCATTGCGCCACGCGGTGCAGGCGTTCCAGATTACCGCGAACCCTGCCGTTTTCCACCTCCACGATCAGGGGAAAGAGGGCCGGCCCGTCGGAAATGCCTATCAGCTGCAGGATCAGGTCGTGGTGCTGCTGAAAGGAGCCCCTGAACGCCGCTTCGTCCGCGTTGGACACCGCGTCTTCAGAAAAATCGCCCGTATCCGGGTCGAGGAAATATTTGAGGTCGTCGGACGCCTTCAGCGCGGTCTCGGCGTATTCGTCCAGCGTCATGTCCGCCAGATAACCGTAATATTGCAAAGTCTTCAGGATATCGGTGAATCGGCGGCAATAGTGCAGCGCGTCCAGCGCTTCGGCGTCTTCGTAAATCAACTTCGCCAAACGGCTGAAAAAATAGATTTCACGTTTTTCCTTGCTTTTCATGGGCCCGATCCCCTCTCCAAACTTCCTATCGTCGGGATAAGCGCGCCTGCACTATATGTCGCAGTACTACAGATTTTATTATAACACATACCAAAAGGACCATGCAGGGAAATCGCCCGCATGGTCCTTTTCCAGGGGTTATCAATTTTCGAAGCAGTAATCGTTTTTGCAGTCCGGGTAGCATCCGCCGCCGGCCGCCTTATTCAACTGAGCTTCGTCCAGCTCGACGTCGGCCAGCTTCGCCATGTAAGCCTCGGCTTCTTCTTTGGAAAGGTCAAAGCCGTTGGCCCTTGCCAACGCCATCAGGTCGTCGGCTGTCGTGCACTGCATCGCTTGTCCAACCATTTCTTTTGTCAGGTCTTTCTTTTCGATCTTCATGATGAACGCCTCCTTAAGGAAGCACTGAATAAGTCCCGCCGCGCCCCTGACGGGTCTTTTTCCGTCATGCTGCGTCAAAGTGCTCTCGACGTAGCTCTGCTACGACTTCGAGCACTTTTCCTTGCCTGACGAAAAAATCCCTCGACAGGGCCACGACTTGACTTAATCAGTGCTTCCTTAAAATTCTTTTTGTTTCATCCTTTTACTATTATATACAAGACAGGCTTTCAAAAATTGACGCTTATGGGAAAAGATTTTTCATTTCGACACATTTTTGACACATTGCGCCGATATACTACACACAATCAAAGAAAACCACAACAAAATTTCAGGAGGTTGATTCAAATGAAAAAAACGATGATGGCAATGATGGCGGCTTTGATGATGTCGGCGACGGGGACGGCTCTGGCGGCGACGCCGGGCGTCGTGGACTGCCGGGACAATGCCCCCTGCGTCGAGGCGAGCTACACTTGCTGCGGTGGCGGATACTACGGCGGAGGCCGCGGGCGCGGCGGCTACGGCTGCGGCGGCGGGTACTGCTATGGCTACGAGAATAACGAGGGCTGATACTACTCTCTGTTAAGATTTTTAAATCTTTACAGAGAGTGCATGAGACGTCAGCCGAGCTGAAGGCTCGGCTGTAGCCTGTGTTAAACAGTCCAGTGGACTGTTTAAGGCGTATCTCAGACCAAAATTTTTATTTAAAATTTTGGTCTGAGATTAGTATGAAGCAACAACGAAAAGGGGCGGTTTCACGAAGAAACCGCCCCTTTTCGTTGCACGCGAGGATTCGCATGCCATCCAAAATAATACTCGATTCGTGCGCGGCGCACCCGC
>CAMHCS010000024.1 GCA_946183785.1 uncultured Selenomonadales bacterium | reverse complement strand
TGACAACGACAGGCGGAAAAAGACCCGGCAGAGGCGCGGAGGGACTTATTCAGTGTTTCCTTAAGACGATTTTCAGCAAACGGATATAAAATGGATGATGTGGAGCACGGCGGCTCATTTTCGGATACGGAGTGAATACGGTGAAAATTGATCGAAAGGCGCACGCGGCGCGCGAGGCGGAGATTCTGATCCAAGCAGCCAACGAGCGGCGCGAGCTGAACAAGATGAAACTACCCGGCGAGCCGGTGCTGAAGGAAAGAGCCAAGCGCCTCGACAACGACGGCCTGCAAAATTCCATCGGCGACCTGCTCGGACGCTACGGGCAGAAAATCGAGGAACAGCAAGCGGCTGCGGCGGCCGCCGAAAAGAAAGACGGCGAAGCATGGAAGCGCGATCTGCCAAAGGATCAGCCCACGAAAAAATCGCATGATTACCGTGCCTAAGGAACTGTTTTCCAAAAAACCGGACGGGAGGCTATGGCATGGACGTCAGAGTCAAGGAAACCTATGATGAGATCAGCGACGAAGCAGCGGAGCTCGTACTCGAAGAACTTCGCAAAAAGCCGGACTGCGTACTGGGGCTTACGGCGGGCTCGTCACCGATGGGGCTTTACCAGCGGCTGCAGGCCGCTTACCGGGAAGGGCGCGCCGATTTTTCCCGCGTCCGCATTTTTACACTGAGCGAGTACATCGGCCTTGAGGAGGATAACGAGCAAAGCTTCGCATATTACACGCGTAAAAATTTCTGCGACGGGCTGAATCTGTCCGAAAAAAACATCTGTATGCCGAACGGCATGGCCGACGATATCGCCCGCGAATGCGCGCGCTACGGTGAGGCTATCGCAGCGGCGGGCGGAATTGACACGATGATTCTCGGTATTGGTCCGAACGCCCATATCGGCTTCAACGAGCCGGGACCGTGTTTTGTACCGGAGACTCATGTGGTCGAACTGTCTGACGCCACCCGCGCTGCGAACGCGCGTTTTTTCGATGCGCCTGACGACGTGCCGCACTGGGCGGTCAGCATGGGCATGCGTGACATCATGTTTGCGCGGAATATCCTGCTCCTTGCCAGCGGCCCGGGCAAGACGGAAGCTCTCGCATTGGCCGTTGCCGGAGACATCACGCCGAAGGCGCCCGCCTCGCTGCTTCAACTCCACCGGGGCGCAATCGTCATCGCCGACCGCATCGCGGCAAAGCGTCTGCCCGGCTACGAGTGCGACCTGCCATGAAGGCGATTACAGGCGGCAAACTTATCGTCCCCGACGAACGGGGCATTTTTCGCGTGCTTTCGGAGCACGCGATTCTTTATGGGCAAAATATCGAGCGGATCGTCCCCGAGTCGAAGCTTTCCATTGGCGAGCACAGCTCTTTCGAGGAAATCATCGACGCGAAGGGCGCTTACGTCTCGCCGGGCTTTGTCAACGTCCATATCCACGGCGCGATGGGAGCCGACGCGATGGACGACGACGCGGAGGCTGTGCTTACCCTCGCACATCATCAGGCTTCCACTGGCGTAACCTCTTTTCTCCCCACCACTATGACCTGCCCCATTCCAGCTATTCGCCGCGCCCTCTCCCATATCCGTGCTGCCATGAAACAGCGCGGCGGCGCCCGCGTGCTCGGCGCGCACATGGAAGGCCCCTTTATCAGCACGGCCCGTTGTGGCGCGCAGGACGCCGCCCATATCATTCCGGCGGATTTCGCGTTAATCGAGCCGTTCCTTGACGTATTGAAGCTCGTCACTTTCGCGCCGGAAGAACTGCCGGAAGGCTCCGATTTCGTCGATCGCTGTCAGACCGCGGGCGTCGTACTCTCCATCGGCCACAGTGCGGCGGATTACGAGACTGCGCGCCGCTGTTTTGCCGAACGGAATATCTGCCACGTCACCCACCTTTTTAACGGCATGGCGCCGTTCCATCACCGCGAACCCGGTCTCGTAGGCGCGGCGCTTGAAAGCGAAGCCGACTGCGAGCTGATTGCCGACAACATCCACTCGCACCCGACAGCTCATCGCCTGCTTTGGAATGCTAAGCGTGAACGTCATATCGTCCTCGTCACTGATTCCATGCGTGCGACCGGACTCGACGACGGCGAGTCGGAGCTAGGCGGACAAAAAGTATTCGTCAGGAACGGCGTCGCGACTCTCGCAAGCGGCGCCATTGCGGGCAGCGTTCTCACCATGGACCGCGCCGTAAAAATCTTCGCCGAAAACACAAACTGCGGCCTCCCTGCCGCCGTCGCCTGCGCGACGAGAAGCGCAGCCGAAAGCCTCGGCCTTTACGACAAAATCGGCTCGCTGGAAACTGGCAAGCGCGCCGACTTCACGATTTTCGACAAGGACGTGAGGATTCAAAAAACGATTGTGGGCGGAGAAAATGTTTACGAATTTTAATTAACGAATCATATTGTAAAAGCTGCCGGTCTTTTTGCGGAACGGCAGCTTCCTTTTTATTGGCGCAGAATTATTCTCGCCGTCGATTCACTTTTTCATTGACACGCTCTTTGCTGGGCATTATCATTATTTTAAGAAGGTATTCATTTTTTCACGCAACTATGAGGAGAGAGACGCGATGAACACAACTTGGCGGATTTTTGCGACGATTATTTGCGTTTTTGTCTTGGTGGCAACTTTCGGCTGCGGTGGCGGAAGCGCACCCCCGGAGAAGAAGGAGGAGAAGGCGACGGCCTTCGCGACGATCAAGGACGATCTCGGACGCGAGGTGACGCTGATAAAGAAGCCGGAACGCATCGTTGTGACGTCGGCGTCGTTCCTGGCGCCGCTGCACGGGGTGGGCGGCGACGTAGTCGGACGTCCCGACTCTAAGACGCTGCCGGACTGGGCGAAGGACAAGACGAGTATCGGCCGTGTCTACAATGTGGACCTCGAAAAGCTTTTGGCCTGCGCGCCAGACCTTGTAATCGCCAACAAGGGCATGAATGAGAAACTATTGGAGTCTCTGGAAATCAATAAGATTCCGACCCTGATCGTGGACATGAAAAACTACGAGGAAGTAAAGAACGAGGTCCGGATCTTCTCGCAAGTCACTGGCGAGAAGGAGAAAGGCGAAGCGCTGATCCGGAGCATGGACGAAAAGATCAAGGCCATCGTGGACCGTATCCCGAAGGAAAAGCGGCGTGTGGCAATCCTGCACAGCACGGCCCAAGGCCTCAGCGTGCAGCTGGAAACGAGTATCGCAGGCTCGACGGCGAAGATGCTTGGCTTCGAGAATGTGGCGTCGGGCATGACGCCGCTGGAAAACAATCCCGATTCCGCGCCGTACAGTATAGAGACGCTGGTTGAGCAGAACCCGGAAATCCTTTTCGTCACGAGCATGGGAAAGATCGACGAAGTCAAGAAGGGTATGGACAACACGATTGCGCTGAATCCTGCATGGCAAACGATTCCCGCCATCAAGAACGGCAAGATGTTTTATCTGTCGCAGGAGCATTTCCTCCTGAGCCCCGGCATCGAGTACCCGGCTGCGGTGGAGGAAATGGCGAAGCAAGTGTATCCGGAGTTGTTCAAATAAGGGAAGGAAGCGCGGCCTATGAAGGACATAAAGATCATCTATCTGACGAATGACAGCCGCCGTTACGCGGGCATGAAGAACGCCTGCCTCGCATTGCAGGACGAAGGAAAAATCTCCGACTTCTGCATGGCGGTGAAGCTTGAAGGCTCCAGCGAGTGGGACCGTTTCTGGGAAAAGAAGTTTAGCGGCGCAAGCCTTGTGGTCGCGCGTTTCTTCAGAAACATCTCAAAATCGGCGTTTTGGGAATCCTGCCGCGTTTTTTTGACGGCGCATAACATTCCTTACCTTCTCGACGCGGTGGAGGGAAAAGACGCGCAAGACGCAAAAGGCACGGGCGTGGAGCCGGACGTGGCTGCGCGGCTGAAGGGCTACACGTTTTATGGCGGCGCCGAAAATTTCAAGAACTTCTGGCTGTATGCCTCGTCGCTGTCTGACGCCGAAATTCCAGCACCCGACGAGCCGAAGCAGCGTTGCTGGGCCGGAATCTACCATCCCGACCTGACGGAGGGCTATACCACCGATCTCGCCACGTATCGCGATAAATATTGCAAACCGAACCGACCGACGCTAGGGTTGCTGTTTTACCGTGACGAATGGATCTGGGACGATCTCGCCTATCCCGCCGCTTTCATCGCCGAGGCTGAGCGTCAGGGATGCAACGCGATTCCCGTGTTCACGAACCAGCTCCCGGATGAGAAACTGGGGATGCCGAGCATCCGCAAAGTGTTCGACGACTATTTCATATTGGACGGAAAAACCGTCATTGATACCCTGGTCAGCACCATGAAATTCTCGCAAGTGGGCAACGGCAGCTTGACCGTCGGCGAGCTGGAAACACTCGGCGTCCCGATTTTAGCGGCGTACACGCTGCTGACGACGGAAAAGGACTGGCGGGAAAATCCCGAAGGACTGAACGCGGTGGAGACCTCCATCGCCGCCGCGCTGCCGGAGCTGGACGGCGCGATTCACGGCGTGCCCATCGCGGGGAGGAACGTACTGCCCGACGGTGCGGTGGAATATGCGCCGATGCCAAAGCGGCTCGCGCTGATGGTGGAGAAGGCGAAGAAATGGGCGACTCTTCGCCGCCTGAAAAATGAAGACAAGAAAATCGCGCTGATTTTTCACAACTACCCGCCGAAAAATTACAATATCGGCAGCGCTTCGGGCCTCGACAGCATGGAGAGCGCCAGGCGGCTGCTCATGCGCATGAAAGAGGACGGCTATTCGCTGGACTTTCTGCCCGAGACGTCGGAGGAACTGCTCCGCGTCATGACCTCCCACGCGACCAATGACCTCTCGCTCCTGACCGACGCGCAGGCGGAGGAATGTGAAAAACTCTCGGCCAGGGAATACGAAGCATTTTTCAACACATTGCCGGAAGCGGCGCGGCAAAAGATGACCGAACAATGGGGCGAGCCGCCGGGAAGCGTGATGCTTTCCGACGAGGGCAATATCCTCGTCCCCGGCACGATGAACGGCAACGTCTTCATGACGGTGCAGCCCGCGCGCCAATACGGCATGGACCCGTCACGAGCCTACCATGACCCGTCGATCGCGCCGACGCATCAATATCTGGCGTTTTACTATTGGCTGCGGGAGGTCTTCAAGGCCGACGCGGTCATCCATTTCGGCACCCACGGCAACCTCGAATGGCTGCCCGGAAAAGCGGTGGGCCTTGACGAGGAAAGCTATCCCGACATCGCTTTCGGCGCGCTGCCGAACATTTATCCGTACCTGATGACGATTTCCGGCGAGGGCATCATCGCGAAGCGGCGTTCCGCAGGCTGCCTCATCGGATATCTGCCGGCGCCCGTGGCTGAGGCGGGAGCCTTCGACGAAATCGCCGAGCTGGAAAAGATGGCGGACGAGTACAGCCATTTCCAGAACAAAGACGGCGAGCAGGCGGCGGCCCTCGAAGAAAAGATCCGGCAGCTGGCGAAGGACACGAAGCTTGACGAATCGGTGCACGTCGAAGAAAGCGCGCCGTTCACTGAATTCCTGTCGGAGCTTCACGCGCTGATCGAGGAACTACAGGACAGTGAAGTACACGTCGGGCTGCATGTGCTCGGCGAGCCGCCGCAGGGAGAAATACTCGTCGGCGAAGTCCTGCACCTTTTGCGCCTGTCCAACGGGAAGACGCCCGCGCTTTATGACCTCTGGGCGGAGAAATACAGGCTGGTCTTCGAGGAACTGGAGAAAAATCCTTCGGCGCTTCTCTCCGATCTCGACATGACCGGCGGCGAGGCGGCGAACCGTGTACGGCGCGAGAGCCGCATCTTCGTCGAGAAAATCGCCGAAGGCGACTTCACTTCGGAAGCGGCGGAGTCCGCGCTGAAAATACCAGAGGCAGCGGACGGCTCCGCCGAATGGAAAGGAAAACTCGAGACACTGGCAAAATTCATCGTCGAAGAGATTTACCCGCGCCTCGCACGGACATCGGACGAGATGAATCATCTGCTTTCCGCGCTTTCCGGCGGATATGTGCCGCCGGGGCCTTCCGGCTCGCCCAGCGCGGGCGGCGTCGACCTCCTGCCCTCGGGCCGGAACTTCTACGGCGTCGACCCCCGCGGACTGCCTTCGCAGTCGGGATGGATTACCGGCAAAAAGCTCGGCGACCGCATGATCGAGAAATATATCGGCGACGAGGGCCATTACCCGGAGAACATCGGCATGGTGCTCTGGTCTGGACCGAACATGCGAAGCAGTGGACAGGACATCGCGGAGTTCCTGTATCTTTTGGGCGTGCGTCCCGTCTGGCAGAAAGGCAGCCTCCGCGTCACGGATATCGAAATCATCCCGCTTGCGGAGCTGAAGCGGCCGCGCATCGACGTGACGGCGCGCATCAGCGGCCTGTTCCGCGACACGCTGCCCCAGCTTGCCGAACTGATGGACAAGGCGGTGCTGGCGGTGGCGGCGCTGGACGAGCCGGATGAGGACAACTTCGTCCGCAAGCATATCCGCGAAGACAGCTCGCTCCTGCAAAAGGACGGAGCCAGCGCGGATGACGCCTGGCGCAGCGCGGCCTTCCGCGTTTTCGGCGACGCGCCGGGCACATACGGCTCCGGTATCAACGTGGTGCTGGACGCGAAAAACTGGGAGACGGAAAAAGACCTGGCCGACGTCTATGTGCGCTGGGGCGGCCACGTCTTCGGCGGCGGCGCGCGGGGCGTCTATCAGCCGGAGCTTTTCAAGAAGCGGCTGGCCGAGACGGATTTGACGGTCAAGAACGAAGAATCCCACGACATGAATATCTTGAGTTCCGACGATTACAACGGCTTCCACGGCGGCATGATCGCGGCCATCAAGAGTTTCGGCAGCAAAGCGCCCGTTTCCTACGTCGGCGACAGTGCGAACCGGGGCGCGCCCAAGGTGCGGACGGTGGCGGAGGAAATGAAGCGAGTGGTGCGGGCCGAGTCGCTGAACCCCAAGTATATCGAAGGGCTGATGCAGCACGGCTACAAGGGCGCCATGGACATGGCGAACCGTCTGAACATCAGCTTCCAATGGGACGCGACCTCCAGCGTGATGGACGACTGGATGTATGACGATTACGCGCAGAAATACGCCTTCGACCCGAAAGTCCAGCAATGGATGAAAAAGGTCAACCCGTGGGCACTCCAGAATATCGCGGAGACGCTTTTAGAAGCGGAGCAGCGGCAAATGTGGAACGCCGACGACGAGACGAAAGAAAAACTGCAGGAACTTTACCTCTCCATCGAGGGAGAATTGGAAGACGACGAGGACGAATGAAAAAAGTGAGGAGTTAGGAGTGATTACAGAATTAAATCACGTAATAACTCCTCATGCCTCACTTCTCACTCCTCACTACGTTCGGCTATTTGTTGCGGGACAAGTTAAACCGTATTTTCAAAACAACCTGAAGGGGGACAACACATTATGAAGCGACAGGGGACATTTCCGTTTACCGCCATTATCGGGCAGGAGGACATGAAGAAGGCGCTGGTGCTGAACGTGGTCAATCCGCGGCTCGGCGGCGTATTGATCCAGGGCGAGAAAGGCACGGCGAAATCCACGGCAGTGCGCGCGCTGGCCGACCTCCTGCCGCCGCGCCAGTGCATCAAGGGCTGCCGCTTCCACGACGACCCGGCGGACAAATCGAACTGGTGCGACGAGTGCCATGAGAAATATGACAACGCAGAGCCGCCCGTCGAGGAACTGCCGATGAAGGTGGTGGAGCTGCCGGTCAGCGCCACCGAGGACCGCGTCGTCGGCACGCTGGACATCGAAGCCGCCATCAAGGAGGGCAAGCGTTCCTTCGAGACGGGCATCCTCGCCGACGCGAACCGCAACATTCTTTATGTGGATGAAATCAACCTGCTGGACGACCATGTGGTGGACGTGCTCCTGGACTCCGCCGCCATGGGCATCAACACTGTCGAGCGCGAGGGTATTTCCTATTCGCACCCGGCGCGGTTCTCCCTCGTCGGCACCATGAACCCCGAGGAAGGCGACATTCGCCCGCAGCTTCTTGACCGTTTCGCACTGTCCGTCTACGTCGCCGGCGAAAAGGATCTCGACCGCCGCGCCGAGGTCATCAAGCGCCGCCTCGCCTATGAGGACGACCCGGAGACGTTCATCGCCCAGTGGCAGGAAGAGCAGAAAAACGAAGTTCACCGCATTCAGCGCGCGATGAAACTGCTTCCGCAGGTCACCGCCTCCAACGAGATCCTGCGCACGGCGGCGCAAATCTCGATTGCGCTTGAGGTGGACGGCCACCGCGCCGACATCGTGCTGATCAAGACTGCGGAGACGCTGGCCGCCGTCGACGGCCATACGGAGGTCACGAAGGACGACCTCAAGACGGCCGCGAAGCTCGCGCTGCCGCACCGCATGCGCCGCCGGCCCTTCGAGGAACAGAAACTCGATTGGGAAACGGTGGATAAGGTAATCGAAGCATGAAACGGCAGGGATTTCCCTTTGCCGCCGTCCTCGGCATGGAAAAGGCCAAGGAAGCCGTGACGATGGCTCTCGTAAATCCCCGCGCGGGAGGGCTGCTCATCAGCGGCGCAAAGGGAACGGGAAAATCGACGTTGGCGCGGGGAGCGCGTGAACTGACAGACGCGCCCTGGACCGAAGTGCCTGTCAGCGTCACCGAGGACCGGCTCTATGGCTCCATCGACGCCGAAGCCGCCGTGACGCTCGGCAAGCGCAAGCTCCAACCGGGGCTGATCGACGAAGCGGACGGCGGCGTGCTCTATATCGACGACGCGAATCTCCTGCGGGACGACATCCTGGCGGCCATCCTGACGATCCGCGAAGCAGGCGGCTACCGCCTGGAGCGGGACGGCCTTTCCGACTGGCGCGACACCAACTATACGGTGTTGGCAGTCATGACGCCGGAGAGCGGCACATTGCCCGCTTCCGCCCTCGACCGTTTCGGGCTCTTCGTCTCCATCGACGAGGAAACGGACGAAGCCGCGCGGGCGGAAATCGTCAGCCGGACGCTGACATTTGAAAAGGACGGCACAGTGTTCCGGGAAACATGGAGGAAAGAGACCGACGCCCTCGCAAAAAAGATTGCCGAAGCGCGGACTATTTTGCCCGAGGTCGAAGTCTCCGACGCGATGATCCGGCTCTCGTCGGTCTATACGCTGAAAGCGAACACCGCAGGCCATCGGGCCGACATATATCTGATAGAAGCGGCCCGCGCCGAAGCGGCGCTCGCGGGTCGCCGCTATGTGCTGCCCAAGGATCTGGAACGCGCCGCGGAATTCGTGCTGCCCCACCGGATGCGGGAACTGCCGCCTGCCGAGCAGCCGGAGCCGGCGCAGAGCGAGCCGCAGCAGCCGCAGGACAACCAACAGCAACCGCCGCCCCCGCCGGAACCGGATAATCGCGACGAGCTTTTCTCACAGCCCGACGCGCCAAAACCCGAGGAAACCGACACCGAGGCCCACGAGGGCAACCCGGAGGATCATCGGAACGACGAGACGATGGCGAACCCCAACACGCAGAGCGGCGACCGCATCGACGCCGCCGATTTGCGCGTGAAGCTGCCGCCGGTCTGGATCGAGCCGACAAAGGGACGACAAAAGAAATCAGGCAGCGGCAAGCGCAGCGCGACGCGCACCGACGAACGGCAAGGCCGCTACGTCCGTGCCGAACTGCCCCGCACGAAAACAGCGGACATCGCCTTCGACGCCACGCTCCGCGCCGCCGCGCCCTACCAGAAATGGCGCGAGAAAAACGGCCTCGCCCTGGCGATTCGCAGCGAAGATATCCGGAGCAAGGTGCGTGAGAAACGCACCGGCAACATCTTCCTGTTCGCGGTGGACGCCAGCGGCTCGATGGGCGCCCGGGAACGCATGAAGACCGTCAAGGGCGTGATCCTGAAAATCCTGCTCGAAGCCTACCAGAAACGCGACCGCGTCGGCATGATCGCCTTCCGAAAGAACCAGGCGGAGGTGCTGCTGCCGGTCACGAAGAGCGTCGACTTCGCGCAGAAAAAGCTGGCGACGATGCCCACAGGCGGTAAGACGCCGCTGGCGAAAGGACTGGAGAAGGCCGAAGACGTACTCGATATGATTTACCGTCAAGACCCGATGCAGGACCCGGTGCTGATCGTCATCACCGACGGCCGCGCAACGACGCCGCTGGTCCCCGGAGGCGACGCGGCGGCAGAAGCCATGAACGAAGCGGAACGCATCGCAAAGCGCAAGCTTCCCGTCGCCGTCATCGACACGGAAACCGGCTTCGTGAAGCTGGGCCTCGCGAAAAAGCTGGCGAAAAAGATGGAAGCGTCCTATTTCCGCGTGGACAAGCTGTCCGAGGACAGCCTGCTTCGGGTGTGGCGGAAGATGAGCCGGTGAGGAAAAGGGCAACTCCTGTTGGATAAAGAACAGTGCAAAAAATGGGCTGACGCACGTTTAATTTACGTGCATCAGCCCATATTTTCACCGGAGTTTTTGTTTGGAGTCCTCGTTCATTCCTTCAGAAACCTGGCAGGATCAATCTTCATCCGCATGATCAAAGGCATGAGCTCCATGTCCTCGAGGACGTGGGTGATGGTATCCGGCGGGAATTTCTGCAGGTCGATGTCGAAAGGTTCAGGCAAGACGTTCATGTTAACGTCGCCAAAGACGCAGATAGTCGGCGTGAGCGTGTGACCGAATACGCTTTCCTTGACGATAGCGTACCCCATTGTCGTCTTGATAATGGTGCCCACGGGATAAATGGCTACGTTGTCGAAAAAAATGGAAAGCAGCGATTCGTCAAACTGCCCCATCGAACATTTCACCATGATCTTGTAAGCGATATGCGGCTTGTAGGCGGGCTTGTAGGAGCGTTGCGTCGTCAGCGCGTCGTATACGTCGGCGATGGCGGTGATGCGCGCAAAGCGGTGAATCTTGTCCCCCGTGAGCTGGTGCGGATAGCCCCGCCCGTCCATATGCTCGTGATGTTGGCTCGCGATGACAGCGAGAATCGGCGCCGACGGTATAGGCAGGTCACGAAGTTTTTTCCGTCCCGCCTCGGGGTGCATCCGAATCAAAGTGAATTCTTCATTGGAAAGCCGTCCCGTCTTGGTCAGGATTTCCGTGGGGACGATAAGCTTTCCGACGTCGTGCAGAAGGCTTCCCATGATGAGAGGAATCATCTCTTCTCTCGGGAGGCCGATCCGCGAACCAAGCATCGCGGCAAGGACGGCCACGTTCACGCTATGCGCAAATGTGTAATCGTCATGCATGCGAAGGTCGGTGAGCTGTACGAGATTACTCCTGTGGGAGAGGATATCCAGGAGGATTTCCTCGGAGGTGCTCGCCAAGGTATCCGTGCTGAACTCGCCCGTGGACTCCAGCACCTGGTAGGTATCATAGAGCTTGTGGATGGCCTTGACCCGCGTCTTTTCCTGTATGACGTCGTCGGGCGGCAGGATGGAAAAGCCCGGGGTCATGGACGTGACGGTAAGATGCGTGACGCCGAGTTTTTGGAGACGGTTGATGTACTGATCCGTCATGGGAACGCCGCGCGTCAGGAAGCTCCCGCCTTTTTTGTTGTATATGCTCTGCGCCGTAATCATGCCCGGCCGAAGCTTCTTGATTGGAAGATTTATCATAGTTTCACCTGCATGGTCAAATAAGCCCGTTCTCGTCTCACTTGAAATCCTCGAACCAATCGAGGAGGATTTCTGTTACTTTTTTTGAATCGCTTCCATTTTATCACGTTGCAGCCGCGTCCTGCAAGAAAAATAGCCGACGAATCGGAGTAATGACTCCATTCGACGGCTATTTTTCTTCCAGGACTTATTGCAAATTCTTCGCGGCCTCCTCGACGTGATCCTGAATCGTCTTCACAATCTTGCAGCCGGCCATTTCAGCGCAATCGCCGCAGGTGGCAAAGCCCTTGCCCAGTGCGCATTTGCGAATCTCGCATTGATTACTGCAAAAGAAGGTCTTGATCCCGTCGGCGCGGCAGCCCTCGCAGTTAATCCACTCCGGCTTGATTTCCGTCTGGTTCATCTCGCTCCAGAGCTTCGCGGTCTTCTCCCTGAGCGCGTCGTCATCGCGAATCGTCGCAAGATAGGCGCCGCACTTTTCGCAGTCCAGCCCGCAGCATCCGATCATTATCTTCATAAAATTGCCTCCCAATTAAAATTTTCCAGTATTCTATCGATTCAAAAAAACAAGCCCGATCAAACAAAAGACGGCGCCGACAATCTTGCTCCATGAAATGGTTTCATGGTACAGGAGATAGCCGACAAGAAGCAGCGCGACGGCAAGGAACGCGCTCTGCGTGAGAAAACCGGTGCTGATCGGCCAGCCGGCTTTATAAGCGCAAATCCATCCGGCTTCCAGCCCGGTGATGACGAAGCCTAGCACGACAGGCGCCCAGTTCAGCTTGCCGTATTCCTTCCACAAATCTGTCTCCGACGAAAGGGTAAAATACAAAAGCCCTGAGGCGACGGCGCCGACCAGATAAGTGACGGTCAAAGACGCGAAGGGACTGATTCCCCTCGGGACAGACTTCGCGCAGATTTGATAAAGGATATTGGTGACGATAATCAAAGCCATAGGCCAAAGATAAGAAAACATAGTCAATTCCTCCGAATCCAGTCGTCCAGGAACTTCATTTGCTCCTCCGTGTGGAACCAATGCTCGCCGTTTTCCATCACGGTCAAATCGGCGTTGTGCGTTTTGGCGAAGCGGCTGATCGTTTCCAGCGAGGTCAGGTTATCCTTGCCTCCGTACAGGATTTTCGTCGGCAACTTCCACTCGACGGGATGACTCCTGACATACGAGAGATAGTCCCAGGACAAATCCTCACCGAACTCGGTGGAAATCACGCCGCGGGCTTCCAGCTCCGTTTCCGTCACCTTCGCCCAGGTCATCATGTCGACGATCAGCTTTTCCATATCGACGATCGGCGAAATGAAGTACGCTTTCTGGATCAAGCCGTCGACGCCCGCGTTCATGCTGAAAAATGCGCCGATGCTGTTGGCGATCAGCACGATGTTTTCATGACTGTCCTTCAGCGCTTTCACAGCCGCCCGGATTTCTTTGCCTGTTTCCCAGGGCGTGAAGTTCTGATAATCAAGCCCAATGACTTCACAGTCAGGAAACAGCGGCTTGTAATGCTCGCTTTCCGCCGCGCTGCCCTCTTTCCCGTGGATATATAAAACCGCGTCCATTTTCTCTCTTGCTCCGGTTTCTTTCGTCATTTTTCCTCATTTATGGCCAAGCATCTTTCGTGAATTGCACATTATCCATCGACCATTGCCTGCAATTCATCAATGGTTTTTGTTACGACCTGCCCTTCCTCGATCTCTCGTGCAGACTGTCTCAACCATTCCATGTTTTCCTCACTGTAAAACGGGTCCGGTTCTGCGGCGGATAATAAATCTTTTTCCGTTTCACAAAGAATTTCGGCAAGCACTTGATAGTCAAGATATTGGATTCCTTCTGTGCCTTGATGGATTTTGTTTGCCAGATGGCTTCGATAATAAATATCCATAGCGCTTTCCAACGTGATTTTCAATTGCTTCGCTAAATAAGAAATAATACGTTCTTCCAAATTCTCTTGGTACACCTTTTCCAAAGCGGTTTCATCCATAGCTCACACCTCCATAGACGAATCAAAAATCAAAAGGCGGTCAATGGCTTCCTGCGAAACAAAAGCAATCTGGTCGTAAGTGGGATAGACTTTGATTTCCTGCAGCGCCCGCGCCTTGTCCCAAATCCCGGTATGGTACATATCCACGACACGATACACCTTGTCGTTCGCAACCTTGCCAATGATTACATCAAACTTTTGATACTCATTGCCGCCGTCTCGGCATTGGCACACAAAATCGATCCAGTCCATTAAGGAATCACTGATTAAGTCAATTCGTGCATCTGGCGAGAGATTTTTTCGACTGTCTAGGAAAAGCCCTCGAAGGCGTAGCATCGCTACGTCGAGAGGGATTTGACGACGGCAGTCGGAAAAAGATCCGGCAGAGGCGCGGAGGGACTTATTCAGTGGTTCCTTAAGTCGTCGTCAAAAGTTTTTATAATCAAATTTCCTGTATCATCACTCATTTGATAGAGATTGACAATAGCATGGTCGGCGTTCAGTATGTCCGCTTTCCGTCTGGCCCAACGTTCTGCCTGCTCCCTGACGGTCGTGGTATAAAATCCTTTTCCAAAATCAAGTCGGCGATACGAATGAAGAACATCGGGCTGCCTGACAACTACGGTTGAACCATGATACACAATCATACTGTTACGCCTCGCGTTTCCAAATATGTTTTTATATCGTCCACAAGATACTCTGTGCCTTGCGTGTGCAGGATATCGTAATGGGGAATCAGATAGGCGCCGATGCAATCGGTTCGACGCATTTTTTGATAGACTTCCGATGGCATTTGATTCCATCGGTTAGCGCAGGCATGGATAAGATAAATGATAAACGAGAAATTTTCCTTCGTCATAATGCACTCCTATTCTTCTCGGTCTGTTACTTTCCGGTGTCCCTGCCACACGCCAGCAGTTCCTCGATCTTCCCCAGCACATCGTCGATCTCGGCGTTCAGCGCCGTGCGCTTTTCCTTGTACCGCGCGATCAGCTCGAAGGGTTCGAGGATTTCCTCTTCCTCATGCGGAAAGCCACAGAGGTCGAGATTGTAGCCGCCGTCCACAATTTCCTGGGCGGTGTATTTCTTTGCCTTGGGGCTGCCGTCCTCGTCGATTTCTTCGCGGTTGTTCCACCAGTCGATGACCGGGCGGAAGTGCTCGAGCTTCATCGGCTTCGTCTTGGAGAAATGCTTGTAGCCCTCGGGCATGTCGAGGCGGTAGAACCAGGTTTCTTTCGTCGGGTGCGTGTAATTGAAGAAAAGAATGTTCGTGGTGATGCTCGTATAGGGTGAGAAAACGCTGCCCGGCAGACGGACGATGGTGTGCAGGTCAAACTCCGACAGCAGCTTCTTCTTGATGCTTGCCTTCGTGTTGTCTGTGCCGAACAGGAAGCCGTCGGGCAGCACCACGGCGGCGCGCCCGCCTTTCTTCAGCCGGTACATGATGACGCTCATGAAAAGGTCGGCGGTCTCGGAGTCGGCGAGGTCGGCGGGAAAATGGCTCTGGACGATGGGCAGCTCGTTGCCGCCGTATGGCGGATTCATCAGGATCACGTCGAAACGGTCGTCGTCGGTGTAGTCCAGCACGTCTTTCATCAGGCTGTTGTCGTGCAGGACGTCCGGCTCGTCCACGTCGTGGAGCAGCAGATTCGTGACGGCCAGCATATAGGGAAACTGCTTTTTTTCGACGCCGTGGGCGGAGCAAAGACGCGCCTTGCGGTCGGCGGTGGTTTTTTCCTGCTTCTCCATCTCCCGCAGCCAACTGACGATGAACCCGCCCGTACCGCAGGCGAAATCCGCCATGCTTTCGCCGAGCTTCGGCGCGATCATCTGCGCCATGAAGTCGGTGACGGCGCGGGGCGTGTAAAATTCGCCCGCGCTTCCGGCGGACTGCAGTTCCTTCAAAATCGTTTCGTAAATGTCGCCGAGGGCGTGGATATTCTCGTAGCTGGTCAGGTCGATTCCCTCGATGACGTCCACGATCTGCCGCAGCAGCACGCCGTTCTTCATATACTGGTTCGTGTCCTCGAAGACGCTCTTGACGACGCTCTTCTTCGCGGGCATATCGGGGGTGACGGCAAGTTCCTTCAGCGTCTTGAAAAGCTCGTCCACGAAGGAAAGCAGCTCGTCGCCCGTCAGCGCGTGCCCCGCATTGTCGGCTTTCGCCCAGTTCCGCCAGCGGTATTTCTCGGGAATGACGGAAGTATAGCCGTCGTCGTCACATTCCCATTCCTCTTCCTTGGCGTCATAGACCTTGAGGAACAACATCCAGACGATTTGCTCGATGCGCTGGGCGTCGCCGTTGATGCCGGGATCGTTCCGCATGACGTCCCGCAGTTTTTTGATCAGACCGTTCAAATTGCTCATTCCGTATCATCCCGCCTTGTAGATTTCTTCTTCCAGTGATTTCAGCGCGGCCTTGAAGCCTTCCTTGCCGCCGAAGCAGTTTTTGATAATCGCGGGCGGCGTGCCGTATTTTCGGAACTCGTCCATTTTCAGGACGGCGGTTTCTTCCACCTCGTGGATGCCGAGATTCATATACTTGTCCAGCAAAATCTCCAGCACTTCCCGCGCCGCGCCGCTGTATTTGTGCAGGAAGTCGCGCTTCTTGACGTTCTCGGCGCGTTCGCGGCGGGTCAGGGGCTTCTGGTCGTAGGCGATATGGCAGATTAAATCGAAGTCGTCTACGTCCTCCTTGCCCATATCGGCTTTCAGCTTGTCGAGGTCGATGCCCTGCTCCCGCAAAGCGTCGGCGATGGCCTTTTTCTTTTCGGTCGCCGTCCATTTGCGGATAAAGGCGTCCAGCGTGGCGTACTCGCCTTTGACGTTTTCTTTTGTATAGTCCGTGATGCTCTCCTGTTTCAGCAGCTTTCCGTTGGCGTCGTAGACGGAGACCGTCTTGTTGACGGTATAGACGGCGCAGCCTTCCCTCGTGACAAAGGGCGGAACCGCCGGAGGCAGCGGCCCGATGGGCGGTTGCTTGGGCGGCTGGGGGTTGGGATTCGGCTTTTTCGGATAATCGGGATCCACTTCAATCGGCCCGTCCCAGTCGGGATCGGCAAAGAGCCGCGTGACGCCGCGAAAATCCATGATCGTGAAGCTGGTTTTGCCGTCCTTTTCACGAAGCCGCGTGCCGCGCCCGACGATCTGTTTGAACATCGTCATGGACGAAATGTTTTTGTCGAGGGCGATGACCTTCGTCATCTTGCAGTCGACGCCCGTGGAGAGCAGCTCCGAGGTCGTGGCGATAACCGGATACTTCGCGCTGACGGAGATAAAATAGTCGAGCTTGCTCTTCCCGTAATCGTCGCTGCCCGTGATGCGGACGACGTAATCGGGATTTTCCTTCATCATGTCCGCGTTGCAGCTTACCAGCGCCGCACGCATACGCTCGGCGGCGTCCTCGCTGGCGCAGAACACGATCGTTTTCGCGTATCGGTCGGTGGCGCGCAGGTACGCCGTGATCTGCTCGGCCACCTCGCGGATACGGTCCGCGATGATGATGGAATAGTCATAGTCGCTGTTGTTGTATATGCGGTCCTCGATCTCGTTCCCGAAGTAGTCCCGCTGGCCTTCGACGGGGCGCCACTCGTCGCCGATGTTCGTATGGATATTCACCACGCGGAAGGGCGCGAGAAAACCGTCGTCAATGCCCTGCTTCAGACTGTAAGTGTAAACGGGCGCACCGAAATAGTCGATGTTCGACGTGTATTTGGTTTCCTTCGGCGTGGCGGTCATGCCGATCTGCGTCGCGCCTTTGAAATATTCCAGCACCTTGCGCCAGCGGCTCTCCTCCTTCGCCGAGCCGCGATGGCACTCGTCCACGATAACGAGGTCGAAGAACTCCGGCGAGAAAAGCTCCTGAAAATGCGGCACTTCGTCGTCGCCGACCATTTGCTGATAAAGCGCGAAATATACCTGATAAGACTTGATGGTCGTCGGGTCGTCCTTCGCGAAGTTCACCTTGTGGATGACCTTTTCCAGCGGCTTGAAATCCTGTGCGATGGATTGGTCAACGAGAATGTTCCTGTCCGCGAGGTAGAGGATTTTCTTTTTCAGCCCCGCCTTCAAAAGACGATAGACAATCTGGAACGCGGTATAAGTCTTGCCCGTGCCGGTGGCCATGACGAGCAGGACGCGCTGCCGTCCCTTCGCGATGGCGTCCAGCGTGCGGTCGATGGCGACCTGCTGGTAATAGCGCGGCGCGTAAGTGGTCTGCGAAACGTAGCAGGGCTGATTCATCAGCAAACGCTCGGTTTCGTTCCATTCGTTTCCCGAAACGAGCCGCGCCGCCAGCGCCTTCTCCGTCGGAAACGCGGACAGCGGAAACGTCCGCTCCTGTCCCGTCAGGAAGTCGTATTCCTGAAAGGCGTCACCGTTGGAGCTGTACGCGAATTTCAAATCCATCATGACGGCGTATTCCTTCGCCTGCTGCATGCCGAAGGAAACGGAGTGGTTGTTGTCCTTTGCCTCCACCACGGCGATGGGGTGACCGCTTGCCGTATAGAGCAGATAGTCCGCTTTTTTCGGCGTGTTGCGGACGGCGAGATTGCCCTTGATATTCATGCGCCCGTCGGTGATCTTCGCTTCCATGCGGATATGGTCCTTGTGCCATTGGGCTTCAATGGCGGGCGTGATGAAAAGGCGCTTGACGTCCTCTTCCGTCAGGCTCTTTTTGTCCATGTCCATGAGGGGTCACCTCCGCAAGAATGAAATACACTGCTTGCTGATTCGATTGCATTGTATTATAATTGAAGTGCAAAGTAACGATGTAAATGGAGGGATATGTATGGCGACGAGTGTGGTGCAAGTCCGGGTCGATACGGCATTGAAAGAGCAGGCAGCAAAGATTTTCGAGGAACTCGGCATAGACCTTTCCACGGCGATACGGATGTTTTTGAAGAGGTCGGTTTTGGATAATGGTATCCCTTTTAGTATGACGCGTCCAAAAAATAATTGCGATTATGGAGAGAACAGAGGTCTGAAGGCGATGAGGGAACTCCAAAAGCAGGCGGAGGAAAACGGCTTGTCCGATATGACATTAGAGGAAATCAACGCCGAGATTGACGCTGTGCGGAGAGGCGAAGCATGAAATATTATGCCGTGATTGATACAAATGTGATTGTATCGACGTTTCTGAAGAAGGGGTCCGTTCCGGAGCAAATTACCTCGTATGTGTGGGATGGGAAAATCGTTCCCATCGTCAATAACGAGATATTGAAAGAATATCGGGAAGTGCTGCTTCGACCGAAATTTCACTTCAATAAAGATACGGTTGAGACTTTTATTTTAGATTTTGCCCAGCGAGGCATTTTTCTCGATGGATGGGAAACGGATATTTTATTGCCCGATCCGAAGGACGTGGTTTTTTATGCTGTCGTTATGGAAGGGCGTAAGGAACACGATGCGTATCTCGTTACAGGAAACATGAAGCATTTTCCGAAGCGGGTATTTATCGTTTCGCCTCGCGAAATGCTGGAGTTGGTGGAAACAGGCAAATTGCCTCCTCGTGATTGAAAGCGCTCGGTTGTTTGCAGGGCTTTGCGCCCTGCTTTTTTATGCCGTGAATTCGTTTCCCAACGCCCCGCAGCAGGCCAGCAGCTCCTCGATTTTCGCGAGAATGCGCTTTTGTTCGGCGAGCGGAGGAAGCGGGAGAGACAGTTTACATATATCGGACACATTGATATGCTTTGCACCTAACCCTTTTTGTTGGGCAGTTAAGCGTTGCAAAGTATCGGGAGCCATGAGAAATAATTGTAACAGTGTTGTATCGATACATTTGGGCGGACGCAATAACATTACGCGTTGCCCTAAACATATTTTTTTGCCATGGGGCAATATAGCTGCACGCCCGATGGATCCCTCTCGTGTTAGAACGATGTCGTTTCCTTGTGGCGTGAGACGTTCAATTCGCTTTTCGTATGTTTCTTGGTTGACATACCTATAGCCCGTTATTCTTCCATTTGCATCAATGCAATTTGTGTCTATCCCTGTAAATTCCGTTTTTTCCTGAAGATATGTTGGTGTTGAGTGTGGACAATCGACGATTGCTTCACAAATATTAGTTAGCCGCACCCATTCCCAACTCTCGGGAATCTCAAACGGAATCTCCTCTGCCTTTATTTCCGGCAGGGGCTTTTCTTTTTTTAGCTTGCCTTCCACAACGAGCCGCGCCTTTTCCGCTTTGATCGCCGACAAAAGCTCCTTCGCCGTGCCTTCTTCTTCGCGCTGCTCCACCAGCTTGCCTTCCATCGCGTATTGCAGGACGCTCTTTTTCATGGCGTCGGGGAATTTCTCGTTCAGCGCGGTCAATTCGTCATGGGCTTTGCCGTACTGCTCGATATGGGGCAACAGTTCCTCGATTTTCGCGACAATGCGCTTTTGCTCGGCGAGCGGGGGAAGGGGGACGGGCATTTCTCTTGAAAATTCATCGAATTTCAGACTGTCAACTGTAGTTACACGCTTCGTGTAATTTAATAAAATATGAGATTCGAGTCCTTTTAACATGTAATAAAGATAGCTTGACATTTCGTTGTTGAATAGAGTATAGGCTTTAATATCTTGGTTGATTGTACTTTCCATTGTCAAAATGCATATTGGAAGCATTCTTTTCAGAATTCCGCTACGAACAACAAAAAGCAAAGTACCTACTGGATATGTTGTCATATTTCGTTTTGCTAATTCAGTGATTTTCATTTGCGAATCAACAAGATATTTGGTTTTCATATCTTTAGATGTAATCCACGGTACTGTTCCGTTTGTCCAGTTTCTGGGTTCGTGCATAGCGGGCGTTTTTCCGCTACTGAACCACCCCAAATCACATAGCCGCACCCATTCCCAACTCTCGGGAATCTCAAACGGAATCTCCTCCGCCTTTATCGACCGCAGCGGCTTTTCCTTTTTCAGCTTCCCTTCTTTGACAAGCCGCGCCTTTTCCGCCTTGATCTCGCGCAGCAGTTCGGCGGCGGTTCCTTCCTCTTCGCGCTGCTCCACCAGCTTTCCCTCGATGGCTCGCTGCAATATGCTGTTTTTCAGTTGCTCCGCGTTCATGGCGTGCCTCCGTGATGTATCGTGTATCAATGGACAAACAGCCGGACAAATCGTCCGGCTGTAGTATTAAATCATACCGAAATCTCCCTTTTGGGGATGAATTCCATTTTTAGCGTCATTCCAAGCCCGGCGGCCAATTTCTTCAGCATATTCAAAGACGGATTCCTGTTTCCTTTCTCAATCCGGCTGATGTCTGCCTGCGTAATCCCTGTACGTGCCGACAGTTCTTTTTGCGTCAGGTTTTGACTTTTTCGCGCGTCAATCATGGCTTGTATAATGTCGTATTCTGCTTCCAGAGCGTCATATTCGGCCTTCAGTTTCGGATTTTTTGCCAAAACCTCATGCTTATATTTCCTGAATTCACTCATTTCCTTTTCGCTCCTTTCGTTTCCCTTCATTCGCCAGGAAGTTTTCCCTGTATCGTTTTGCGCGTAAATTTGGCGTGTACTTTTTCGCCAAATGATTCAATAAAATCTCGCGCCGGTTTTTCGCCATTCTCTTTTGTGTAAAACTCTGCGCTAAACATAAGACCCTCCGTTATTATATGTTATATTAAACATATTTTCAAGCTGATAGTTGATACAGCGAAACAAATATGCGCTGCAATATGCTGTTCTTTAGCTGCTCCGCGTTCATGGCGTGCCTCCGTGATGTATATTCTTTTGTTATGTTCGACGTCGGCGGGAAAAATCCTTTGTTGACGAAAAAGAGGACTGACCTAGGATAAAAATTCCTGTGTCAGTCCTCATTTCATACACGAATTATCATATCAGAACTTGAACTGTGCCAGTGTTTCCTGCAGCTCCTGCGCTAAATGCGCGAGGGAGTCGCTGGCGGAGGCGATTTCCTGGGCGGAGGCGGATTGCTCCTGGGTAGCCGCCGATACGTTCCGCATTTCATCGGAGACCTGCTGGCCCTGCTGGTCTACCTCGGCGATGCCCTCCGCGATATTCTGGGAGCTTTCGGATACGCCTTTGACGCTCGCGGCGATGTTTGTGATCTCGGTCGTGATACGCATGACGTCCTGTGTGATCTTGTCGAAGGTGTCGTGCAAGCCCTCGACGGCTTTCGCACCGGTCGTAACCTTTTCCCGGCCTTCCTTCATGGCGCTGACAGCGCTGTCGGTGTCAGCCTGGATGCCCGCGATCAGGGTGGAAATGTTCTGCGCCGCTTCGCCGCTCTGCTCGGCGAGCTTGCGCACTTCCTCGGCGACCACGGAGAAGCCGCGTCCCGCCTCGCCCGCGCGCGCCGCCTCGATGGCCGCGTTCAGCGCGAGGAGGTTTGTCTGGTCGGCGATGGCGGAGATGCTTTCGACAATCTGCCCGATTTCCTTCGAACGCTCGCCCAGCTTGTCCACGATGGCGGCGGAGCTTTCCACCGTCGTTTCGACGCTCTTGATCTGCTCCACCGCGCCGACGACGGCCTCGCGGCCGCGCGTTGCCGCTTCGCTGACGTTTTGCGCGTTGTTCGACGCCTCGTGGGATTCCGCCTGGATTTCCTCCAGTGTGGCGGAAACCATGCCGATGCTTGACGAGCTGTCCGCGATGCTTGACTGCTGTTTTTCCACGGCGTCGGAAGCCGTGGTGACGGACTGCGCCACCTGCGTGGCAGCCTCGGCCGTCTGCGCGGAGCTGGCGGTCAGCTCTTCGGAGGACGCCGCCATCTGCTGCGCGCCGTCGGCAATCTTTCGGATGACGCCCTTGATGCCGTCCCGCATCTTGAGCATGGCAATCGCAAGCTGGCCGATCTCGTCTTCGTGCTCCACGATGATTTCCGTGGTCAGGTCGCCGTTCGCAATGCGCTGCGAATCTTCGACGAGCGCAGTAATCGGACCGCCGATGCGCTTCTGGAAAATGATCCAAAGCGCGGCGCAAAGGAGCAGGATGACAGCGACGGACATACCGACGCTCAGGGTAATGGCCTGACGGATCGGTCCCATGTAATCGGACTTCGGCGCGACGAGGACGAGGCGGAGGTGGCTGCTGCCGATCGGCGTGACCATCACATAGCTTTCCTCGCCGAAAGCGTCGGTAACGTACAGCGCGGATTTGGCGGCGTTCGCGTCAAGCCCCTTGCCGAATGCCGCGACTTTCGCGTCCGGGCTGTCCTGGATTTTTACCTTGAGGTTCTGGTCGGCGTTCTTGGACGCGACGAACTGCCCCGTTTGCGTCAGCAGGAACGCATAGCCGCTTTCGCCGATCTTGATGTTTTGGATATAGTCTTCCAGCTCTTTCATGCCGATATCCACGGTCACGACGCCGACGGGCTTGCCGTCCCGCATGATTGGCGCGGAGCTGGTCAGCATCGAGGTCTTGCTCACATCGTCATAGGCCGGCTCGTCCCAAAAGACTTCCTTGCCGCCCTGGATGCTCGCCTTGTACCATGCGAACTGCGGATAATTGTAGGCTTCGTTGCTGTAGTCCATCGTCATGGACACATTGCCGCCGTCTTTGGAATAATATGGGCCGAACCATTTCTGTCCCGGATAGGCGTTCGGCGCAAACCAAAGACCGCTGCCGAAGATCGCTTCGTCGGACTGCACCAGCGCAGTGATGAACCGTCCGGCGAGATTCATGTCGTAGGTCTGCATCGCGCTGATGTTGAGCGCCAGCGACTTGGTCTTTCCGGAGACCTGTGTGAGCCGCTTGTCGAATTTCTCGGAAATCTCGCCGCTCTTGGCGGTCAGCATCGCTTTCAGTTCGGTCTCCATGTTCTCGGAAAGCTGGTACGCGTTGATGAACGCCAAAAGTCCCAGGAGAACGGTCGAAAGAACGACGACGCTGCAAATGAAAAGGAATCGGATACTTCGGGAAAACAAATTCATAAATGGTTCACCTCGTGGCAATAGGATACTTTCGTGTATATTATAACCTAATTGTTCAGTTTTTGTCTATCGACAAAATATGAACAACTGCGTATAATGAAGTTAATCTTATAACTTTTCATTTTATTCTTCATTATGCCCTATTCGATCAAGGAGTGAGATTATGGGAGAGAAAACACCCGGCGGGGGGATTTCGACGGGGCGGCGCGTGTTCGTGCTCTCGGCGTTTGCCGTGTTTGTCGTTCTCGCTTTCGTCGCCAGCGTGACGCTCGGCTCGGTACGGATTCCTCTGGAGGAAATTTGGCAGTCGATTTTCGGCGTCGGCGCGGGCACGCATCAGCAGATCATCATGAATATCCGATTGCCCCGCACGATTGTCGCGGCGCTGGTCGGCGTCAATCTCGCGTTGTCCGGCGCGATCCTGCAGGCTGTGATGAAAAACCCGCTGGCCGATCCGCATATCATCGGCATATCGTCGGGCGCCGGCCTTGCCGGCATCACGATGATGCTCGTCTATCCGGGACATGAATATCTGATTACGCCGGTGGCATTTGTCGGCGCCATGAGCGCGGCTATCGTCATTTACATTTTGGCGTGGAAAAACGGCATCCGGCCCGTGCGCATCATTTTAGCGGGCGTAGCCGTGTCCGCGTTCTTAGGCGCGGGCATCTCGGCGATGATGATTTTCTACAGCGACAAAGTGCACGGCGCTTTGATGTTCATGGCGGGCGGCCTCGCAGCGCGAAGCTGGCCCCACGTCACGATCATCCTGCCTTACGCGATTGCCGGGGCGATTCTCGCGTTCCTCGGCTCGAAGCATCTGAATATCCTGCAGCTCGGCGACGAGATCGCGAAAGGGCTCGGCCTGAACGTCGAACTGACCCGCGTGGTGATGACGGCTCTCGCCGCGCTGCTCGCCGCAAGCGCCGTTTCCGTCGTCGGTCTCCTCGGCTTCGTCGGCCTGATCGTGCCGCACGCGACGCGGCTGATGATCGGCTCCGACTATCGATTTCTGCTGCCGGGCGCGGCGCTTCTCGGCGCGGCTGTGGTCATGGGCAGCGACACCTTCGCCCGCACCGCGTTCGCGCCGACGGAGCTTCCCGTCGGCATCCTAATGGCGGTGCTCGGCGCTCCGTTCTTCCTCTTTTTGCTGAGGAGGGAACTCTGATGGTGCTGGAAACGAAAAATCTCGGCGTAAAAATCGAGAACAACGAAATCTTGAAGAATGTGAACGTCGCCTTTTCCGAGGGCAAGCGCACCTCGATCATCGGGCCGAACGGCGCGGGCAAATCGACGCTGCTCAAAGCGTTGTCGAGCCTCAATACGCATTACGACGGACAGGTGCTGCTGGACGGCGAGGACGTGCGCGCGATGGGACGGCAGGAGCTTTCCAGGAAGCTTGCGATCCTGCCGCAGGGCGCGACGGCGCCGGCGGACGTTACGGTCGCGCAGCTTGTGGACTTTGGGCGGTTTCCGTATCGAAGCTGGCTCCGTCCCAGCGACCCGAAGGCGGACCGCGAGGCAGTGGAGTGGGCGATCGACCGCACGCATTTGAACGACTTCAAGGATCGGCGCGTGGCGGTCTTGTCCGGCGGCGAGCGGCAGCGGGCGTGGATTGCGATGGCGCTGGCTCAGCAGCCGCAAATCCTGCTGCTGGACGAGCCGACGACCTATCTCGACATCGGCCATCAGCTGGAGGTCATGAACATCGTCGACGAGATCAACCGTGACTACAAGATGACCGTCGTGATGGTGCTGCACGACATCAACCACGCGCTGCAATATTCGGACGAGATCGTGGTGGTCAAGAACCACGGCATATTCGCCCACGGCACGCCGAAGGAGATCCTGACCGTCGATATGCTGGCCGAGGTCTTTGGCGTCAAGGCGGATATTTTCGTCAATTCCCAGGGCATTTCCGTGCTGTCGCCGGTGTCGCTGGTGGAGGAGGCGGGCGCGCATGATTGAGATTCGCAACCTCCGAAAGACATTTCCCCATAAGAACGCGCAAAACAAGAACGCCGAAAAAACCGCCGTGGACGGTCTTTCTCTGACCATCGAGACCGGTGAGATTTTCGGACTTCTCGGGCCAAACGGCGCGGGCAAGACCACGACGATCCGGATGCTGACGATGCTGACGCGCCCCACGGAGGGAGAAATCCTCTATGACGGAAAGCGCGTCGGCGATGATGACGACGCACTCGCAATCAAGCAGATGATCGGCGTCGTGCCGCAGAATCTGAATTTCGATCAGGACCTGACCGTCGGCGAGAACCTCGAGCTCCACGCGCGGCTCTATCACATGGACAAGGCGGAGCGGGAGGCGCGCATCGCCGAGCTTTTGGAATATGTGGAGCTTTCCGGCGTAATCAACGACGGCGTGAGGAAGCTGTCCGGCGGCATGAAGCGGCGGCTTTTGATTGCCCGCGCGCTGATCCACCATCCGGAAATCCTGTTCCTCGACGAGCCGACGGTGGCCCTCGATCCGCAGGTGCGCTGGCGCATCTGGGAGTTGGTGCGCCGTCTTGCCAACGACGGCGCGACGGTGCTGATTACCACTCATTACATCGAGGAAGCGGAGGAGCTTTGCGACCGTGTCGCGATCATGAACAAAGGCAAATTGATTGCCGTAGACACGCCGAAAAACTTCATTTCGCGTCTCGGGCGTTTCGTCGTCGAATGGCGGGACGACACAAAGCGCGACTTTCGCCTGTTCGATTCCCGCGAGGAAGCCGGCCGTTTCATCGGTACGCTGGACGCGGCGGCCTCGATCCGCGAGACGAACCTGGAGGACGTTTTCATAGAGCTGACCGGGCGAAAGGAGGGGCTGTAAATGCTTGCCGACATTTGGACGGTGTTCTGGCGCGACTGGACCGTGCTGAAGCATCGCATGACCGCTTTCATCCTGTCCCGTATGGTCGCGCCGATGTTGTACCTCGTAGCTTTCGGCTGGGGACTCGGGCGGAATATCCAGCCCACGGGCGGCGGCTCCTATATCGACTTCCTCGTACCGGGCATCCTCGCGCTGAACTCGATGAACATCAGCTTCAACAGCGTGACGCCGGTTCACGCCGAGCGCGTCTACCACAAGAGCATCGAGGAATACATCATCGCTCCAATCCGCCCCTTCGCCTACGTCGTCGGCAAGGTGCTGGCGGCGGTGCTGCGCGGCATGATATCCTCGGCGATCATCGTCGCCCTCGCTTATGCTTTCGGCGCCCATTTCACGATCACGCCGATTTTCATCCTCGTGCTGATGCTAAACTGTGCCGTATTTGCAGGCATCGGCTTCGCGGCGGCCATGTATCTCGGCACCTATGAGCAGATGGGACAGGTCAACACCTATATCCTGCTCCCGATGTCTTTCCTCTGCGGCACCTTCTTCTCTACACGGGCGCTGCCCGACGCGCTGCGTGTCGCCATTGAATGCCTGCCGCTGACCCACACCAGCTATCTTCTGCGAGGAATAGGAAGCGGCGCCGAAGTTTCCATGATCTCGGTAGCGGTCCTCGCCGCCTATCTCGCCGCCGTGCTGCTGATCAGCGGCAAAGCGTTTGTGAATTTGCGAAACTAAACGGTCTGCATGTTAAAAAGCAGAGATATGGCGCATTTGTCATCTCTCTGCTTTTTTAGTTGGCAGCAATCGCGTCAGGGAAAGCCGTTCACTCTTTGGGGTTGCAGAAGCGGCAGCGTTTCGATACAATAGGGATCATAATGCAGAAAGGACGGAAATCGAAAGTATGCAGATAGAAAACTGCCGGGAAACTGACGTCGCCCATGTCGGAGCCTTTTACGACAGCGTCGTCCTGTGGCTGGACCATCATATCAATTATCCGAAATGGATGTATCGAATTTACCCATCGGAAAGCTTTGTCCGTGAGATGACGGCAGCCGGGGAACAATACATCTGCACGGACAAACAGAGACTCGTCGGCGCATTTGTCCTAAACGCCAACCCGCAGGGAAACTACCAGAAGGGCCACTGGAAACGCGATCTTCCCGACGGCTCCTATATGGTGCTGCACGCATTAGCGATAGCGCCGAAGCTGCAAGGAAAAGGACTGGGCACTGCAGTCGTCCGATTCTGCACGGAAAAAGCGAAGGCAGACGGCTACAAAGCCCTGCGCCTCGATATCGTCCCTGGCAATCTGCCCGCCCAAAAGCTTTATGAGAAAAACGGATTCCAATATGCGGGAGACGCCGACCTGGATCGGGGAATCGAGCATATCCCCGCTTTTAGCTTGTATGAACTAAACTGGTAGACAGAAGAGGAATCTTTACGGTTTTATGATGTTCAAAGATAAAGCAAAATACGCTCAAATTCGTGAGCGCGCATACCGCGTGAGTCGAAAGGAAATATTCCGCCAATGGCTCCAAATCGCCGCCGGCCTGCTGGTCTTTGCTTTTGGCGTACACCTGACCATATACGCGAATATCGGCCTTGCCCCCTGGGATTGCCTAGGCATGGGCGTCGCCCGCCAAACGCCGCTGAACTATGGCCTGGCGATGACGATAATCGCCGTCGCTGTCTTGATTGTCGACCTGCTGCTCAAAGAGCGGATCGGCTATGGCACGGTCATCGACGCCCTCTTGACGGGAAATTTCGTGCAGATGTTCAACAGCCTGAACCCGTTGCCTGAAAACCAAAGCTTAGTGCTCGGCATCGTTTCCATGCTGATAGGCTTCGTCTTCATGGCGCTGGGCATGTGCGTTTACATGAAAGCCGGCCAATGCTGCGGTCCGCGCGACGCGCTGCTGGTTGGTCTGGGCCAACGCTTGCCGACTGTCCCAATCGGCGCCGTCCAAATCGGGATGTGGGCCGCCGTGCTCCTGTTCGGATGGCTGCTCGGCGGCCCGGTGGGGGTAGGGACGCTGATCGGCACAGTTGGCGCAGGCGCCGTGATGCAACTCGTTTATACTTGGATACAGTTTGAGCCGAGGAACGTAAAGCATCGGGACGTTATCGAAATCACACGCATTCTCCGGTCGTAAACTATTTCACCTATGCAAAATTTTTATTACGAGATATTGCATTTTTAAAGGCACCGTGTTATACTATTCATTGTTCGAAACAAGTGGGGACGTAGCTCAGCTGGGAGAGCGTTCGGTTCGCATCCGAGAGGTCGAGAGTTCAATCCTCTTCGTCTCCACCATGACGCACACAACTTCATGTAAGAATCGTCCTAAATTTTTGCATGAGTTCAGAAGGACAGTCAGCCAAAAGGCCGGCTGTCCTTTTTGTTAAATAATCTACAATGGAAGTTCATATTTATTGTTTCCTCAACCATGTTATAATGGAAAAGAATACATTGCACCCCTAAAAGCAGTGCCTTCCTGGAGGAAATGCTAGGTTGCCCAGTACGACAACCCGCACAGTGAAAAAACAAATTGGAGCTGGTGACACATTTGTTGACAATAACGGACGACATGAAAAGCAGCCGACTCTATTACTTTCTGCAAGATGCGAAAACAGTTTGTTTTATCGGTGATTCCCTTACGGAGGGAACTATAAACGGCGGCGTACCCTGGTACGAGCCCATACGTCCTTCAATCCCCGGAGATATTGTCAATATCTCCCAGGGCGGCGCCACAACGAAAATCCTGTTGACCTATTTCCTCCCGTCGATCGTCCATGCGGCGGCGGATCTTTATGTCGTTGCCACAGGCGCGAACGATATCCTTTTCCGTGACCCGATGTTTTGCGCGATGACCTCGGCGGACTATATACGCAATCTGCAAAAGCTCCGAAACGCAGTTTGCACACGTCGTCCCGACGCGAAGTTCGTCTTTATCGCCCCTTGGATTGCAACGGACGGCGACGCAGGCATCATCGGCGGCATAGTGCCCCCGAACACGGACAAAGCGTACAGGGAATATACGTCGGCGCTTTCGGCTTGGTGCAGCGATACGGGCGACGATTTCATCGACGCCAACGGGTACGTTGCCCGCCAATTCGCGTCTTCATCACCGGAAAAATATCTGATCGACTTCATTCATCCCAATGCCGACGTCGGCGTCCAACTGTACACGGAGGCTGTGCTGCTGTCCGACGTACATTGACTCCCTGCGCCGTATTCCCCAATACATAAACAACGTGAATCAGATAAATTTGACCCCATGTCTGACACAGGCAGGCATGGGGTCTTTGATTATTCGAACTCGATCGTAGCCGGCGGTTTTCCCGTGCAATCGTAAAGCACGCGGTTTACGCCCCTGACTTCGTTGACGATGCGGCTTGCGACTTTTGCGAGCACGTCCCATGGGAGGCGGGCAGGCTCGGCGGTCATGAAATCGCTGGTCAGAACGGCGCGTAGAGCCACCGCATAGTCGTAAGTGCGGCCGTCGCCCATGACGCCCACCGAGCGCATATTGGTCAGCGCGGCGAAATACTGCGCGAGCTCTTTGTCCGCGCCCGCATTCGCCACTTCCTCGCGATAGATGGCGTCGGCCTCCTGCACGAGTTTGACTTTCTCCGGCGTGACCTCGCCGATGATGCGGATGCCGAGCCCGGGACCGGGGAACGGCTGCCGGTTTACGATAGCCTCGGGAAGTCCCAGCGCACGCCCTACCTTCCGCACTTCGTCCTTGAAAAGCAACCGGAGCGGCTCGACGATTTCCTTGAAGTCTACATAATCCGGCAGGCCGCCCACGTTGTGATGAGACTTGATAACGGCAGCCTTGCCGAGCCCGCTCTCGATGACGTCGGGATAAATCGTACCCTGCACGAGAAAATCCACGGCGCCGATTTTTTTCGCCTCGGCCTCGAATACACGGATAAATTCCTCGCCGATGATCTTGCGCTTCTGCTCCGGCTCGGTGACGCCCTTCAGCTTCGCGAAGAACTGCGCGCCCGCGTCGACTCGCACGAAATTCAGGTCAAAGCCGCTGCCTGACCCGAAAGCCGCCTCGACCTCGTCGCCCTCGTTTTTCCGGAGAAGCCCGTGGTCGACGAATACGCAGGTGAGCTGCTTGCCGATGGCCTTCGACAAGAGCGCAGCCGCCACCGACGAATCAACGCCGCCGGACAATGCGCAGAGGGCCCGGCCGCTGCCGATCTTTTCCCGCAAAGCCGCGACGGTGTTCTCGATAAACGGTCCCATCGTCCAATCGCCTTTGCAGCCGCAAATATCCCGTACGAAGTTCCGAAGCATTTTCTGCCCTTCGACGGTGTGCATGACCTCCGGGTGGAACTGCGTCGCATAAAGGCCGCGCGCCGTGTCTTCAAATGCCGCGATTGGGCAGTCCGTCGTTTTTGCCGTGACCGTGAAGCCCTCCGGCAGCTTCGTCACGCGGTCGGTATGGCTCATCCAGACGACAGTCTTGCCGCTGATTCCCGAAAAAATGCGAGACGACGACTCAACGACTTCCGCCTCCGCGCGCCCATACTCGCTGACCTCGGCGGATTTGACCTCTCCGCCCAGCGCGTGCGCCATCAGCTGCGAGCCGTAGCAAATGCCCAGCACCGGTACGCCGAGCGCAAAGAGCCCCACATCATAGGAAAGCGCGCCGTCGCCGTAAACACTTTGCGGGCCTCCCGTCAGTATGATTCCCTTCGGCGCCTTCGCGCGAATCTCGTCCAGAGTCAGCGTATGCGGGTGCACCTCGCAGTACACGTCGCATTCCCGCACACGGCGGGCGATGAGCTGATTGTACTGTCCGCCGAAATCCAGCACCAGCACAAGTTCATTCTTCATATTCCGTCTCCTTCATCATAAGCTCAGGATTGTCAGCCAAAAAAACGTCCGTCGCCGCATCGCAAGTCTCATAAGAAAAGCCGCGCCGATAGAGAAACTGCTTCATTTTCGTCCGGGGCGTCGGGCTGTGGAACTTCCCTCGAAGCGCACGCGCCGCCGCCTTTCGCTCATGTTCCGCGCGATTCTCATCCTCCGGCGCCGCAGCCCGAACGAGCGATGGCGGGAACCCTCGCGTAAGCAGCTTTTGCTCGATTTGCCGAAGGCTCATCGAGCCTTCCTCGTACATCTTCCGGAAAGCCCTCGCGCAGGCCGCCTCGTCGTCGAGATAACGACGTTCCTCCAGCCGCGCTGTCGCCGCGTCGATTTCGTCCTCTTCGTAGCCGCGCAGCCGCAATTTTTCAGTGAGCCGCCGCTTCGACTGCTCCCGCGCCGCCAAGAGTTCCACCGCTTTCTCCAGTGCGGTAGGCTTAGGCTTCCCCGTCTGCTTCCGCATTCACGGCCTCCGCGATCTTTGCGCGCTTCGCCTGCGCTTTCTGCTCCGCTTCCTCCGCCTGCGCCGCGAGAGCCGCCAACACCTTTCCCGACAGCTCGTCATAAAGCTTCCTGTCCGCCTTCAGCATTTCCTTGACCGCGTCGCGGCCCTGCCCGAGACGCGTGCCTTCATACGAATACCATGATCCGCTCTTCTTCACCACGTCGAGCTCCGCCGCCATGTCCAGCACGCAGCCCTCGCGAGAAACGCCGTCGCCGTACATGATATCGAACTCCGCGACACGGAACGGCGGCGCGACCTTGTTCTTCACAATCTTCGCCTTCGTATGGGCGCCAATAGACTCCGTGCCCTGCTTCAAGACCTCGCCCTTTCGGATCTCCATGCGGATCGTCGAGTAGAATTTCAGCGCGCGGCCGCCCGTAGTCGTCTCGGGATTTCCGTAAACGACGCCGACCTTCTCACGGATCTGGTTGATGAAAATTGCCACTGTCCGCGACTTCGAAATAAATCCGGTCAGCTTCCGCATGGCCTGGCTCATCAGGCGCGCCTGCAGACCAACCCGCATCTCGCCCATGTCGCCGTCGATTTCTTCTTTCGGCACGAGAGCCGCCACTGAGTCCACCACGACAATGTCAATGGCGCCGCTTCTGACAAGCGCCTCCACAATCTCGAGCGCCTGCTCCCCATTGTCAGGCTGCGAAATCAGCAAATTGTCGGTATCCACGCCAAGCTTCTTCGCGTAAATCGGATCAAGGGCGTGCTCCGCGTCAATGAACGCCGCCACGCCGCCGCGCTTCTGCGCCGCCGCGATCATGTGCAGCGTCACCGTCGTCTTGCCCGACGACTCCGGCCCGAACACCTCGATGATGCGCCCGCGCGGCACGCCGCCCACGCCCAGCGCTACGTCCAACGGCAAGATATCCGTCGGAATGACCTCTACGTTCATATTCGCCGTCGCCTCGCCGAGCCGCATGATCGACCCGTCGCCGAACGTCTTGTGCAAATCCTTCAGCACTTTTTCCAGCGCGACGCTCTTGTCCGGCGGCAATTCAAAGCCCTTGCCCTTTTCTTTCTTTTCCATTCATATGCTCCTTCCTTCGCCCGGATAATATTCCATTGGCGAACATCTTTTCTAATTGTAACATATTTTGCCGTCGGTTAAAAGATGTTTTTCAAATTTCATAAAAAGGCGACGGCAAGATTTCCGCACTCTGCGTCTTGCCGCCGTCAATTCTTTTCACCGTATTGTTTCCCGATCTTTTCTGCAAGCTCCTGAACAGCCTTCAATATTGCCTCGTGCAAACATTCCTCGCTGAACTCCTGATCGCCGAAGCGCAACAGATGGACGCCGAAAAGCCCGACCTCGTACTTCTTCGCCGCCGCCTCGCCGACGCCCGTGGCGACGAAAACCTGCTCTCCCGTCGTGTCGTCCATTACGCGGACGGACAAGCCGACGCGAACAACGACGGCGGTGCTGCCGGGCCGTTTCGACTCGGAAACGCCAAGATCGTTCAGCGCGCCCGCGAGCAAATAATGCGGTTCCGCGTCGGACATGCGGCTTCCGCTGGTCCTCGCTTCACCTTGCCGCGCCGTCCGCGTTCCCTCCGCCCAATCAACGAAGGAAAGGCCTCTCTTCGCCAGCTCGTCTAAAAGGTAATCCTCGGCGACGGCATAGGACGCCGCCTCCTCTCCGGACATATTCGTGATGCGGACGCGGCTCGTGAACGGCGAAAGCGCGAAAAGCTTTTCTTGAAGTCTCGCCGTCTCTTCCTCGCCCTCGCCCGCACTCGTTCCCCGGACGCGCGGCAGACCCTCCTTCACGACGTCCTCCGCCGCCTGCTTCGCCTGTCGAGCCAGCGCCGACGTCAAAAGCTGCTCGACGGTGAACCCCTTGCCGTACTGACCGACGACAATCTCGATCAGCTGGCCGCGCTTCTCCATCGCGTCATGGCCCTCAAAAACCCGGCCAGTCGGCGCATGGATGATATAATAGGAAGTTTCCGCGTGGATCTCCTTCGCACGCATTTCAAAGTCCCGCACGCTCGCGTTCCAGATCGAGCGAACCCGCTCCACGTCCACGCCGCCCAGATTGCAGAAAATCAGATACTCCGTGCCAAAGCGGCGTCCAATCTCCCGCGCCGCCTCCGCCGCTTTGCCTCCAAGCGTGTAAGGAGTACGCTGTTCCTTGCGCCACGCCTTCACCTTTTCCTCGTCCTGCCGCCCATAGGCCGCGTCGGCGTAACGGATCAGAGCCGCTCCCGCCATCTCGCGCCGGTATTGATGGCCCCGGGCGATGGCGTCCATGTGGATCAGGGAAACCGCATCCGCGTCCTTCGGCTCCGGGCGGCGCATCACAAGGCGGAGTTTCCCCGATGCAATCAGCGCTTCCTCCAGAATATCGCGAAACGTCTCAAAGAAACCGGACTGAAGCGCGTAATCGCCGTAGCTCGCCACCTCCGCCACCATCGCCGTTGCGGGCGCGGAAGCCAGCGCGCTCCGGGCCGCGATAATCAGCAGCACAAGCGCGACGGCTAGCGTCCTCGCTGCCCCGTCAATTCTCGGCGCGCCGCACACGATTGCTCATACGCTTCAGGAAGCCCTCTTTCCCATTCACTAGGCTGTCCGCCGCGTCCTCCAGTGCCTTGTGCACCTGCTCGAAATCCACCCTGTCCGTGCCAATACGGATAATGCGAAGCGGCGCGTTCATCTGTGTGTTCGTCGCGCGCCCGTCGCCGCGCCCCGCAAGCCAGACGCGCCCGGTCTCCACCTCGATGCAGCGCGCCGACACATGGGCGTAAACCTTCGACTGGGACACGCCAACCCCAACGATTTCTCCCGTGCTCTTACGCGCAGCAATCCCAGTGATATTGCCGCAAATGATATACTGGGCCCCGACCAAGCGACCGAACTCCGACGCCGTGCGTTCGTCCACCGGCCCGCTATGCCCGAGCACCTGCTCGTTCAGGATTTCTTTGAGATGCTCTCGTTCCACCACGTCAAACTCGTTGGAATTGACAAGCGCGTCGTAAACGTAATCGCTGACGATCGACGCATCTTCCAGCGTAATATCCCGCGGTACCGCCGCCTTCAACGTGAAGGGAATCACCGCCACCACCGGCCGCTTGAGAGGTACTGGCGCCGCCGCCGCAATCCCCGTGCACATCCAAACCACTGCCAAAATCCCCCAAACCCATCGAACCATTCCTATCCGCCCCCTCGCATTTCTTCTATTGTAACATACTAACCGCGATTTGGATTCTTATAAAGGTAACATTAAAGGAAAATTAAAAACCGCGCCGCCCACTTTTGATATGAGCGACGCAGTTTGCTTTTTTCCTCACAGTCTCAGGAACGCCACTTCCTCGGCGATCTCTTTCGGGATTTCCTCGCCCGGCTTCATTTTCTGCACCTTCTTGACGAAGTTGTCGATACTGTGCGCCTTCGCCCCCTGGGTCACGCCCCACCGCTCCAAAAGCGGCTGGAACTGCGGATTGCTCGAGAGCGCCTTGCGGTATTTTTTCGACAGCGTGCAATACCGGAACAGGATCTCCCGCGTGAGCTTGTTGAGCCTCGGCAGGCCGGCCGCCTCATTTTGGATATACATGACGTAGTCCGCGACGAACACGTTTTTGTAGTCGTTGCGCGCCCGCTGCAGCGCAGTCTTGATACGCTCCTTCATGTCGTTGGACAGGTTGCCGTTCTTTTTATAGAACTGCAGATAGTTCGTGTATTCCGAGGTCAACGACGGTTCCGTGATATCCGAGTAACGCACGCCCTGAATCCGGCGGCACATCTCCCAGCGGAACTGCGCGCACATGCGCACGATGGTTTCGTCCAAATCCTCCGAATGGAAAACCGACAGCACCATGTGCGCCGGGGTCGTCTTTTTCACGCCCTCGATCTCTTGCCACATGAGCCCGCGGCTGCCGAAGTTCGGCATCAGGAGCATATAGGGACGAACTTCCGTGTTGTAGACGAAATGCGTGATCTTGAGCTCGGGGTAGGAAATCAGCGTGGGCCGATAGAAGCAGCTGAAGTCGATGTCCAGCACCCGTTCGAGCGCCGCCCGCACCCGCGCCGGGCTGGCGAGGCACTTGTCCAGCGGCCGGATTACATTGTGCGCGCAGAAAACCGGGACGAAGGACGCCATTTGCCCATGGGTGACTTTGTTCGCGCTGGTAAACATGTTGTGAATCTCGAAGCTGACCATCGCCCGCCGATCGGTCAGGAGCTCGTCCGCCTTCTGCTGCTTGATCGCTCCCGTACGCAATTCCTCGCGCAGATACTCGCTCCAGTCGTTATCGAACTCGTTTTTCGACGGGATCGCGTTTCCGGTGTAAATTTTGACCAGCCATTCGTAGAGCGGGAGAATTTCCCCGGCCGGATCCTCCTCCCATGACACAGCGGTTTGATACAGCGCCTCGGTGTTCGACGTCCCGGCCAGTTCCTCGTCCACGAAACCGAACAGGAAGAACATACGCACTTCGGCCGGGATATGACTCGTCTCCATGCTCTTGAAGAACGCCGCCTCATAAATGTCGTAATAGTTTTTGGCGATACTCATGCGCAAGCGGCGCATTTCATCCGACTTCGCACGGCGGTCCGAGGTTTCCGTGAATTTCTTGATGTCCTTGCGGAACGCGTCGGCAATCTCGGTGGAGACGCCGGAGAACGACAAAATCACATCCATCGCGTTGCTGATCTTCGGTACTTCGGTAGAGGTCCCGCGCGTCTGCGTGTCCACCCGCGAACGCACATCGTAGAAGGTCGCGACGAAGTCCGCTGTCCACGCTTTCGTGTCGACGATCATTTTCGTCGTCTTTTCGAGCTCCTCGCGAACCCGGCGCCCCGTCGCCGACGCGCGCATAACCGCCTCGACGCAGAAGCTCTGCTCCAGCGGATAGAACATTTTCTTCAACGCCGGGGCCTGCCCGCAGAACGCGCGGCAAACGCCCGCTTCCCAGCCCGAGACGAGTCCTGAGGGTTCTGGCCGTGTCAGCGCTTCGACCATCGGATAGCGCTTCGGCTCGACTTTCAGCTTCGCGCACAGGAATTTGTAGTCGTTATAGTTATATCGAAGCTCCTTGCACAGGATGCCCGCCGCCTCCTCGACGGAAGCGAGCGCGTCCAGGAGGGCCGCCGTGTGCTCCATACTCGCCGCAGCCATCGCCGGGGCAATAGCCGGCGTATTCGTGACCGCGTCGGCGACGTCGTCCTCTGATGTATAGTCGAACGTCACCAATGTGGCGTCTTCGCGCACCACATAGTCGAATCCGTAGACGTCGCCGGGCAGGTAGATCGCGCCCGCCACCGTGCCGCTTCCCAAGCGGACGTCGACTTCGTCGCCGTCCGTCAGCGCCAGGGCGCCCGAAAGCACGATTTCAATCTTTTGGACCTCTTCCCCTTTTTTGTGCAGTACCTGTCCCTTCCCAACCTTAACCTTTTCCATGCATTGCCCCTCCTGCGACAAAACTTCCCCAAACGCTATATTTCTGGCTATTTCTTATTATTTGTCCATCAGTCCCCGCTGCATGCGCTCGGCGTTTTGCGCGGCGGACAGTCGGCGGTCGAAAGTCCTGACGGCGGCCTCCTGCTGAGCCTCGCCGTCCACCGAGACGATCTCCACGCGATGGCCGAGGATTCGCTTGACCTGTTGCAGCTCCAGCTTCATGCGCGGACCGTCCGGCACCAATACATAGGACTCTGCGAGATCGCTGTGCGCCGCGTTGACCAGCGCGCCCACCGACGGCACGTCCCCTTCGTCACCCCGGGTAATCAGCGTCGCCCCGAGCTCAGTGAGCCGCTTCGCCTGCGCCTCCCGGCGCGACACCGCCAGAAGCGCCACCGGCATCAGCGACGAATGGGCAAGTACCATCGAATGGGGCTCCGCCATATTGTTCAGATGAATATCCGTCAGCGGTCCAAGCCCCGCCGCATATTCGAGCACCACGCCGGGGTGCGCCGTATGCAGGTGAACGTGCAAAAGCTGTCGTCTGCGCTCCACCACCACGAAACTCGCCCGCTCTTGCAAAAACCGCTCCGTCTCTTCCTCGTCGGCCTGCTGGTTTCGAATGCAGAAGGTCAGGCAGTACGGGTGAACGATGTCGCGCCGGGGATCGGGAAGTCCCGCCGTCTGCTCGCCCGTGCCAACCGTGAAACTCAGTACCGGCGAAACGAAGTTTCCGTTCAACCCCTTTTGACAGCCCACGAGAAACGTCAGCATGATTTTCTCTCCCACGTCCAGTTCCGCATCGTCGCCCGTCGGCCGCTCCCCCGCCGCGATGGCCGCAGCGAGGATTTCGGTGATTGGCAGGTTCGCGCGGACTGCATTGTAGGCTCCCTTCGCCACAGCCCGCGCCGCGTTCACCATCGGTCTTTCCGGCTCCTCCGGCAACACGCGCTGCGCGTACAATATCCCGTATTGGAACGCCTTGCCGAACTCCGAGGACGTGGCGCTGAACTTTCCGCTCAGGCCTTTCGCGAGGCCGCGAAAGATTTGCGACAGCACCACGCCGGAATTACCGCGCGCGCCGAGGATTGCCGCCGACGCCACGCGCCGCGCCAGCCCGCCGATACTGTCGTCCTTCGTCGTCGCGATGGGCATGATCGCTGCGCCCATCGTCCGCAAAATATTCGTGCCGGGGTGCGCGCCATGCGCCGGACGCAGCCGCCGGTCGAGCTCGTTGATTCCCTCATATTCCAGCAAAAACTCGCTGTACGCGCCCATAACCATGCGCTTGAAATCGCTGCCTGTTATAACTTCTCCGTTCGTGCTCATGGCGTCCATCTCCTTATCCCTTCTTTTCCGTATTCTATAAATATTCGCGGCGCCGTCTCCATTTTCCTGCTAGCCCGACAAAAAAACGTCCCCGGAGCCACCCCTCCGAGGACGTTTTTCCTATCACTTGCCGAGTTTTTTCGCCGCTTTTGCAAGGAACGGCTCCGCTTCCACCGCGAAACGTTCGTGCGTGCCGCGCCCAATCTCGCCGGCCTCGTCGTAAGCGCGCACGGCGAACAGAATCTTCCGGCCTTCCACCGCCGTGACCTCCGCCTCCGCATGGAAGCGCATGCCCAACGGCGTCGCCGACGTGTGCTCGATGTTGAGCGAAATGCCGACGCTGGTCCAACCCTCCGGCAAAAATTCTTCCAGCGCGCCCGCCGCCGCCTGCTCCATCAGCGCAGTCATCGCAGGCGTCGCGAGCACCGGCAGGAGCCCGCTGCCCAGCGCCTTCGCCGAATGTGCCTCGTCCGAAACGCCGTGCTCCTCCCTCGTGAGACCAACCTCTATCTTCTCTGTCGCGTTCATTTCTTTTGTCCTTTCTCTCCAATCTTGTCATCATATATTTCTTTCAGCAGTCCGACGAAATGCTGCGCGCCCGCCGAAAGAGACCTGTTCTTCAGCCAGGAGACCACCGTATGCGTCAGGATTTCCGGCTTCACGAGCCGCTTCACCACGAGCGCCCCGTCGTCGCCCATCAGACTCTGCGCCGACAATGGCAGAATTGCCATACCAAGCCCCGCGCGCACGCTCAGCACGTCCAGCACCACGCTGTCGCTGACGGAAACCAGTTTTGGCGCAAACCCTACCTGCTTGCAATGGCCCTCGAAGGCCGCCTTCCAGCGGAGCGGAATGATGATCGGCTTGTCTTTCAGTTCTTTTACGCGCACCGTGTCCACGTCGCCGGTTTCCTCCCCCGCCTCGCGTTTCATCATCAACACCAGCGGCTCGTTGGCCAACACCACCGACTCATACAGATTCGCGTCCACCTGCGAGCGCGTAATCCCGATCTCTATCACGTGGCTGTCCAGCATTTCCAGGACGCGAGTGCCCTCGCCCTCCCAGATTTCAAAAGTCACCATCGGCCAGCGGCGGTGGAACTCACTCATCAGACGGGGCATTACCAGCGCCCCCGACGAAGTGATTGTCCCAATGCGGATTGCCCCGGCAGCTCCGGTCCCGATCTCGGTAATCTCGCGCACCGTGCCGTCCACCATGCCGAGAATGCGCTCCACCCGCGAGTACAGCAATCGCCCAGCCTCCGTCAAACGAATACGACGGCTGCCCCGCTCGAAAAGCCGTACGCCGAGAGAGCCCTCCAGCCGCTTCATCTGTCGTGAAAGCGCCGGCTGGGCAATATCGAGCCGAATCGCCGCGTGACTGATATTCCCTTCCTCCACCACCGTATAGAACGCCTGCATATCCTTGATTTCCATGCCAAGCCCCGTTTCTTCGTTCCCGATAATATATTTTTCTATAACAAATGGATATAGCATCTATGCCGACGTTATCATTATACTTCTTTTCCGGCAAAATGCAAGGGAAGCGCGAAAACAAAAGAAAAACGCCGCCCGATTTTCCGTCGGACGACGTCGTATCTCACGCCGATGCTTTACAAAATCCCCAGCGCCCGCATATACACGGGCAGATTTGCCTCGAAATTCACGCCGTAACGTATATCGGTCCCCGCCTTCGCCGTCGTGCAGATCGCCGCCACCGTGAAGTCCACCGCCGCGCGCACCGCCTCCGAGAGCGGGAGCCCGCGGACCATCGCACCGACCAGCGCGCTGCCGAAGACGTCGCCCGTACCGTGGTAAAGGCCGGGAACGTTCCTGCCGAGGATGTACGCGATCTCCCCCGTCTCCGCGTCGAGGGTCGCCGCCCCCAATTCCCTGTCGTCAAAATACACGCCGGTCAAAACGATCTGCCGCGTCGCCGTCGCTTTCGCCAGCCGCGTCAAAAGTCCTTCGACATATTCCCGTGTGTACGGCCCTGGCCGGTATTCCTCCCCGAGGAGCAGCGCCGCCTCCGTCATGTTCGGCTTGATCAGGTCGGCATGGGTGCACAGCTCGCGCATAGCGGGAGGGAACGTCATGTCAAACGCCGCGTACAGCTTTCCGTTGTCGCCCATCACGGGATCGACGGCAATCAGCGTATCCTTTTCCGCGAGGATGGAAAAGACCTCCCGCATCATATCCATCTGCGCGAAGGAACCCAGGTATCCCATATAAATCGCGTCGAACCGCTCGCCCAGCGACGACCAATGCCGCGCCATCGGCAGGAGGTCGTCGGTCAGGTCACGGCAGGTGTAGCCGGTAAAACCGCCCGTATGGGTGGACAGCACCGCCGTCGGCAGAACCGAGCATTCTACCCCCGCCGCCGAAATAATCGGCAGCGCCACCGTCAACGAGCAGCGGCCCACGCCTGAAATGTCGTGCACCGCCAAAACCCTTTTTTGCCTCTCCATAATCCCTCAGGCGTCCTCCTCTATTTCCGCAGTCACGCGTCCGTAGGCGTCCTCCAGCCGCACGATGTCGTCCTCGCCCAAATATTTCCCGTTCTGCACCTCGATAATCGAAAGCGGCAGCTTGCCCGGATTTTCCAGCCGGTGCGCCGTCCCGATGGGAATGTAGGTGCTTTCGTTCTCGCGGAAAATAACCTCTTTATCGTCCAGCGTCAGTTTTCCCGTGCCGCGAATGACCGTCCAATGCTCGCTTCGATGGTAATGGATCTGCAGGCTGATGCTCTGCCCCGGATTGATGACGATGCGCTTGACCTTATAGCCGTCGCCTTCCGCCAGCGTCGTGTACTTGCCCCAGGGACGGTACATCGTGACGTTCTCGTCCGCCTCCCGGCGGCCTTCCTTTTTCAGCTCCGCCACCACGTCGCGGATTTCCTGCGACTCTCCCTTGCGGGCCACCAGCAGTACGTCCGGCGTGTCGACGACCAACAGGTCCTTCAGGTGCATGCCGACTACAAGTCTGTCGCCGCCCAAGATCATCGTGTTCTTGCAATTCTCAGCGCGCACGTCGCCGGAAAACGCGTTGCCTTCCCCGTTCGCCAGCATATCCGCAATGGCGTCGAAGCTGCCCACGTCGTTCCAAGAAACGCCGTCCAGCGGGGCCACCGCCATTTTTTCCGACCGTTCCGCCACCGCATAGTCAATGGAAATCGAAGCAACCGACGCAAACTTTTTCTTGGCTTCCGCCACAGAGCTTTCCGCCAGCTTCGCCAATTCCGGCTCGAAGGCGGCAAATTCGCCCTGCATCGTATCCCAGCGGAACAGGAACATACCGCTGTTCCAATAATACTTACCGGCGCGCAAATATTCTTCCGCCGTTTCCCGAGACGGCTTCTCCTTGAAACGGCGCACGTTTCGGACCGCGCCGCCGTCGCTTTCCGCCTCGATATAGCCATAGCCCGTCTCTGGCGCGTCAGGCGTCACCCCCAGCGTCACGATGGCGCCCGTTTCCGCGTGCGCAGCCGCTTTGCGCACGATTTCCGCAAACCGCTCCACCGGCCGGATGACATGATCCGACGGGGACACGCAGATGATTTCATTCTTTCCCGCGCCGAGACGCTCGCGGCAATAAGCCATCGCCATGGCGATGGCAGGCGCGGTGTTCCGTCCCACCGGCTCCAGCAGCACATGCGCGGCATCGGCGCCTACTTCGCGCAGCTCCGCTTTCACATGGAAATAATACAATTCCTGCGTTACGACGACGACGTCCTCCGGCGTCGCCATCTGCAAAAATCGTTCGACCGTCTGCCCGAAAAGCGAGCGCTCCGCGCCGATCTTCAAAAACTGTTTCGGATAACATGTACGGGAAAGCGGGAACAGTCTCGTTCCTCCGCCCCCGGCTAAAATAACGACTTTCATATTTTTGTCCTTTCTGTCAAAAAAACTGCTTCCATTTTACAATGGAAGCAGTTTTCATGCAAGCGCCATTTCTTCAGTTTGCGGTCAGCCTATACTCTTCGCGAATTCTTCCAGCTCCTTGATTGCTTTCGTGACCTCGGCAAGATTCGCCGTGATTTCCTCGGTGGATGCCGCCTGTTCTTGGCTGATAGCGCCCGTCGATTCGATTGCCCGCGAAATGTCGCTGACGGCGTTATTCATGTCGTTCAGCGTCTGTTGAATTTTCTCCGTAGCCTCGCGAGACTGCTCGGCCAGCTTGCGGACTTCCTCCGCGACGACCGCAAAGCCGCGCCCTTGCTCACCCGCGCGTGCCGCCTCGATAGCGGCGTTAAGTCCCAACAGATTCGTCTGTCCGGCAATGCCGTTGATGAAGTCTATGACCTTGACAGTGTCGGCGTTCTTTTCCTTGAGCGTATTCGCCGAGGTGATAGACTGCTGGCCCGCGTCCGCCAGCTCCGTCGCGCTCTTCGCCACCTGCTCGACGGAATCATAGACGGTCTGCGTCCGCTTGGTGATGGAGTCGATGATGTTGATTAGTTCTGTGCTGTTTTCGATGTTCAGAATCGTAGAGAACATGCCAATGACAGCGCCGTTACCGTCCTGCAGCGGCACGTTGATGACCTTGACCGTAAGGCCATATTTGGATTTGTCCACCACATATTCCTCGCGGCGGTTCTCCTTCATGCAGTGCGCCATGCGCGGCGTGATCGGCTCGCCGACCTTCTCATGAATATCCACCTTGTCTCCGGGAAGATAAGCGAGAACTTTCTCCCGATCCGTCAGCCGGATTGCCATATCGTCCCGCGTTACAGGATTAAAATAGGGCATAATTGCTTTAAACGAATTAAACAGTTCCTCCGCAGTCATGATTCCTTCCCCCTCTTTACTTACTGCAATCTCCTGTATTTGTTTATATTCTACATATGGAAAAGAATCCCTGCTAAAAGGAAAAATAATTTTCTCAATAATGAATAGCTTTGGAAACCATTCATTTTATATACCCATGCACAAAAAAAGACGCCCTTACGGACGTCTTTCAAACCGGCAGCTCCCTAATCTCCCGGGCCGTCTCCAGCCAAGTACGTTCGGCGTA
>CAMHCS010000023.1 GCA_946183785.1 uncultured Selenomonadales bacterium | reverse complement strand
TATATATATCCTTATAAAATTCTATAATCTTGTCAACACTAATATCACTTGAATCATTTGGGAATTTTAAGCAATATTGATTCCCATGAAATACATAATCATCATAAGCTGCAATAATTGGTAGCCCCTTCGCCAAATATTCACAACTTTTCAATGTAGAAACATAGTCAAAATCAAATTTGTACATGCCCAATGATGCGACTGCCATATCAGCTTGATTATATAATTCATATAAATCTTTTCCTATTTTTACTCCAGTAAATCTCACATATTCTTCCAAGTGTAACTCCTTCACTAATTGCTCATATATTGGAAGTTCATGCCCTGAACCCACTATAATGACATTTATTTTCACAATACCATTTCTCAAGTAATACTTATACATTCCATAAAATAGTCGCTCATATCCATGCCATGGATTCATAGTCGCTACTGCAATCAAATTAATTGCTTTATTTTGTAATTTATAATTATCAACAGGTAGTATTTCGTTACAATCTATACCATTATGTGCTTTAATTGTTTTGATCCCAAAAATATAATCATCTTTCGAATATGTTACAATGCGGTCAATAAAATTAATTAATTCTTTTCTATATTCTCTATCTTTCTTAATGATGAAATAATTATACAGCTTGCTTTTGATGACCTGATCATATGGATATGCCGGAATCTCATAAATAATTGTACATGTAGGATACATCCTTTTGATACATTTAAGGAAATATATAAATTGTTTGTCTATGCTTCCTTGACGTATATACACATAATCGGGATCTTCAATTTTATTTAAAACTGTTTGATAATCATATTTGGCACTTCCAAATGGCAACCTACTAAGAATACTTGTCATAATATAATTACACGGAATGACCATTTGTTCTATATTTGTATACCGTCTGAATAACTGGATCTGATAATCTATCTTTTTTTGAATCCCTTTGTCCTTTGTATTGACATAAGGAACTATATAATATCCTCTTTTCACAAATACACCCTCGCACTAAATCAATAATCAAAGATTCATATATAACTGAATTTTTTATTTGATATTTATGCCTCATTATGTATAATTAATTTATAGCAAAGAAAACCGCGCTGAAATATTTTATGCAATTAGGAGTAATCGCAGAGTACAAAATCAATTCAGAAAAATTAATCCTCCTTCGATTCCAACTGGACCTACGACATGTACCTGGACCTTTTTTTGTGAACGGATGAGACTCGAGAATGCATAGCATGGAATACAATGCAAAGTGCTACGCAACTCCCTCCCCGCCCCCTTTTGCCCATCCTGTAAATCCTTTCCACAGCATGCTCTCCAAATCTTCACATCAACGGTATTCAATTTTCATGCGTTATCTTCTACTTATTACAAGGTTATACCATCAGAAAGAAAGATGTCTTTTCGCTAACTTAACTAAGAGAAATCAATAATACATTCAATTTATTTTTTTGCATAGACAACACCATGACGAAAATAAGGGCTCTCCAGTCCATTTGGATCATCCAAAAATAACATATAGGAATTGTTAGTTTGTACAGAAAATCCCATTGATTGCAAAGACATAGATAGTTCCTTTTCATCATCCGCTCTATGATATACACATAGCAAACATTGTTTAATTTTTTCTGCAAAAGTCCTCCTTCCTCCCAGCAACATATCCCTTTCAGATCCCTCTATATCAGCTTTAACATAATCAAGAGGAATATCTCGAAAATACGAATCCAATGATACCTCTTGATCATTATCATTTGCCCCCACATATTGACTAACAATCTCAACTTTTCCTGCCCATGGAGAAAAAGTTTTTCTTAGCGCACTCTCCCATTCCTTATCCCTCTCGAACAAATAGACTTTATCAACATGTTCAATTATTTCCAATGCAAAAATCCCTTCCGCAGCGCCAATATCAGCCACTATGTTTCCCGTTTGCGGGTATCGTCCAAATTTCAAATACCGATGTGGCGAGTTTTCATCCTGTTCGCGCAATAAACCATTATAATAAATCCGCAAGCGATCAGGTGGCCAACTTCTTTTCCCATACAAACGTTTCCCCTTATGCATAACATAATAGTCTCCTTCTTTATCCATCTGAACTTGGATTGTATCAGCCCGATATTTTTCAAACCACATATATGGAAAAACAGTTATCCCATGAGTCTGGATATACTCATAAATATTCTTCATTTCTTCATCATGATTTCCCAAGAGAAACGCCATTATTTCTTCTCGAATTTCCATATATTTGATTGTATTATTAATTTTACATATTTTGGATATACAATCGATTGGCATAAATTTATAATATATATTTCTAATTATATCAATCATCACGAAAACCCCAATTACTTAAATTATTATTTCATTATCCCCATTAATAACAACTTTTAAATTATATAGAAACCAATAATTCATGAATCATTGATAATATTTTTAATAACAAAATATACCGTTTCTTTGCACAATATAAATACACTTTCTTTGCAAATCCAATTTTCTGTATTGTTTGCATTGAGTGCCACGAAGGATACATTTCTTCATATTCTTTTATAAACTTATATATCTCTATATTACTTTCACCTGACTTGCACTTCATTAGCAACCCGCCATACAATAAATCGCGTACGGATTTCTCATATAACGCTTTAGTATACTCATTTCCAAGTGTTTTATATAATATTTGAAATGCGGAAACCATATACGATGCTGGCGATTTATCACGAGATAAAGATCCTTTTCTTTGCCTATTATAATACATATGTTCCATATAATAATATGCAGAACCACATGCAACCATTGCTTGACAAGTAAAGACAACATCATCACACCGCTTCATATTCGGAAATCGAATTTTTGAGGATTGAAGTATTTGAGTTTTATATAACTTTCCCCATGGCGCATTGATTCCAAATCCGATATATTCTTCAGGGCTAATTGTCTCACTTTCGTTTCTTTCACTATATAAAGATTTCCTTGTTATGCTTATTCCATCAATATTTGTATAATAATCAAATATTATGCAGTTAACATCCTCTTCAATTTCATTTATTCTTTGAAATAAATTATTATCTACCCAATCGTCAGCATCTATAAATGTTACCCACTCTCCCTGTGCAACTTCCAATCCCATATTTCTCCCGACAGCAGGACCTCCACTATTCCTTTCTGTTTTTAAGACCTTAATATCCAATTGACTCTTTTGAGAATAATTCAATATATTTTCAAATGTATCATCCGTGGAACAATCATCTACTATAATGACTTCAAAATCCTTATTGGTTTGTGCCTCCAATGATTCAAAATATTTCCCCATATATACATACGAATTATATGTAGCTGTTATAATAGAAAATTTCATACATTTTCCTCGTCTGAAAAAACTTATTGTCGAGTGTATTTATATATTAATTTAGTAAAACCAATTGGAAAAATCCCCATTGCTAAATATGCACAAGCGACAATCATTAAATCACAAATTCCTGAGTATCTCATCTGAAAAAATCTCCATACAGTTATTATTGAGCTTTTGATTTCTTCAAAATTTTTACGTCGTTGCAAAAAATTCATTCCTACTCGAAACCATAGCAATGACACATCTATATTTTCCGCTTTACAACCATTGCAAAGCATCCTTCCAAACAAATCCCAATCTTGGCCTTTGGGCATATCAGCATAACCACCAATTCCCAACACCTTACTCTTCCGATACATGATCACAGGATGACTAAAGGGATTTCGTCGTTTCCCAAACTTGTAAATCTCTTCACTTGTAAGGGGAACTTTGCGTATCGACACCACATTTCCAATATCCCCAACAAACTCATCAATATGTGCGCCAACAATACTAAGTTCCGGTTTTTCTGCAAATCTCTTGAGCTGTAATTCGCACCGTTCCGGTTTGGAGATATCGTCCGTATCCATACGAGCAACCAGCTCATTCTTGCAGGCCGCAAGCCCTTTATTAAGTGCCATTCCTAGACCAAGATTGACCTCGTTGCGGCAGCGTCGGATAAGCCGTGGATTCTTACTTTCATATTCATCAAGGACTGCATAAAGCTCATCCGTCAAAGGGCCGTCTTCCACGATGACGATTTCATCAGGCGTTATCGTCTGATGAATCATACTATCAATCGCCATTCGCAGATATTCTGCCTTCTCCTTTACATATACCGACATCAATACACTATACGGTTCCATTGATAAGCTCCAATTTCAATATATTGGCGTCACCCATTCCGCCGTGTCTCCCCGAACCGTATCCAGATACGCTCGATGCAGTTTCTCTGTTGTTTCCTGTCTACCAATCACATATTGATCTATCGACATAATCGGTCTAATTTCCATCGCTGAACCACAAAGAAACGCCTCATCGCAAACGCAAAGCTCTGTCCTGTCGATAACTCTTTCCTCTACAAGGATATTCAGTATTTCCTTTGCCAGACGAATCACCGTATCCCGCGTAATGCTTTCCAGCACGCTGTCAGTCAAGAGCGGCGTAACGAGTTTCCCATCCTTTACCATGAAGAAGCAGGAACCGGGCCCTTCGGAAACCTTTCCTTGCTCGTTCAGGAAAATACAGGTGTCGTAACCATTCCGAAGTGCTTCTCTTTGTCCCATGCGGCTGTTAATATAGTTCGCACCGCACTTTATCCGCGGCGAAAGCATCGTATCGCTGATTCTCCGCCACGAGGAAACGCAGACCTTCAAACCTTTTTTGTTGTATTCCGCACTTGTTTTTTTTCTCGGAATCGGCGCGACAAACATGCCGACCGGTTCAGATGAACCCCATGAGCCATTGCCTTGGACGAAAAGCGTCTGTCGGATGGATATGTCCTCCCGATACTCGTTCGCCCGCACGACGTCGATAAGCGCTTGCTTCATCTCCTCTTTCGTATACGGGCAATCGATTTCCAAGAGCTTCGCCGAACGCATCAACCTCGCATAATGGTCATCAAGACGGAACGCGAATAGTTGCTGTTTCTCCTCGTTCCAATACCCTGGAATTCCCTCAAAGACATTCAGACCAAATTGCGCCGTTGGCGAAAGAACAGGGATTTTCGCCTCGTTCACATTCACGATTTCCCCGTTCAACCAAATCAATCGATTGTCTACATCCTTTTTCATGTGTTGCTCTGCTCCTCATCCGGTAAATGAGCGATACGAATTATTTCTTCTTCCGCTAACCTTGCCGCTTCCACGTCGTCCATCGTCTCATCGGTTTTCTTCTCGTATATCTCGTCATGATGGAACGCCTTGATTACCGACTCTGCCACAAGCCATATATCAATCAGAACGCCATACTTTTGGAACAAATCAACGTATTCATTGTCATAGCCGACCTTCTCATCCCAGCTGATGTCGTTACGTCCCTTAACCTGTGCCAAGCCGCTGAGTCCTGCTTTCACTGAAAAGCGCTTCTTGTATCTCTTGTTCAGCGTCGCAAAGTCGCCAAGCTCATAGGTGATACAAGGACGGGGTCCGATGACCGCCATGTCTCCTTTCAGGATATTGAGAAGCTGCGGCAATTCGTCGGCACTGCTGTTTCTCAGAAATCTTCCAACCTTTGTGACACGCGGGTCGTTTTCATAGTTAAAGATTCCTGTACCCATTTGCTCGGCGTTCACGACCATCGAACGGAATTTGTACATCGTGAACTCTCTTCCGTCCTTCGTCAGCCGCTTCTGCCGGAACAAAATCGGTCCCGGCGAATCCAGTTTGACCGCAAGGGCAAGAAGCAAAAGCAACGGTGAAAGCATAATAATAGCGATGGCAGAAGAAAAGATGTCAAAGGCGCGTTTCAAAAACAGATGGACACTAAGCATAGGATTTCTCGCCGACCGCCTCAAAGCGGAAGGTATGGAAAAGATCGTCGAAGTATTCCGCTCGCTTGACCACGGCGCCCGTTGTCATATCCACTACGGGGAAGTTCGGCAGAATGAACGGGGGTTTCAATACGATGGAATAAGAGCCGGCGTTTCCAAACACGGCCATATCTCCCACCGCAAGATCTCCATCGAAGTGACGGTAAAGATAATCCGATTCGATGCAAGTGAAGCCGCCAAAGTCAAGGTCGGAATAGCTTTGCCGCTCGCCGCCCATGGCGTAGACGGTCAGCGGCGGATTTTTCTTGTTCAGAGTCGGGTTGATGTTGTAGATGCTGCCGAGAAGCGTCGCTATGGGCTTTTGCCGTACATTCTTGATACTGACGACTTTCGCGGCAAATTTCATGCAATCGCCGACGAGGGCGCTGCCCGGCTCAATAAGGAGCAACGGTTTTTTGTCCCCCTTAAATCTCTCCGCAAAGAGCGGCGCAATGGCTTCCGCATATTCCTTGTACGAAGGAATGTCGGAATCGAATTGTTCCTTCAAGCTGTCCGGCATTTTCCCGAAAAGCCCGCCGCCAAGATCAATATGGTCAGGCACGACGCCCAGCTTGTCGAGTATGCGGAACATGCCCTCGGCGCGTGGTCGCCATGTATCTAATCTCCGCGTAGCGAAATGGCATTGGACGCCCGCTAAATGGATATTCGGCTCCGCCTGAAGCATTTCCACGGCGCGACAGAATTCCTCAGATTCTGCGTCAAAACCGAAACGTGAGAGCACTCCGTCCTGTATGTCGAAATTGACACGAACCCCGACACGGAGAATATGGTTCGGATAGGCTTTCGCGATGGCACAAACCCGCTCCGCCTCGCCAATAGAGTCAATGTTGGCCGTGCCACCCAAAAGGAGCAATTCTTCCTCCTTCGCAGGATTTTTATAAGGCCCGTTCCATATGATTCTCTTCGGAGCTACGCCAATACGGAGCGCAATCTCCATTTCCATGTCGGAAACAACTTCCGCGTACCCGCCCATCTCATCTACGATGCGGCAAAGCGCGGGGATATAGTTTGTCTTGTAGGAATATGCGATATTGAAGTTCGGATAGATTGCAGTAAAAGCACTTTTCAGTTCAAACAAATTGTTTCGGAACAACTTTGTATCCAAAAGATAGAACGCGCCACCGAAACGTTGCTCCATGTTTTTCAAAGCGGAACTGTCAAGACTTACGCGTTGCGCCGCCTTGTCCTGGACGATTTTCCGGACTACGTTGACAACTTCTTTCCGATTAGCTTCAAAAAAAGCGTCCGTTTCATGGGAAAGCGACGTCTCATAATCGCGAATGGCTTTCAGTTCCGAGCCAAAAGCTCGCTCCATATCCAAAACGTCTTTAGATGTTCCCGCATCAAAGAATGCCCGAGACAAAATCACCATGCTTGAGCCCAATCGATAATGTTCAGCAAGCACTCTGCCCCCCGGCAGAAGCCCGCCGTCCAACTTTGCCAAACCACCAAAGCCGTAAGGAATACCAGCCTTGCGAATAACCTTGCAAATCCGCTCCACCGTGCCATCGGCCAGAGGTTCAAACAAAAAGCATTGACGATGTTCCAAATGAAGATCATTGAGACCGATATGGATTTCATCAATACCCGGAACCTTGACAATTTCTTCAATATTCCGTTCAGCATCTACCGTTTCAAGCAACAGAAGAACTTTCGCCCGTTCCGCTACAAGCTCCACAAATCGTGCCGCGTCGTCCGCTGTGCGGAACATGGGGAGCATCAGGATATCCGCGCCGCGTGCTATCGCCTCGTCCACCTCAGCCTTTGTCCCGTCATACAATGGATTGACCCGGACGAGAAGATCCGACTTCTTCAATACCTTACGCAGGACGGAAATATCCTCCATGGTGTGATGGGATTTGACAGTATCCATTCCCGGTTGGCGTTCTTCTTTGCCCATAGTCTCAAGATCGATCCATAGCCTGTCCACGCCGCCTTTTTCAGCAGCCTTGGCTACAGTAGGATTGTTCGTTATGTACATGAATTTCAAAGGCAATTCAAAGCCACTCTCCTTACGGCAACGCAAAAGCATCTTGCATAGTTTGATTCCAAGCGCCCATTGGCAAAGAAATCTCTATCCCTTTGCCTTTTTCCAACGGCCTTGTTTTCCCGTTTCGCAATCCCCATATCATCCCGATTGCTTCCAACTTACGAATCTGTTCCTCGCTCAGTGACTTTCCCTCGCGCTTCCCCAAGTAAATCTGCCTCTGTTCGTTCAGCCACTTGTTGAGCCACACGCCGTTGGCTTTGTACTGTGCGGGGACGTGGAGGTCGCCGTGCTTTGCGAAGTATTCTTTCGCAAGCGCAAACCTTGTTTCCCACGAATCGGGGCGGCGCCAGATCATGCCGATGGCTTCCAGCTGCTTTTGGCGTTCGATGGAAATGCCTTCCTTGCCCTTAGCTCTCCGATTGGAAATCCATCGTCCCAGCTTGAATCCCGACGCGGTGACATAAAGCGCCGGCACGTCAAGGTTGCCATGTGTTTCATAGTAAGACTTCGCTTCCGCGTAGGCTTTCTGCCATGCGCGGTCATACTTGTCTTCCCAGACCATGCCGAGTCTGCTCAGTCTATGGATTTGTTCCCCGGTCAGCTTGGTCCCCGCGGCTTTGCCTTGCCGGAGTGCACGCTGCCTTCGCAGCCAGATTCCAATTTTCAGACCGTCTTTTGAGACGTAATCGTTTGGGACGTCGAGGTCGCCGTGTTCCCTGTGGTACTCCACGCAGGCGGCATAGTTCTGCTCCCAGATGTAATCCGGCACGTCCCAGACCATGCCCAGCTTGTCCAGTTGCTCGATCCGGTCCCGGGTCAGGTAGTTTTGCTGGACGTTGTTCTTTTTGTATGTCCTGAGATTCGACAGCCAGCTTCCCAGCTTTACGCCGGATTTTGTCGTATAGGTCGCCTTAACGTTCAGGTCTTTATGCTGCCTGGAGTAGGCTGCGGCCTCTTGGTAATAGCGCTGCCAGGACAAATCCCGCACGCTGTCCCACGTCATGCCGATGGCCTCGAGCTTCCTGATTCTCTCCTCGCTGAGATTCCCATACTGTGCGCCCGCTTTTACTTTCCGCTGGGTGAATATCCAGTTCCCAAGGCTGTAGCCGTCCTCGGTCTTATACCGACGTGGCGTCTCCAAGTGTCCATGTTTCGCGTAGTATTGTTTTGCTTTTTTGTACATCAATTCCCATGAGGCGGTCAGTGTTTCATTCAGCTTGTCAAAAAGCGCCTTCGCGTTATGCACTTCATCGATCAGGCGGAATCGCTCGTTGACGATTTCCTTCAGATCGCCTCTGGCCCGATAGTAGGCGACGGCTTCCTGCATTTCCTGCTGCACTGTGCCGATGCTGTAAAGGTTTTCGATATTATTGACGACGTCGAAGATAATCGGCTCTTTTGTCTTCGAGGCTGAGAGCGCCCGCCCGATCTGCTGCTTGTAGACGATCGGGGAAACCGTCGGACGGAAAAGGATAACGCCGCTCACGTCTTCTATATGGACGCCTTCGTTCAGCATGTCGATGCAGAAGAGGAGCTTCAGGTGGCCGCTATTGTCTGTCTTGAAATCTTTGAACGCCTGCTCCGTTGCCGGGTCGTCGGCGTAGGCCGTATAGATATGCGGCTTTTTGTCGACGCCTTCAAACCATTTGGGGACGTTGGCGATCATTTTCTTCATGTGCTCCAGGTTGGCACAGAATACGAGATATTTGCCCGTCCTGTCCGCCATGTGCTTTTTGAAGATGACGTCGAGGCCGTCGGCTTTTTCTAGCGCCTGCTTCAGGGCGTCGAGGATTTTCGCCGCTTCGTCGCGGACGGCTTTGCTTTTCGCCCTGCGGGTGCGGTTTTTCCATTTCTGCAAATCCTGCTGATAGGCATAAATGGAGGTCACATAGGTGGGCGGATTCAATATGCCGCGCACGATGGCCTCACCCAGCGTCATCTCCGACGCAATGTTGCCGTCGAAAAGCTCGTCAGCCATGTCCCGCTGGTTGTCGAGATAGCGGATATTCGTCGCGGAGAGACCGAGAACGGGAACACCGTTGTACAGGGAAAGCAGTCTCGCCACGCCCTGCCCCCAGATTTCCGCGCCGCAGCGATGGAATTCGTCGAGGACGATGTAGTCGGGCTTGATTTTGGCCAGCTCATCTTCAGAGAGCAGAACTAGCTTCGCATATGTATAGAAGGTAATGTTCTGCGGAACATTCGCGCCGCAGGCAAGCAGGTTCTCTTTCTGCGTCCTGAAGATGTACTCTGAGGGTGAAAGCCAGCAGACGCGCTTTCTAGGATTGTCCTCACAAAGCTTGAAGGCGATGAAGGACTTGCCGGCGCCGGTCGGGTGGACGACGGCGGCCTTGCCCGTCTCGGCGAGCATAGCGCGGGCGGCGTCATAGGCAGATTGGTTGTGCGGAAAAAGAGATATCGCCATCGTCCCGCCTCCCCTCAAACTTGCAGCCGCGTCGTTTTCCGGACGCAAGAAGATTCCCAAAAGGCGTACCTTTTGAGAATGCCGTTTTCGAAAGAAAATCGAACAGATTCACAAGAGGCAAAAAAATAAAACCCTTGAAATGACAAGGGCTTTGTGATATAAATAAATAGATTTAGGGCATTCTCAAAAGGTACAGGTTTTGGGAATGTGCCGTTTCCTCGCATATTGCAAACGACCGCCTTCCGGAAAATGAAGGCGGTCGTTTTTTGTTCCTTGGGAAGTTTTATGACAGTTGCGTGTCAAAGGTGAGCGTCCTTTCCTTTGCCTTCCTATAGAACGTACTCAGCGGCATTCGGCAGAGGCGGGCCGCTTCACGGCTGGAAATCTGCCTCGTCCACCATTTGTCGTAGATCTGCGAAAACTTGGCGGGCAGTTTTTTGAGCGGGCGGCCCAAATGTACGCCGCGCTTTCTCGCCATGGCGATTCCCTCCCGCTGCCTTTGCCTGATATTCACCCGCTCGTTTTCCGCGACAAATGACAGGACCTGCAAAACGAGGTCGGCGATGAATGTTCCCAGCAAATCCTTACCGATTCGCGTGTCGAGGACGGGCATATCCATGATCACGATATCCACTTGCTTTTCCTTGGTCAGGATCCGCCACTGATCGTTGATTTCCCGATAGTTCCGCCCCAGGCGGTCGATGCTCTTGACGTAGACCAGATCGCCCGGCCGCAGCGTCTCCGTCAGGCGGCGATACATCGGACGGTCGAAGTCCTTGCCGGACACCTTGTCGAGATAGATATTGGTCTCGGCCACTCCTATCTCGCGCAAGGCGGCTATCTGCCTGTCCTCGTTCTGCTCCACCGTGCTGACCCGCGCGTACCCGTACACTTTGATTTTCATTGTTCTTCCTCCTTTTAAATTTGATGATAAAATAAAAAAACAGGGACGGAGCGATAAGCGTCAATCTTATCGTTCCGTCCCTGCTTGCTGCTATATTATTGTTCGCTACAGCTTTCGTATGTTCTCCCGCCATGCTTTGACGAGCTCCGCCGCCGCTTGTTCCGGGTTTTGCGCCCCCGCTACGGCGCTGACGACGAAGAAGCCGTCCACACCTGTTTTTGCCAGCGCCGGGATGTCCGCGCGCTTGACGCCGCCCCCTACGACGACGGGAATCTTGCTTGTGCGAGCGAGCTCCGCGATTTCTTCGAAGCTCCGCGTAATGATGTTGCCCTGCGCGTCGAGTCCGCAGTCCGGCTTCGTCGCCGTCTCGTGCAGCGGCCCCGCGCCGAAATAGTCAACGGCGCTTGTATCGGCGTCCCGCACATAGGCGAGCAGCTCGTCCGTCCGGGCGGAGAGGCCAACCACCGCATCCTTGCCGAGATAGGCGCGGCAGATTTCCGGCGGGACGTCGGACTGGCCGACATGGACGCCGTCCGCCTTGATACCCATTTTTCTCGCCGCCAGCACTACGTCGAGCCGGTCGTCGGCGAGAAGCGCGACGCGCTCCGACGCGCCCGCCGCCGCGATTTCCTCCGCCGCTTCACCGAGCAGCGCAATCAACTCCCGCGCGCTCGCCTCCTTCGAACGGATCTGCACGCAAGTGAAGCCCGCATGGAGCGCCGCCCGAACGATTTCGCGCACGGGACGTCCCTCGGTGTTCTCCGGCCCTACGACAAGATACGCCGAAATGTCGAGAGCCTCGCGCATGGTCTTGCCCATTATTTGCCGCCCTCCAAAATCTTTTCGACGATTTCCGTCTTTTTATGCATCATGTCGGAATGGCCGGGGCGCACGTCTGCCTTCAGCACGACCTCCGTACGGATCCCCTTGTCCGCCAGCACGAAGGTCGCGTCCTTCACCACGCGCATCACGTCGTCCCATTCGCCCTCGATCTCGGTGAACATGGAATTCGTGCGGTTCGGGAGCCCCGACGCGCGAATCACGCGAACGACCTCCGCCACTTCGTTTGAAAGCTCTTCGCCCGTCCCGCAGGGCGCCACTGCCAAAGCAACCAATACGTTCATATTGTCATTTCCTCACTTTCCAATCGTTTCCAGCGTGAACGGCTGCGCGCCCACGTCCTCCGACGTCGCCTGATAGAGCGCGTCGAGAAATGCCATCTGGAAACTCGCCGGGCCTTCCGCATGCTTCTCCGCCTTCGCCCCGGCGAAGTTATAAATCGCCGTCGCCGTCAGCGCCGCGACAAAAGGACGCGTTACACAGGCGTAAACCGCCGCCACGCCGCCCAGCGAGCAGCCTGCGCCGGTAATCATCGGCAGAAATTTCGAGCCGCCCTCCGCCAACGCAAGGCTCTTGCCGTCCGTCACAAGGTCAATCGGCCCCGACACGGCCACGGCGCCGCCCGTATGACGCGCGAGAGAAATCGCCGCCGTGCGCGCCGCCTCCACCGAGTCCGTCGCGTCGACGCCGCGAACGCCGCTGGCCGTTTTTCCGCTGTCCAGTTCCCATATTTCCGCCAGCGCGATAATCTCCGAGGCATTGCCCCGAATGATCGTCGGCACGTCCGTGCGAAAGCCGAGCAACAGGCTCGTCCGAAGGCCGCCGACGCCGATGCCCACCGGATCGAGCACCCAGGGCTTGCCCTGCTCCGACAGCGCTTTCGTCGTGCGCGGCAGCGTCTCTGCGTAAACGGGAAGCATCGTCCCCATATTGATGTACATGGCGCCGCCCAGCGCGGCCATCGCCTCGCCTTCGTCCGCGAGGTAGACCATCGCCGCCGAGCCGCCCACCGCGAGCTGCGCATTTGCCACGAGATTGATCGTCACCGTGTTGGTGATTGACGGCGCCATCGGATTTTTCTCCCGCACAAGGCGCACCGCCTCCCGGATCTCCCGTCGCAGCGTTTCCTTCGTCGTCTTTTTCATATCCGCGCCTCCGTTTTATTCCGATTCCTTCTCGTCTTTTGCTTCATCGAAAAGCGCCTTCGAGAAGTCCTCGGCGACAAACGGGCGCAGATCGGCGACACCCTCGCCGACGCCGATCCATTTGATCGGCATATTGAGCTCCGCCTTGAGGCCGATGACGACGCCGCCTTTCGCAGTGCCGTCCAGCTTCGTCAGCACGACGCCGGTGATCGGCGCGGCCTGCGTGAAAAGCTTGGCCTGACTGACGGCGTTCTGCCCGGTGGTCGCATCCAACACCAGAAGCGTCTCATGCGGCGCGCCGGGAATCTCGCGCTGGATGACGCGATTGATCTTTTCCAGCTCCGCCATCAGGTTCGATTTCGTTTGCAGCCGCCCCGCCGTGTCGACGAGCAGTATGTCGATATTCCGCGCTTTCGCCGCCTTGACCGCGTCGTAAACGACGGCGGCAGGATCGGAGCCTTCCTCGTGGCGAATGAACTCCGCCTCGCTGCGCTGCGCCCAGACCTCAAGCTGTTCGATGGCCGCGGCGCGAAACGTGTCGGCGGCGGCCACCATCACCGATTTCCCGTAATAATTATAGAAGGCCGCCAGCTTGCCGACGGTCGTGGTCTTGCCCGCGCCGTTGACGCCGATCATCAGGATCACCGTCGGTCCGTTGGCAGCCATTCGCACGCCGGCGCCGCCCGCCTTCAGGATCTCCGTGATTTTCGCCTCGAGAAACGGCTTCAAGTCCTCCGGCGTCTTGATTTCCTTTTTCTTGATCCCCTGCCGCACGGCCGCCATCAGACTATCCGTCGTCGTCACGCCGACGTCGGCCATGATCAGGATCTCCTCCAGCTCGTCCAGAAGGTCGTCGTCAATGTCGGCATAGCCGATAATCGCCTTCTCGATCTTCGCGGTGAAGCTCTCGCGCGTCCGCGCCAGACCTTTTTTCAGTCGATCAAAAAATCCCATGCTAATTATCTCCTTACTTTCAAGCCGGAACATCCTCCAGCTTCACGGATATGATCTTGGAAACGCCCGCGTCCTCCAATGTGACGCCATACATCGTGTCCGCCGATTCCATCGTGCCTTTGCGGTGCGTGACGACGACGAACTGGGTCTTCTCGGAAAACTTTTGCAAAAAACGCCCGAAGTTCGCAATGTTCGTCTCATCCAGCGGCGCGTCGATCTCGTCCAGCACTGAGAACGGCGCGGGTCGCACCCGAAGGAACGCGAACAGCAGCGCGATGACCGTCAGCGCGCGCTCGCCGCCGGACAGCACCGAAAGGTTCTGCTGCTTCTTGCCCGGAATCTGCACGATGATCTCGACGCCCGACTCCAGCACGTTCTGCTCGTCAGTCAGCACCAGCTGCGCGTCTCCGCCTTCCTGCCTGCCGAACAGGTCGAGGAATATGTCGTGGAACGCCGTCTGTATCTTCGCGAAAGCTTCCTTGAAGGTCTTTGTCATGTCGGCGTCCAGGCTCTGAATGAGCTGCGCGATATCCTTTTTCGCGTCTTCGACGTCCTTCATCTGTTTTTGGTATGTCTCGTACTGCGCCGACAGCTTTTCATGCTCCTCCACGGCATTCGGATTCACCGGGCCGAGCTCAGCGATATCGCGCTCCAATGTCCGCACGCGGCTTTTCAGTGCGCCGGCGGCCATGTCCACAATCTGTTCCGCCGCCTCCTCCGCGTTCAGCGAGTAATCCTCCGCCAGCTTCTGCAGGCTTTGCTCACGCTGGAGCTTGTATTTCTCCGTTTCCTTATCGATGTCATGGAGCTTTTCCTGCAATTCGCCCTGTTTGCGGCGGAGCTCCCGAAGCCTGTCCTCCGTCTCGTTTTCTTCCGTCATACATTGCATCCGCTTTTCGTCGACGGCCTTGTATTCGCCGTCGACGACCGCAAATGCCGCGAGCAGCGTATCCTTTTCGGCCTGCAGCGCCGCCATCTGCTCCGCGCCGTCCGTCAGCCCGGAGAGCAGACGCTCCGCCTCTTCCCGATTCGCCTCGATATCTTTCTTGAGGCCGCCGACGTCTCGTTCCTTGACCAATACGGCAGTGTGGCGGCCGAGCGCCTCCGTCTTCACGCCGTCCAGTTCCCGCTGCATCCTGTCGCGGCTTCGCCCGTAGTCTTCGAAATCCTGCTCCAGATCGCCCACGGCGTCCCGCGCGCTTTCAAGCTGCCGACGAAGCTCCTCGACCCGGCCGCCGAGGGCGCGCACTGCCTGCACTGTCTTTACGCGATTTTCCTGCGCCTCGGCAAAAGTGGCCGCTGCATGCTTCACAATCTCTTTCAATTCTGAGAGGCGAAGCTCGTCCCCTTCCACCTGTTTCGCCAGCGTGTCCTTTTCGCCGCGCGTCCCGCTCATCTCGACGCGCACGTCTTCCAGGCGCTTCTTTTCCGACTCGGCCTGTTCCTCCAGTGCCTTCAGCTCTTTGTCGGCCTCGTCGCACTCGCGCTGCGCCGTCTCGATGGTCTCGCGCTTCTCCGCCAGTTCGCGCCGCCGAGTTTCCAGTTCCTCCCGGCGGTTCAGGAATCCCGTTTCGCTGCTCCGCAGGCTGCCGCCGGAAATCGAACCGCCGGGTTTCAGCAGCTCTCCGGTCAATGTCACGATCCGGGCGCGGTAGCCCTGTTTCTTCGCCGCAGAAAGCGCGTGATCCAGCGTGTCGACAAGAAGCGTCCGGGCAAGCAGGAAATCGACGACCTTACGGTATTCCTCTGCCGCGCCGACCACCTCGTTCATATAGCCGATCACGCCCGGCAGCCGCCGCGCCGTCTCATCCTGATCGCCGCGCACGGTCAGCGTGGAAAGAGGCAGGAACGTCGCCCGCCCGGCCTTTCTGCGCTTCAGGAACTCAATGGCCCCTTTCGCGGCCTCGGCGTCACGCGTCACGATGTTTTGCTGTGCGCCACCGAGCGCCGCCTCCGTCGCCGTCAGATACTGTTTCGGCACCTCGATCAGCTCAGCCACCGCGCCGCAGACGCCGCTCTTCCAGGACTCGCTGGCCGTCAGCACCGCCTTCGCGGCATTGCCGAAGCCCTCGTAGGACTGGATTGCCTGCTGCAAGACTTCGATCTTTCCTTCGGTCTGGTCGATGAAGGTTCTGGCCATGGCGATATTTTGCCGCCGCTCCCGCTGCAGCTTTTCAAGACTTCGTCGCTTCGCCTCTCCCGCTTTCTGCGCGGAAAGCAAATCCTCCTGCTCTTTCGCCAGCGTATCCAGCTTTTCGCCCAACGCAGAAAGCTTCTTTTTATTCTCCGAGAGATATCGATCCCCCGCTTCAATCTCCCGCTCCTGCCGTTCCCGCTGCTCGCGGCTGACGGTCAGGTTTTGCTCCAGCGTCCCCAGCTCGCCTTGTTTGGTCAGATACGCCTTCTGCGCCTCAGAGAAGCCGGCTGACAGCGTGTCCATCGCCTGCCGGCGATTTTTCAGCTCCTCCGAAATCTGGCTCACTCTTTCCTGCGCTTCGGCCAGCTTTTTCTCCGCCGCTTGCTGCGCGGCCAGAGCCGTCTGCTCTTCCTCGCGAAGCCGCAGGATCGCCTGCTCCGCCTCCGTGAGGCTCGTTTCCAGCGCCTCCCGCTTTTCCTTCAGCGCCCGCTGATTCGCGTCGCTGTTTTGGCGGCGCTCCTCCAGGACCTTGATTTCCGTTTCCTTTTGGTTGATCTTTTCCTGCTGCCCGCTGCGCTGCTCGGCTTTTTCCTTGCCCTCCTGCTCCAGTTCGAGTCTCGTTTTCGCCAGCGCCTCTTTCGCGGCCTCCAGCTTGATCAGCTCCGCGCCCGCCGCCGTTTCCTCCTGACGGCAGGCCTCAAAGCGCTCGCGGCTCCCTCGCTCGCGCACAGCGAGCTCGTCCTGCGCGCGATAAAGCTCCGTGATCTTGCAGCGACGCAATTCGCCGCTCCAGACGTTGAACTGCTTCGTCTTCTCTGCCGCCTCCGCCAGCGGCCCAAGCTGTTCCGCAAGCCCCTGCCGGATATCTCCGAGGCGGACGAGGTTCTTCTCCGCTTCCTCCAACTTTCGCATCGCAGAAATCTTACGGTCGCGAAATTTCGTGATGCCCGCCGTCTCCTCGAAAAACAGCCGCCGCTCCTCGGGACGGCTGTTCAACACCGCGTCCATCTTGTTCTGGCTGATGACGCTGAGTCCGTCGCGCCCGAGCCCCGTATCGGCAATCGTCTCATAGATGTCCTTTAAATGACAACGCGTATTGTTCAGCAGAAACTCGCTGTCCCCGGAACGAAAAATCCGCCGCGTGATGACGATCTCGTCGAAATTTCCGGGCAGGTCCCCTTGATTGAGCAATGTCAACGAGACCTCAGCAGCCCCCAGCGCGCGCCGCTCCGAGCTGCCCGCGAAGATAATGTCCTCCGTCTTCGTGCCGCGAAGGTTACGCACGTTCCTCTCGCCGAGCACCCACCGGATCGCGTCCGTGATATTGCTCTTGCCGCTGCCGTTCGGCCCGACGATAGCCGTCACGCCGTGGTCAAACTCGATCTCGATTTTATCCGCAAATGATTTGAAGCCGTATGCTTCCAATCGCTTCAACTGCAAACTGCCCACCAACTTGTTTTCTTAATATCTTTTTATTATACAGAAAAAAGCATTTCTTCTCAAACCGGCAAAAACACTGTGTTTTGAAGTTCGGAGAGCCATTACGGCATTTCCACCACAAAAGTTCCGATCAGGCTTTTGATATAATATGCGTGACCAAGATTATTCCGGTCAAAACGCCGCAAAAGACAAAAGCATTATAACACAGGAAGGAAGGATTTGCTATGAAGAACGAACTGCCCGAACAGAGGGACCCGAGTTTTACAGTTTGCAAAGCGTGCAAGGCACCGTTGCTCAGTGGCAACAAGGCTTGCACGCTTTTCTTATGACCGTTTTTTTGTTATGCTCCACGAAATGCTTATCAGGAACTTGTTGAATACCTCTTGTCTGGGATATACGTAATAAAAATCGGTCAGGAATGCCGCTTGTATCTTCCGGTAATCTTCGGCAATCTCGTCCTTGTCGGAATAGGCAAGCGTGTCCACTTCCCTGCCGTTCTTGTCGATTCGTTTCCGGAATGCAAGGCTGCCGCCTACATCGTGCAAATGTAGGATCCCACCCCGACAGGAACTGCAGTTTGCTGTCGAGAGCGCCCGCGCTATCCTCTCCGCAGGCAGGGCCTGTTTCCCCATCTTATGCTGCATCATGCGGATGAGCAGGAGCCCAAGGAAACAGATGAGGAAATGTGCTGTTATGTGGCTTTCCTTTCTCACGTACACGGGTCTGGCATCCAAGTCGGACTTCAAAATCCGGAAGGACTGCTCAATCCTCCATAGGCCGCCGTATGCCTTTCGTATCTGTCGCTCCGTGTAATCCAGCTCACTGGTGATGATGCAGAAATACCCGTCAAACATGGCGTCCTTGGCCGCCTTCTCCTCGTCGACAGCGCGGAAACATTTCGTGCCTTCAGTGTCGAAGAACAAGCCGACGGCCAGAAGGGATTCACGCCGGATGATTTTTGCGCCGTGTTTAACTCTGAGCCGCCCGTGGCTGTAAAATACCATCTGAAATATCTTGTTGACGCGAGCCTTATTGAGCACGTTCGCTCGTACATTCTTGACATAACGCCCTTCGGCAGAAATTATCTCGACAACATCCGCAATCAGTCCGTCTGGGGAGCGACCAAGAAACGGTTTCAGCCGCTTGGCTCCGTAACCTTGGACGTTATATCAGAGATTGCCAAGGCCGCGGTGTTGTCGCGTTTGGGGCTGTAGGGGATCGTGTTTTCCGCCGCTTTATCGAGTGCCTTGTCAAATACCGATTGCATCATCGCGATCGGTATTTTATTTTTGCTGCAGGCCTCCACAACGTCCAATGCCGCCTCCTCTAGGTTTATTGCCATCTTCTCCCTCCTCGCCAATCTTTCGTCACTCGCAGCGCCTCAGATTTTTGTAGCTCTCCTTGATCCGGCGCGCGACCTCCGCTTTCCTTTCCTTTTCCTCGCGAATCCTTTCCCGAGCGGGGCTCCCGTTGTCGACGTTCCGGTCATGGATCGTCATCTCCAGGGCGAGCGCGAAGGTCTTCATGTAATGCGGGATCAGTCCGCCGTCCTTGTTCACCTGCCGCAAAAGTGCGGCCGTGCCGCCTATCCAGCGCCTTCCGTTGTGAAATTTGTAACCTGCCATTGTGTCGTCCTCCTTTAATTTCTATTTTGTCAATTTGCAGCGCAAAAATTTTTCTCGATCGGGCAATCTAACGCTTTCGCAACAGACGGAACCATTTCGGCATTTAGCTTATATACGCCGTTTTCATACTTGTTGTAATCCGAAGCTCCGGCCATCCCCAGCTTTTCCGCCATATCTGCTTGCGTCAATTTAAGCTCTTTACGACGCGCCGCGATATATTCAAGATTAAGCCCACCCGTCATATTATCACCCCTCGAATTTCTGTTATGTCAATTATATTCTTTCTAAAATAGAAAGTCAAGTGGGTAAATTTATGTTTTGTCAATATTTCTTTTTCTGGCTTATAAATTGCTATATAATAAAATTGACATATTAGAAAAGGGGGGGCTTTGTCATGGACGTTGGGGATAGAATTTCATATTACTTAGATCGAAAAGAGATGCAGCAAAAAGATTTGGCAAAAAAGATTAATATGGATCCGGCGGTGTTAAACAGAATAATTAAAAATAGCCGCCCGGCCCGTGGTACCGAATTAGCTGATATTGCGGATGTTTTAGGGGTATCCATAGAAGATTTACTCGGGCGAAAAATTCCTGCGTCCACAGTGGAGGTTCAGCCTTCCAACACTGCGATTTCTGACGAGGAATTGCATGAGCTGTTTTTGCGGGCACAGAGTGAGCTGCCGGCGGACAAGAGGAAGCTGTTCATAAAGATGGCGAAGGCCGCGCTTGAAGACGAAGATTCCACCGAAAAAACAGAGCAGCGCCTTGCTTATACCTTTTCAGATTCAGAAGCTATGCAATATCCGGCGGATCCGTCGGAGCTCGCAAAGAAAATTATTGAAGACGCTGTGAGGATCAATAATAAAGCTAACGTCGTGCCTGGCGACGACTATTCGAACGTTAAAAGCCTTATCACAAGTAACGATAAAAGCCTTATCACAAGTAACGATTATGATTGGAGCCATGCCGGCACTTTCGGCTATAATTATCAAAAGTTTAAGATCCACAATTATAATCAGGGCTTATATAGAATCGGCGATATGACATTTCCCGCAACAGAAAACAAAAAAGACCGCCCGAAGGCGGCTAAAAAATAAATAGACAAAGTGCAAGCGGCGGTGGTATAATGTGGGCAGGTGGTTGGAAGACATTTATTGTCCCAACAAAAGAAACCCGGCGCCGCTAACGCCGGGTTCTTTTTGCGTGTTCCTACCACGCCTGCGATCTGATTGTCACCTTGCCGTCTATCTACGGTCAGAAAGCAGTTCCCATATCAACATCGCTGCCAAGCTGGAAGCAACGCCGATCATGAAGGTCGATAGATTCTGGTGGTTGAAAAGCATTCGTCTTGTCCTCCCTTCCGTGCCGTTATTAACCCGGTCAGGCCGTGACAACATAAATATTATAGCAAATGAACGACCAATAAAAAAGCCGCCCCGAAAGCGGCGAAAGGAGGAATTTCACATGCATCTGTCAAATGACGAGGCGCAATTTTTAATCCATTTGCAAAAGCGCCTGAAGCAGATTCAGGTTGCTATTCCTGAGCCAAGCAAATATAATGAATATGGGCTCACGGATTTGGACAGCATCAGAAATTTTGTCGCGTATATGTGGCGCGCCGAGAAAAATCCAAGCAAAAGCACCTATATTTTGTTTTATGAAAAACGGTTCCTGTTGCTCCGCTTGGACACGTATGGCTCCGGCGTACATACAAATCCTGACGGTTCGACGATCCCTCCGCATACGCCGCACATACATATTTACGACGAAAACCACGGAGATCATCAGGCCTATCTGCTTCCAGAACTTTTTTCGGATCCGCAAAACGCTGTCCAAACGCTATTGGATTTCTTTGAGTATACGCATGTTGTCGATGTCGATAAGATTCAGATTGTAGAGCAAGGGAGTCTTCAATATGAAGGGCAAACAGGCATGGACGGATAATTATATAAAATGGTTCAAGGAAAACACTGTCGAAAAGGCTCTGCCCAATGGCTGGACGGAGATCGCAACGCCTCTCATGGACAGGCATAATGACGGTCTGGTTATTTATGCGAAAGAAGACCGCGGCCAGATTATTTTATCTGACGACGGGTACCTATTAAGCGATATGGAAATGAACGGTGTGTCCGTCTCCAAGCGCATGAAAACCATTGAGCATTTTATGCGGAGCTACGGCGTGCATATTGTCAATAAAAAGGAATTGCAAATTATTGCCGCCCCGAACACATATCCCGTTAAGCAGCATTTGTTGCTTCAGGCGATGATGGGGGCAAGCGATATGTTTATTCCGTCCAAGGCCCGAAATCCAAATATATTTGTGGATGACATCGTCAAATTCCTGGACGAAAATGATATTGCGTATACGCAGGATATCCAATTCCAAGGATATAGCGGATTAATTCACAAAGTGGATTTTATCATCCCAAAAAGAAAAACATATCCTGAGAGGCTGATATACGCCATCAACACCCCAAACAAGGCCAATACCAAGATGACGCTTTTCAATTGGAACGATATTCAAAAAGTACGCGGCGAAGATAGCCAGATGTTCGCGTTTTTGAATGACACCAAGAAAGTGCCTGAAGAAGTATTGTCGGCTTTTCCCGCCTACAGCGCAATACCTGTGCTATGGGCAGAAAGGCAGAACTATCTTGAAAAAATGGCGGTTTAACAAGACAGGGCATCGGTTTTTACCAATGCCTTGTTTTCTTTTTTATCCATTTATGACTCCGCAAAAGGATGTGCTTTTATGATCGCCGCTCTACGCCCGCTATTCCTCCGACCAGCAGCGGGAGGAATCCATCGTCGCCCAGCTCCGCGCCTGCCGTGAATACTGCAAACGAAAGGGCTATACCATCATCCACGAATACGCCGACGAAGCATACTCCGGCACGAACGATCAGCGGCCGCAGTTCCAAGAGATGCTCGCCGACGCCGACGCGGGGATGTTCGAAGTGATCGTCGCGCACAAAATCGACCGGATCGGCCGTAATGCATACGATTATTACAAGAACACGCACCGGCTGAAATCCGCCGGCGTACACATCGAATACGCCGCCCAGGAGATCACGGACACACCGGAAGGCGCCATGCTCCAAGCGGTCATGGTAGGCGTCTCGGAGTGGTATTCGCTGAACCTGTCGAAAGAAATATTGAAGGGATTCCGCGAGAACGTCCTGGCAGGGAAAACGCTCGGCGGGATCCCGCTCTACGGATACGACGTCGGCCCGGACAAGCGGTATGTGATCAATGAGCACGAGGCCGTCGCGGTCCGCACGATGTTCTCCATGTACGCCTCCGGGCACACCTATGGCGAGATCATAGACTGGCTGAACGCGAGCGGCTACCGTACGAAGCGCGGCAAGACGTTCGGCAAGAATTCGCTGCACGATCTCTTCCATAACCGGCGATACATCGGCATGAGCGTCGGCGGGACGAATTACAAGCAGAAGAACGGGAAGCGGAACAGCCACGCGCCGGACGACGAGAACACCGTCATCGTCGAGAACGCGTGCCCCGCGATCATAGAAAGGAGAATCTTTGACATGGTGCAAAAAAAGTTACAGGAAAACAAGCAGCGCTCCGGATCGTTTACTGCGCGGCGGCCGTACCTTCTGTCCGGCTTCGTGTACTGTGACGTCTGCGGCGCCTCGATGAGCGGCATGACCACCACAGACAGGAACGGGAAGCATACCAGATATTACCGCTGCGGCACCGCTATGAAAGGCGGAAAGTCTGCCTGTGCCAACCGTATGGTCAATGCTGACGATCTTGAGGCTGCGGTCATGGAAAAGATCAACGGCGTGCTTTCCAATGACGAGCTCCTCGACTCATACGCCGAGGTAGCGTTCGGCGAATATCAGAAGCTCCAGAAGGATCAGGCGGCCTCGACGATCTTCATGGAGCAGCAGCGAGACAAAGCCAGGAAGGAGCTCGATCGACTCTATAAGAAGCTGCGCGAGACCGACGATTGGGACGAGCTCGACGACGCCGAGATGAAGAACGCGAAAGAAAAATTCCGCGCAGCCGAGACGGCCCTTGCCGAAGCGCAGAGCAAACGAGGCCTGCCGGAGATCACGCTCGACCAGATGAAGACCTACATCCGTGAGCAGTTCCTCTCAAAGACAAAAAAAGAGGACACGGCTGGACGCCGTGCCCTGATCGAAAACCTCGTGGACAGCGTCAGGGGAGGTCCGGAGACCGTAACCATCCGCTCCCGAGTTGAGCTTCAATGGTGCGATTGGTGGGAGTCGAACCCACTACCTATCGCTTAGGAGGCGATCGCTCTATCCAAGTGAGCTACAACCGCAATCAACAAAAAGTATTATAGCAAATCCTTCTGCTCCGCGCAATCCCCATCAGCCCCATTTCGCCTTGTACTTCATGGCGTCCTGCTTGGAGATGATCTGGCTGCTGTAAAGGTCGGTGAGCTGATACCGGCCGTTGACGTAATTGACATGATAAATATTATCCGGCGCATTGTATGTGCAAATGGTGTCAAAGTCGCAATGCTGGTCCGCTTCGACGATCTCATATTCCAGCTCGACGAAATCGTTCGTGCCCACGGTCATAAACTCCCTCTGCGCTTCAATGCGAAGGATCGGCTTGTCCTCCAGCGTTTCGAGATGCGTATACGCGTTGCCTTTCAGTTTGACGCGGCGAAGCGTATCGCGCGCCCCGCCGACTGTGATGATATTCGCGCCCTCCGGCAGCTTCAAATCCACCACGTCATAATTGCACGTCTCCTGCGGTTCCATGTCCTCGAATTGCACGCCGTTTTTCCCGTGAATCCGATATGCCTTCATGCTTTTTCTCCCCTATCTTGTTTTATTTCGACAGCATCTGAAGCAATTTGCAAAGCGACTCCGCGTCCCGCGCCATATAATCGGACGCAGCGATGGCCGCCTCTACGGGGCGATGGACGCCGCCGTAAGACACGGCGATATCCGCAGCCTCGAACATCGGGATATCGTTCGCCCCTTCGCCGACGGCGATGACGCGATCCGCTTCTTCCCGAAGCGTGCGCACCGACTCCCCTTTGTCCACGATAGACGCAAGAATCAGCCCTTCTTGCTCATCCCACGCGCTTTTCGACGTAAACGCGCGGCAGCCGAGCTTTTTCAAGATCGGCTCTACCCAAAGATCAAGATTCCCTGTGACGATCGCACAATCTTCCTTCCGTCCGCGAATAAATTCCGCAATCAAGGGATCGAGTTCAACAGAGTCCATGATGCCCTGAATCGTCGCCAACGGGATTTCCTTCAATATATGAAAACGCAAACGAAACGACTCGGAAAATGCGAAATGCCCGTCCATCGTCAGCCGTGTGAGCCGGGCCATCTCCTCGGATAGCCCCAGCTCCCCAGCGAGTATCGGCAGCGTTTCTTCCCGCGTTACCGTCCCGTCCAGGTCAAACGCGAACACGGTTCGCGTGCCGCATGTTTCAATCCTCTTTTCCTTCACTTCCCGCCTTCTTCCCTATCCCCGTCGGTTCTTTTTCCGTCATGCTGCGTCAAAGTGCTTTCGACGCAATACCGCTACGACTTCGAACACTTTTCTTGCCTGGCGCAAAAATCCCCCGACAGGACTACGCCTTGTCTTATGCAGTGATTTCTATATCTCCGGCGCAAGCTCCGCGCCGTATTCCTTCAGGAAAATCTTCTGCCACTCTTTATAGTCCGGCGCCAGCGGCTTTTCCTTCGGGGAGTGGATACACCAGAAATCCTCTTCCTGATTCGGCACGACCACTTTATATCCCCGTCGTGCGAACTCCATGCATTGAGACGTGTCGTAAAAATGCCAACCGCCGAAGAAATCGTCCCGCCACGGAATATCGTACTGCGTCGCTAAAAGCAGGCCGTCCGCCGCCTGCACGTCGATATACGCGCCCTCCGGCTCCTTCATTTCGGAATCGACGACCGACTCCGGCTCGCAGGCGTGAAGCACCCTGCCATAGCAGCGCATGCCGTCCCACCATATCCCGCTGGCCGGGAGGGACCGGCAGCCAACCATGCCGATCATGCCGATCGACAGGTCTTCAAAAATTCGTTTTATATCCCGCACGATATCTTTGTTCACGACCAGCGTGTCCTGATGCAGATACACCTTGTAACACGCCGCCGACGCCCGCATCGCCTCATTGTATCCCGCGGCCATCGACGCCGCGCCGCGCACGGGAATATAGTCCGCCTCCATGCCGCTGGGAAGGCGCAGGTGACGCAAATACAGCAGGCACTCCGCATATTGTTCCTCGTCGTTGACGCAGGTGATGAACGTGACCCTGGAATCCTCCGCCATATCATTGTCTCCCATATACAGCTTCCGCCATGGCGTCCACAACCGCAAGGCGTTCTTCCGGGGAAGCCGTTTTCAGCGCCGCCAGGAACGCCTCTCCGTGTACGACGATTTCCGCCGCAAACCGCGCCAAATAGTCCGCGGCAAATCCCGCCTCATCCGCCAACACCCAAAGCGCGGCGACATTTTCAGCCATGTCAATATCGTACTCAATCCGGCGCAGGAGCGTCGCCAGCATTTTCCTCTCCTCCGGCGTATGCTCCGTCTTCAGCGCGGCGACACTCAATGCGGACCGCGTCGCCTGCACCAGCCAGACCTCCGTGTCGAGATCGCCCAGCCGATTCTCGAACCCCGCCGCGACAAGCCGCTCAACGGTTCCGTCATCGCAGGGCTTTCGCACGGGCGCGAAAAACACGTCTTTATAGAACGACGCGTAAAGCAATCGCTCAAACTCCGGCTTTGCGTACCGCCGCCGCACAATCGCGTAATAGTGGCCGTCCATCAATTCCTGTAAGGCGCGCCAATAGCGGACGTTTTCAAAGCTCGTCAGCAAACAGCCCGTATCCTTGATGAAGGTTCCAATCCCGGAAGCGATGTCCTGCGGATTCGCGACGTTTTCCAGCATCCGCTCCGACAGGACGAAATCGAAAAACTTGCGCGGAAACGGAAGCACAGTCTCTCGATAATCGAGCGTTTCCCAATGGACGCCGATCCCTTCCATTTCTGGAGTGCGCGCCGTATCCTCGTCCGCAGCGACGGCGTACAATGAAGCCTTAGGAAACATTTTGCGAAGCGCAGGCAGATATTGCACGCTTTCGATCACGAGTATCGACGACGCCTTCGTTTCCGGCTCCAAGAATGAGAGCAGCGTCAGCCCGTCGTTTTTTTCCATTCGCGCTTACATATCGCGGATTGCCTGGAGCAGCAGGAAATCCGCCTGCCGCATCCGAGCCGCCGCCTGGATTGCCTTGGCCTGCTCTCCTTTTTCCGCAAGCAGGACGGCAAGATTGCGGAGCAGGCCGTCCGTCTCGTCCAGCTTCAGCGCTTCTGTCAAAAAGAGCTCGGCCGTCTCCAAATCTCCCTGCGCGTAATAACCGCCCGCAAACGAGTTCAGCAGACGCACCTTTTCCGAGACGGAATATTTGCCTTCGCATATTTCCCAAAGTTTCGCCCTCGCCTCGTTTGCAGCGCTACGAGTTTCTTCCTTTGCAGGCGATGACGAGGCTTGTGCGCCGTCAGCTGCAGTCGACGGCTGAACCGTCTGCACAGCGCCGGCTGCGCCGTGCACGCGGGCGTCGATTTTCTCCTTGAGACTCCGCAAAACAGCCAGCGCGCTCTTGCCTGCCTCCTGATTTTGCGGCTGCTGTGTCTCTTCTTTCTTCGCGGCGGCAGTCGGCTCCGTCTTTGCCGTCCCCGCAATCGACGGCAGTTTCAGTCCCATGACCGACCCCGTCGTTTGTCCTTCCGTTTCCGCGCCGACATTTTCTTCCTCCTCGCCGATGTGCAAAAACGCCGCGAGGTGTGGATAATCCTTCTTAATCTTATCCGGTTCGTTCCGCCCGTAAAAGCCGGACAGCGCATCGATCTCGTCCCGCTCCTCCTCGCTCAGACCGGGCAGGAATTTATCCGTCAAGAGGTCAAAAATGGCAAGCCCGTTATCGACCTTGTCCTGCAGGATGCACAATCTGGCAAGAAGAATCCGCGCCGCCACATGGTTCGGCGCAAACCGCAGCGTATTGTCGATCCAAGTTGCCGCGCGGTCATAATCCCCAAGCATGAAATACGCATAAGCGCCCGCGTACATCGCCTGCGGGCTGACGGAATTCTTCTTCGTCAGCTCCACCAGCGTGTCCAGTACATCCGAATATGCTTCGTCCTCCAACTGCTTAAAGAGCTTCTGCTCTATCTCTTTGACCTCGGCCTGCAGCTCCACGTTTTCCTCCTGCTGCTGCTTTTTTTTCAGTTTTCTGCTTGCTTTTCCCATGAATCGCGCCTCCCAGCTTTATTTAATCATAGTACTGTTTTTTCGCATATAATCCTGCCATATATCCGCGTACGCCGCTGCCAGATCTTTTCGATACTGCGCCTCGTCCATCAAAGGGGAACGGCGCATCATCTCCCGAAGATTTTTTCGGAACGCGCATAAAAGCTCCCGATCCCCGGCAATGGCAATCGCTTTCTCTTCATATTCCTCCGGCGTATTCGCGACAAGCTCGCCCAATCCGAGATTCATCAGCAGGCTGCGCCCAAAGCGCCCGCCGTGATCCGCCCCCGCCAGTGTGACTACCGGGACGCCCATATAAAGCGCGTCGCAAGTCGTCCCGCCGCCGGGATACGGAAACGTATCCAGCGCGACGTCCATGTCCGCGTACTCGCCGAGATAATCGAGCGAAAAGCCGCGCATCTCCACACGCTCCATAGGGATTCCTTCCCGTTTCATTCGTTCTATCGCGTAGGCGCGATTTCCCGGCTCGTCAAAGACCGTTCCTTTCACCAAAAGCCTCGCGTCGGGAATCCGCTTCAGAATCCTCGCCCATAAGCGAAGCGTTTCATCGGACGCCTTGCCGAAATCGTTGAAACTGCCAAAAGTCGTCGTCCCCGCACGGCAGCACGGCGGCTCCTCTGCCGGAGCAGGAACATCGCCGACCTCCGTATAGCAAAAATGAGTCCGCGGCAAAACCAGAAGCTTTTCCGTGAACGCCTTTTGCGTTTCCTCGTCGTCAAGATAAACGTCGCCCAAAAAGTAATCGACAGCGGAAAGCCCCGTCGAAGCCCAATAGCCGATTCCGCAAATCTGCACGGGCGCGGGCTTATAAGCCAATATGGGCAAGGCGTTGCCCGTCGTATGGCCGCCCAGCTCCACCAAAATATCTATCTCATCTTCATATATGGTTCGAGCCGCCGCTTCCGGAGACAATCCACGGAGATTCCGCCAGACGTCGACCCGCTCGGCCAGCGCTTTGCTGAATCCGTCTTCCCCGCCCGTCATATACGCGTAAACGGAAAACGGCGAACAGTCCTTTCCGCAAAGCATCGCCGCCGCAAAGCGAAGCACCACATGATAGCGGAAGTCGGCCGAGATGTAGCCGACGCGCAACGGCCCCCCAGCCTTGCGCCGCCGATGGCGAAACTGCCCGACGTCTGAAAAAAAAGAATCAAACTTCGCCGCCGCCGCGCGCTGTTCTTCCGGAGACCTCCCCGCCACATGATGGAGATCGAACAAATAATTCCCGTATTCACCGGCGGCCGCTTCAGGCTCTGCCCGCGAAGCCTCCAAATCGCACTGCGCCGCCTTCTCGCTTTTTCCCAGCCTTCGATAGGCTCGTCCCAGGAGATTGCAAACCCGCTCCCTGACGGGGCCGCTCATTTCCTCTTTCCGAAGCGCTTCCAACGGCTCGATGATCGCCGCCCATTTTCCGTGCAGATAGGCGACGCGTGCCGAAAGATACCTCGTATAGGGCTTCTTCGGCGCAAGCTTTTCCAATTCCTGCAATGCGTTTTCCGCGTATTCCGGATTGTTTGTCTCAATGCCGAGGCTCGTCATTAAACGCAGGGCTTCCTCGCGATCATACGCCTTCAGGGCTTCCATGGCGTCTTTGGCAGCCTGTGTCTCTCCGCGCGTCAACGCCGCATACGCCAAGCCGCGGAGCCGCGCCGCCGTTTGCGCCTCTTGCCCATTCATATCATTTGCCCCTTTTCCAAATGAGCACCTCTCCCGCTTTTTCAGGCCTCGTCTTCCGCTGCCCAAGGAAATACCCGCTCCAGCTTGACAACATATTCCTGCATCTCTCGCTGCAAGCCGTCCTGCGCTATGTTATCCGATGACCGTAGACCTTCCGGCAAAAAATCGCCCGTCTGACTGTCCGACTTACGCGCCGCAAGAGTCCTCATCGCGCAATAACGCGCCATGCAGCCCGCCTCTTCCCGCATCGCTGTGGAATTCGCCTTTGCAAAAAAGAGACGTTCCCATTCAGAGAGAACTCGGCCGCCCGCCTTTTTGTCATAGTATAAGCATACCTCATAGAGGCCGTTCTTTGCAAGTGTGCGAATCAGAAAATCCGCGTCCGCCGACGCGTTGTAAATGGAGTTCAGGAACTGTATCACATCCGCTGCCGGCAGCGTTGAGAATATCCTGCAGAGCAATGAAAGCGCCCGCGTGGAAAAACGGTTTTCCTTCAACGCCTCCGCCGCGTAATCCAGTGTCTTTGCATCCTGCCCGCGCCGATGCGCGATATCCGCCAGATACTCCAGAATAGTCGCCCGGACATACCCCAGGCCTTCCTTTGCCATGGACAGCGCTTCCTCAAATTTCGCTTCCGCCCGCGCATAATCTTTTTCCTGCCACAAAGCGATTCCTTCGTCGGCTTTATAGTCCGGCGTCTTCGGAAACTTTTCCAGTGCTTTCCCGGCCACCTCACAGATTTCAGCCGACGGTCTGTGAAGCGTAATCATCGCCCCCAAAAGCACGTCGTACGGACGTGTCTCAAGGCCAGCCAGCGTATAACCCGATGCGATCGCTTTTTGCGCCCACTCGATTGCTTCCTCATAGCGCTCCAACCCATAATAGCAGTCCGCGAGATAATAGGCGTCCGACGCTATCTCTCCCCGCTTTTTTCTCTCCTCCAGCAAGATTTCCAGATTCCGCTCGAATTTTCCCTGTACTACGCCCGACGAATAACCGGTATGCCAAATCCTCACATCTTTCACGGTCGGCGTGTTCCACTTTCCGCCTCTGGCATGAAGCATCTCATGCACTGCGCCGTGGTAGCGTATTTCCGGATGACGGCGAAACACCCGAATCTGGATTCCCTCGAACAAAAATACGCCGCCGTGGTCGACGTCTATATTAACCCATGGGCAGATAAATCCAGAGACTCTCCCATCTTTATCAAAGCGGCGAATATGCGCCTTCACCTTCGGGATATCTTCCTCGTCAAAATACTCGTCGGCGTCGAGAAACACAATCCAATTTCCCCGCGCTTTCCTGATACCAAAGTTTTTTGCCGCTGAAAAATCGTTTTTCCATTCAAACGAATATACCTGCGCTCCCGCGTCGCGGGCTATATCCGCCGTCCTGTCCGTCGACCCGGTGTCCACGACGATAATCTCGTCCGCCAGCGATTTTACGCAAGCGAGCCATCGCGGAAGATTCTTCTCTTCATTTTTCACGATTGCGCAAGCCGATATTTTAAGCATCGCCCGCCACCTCCAACCACCGAAGATACGAAGACGCTTCCGTCGACGGCGACGCCTCCTGCGCCGCCAAAAGAGACCGCCTCGCTTCGTCGCCGGCTCCCAAATGATAGAGACAGACGCCTTTCATCCGTTCGACTTCCCCTATGCTCTCCGTTATATCGTTGAGCAGCGAAAGAGAAATCTCCCATGCTTCCGCCTTCGTCATTACGCGGGCAGAAGCAATCCGCCCCTGCGTCGAAAACCGTTTGGCAAACGCGGCAAAGCGCGCAGCCTGCGTGATTCCCAGTAAAGAAACGACGTCTTCGAGTATTCCGGCGTAGATCGTCTCCATCCGCTCATCCACAGCCGTCTCGCCTTTATATGCCGTCCAAAGCGACGCCATATCGGGGGGAAGCATACTCTCGGCGAGCGCCGCCGCCGACTTTGTTTCCTCCAATGCGTCCTCCTCTGTCAGAAGCAGCAATGCGAACAATCGTATTCCACACATCCGCGCCGCCTGCTCCGACGCCTGTGAAAGCTCCCGCCAGTTCCCGCTTTTCGCCAATGCCCTAAGCGGCTCTTCTTCCATTTCATTTTGGGCCAGTTTTGCCCACATTTCCATACGCTTCCCGACATAATCTGCCGTTTCCTGCGTAAAAATGGACGGTTCTACTCCACATCCCAACCCGGACGCAAATACGCTAAGCGCAGTCCTGCATTCCCGGACTGCGCCCAAATAGTCCAAGCCGTAACCGAGACACTCGGCATATTCCGCGTGAAACTCGGGGATTTCTGGAAAATCCCGCACCGCAAGTGCCGTCGCTCTTCGCCGCTCACGATACCGCTCCGGATACTTCGCGAGGATGCGAATCAAGATGCAATATGTCCGGCTGGCGAAAATAAACGGCTTGCGCCCTTTGCGCACATCAAGCCACGCATATTTCACAGCCTGCTCTTCATCCTGCAGACTGTCATACGTCTCTGAAAGATACATATAGATGGTGTCCCTCGGATGGCCGCTCGCCAGCTCCCGCTCCAGTAGCGCCAGATTGCGTTTGCCCTTTGACCGCAGAAGCGTCGCTGAATATCCGGTATGCATCATCAGCAGCTCATCGTCGGGAATCGTAGCCATGCGAGCTATCGGCTCTCCCCGGTGACGCGGCTCCTCATGAATCGCGCCTTCGTAAGCGAGGCAGTCGACACGCCGGAGAAGCCTCGACACATACGTGTCCAAAAGCACTTCTCCGCTGTCCTGATCCAATTCCCGGCGCAAAAATATCAACAGATCGGCGTCCACACCGTAACGCTCGACGACCGGACGAATATTTTTCCCCATATCCTCCGAAAAATACTCGTCCGCATCCACGACCAGTATCCAATCCCCCGTCGCTTTCGACAAAGATACATTTCGCGCCGCCGAAAAATCATCCTGCCACGGAAAATGAAAAACGCGCGCGCCATGCGCCTCCGCCACCTTCACCGTATCATCCGAAGAGCCCGTATCCACGACGATGATCTCGTCCACCATTCCCTCCAGGCTCTCCAACGACCGCTTCAGGTTCGCCGCTTCGTTGCGCACGATATAACAAGCAGAGATTCGCATCTGCATTTCGCCCCTTCTCCTGCTATACTCGCATCCATTATATCAAAATTCCGCCAAAAATAAAGGAAACAATGCATACGACTGCGCGGACACGATAGGAGAAAACTACCAAAAATCGGTCTGCAGCAATTTTATTGTGTTTTTTCCGAAAGTTTACGATATAATAAAAGAATATTATTCAGCAGATAAAAAAAGCGCGAAAGGGGGGATTTTCTTGCTGTCCATTCCGGCCAAAAGCCTTCGGGAAGGCATGGTAATTGCGCAGAGCATTTACTCCAAGGCGGGCGCCGCTTTTCTCGTAAAGGGAAAAGTATTGACTTTCCAATACATAAAAAGGATCAAGAAAATCGGCATCCCCTCAGTCGCCGTAACTACTGCGGATCCAAATCTCAAAGTGGAGCCGCCGGAAGACGTGGTGCAGGAAAAAACCCGCCTCGACGCCATCCGTATGGTTCACGACGTGTTCGAGAATATCAAAGGAAAAAAGGCCATCGACACGGAGCGGCTGACAAAGATCACGGACAGAATCATCAAGGACGTCCTCACTCGTCGCGAACATCTTGTACAGCTTACGGATATCCGCCTGCACGACACCTACACCTTTGCCCACAGCGTCAACGTCGCGGTGCTTTCCGCCATGATTGGCAAGTCCTTGCGGCTTTCCGACGAAGACATGAAAATACTCGTCATGGGTGGACTCCTGCACGATCTCGGAAAACTCAGCGTGTCTCCCCATATCCTGAACAAACATGGAAAACTCACAACGGAAGAATTCTCAGCCATCAAAGCCCATCCGATGGACGGTTCCCGCCGCATCCGCGAATTCCGATGGATGCTCCCGAAAGCAAGCGTCCTGGCGGCGATAGCGGCGCAGCACCACGAGCATATCGACGGCTCCGGATACCCGAAAGGCCTCTTTGGCGATCAGACGCATCGGTTCGCAAAGATGGTTGCCATCGCGGACGTCTATGACGCACTGACCAGCGAGCGGCCTTACAAGAAGGCATACACGCCGTCCATCGCTTACGGCGTCATGATGCACTCCCACGGACATTTTGAAACGGATCTGCTGGAAGAATTCTTCGACAATGTGGCCATCTATCCGGTGGGCACGGTACTGAGGACCTTCTTTGGATACGGCGTCGTGACGAAATGCGAATTCGGCCATACGAGAACACCGACAGTCTGCATCTTTGCGGACAAGAAGAAGAATCTTTTAGACCAGCCGGTCACCATCGACTTAAAGGACGAATCCCCTCATGCGATAGAAAAGGAGATTTCCGGCAGCGACCTGATGGCCTTCACCCACAACCTGAGCATCGACCCTTCGAAATACTTAATATAAAACAAAAGCCACCCGCGAAGGGTGGCTTTAAGGAAACAACGAATAAGTCAATTCGAGGCCATGCCGATGGATTTTTTCGTCAGGCAAGGAAGATGCCGTGAAGTCGTAGCACCGCTACGTCGAACGGCATCTGACGCAGCATGGCGGAAAAAGACTCGGCATGGGCCGAAGGGACTTGTTCGGTGTTTCCTCAATACTATCTTTCTTAAAATTTCGCGTTCACCATGTGACCGCTGGACTGGAATCCTGGCGTAGAAGTGTAGGAACGCACTTTTACATTGCGCTGCCTGGAGCGGGCGAGCCATGCGTTCGCGCGGCTCATCACATCCTTGGCGACCGGCTGGAGCTTTGTCAAAAAATCCTTGTACGCTTCCGTCTCCTTGTCCTTCGGCGTAATCGCCGCCTGCATGCGGTCGAAAATCACATTCCGCTGCTCCGCGATGTCCAGAAATTCGTCGACGTCCTCACGATCCAGGAACTTCTGCATCTCCAGCGTCAGAACGTAATACTTTTCCCACAGCGCTTTCGCATCCTCCGCCATCAGGACGCCGCCCCTTTCTCCGCGCGCGCCTTCTTCATCGCCTGCGCCCACGCGTCCCGAAGCTCGGTGATGATATTCTTCGCTTCGTCGAGCTGCTTGACGTCGCTCTTCATATTCGCCTCGACCAGACGGTCATAAACGTAGTTGTAGAGTGGCAACAACTGATGCGCGATCTCGTATTCCATATTGAGCGTCACGCGAAATTCCGTAATGATGTTCTGCGCTTTCTGCAAGGAGTTGTTCGCTTCCTCATAATCTTTCTTCTCGATGGCTTCCCTGCCCTCGGTCATGAAACGAAGCGCGCCGTTATAGAGCATCAGCGTCAACGCTTCCGGCGTCGCCGTCAAAACCTGCTGGCGCTTGTATGCCTCGGCTGCATTTACCATAGGAGTACCTCCTGCTAACGCTGGAATTAGCCTTCCCCGAAAAGGGGAAGGCTATAATTTTATTTGTTTACTGCTGTCCGCCAAACAGCGTATTGTACTGCGAATTCATCCGGGAAATCATGACCTCGAGCGCGTCATACTTCTTGTAAAGCTGCGTCTGGAAATCGTCCATCAGCTTCTTGAAGTTGTCCATCCGGGTCTTCAGGTTCGTAATCAAAAGTCCCAGCGTACTCTGGTCGTTCGGATCCGCCAAGACTCCCGCATAGTCCTGAATCTCCGAAATGCCGTCCGTAATTGCGTTGAAGTACAGGCGGTTCGCGATACCCCGATTGTTATAATCATCCTTCGCCATATAGCTTTGACGCTTGTTCGGCTCCACATCGGTGTAGGTATCCTGATCAGACGCGAAGATCTGGTACACGCAGTCCGGATCGGCGGCAAGCGCTTTCTTGAGCTTATCTTCGTCGAGCTGCAAATGCCCCTGATTGTTCGAAGACGTGATGCCGATGGCCGAAGCAGAGTTATAGTTGCTCCCAACGCTCTGCACCGGCGTCATGATGGCGTCGCGCATATCGGAGATGATGCCGCGAAGGACCTCATTGTGATAGAAAATCCCGCTCTTCGCCTTCTCCGTCCACTTCTCGATCTGCTCTTTCGTCATCGAGGCTTCCTGCGTCTTCGTCAGCGGCTCGTAATCGCCTTCCGGCTTCGTGTTGTACTTCTCCACGAGGTCGTCGAGAAGCTTGTTGTAGTCCTCGACGAACTTTTTGACGTTGTCGATGATGGCGGTCGTATCCTGCGTCACGGAAACCGTCGTCTTACCAACGTTCGCCAGCGAATAAGTGACGCCCGAGACGGTAATCCGGCTGTCCTTGACATCCTTATAAGTACGGCCGTCAATGATAACTTCGCCTTCCGTTCCGGCCACTTTCGTCGTAGTCGCCTCAAGACTGGCAGTCACTGGCTCGTCCTTCGTGAACACTTTGGCGGAAGCCGGGTCGCTATCCTTTACCGATTTTCCGAGCTTGAGATTATTAAACAGCGCCACTGTTAAACCGTCATGGTCGTCGCCAACCAAGTCGCTCATCTTCAGAGAAAGAGCTCCTCCTTCGCTGGTAATTGAGAAACCCTTCTCTGCACTGTAACTTGCCGTAACCTTTCCGCCATAATCAGCGAACCTATCAGTGATATCAGCAGCAAGCTGCTCTAATGTTTTCTCCGCAAGCTCTCCATAAGTAACGTCAAACTGTAGCCCGACGCCGCCGGAGCCACCCGTTACCGTAAACGCAAAGGCCTTGTCGTCCTTGCCTACGGTCGCAGTCGTCCCATCCGCTTTCGTAATCTTGTACTCATCGATGACAGGCTCTTCATCCGTCCCGCTATTAATAGGCTCGAAGCCTTTGAGTACGACATCTTTCAAATTTCCGCTATTCTTTTGCTCTGCATTTACATAGGAAATGCCGTCTTTTGTCGTTTTTAGGCTCACCGTAGCAGTCGGCGCATCCGCCTCAGACTGGAATTGCACCGTTTCAGGGCTTATCTTACCGCCGGAGGACTGTCCAAGATTCAGCGCATTAAAAAGCGCCGCCGCATACTTGTCGCCTCCACTATAGGCAGAAAGCGTACTCCCCATAGAAAGCTTTATCGTCGCCTCGGAACCACTTTCCTTGTTATAGAGACTGAACGCATCGTTCGTCGCATCATAACTTGCCGAGACGTTGGTATTCCGATTTTTAATGTCAGCTGCTAAATCATTCAGCGTCTTGCTCTCGAAAAGCTCGCCAAAAGTATAGTGAACCGTCCGCTTATTCTTTTCGTCCGTCGTCAAAGTATCCGAATCGGTATTGTCGTCCTGCACCATAAACGAAATCGCCGTGGCGTCGGCGTTTACAAGATGATCGGCATCACCGTTAATCTTGTACTTTTTTACACCGTGATCGTCCACTTCCTCAATGCTTTCGAAGACAATATCCCGCAGATAGATACTGGACTTTTTCTCTTCATCTGTGGTATTCCGGGTAATCCCGCCGTCCTTCGTCAAAAGATACGCATTCTGTGAAAGTTTCGTGACTTCAACGTTGTGCGTCATCGCCACAGCGTCGCCGTTTGCCGTCGCCTTCAGAATCTTCGAATCGGCAACCTCCGCGCCCATCGCGTTCATTTTCGACGACATCTTGTAGTCGGACAGCGTCGAATACTTGAACGTGTTCAGCGTGGTGTAAATCTCATTGAAGCCCTGCTTCAGCCACTCGTTCTTGACTTCCTTCTTGTACATCTTGTCGTACTGGTTCTGCTTGGAAATCATTCCAGCCTTGACCATCGACTCGATGTCAAGCCCTGAGCCCGAAAGCCCGTAAAGACCGTTGACACCCATGATATGACCCTCCTTGTCCTAAAACCTTCCTTATGCGTGCTCGTCGAGGAACGCGCCGATCCATTCCTTGGTCTTGACCATGCTCTTGACCATTTCCTCCGGCGGGAATTCCTTGAGGACTTCCTTCGTCTCCTTGTCGATCATCTTGACCGTCATGACGTCGACTTCCTTGTTGTACTTGAACGCCAGGTTGCAGTCGATCTTGTCCATCAGCTCGTTGAGCTCTTTGGTCATCAGATCGACGGACTGCTCGTCCATTTTCTGCTGCTGTTCTTCCGCCTGCTTTTGCGCCCGACGAACGTCCTCGCCCTGATCCTCCGCGCCCAGCTTCCGGCTCTCCCCTCCGGCCTTCACCGGGGCGTCAGTCTTCGGCGGCGGAGCGACCGGCTGGCTGGTCGAAGCGTCTGGCGTTGTCTGCTGCTTCGTTTCCGTCGCGCCACGGCTCGCCGAGTCTACCGCGCTGAATACCACAGCGGCAGACATAAGGTCTTGCGTCTTCCCAATCATAATAATCCCTCCATAGAATATAAATATCCCTAAACCCGTGACGCGTCACGGATAACCGGCACTCCTGACCCCGCCCGACACCCCAGCCCTCCCCTTTGGGGAGGTGGGACCGCTTTAGCGGTGGGTGAGGTCTTTAAGCGGAACTTCTTTATCAGTTGTTACGCTGCAAGACCTCATCCGTCGCGCTTCACGCGCCACCTTCCCCAGAGGGGAAGGCTCGCATTCTCAAAACGATCTGTGAACCTTAAATATCCTTCGGCAGGCTCGTAATGTCCACGCCCTCCGGCATGGCAGCCTGCTTGTTTTCCTCCTGGATTGCACGGTAAATTTCACCGCGATAAATCTTAACCTCGCGCGGCGCCTCAATGGCGATACGTACATTGTCGCCCTGCACATCCACGACGTTGACGACGATGTCGTCCCCGATCATGATCTGCTGACGCGGTTTGCGCGTGAGAACGAGCATTTATTTTTCCTCCTTCTCCTCTTTGAAGAGGCGATGCTTCGTCGTGTACTTGCTCTTTTCGAGCACCACCTGCTTTGCGAGGAATGTGCGTTTGCTGATAACAATAGGCGCCACAAGGTTCGCCGTCATGTTCTTGATTTCTCCGCCTGGAATCGTAATGAGCGTATACAGCAGAATATCCTCCGCCGTCCTGATTCCGAGCTTCTTGGCGACTTCGTCTTCCAGCTGGAACTCGTAATCAGGGAAGAAAACAAACGGGACGCCCATCATGAACGCAAGCTCCGGCGTCTTCACAGACTGCAGGAACGTGTATGGGCTGTCGCTTTCATACGGGAGCAGCACGAACTCATGCTCGTCCTCAAAAGCCGGGATTCCCTCGTCAAACTGGACGATCTTGTCCTCGTCGATTTCCAGCTCGCCAAACCGCACCGTGTTGATCTTCTTCATACTCTCTGCCTCCTACTTCATTTTGCTTTTTTGAAAATGTTACGCATAAATGTCATAGTGGCCTTCCGATACCCAGCTGTGAATCGAGCCGCGATCCTCAAGGAACACGTCGATATGTCCCTCGTTGTAAGTGACGTCCGCCTTATCCGCCGTGTTGATCTTGTAGTCCCAGCTTCCGGGGTCGATATCGCCCGGCTCGTGCGCCGGTGTGATATGCACCTCGGGATCGGGGATGGCCTCCGCCACCAAGTATCGCTGTTTCGACACCTCGGAGGAAAGACGGCTCTTCGCCTGGCTCGCGATCTCGTTGTGTCCCTTCTTCGCGCCGCTCTCGATCATCGCCCACGCGTTTTGGGTATGGCTCGAAGTTGCCGACTGGACGTCGGAAATGCCCTGCTGACCATACTCTCTTGTGAAATCGTCCATCGTGCGGGCGCCGTAAGAATGGCGGCTGGGATAGGAATTGATCTCCAGCGTAATCCTTCCCATGCCGGTATGCGAGCGAGGCGCATGATACGCGCTGTCCACCGTCGGCTTCTGGATGCGGCTCGAAAGCGTCGAAGCCGCCATGTCAATGCCGATGCGCGGAAGCGTGTGACGCGTATTCAGATAGAGCATCTTGGCCAGCTCCTTCCTTGGCAGAAAAACTCCTTTTACTCCGCTTCTATTCTACTCTATTCCACAGAAAATTACAAGTAGTTAATGCAAGTAATCCGTAAGTGTTTGGGGCAGGATTCGCGCGCCGATGTTCAGCGACAGATTGTAGACCGTCTGCTGGGTCATCATATCCACAGCAAGCTTTGATACGTCGGTGGAGTGGACTTCGGTGATGTCGCCAAGCACTTGCTGGCTCTGCGTATTCAGCATAGCCTGGCAGTCGGAATAGACCGCCTGCCGCGACGCAATTTTCGACTGGGCGCTGTTGATCGTGTTGTAGGCGCTGTTCGCCAGCGTCTTGCCGTCCGAGTTCATCCAACTGCTGTCCGGCCCCGTCCCGTTGTCTCTACCGTGATCGCACATCGCGACGACGGTGAACATATCGTTGAACGCATTGGCACCGGAAATCGGATTACCGGAATCCGTATTGTCAAATATGCCGCGCCCAGCGATCTCAAGGCCGCTGGCGTTCACCGTGTCGGTGGCAGGCTGTACCGCGCCGTTCTCCTTGACCATCGAGAACTGTTTCCGATCACCCTTGTACTCGACGATATACTGCTCGACGGTGGCGAATTTCAGCGAAACATCCTGCCCGTCCACAGTAGCTTTCATACTAAAGGTTTCTCCATCCGGCTTGATTACACCAGTCGCATAGAAATACTTGGACACATCCTTAGAGTCGGCCCATCCGGAAGAAGTAATCGGCTCGTCGCCGTGCGCCACATGCTCTTGCCCTTTCGAGATTTTGTCCTTATAGCCTTCTTCAACAAAATCCTTCGAATAGATGTCCCCGTTCAACGTGTTCAAGTAATAGACATTCCCGTCGTCTCCCTGCATCACAAGCATCTGCGCCACGTCGCCGGACTTCGTCGTATTGTTGAAATACTCCGTCTGCTTGTCGTCAAGGGTCTTGACGAGACCGCGCTGCTTCATCTCCTTTGAGATCTCATAAGGCTGGACGAGATCCGATTGTCCCGAGAACAGATAGCGCCCATTGACGTTCGTATTGGCGGACGCCACAGCCTGCTGCGCCTGCACCCGCATCTCGCCGGCAATGGCACGCATATCGGCGTCGGAGTTCGCCCCATCCGCTTGGTTCGACTTGACCACAATCTTAGAGAAGCAATTCGCCATATCAACAAGGGCGGCGTCGGTGTTTTTCATCCAGGAGATTGCCGTCGAGACATTTGATTGATATTGTGCGTTCTCGCCATAGGTGATGCTGTGACGCAAGTATTTCGAGTAGCCGACGCAGTCGTCCGAGGGACGGTGCAGTTTATTGCCGTCGCTCATTTCCATCAACTTCGTCTGGTTTTCGTAGGTTCGGTTGATGGAATTCCGATAGCGTGCTGTAGCGTTGTAACTTCCTATACGCATATTCTTTCTCCTTGTCTGTAAAAAATTACAAGTAGTCTGCCATAGTCGGCGGAATGATGCGCGAACCGACGGACAAAGAAAGCTGATAAATGGTCTGCGCCGTCATCAGTTCCACCGCGAGCTTCGCCACATCTGTGGAATGAACCTCAGTAATGTCGCCAAGAATCGTCTCGCTCTGGGTTGTCAACATTTCCTCACAGTCGGAATAAATTTGTTGACGCGCTGCAACGACCGTCTGGGCTATGTTTACGGTGTTGAACGCATTGTCAGCCAACGTCTTTCCGTCCGAAGACATCCACCGGCTCCCTTCTTTCTCGCCTCGCTCACACATCGCGACCACAGTCAACAAGTCGTTGAACGCATTCGCGCCTGATGCGCCGAGATAATTGCCCGAAGCGTCCTGCCCGTTTCCGGAATCCTTGTTGTCAAAGATGCTGGAACCCGCGATGTCTATACCGCCGGCATTCACCGTGTCAGTGGCGGGCTGAGCCGCGCCGTTTTCCTTGACCATTGAAAACTGTTTCTTGTCGCCCTGGTAGGTCACGATATACTGCTTGACGGTTTCAAAATGCAACCCTCCAATCGTTGGTTCTGTCGGAGGATCAGCTAACGACCCCAACAATACTCCACGTTCATCAAAATAATCGGAGACTTTAACCGGAACGACGGTCTTCACTTCTGGGGCGCTAAGCCCCGGATATTTAGCCGGCTCCTTGTAAAACTTGGTCAACGAATCACACCCATTGTCAACAAAAGATTTGTATCCTTCGTCCACAAATTCTTTCGTGTAAACCCTTCCCGTCAATGTATTCAAGTAAAAGATATTCCCATCGTCGTCCTTCATCGTCAGCATTTGCGTTAAATCACCGGACTGCGAGGCATCGTCGAAAAACTTCGCCTGCTTATCGTCGAGAGTCTTCGCGAGTCCCCGCTCGTATTTGTCGTTTGACATGGTATAGGGCTGGATCAGGTCCGCCTGCCCCGCGAACAAATAGCGGCCGTTGACCTGCATGTTCGCGTCAGCCACGCACTGCTGTACCTGCACCAACATTTCGGCAGCAATGGCTTTCATATCCGAGTCGGTATTCGTGCCCTGCGCCTGATTCGCCTTCTCTACGATGGTCTTCATGGAATCCGACATATCGACCAGCGCGGCGTCGGTGTTCTTCATCCAAGAAACCGCAGTCTTGACGTTGTACTGGTATTGGTCATTTTCCCCGTAAGAGGTGCTGTATCTAAGATATTTAGAATAACCAATGGGATTGTCAGAAGGACGATGGAGCATCGCACCATCGCTCTGTTCCATGAGCTTTGATTGGTTATCATAAGTGCGGTTCAGTTGGCTCAGGTACCGAGTCGTCATTTGGAGGCTGCCTACGCGCATCTTAACTCACCTTACCTTCCCACCACGCCCGTCGAATTGATCAGCCGGTCAAGCATCTCGTCCATCGTCGTGAGGCAGCGGGAGCAAGCGGCATAGCCCTGCTGGAACATGATCATGTTCGTCAGTTCCTCGTCCCAGTTCACGCCTGCGACAGAGGTGCGCCACTGTGTGACCTGCTCCACGATGTCCTCCTGAGACTTCACTTTGTTGTTCATCTGCGAAGCATCGACGCCCAACGCCGTCATCCGTTTGTTATAATAACTCTGCAGCGAGGCCGCGCCAAGAGAAGCAAGCTTTTTATAACTCGCGGTTTCGGTCCTGTCCTTGTTTTCCAAATTGAGCAATGTGCTGATCAGAACCGCATTGGATCCGTCCGCCGTACCGTTAATCGTGCCTGGTTTCTCCGCCGTGCCCTTATCACCCACATGATATTCGTTATACGTCCCCGGTGTCATATACATCTCCAACATCTCCAGATGGGACTTGGCTGCGGTATTCGGGTCGTCGTCCGTCTCGTAGAGCGTACGGGCCGCGATTTTCCGCTCACCGTCCACATCGGTAATGATGTTTGAAACTTTAAGCGCGTCAATGATATTGACGCCGTCCAAATACGCCCAAGCGCCTGTGAGCTCAATAGCATCGCCATTGTCATCCTTGCTCATCACCGTGGCGGTACCGTCTTTATAAACCTGGGTTTCGATTTTCCATTGATAATTCGCCTTATCGTAAGAGTGGTCAAGCTTTTGGCAATACACGCCCACTGTTTGGCTGGCCTCGTCCCAGATATACGCAACTCTGTTATGCGTCGAAGATGTGATGTCGCAATACAGATTGGGGTCATTTTCACCGAAGAAATTAATTCCTGTTGTAGGGAAACTTATCTCTTTGTCGTTTTTCAGATCATATTGCGCTTCGTAAGCGTCCATACCCGCCCCCAACTTATGCTGGGCGTTGAACTCTGTCAGGAGGAACGCCGCCATACGTGCGATTTCATCAATATATTCCTTGTCTTCCTTGATCGAATCCACTTCGCCCTTGAGCGTCCCCGTCAGCGGATCAAAAACGACGCCGGTGTCGCCAATCTCAATATTGTAATCGGTGACGCCATATTTGGCATTTGGGATGCCCGGCTGCCGCCCATCGTCGTAAACGGGGCCAACCGTCAGGTCCAGCTTCGTGATGCCGTTGACGATGGACGTGCCGTTCGAGACGATCGTGTACATCGAATTATCCTTGTTCTCGAAAACGGATACGTTCATAAACCCCGAAAGCTGGTCAGCCAGATTGTCACGCTGATCTCGAAGATCATTGGCGCTGCCCCCAGTGGATTCCGCCGCCATAATGGCCTTGTTGAGCTGAACGATTTGGTCAGTGATGGAGTTGACCTTTGCAACGTTGATTTTGATGTCGTCGTACTCGGAAATTATTTGATCTTGAAGCTGCTTGCTCGATGCTTTGATACGATCTACAAGAATGCCGGCTTCCTCGATCACAGCGATACGCTCACTGGTATTGCTGGCTTCCTTCGACATATCCACCCATGATTGGTAAAAGGAGAGCAGCGCATTTTGCACCCCTGTGTCGTCCGAGTCATTGAAAATCGCTTCGAGTTTCTGGTAATTCGTCTGCCGCGTCTTCGCGTATTCCTGGTCCGCGTACTCGCGCCAATACTGCTTGTCCGCGTAAACGTCGCGAGCGCGGGTAATCGACTGGGAATCGACGCCGGAACCAATAAACTGTTTTGTCCCGTTTGCATAAACTTCATCGGCTCTTGTTGCAATCTGGTGAACGCTCTGACGCGAATATCCTTCCACGTTGGAATTTGTCATATTGTGGCCGGTCGTTTCCAGCGCCATCCGATTCGTACTGACGCCGCGATACATCGTATTGAGTCCGGCAAAGGTTGAACGCGCTACCATGTTGTTCTTTCCTTTCAAGCCTTCCCTGTCGTAGTTTTTCGTATCCTTACTGTATTGTCTTCCCTATAACTTTATATACTCTGGTCGAAAAGCTTCCGCCCCTGCGTTGCCGCCGTGGGCGCTTCCGGCGTCCCATAGGCCGGCGCGGCGGAGGCCGCCGTCATGACGTTCAGGCTGAACGTCAGATATTCCATGTCATGCTCGAGCAATCTGTGACTCGTGCCGACAAGTTCTTTCATTTTCGTCAGCAGGCCGTCCAACCGATTCAGATATTGCCGTGCCCTTGTCTTGTCTTTCGAATAGGGCATCCGCCCCAAGACGTCATCGACGGTCTTTTCTCCCATTTCCTTGAGAAAAGCGTTCTTGCTCTTCTCGCAGGCTTCGAGCTCCCGAAGCGTCGCAGTGACAGCTTCCGTCGCGTCCGCCACTGCCTTGCCGTTCAGGTTTTCCTTCAGGGCTCGGCGCTGCGTCTCCGCCTGCTCGTACAAGCGAAGCGCCAGGGATAATTCCGCCTTGAGCAGCTCCATTATCCGTTCCAGCGACGGATCCTTCTTTTCATCTTCCATATTGCATCCTCATGCCTGAAAGTCGAATTTCTTTTCCCGCGAAACGCTTTCCTGCCCCTTTTGCCCGTATGTCGGGTCGATGGCGGAATTTGAAATGCGGTTCAGGTGATACTCGACGGCGCCGAGCGCCTGACGAATGAGAAACTCGTTGAAATCTCCCGCTTCTTTCGTCTCCGCCGTGCAACGGCTCAGTCGGACATGCGCCGCGCGAAGCTCGTTCTTCAGCTCTTTCGGGCAGGCTGTTTCGACGTCTTTCATCGTAACCTCGGACCGCGTGGGCGGAATTTCCCTGGATAACGTCAAAAGCGCATCCTGCCGGCGTTTTTCTGCCGCGCGGATGCGCTCAAGCTGCTGCTCTTCTTCCCCCACTAAGGCTTCCAGCCCTTTGAGGTCAACGGCGACAAGCACGGCGCGCTTCCTGCTCTCAATCGCAAGAAGCGCCGCATACGCGTCGGATAGATCTTTCAGGGCATGAATAAGATTCTGCCACATAGCCGCCGCCTCAGTAACGCATGGCGAACATATCCGCCGCCAGCGTCTGCGCGTCCACGTTGTAAGTGCCGCTCGCGATTTTCTCGCGAAGCGCCTCCACACGATCCATGCGCGCGTCGTCCGCTCCGCTGCGAAGCTGCAGGAACGTCCGGCCGAAGCTCTGCGCTTCGCTGGACATGACGAACTCAGTCGCATGTGTCGCCTCTGAACGCTTCACATTCTTGACGGGCGCGCTTTTCTGCTGTCCGGCATACAGTCCGGCGGCAGCCTGGATATGATTGCTGATAATCATTTGGGTTCACCGTCCTCCATCTGGCGCGTCCGTGCTCCATGTGATTCCTTCCCTTGCTTCTGCACATAAATCGAAATAAGGAGGGGAAATCTTAACCCCTGATTTTTGTCAATTATTCGCGATTATTCCAAGATATCTTCTTTTTTCTCTCATTTTTGCACATTTAGCACCCTCAATGAGATTTATTAAACAATCCTTAAGGAAGCACTGAATAAGTCCCGCCGCGCCCCTGACGGGTCTTTTTCCGT